>DASVXV010000139.1:0-23003 GCA_036392495.1 Pyrinomonadaceae bacterium | reverse complement strand
TTCTCGACGGAAAGAGAACGATCCACGAAGCCACACGAAACGACACGAAATTGCTGTGGTTTGTTTCGTGTGGTTTCGTGTGGTTTCGTGGACAGTGCTGTTTCTCTACTTTCCTCAGTCTCGAAAATGAATAGACCCTGCACGAAAAGAATGAGTCATAGCAATAAAGGCGCAGACTCGGTATAATCCTCGGGTCCCCTGAGCTTCCCCTCTATTATTCCAATTCGCTTACGCCGAACAAGTGTGTCTATGCCCATTAAATCCCCGCAAGAGGGGCCGCCCGACAGCAAAACCAGCGGAGACTTGATCCATAACTTGCAGAGCCCCGAGCTGGTGCCCTACTGGCTCACGGCCATCATTGAGTCTGCGGACGATGCCATTATCAGCAAGACGCTCGAAGGTATCATCACGAGCTGGAACAAGGGGGCCGAACGCATCTTCGGTTACACGGCGGAAGAGGCAATCGGGCAGCCCGTCACGATCCTGATCCCGGCCGATCACCAAGAAGAAGAGCCTTCTATTCTGGCGCGCCTCAAAAAGGGCGAGCGTATCGAGCACTACGAGACAGTGCGAGTGCGTAAGGACGGCACACTCGTCAATATCTCGTTGACCGTCTCACCGATCAGAAACCAGGACGGGAAGATCATCGGGGCCTCGAAGATTGCGCGCGACATCACGGAGCACAAGCGCGCGCAAGAGATGCTGCGCCAGCAGGCCGAGGTCATCCGGCAGGCCTACGACGCAATCTTCCTGCGCAACTCGGCGAACGCTATTACGCTCTGGAACAGAGGCGCGGAGAGGACCTACGGCTACACGCAAGAGGAGGCGCTCGGGCGCTCGCCGCACGAGTTGCTCAAGACAGAGCCTCCCATCCCGCTCGAAGATATTTACGCGAGCCTGCATCGTGACGGCTACTGGGAGGGGGAACTCGGGCACACACGCAAGGACGGCGAGCGGCTCGTCGTCGAAACCCGCTGGGCGACCGTGCGCGACGAGCACGGGCGGGTCACGTCCATCCTGGAGATTACGCGCGACGTTACCGAACGCAAGCGTGCAGAGGAGAATCTGCTTCAAATGGCAGCCATCGTCGAAAACTCGGACGATGCGATCATAAGTAAAAATCTTGACGGCATCATTCTCAGTTGGAATCCGGGAGCCGAGAGGCTCTACGGCTACACCGCGGCTGAAGCCGTCGGCCAACCCGTCACGATGCTGATCCCGCCCGACATGCCCGACGAAGAGCCGAGGATTCTAAGCCGGATCAGGCGCGGCGAGCGCGTGGATCATTACGAGACCTTGCGTCGGCGCAAGGACGGCACGCTCGTCAGCGTATCGCTCACCGTCTCGCCCGTGAGGGACGCGGATGGGCGCATCGTCGGCGCGTCGAAAATCGCCCGCGACATCACTGCGCGCAAGCACGCCGAGGAGCAGTTGCGCGAGCAGGCGGAGATCATCGAGACGGTGAACCGCCTCGGCCAGACGCTCGCGGGCGAACTCGACCCGCATAAACTCGTAAAGGCCGTCGCGGAAGCCGCCACCGAAATCTCAAACGCGCGTTTCGGCTCCTTCTTCTACAATATGCTGGACGAGGCGGGCGCGAGCTACATGCTTTATACGCACTCGGGCGTTCCTGCTGAGGCGCTCGCACATTTCCCCGTGCTGCGCGCCACAGACCTCTTCAGCCCCACTTTCGGCGTCGAGGGCACGGTGCTGATCGCCGACGTGAAAAAAGATCCGCGCTATGGCAAGAACTCGCCCTACTACGGCATGCCCGAGGGCCTCTTGCACGTGACGAGCTACCTCGCAGTGCCGATCATCTCCCGTTCGGGGGAAGTTTACGGCGGACTCTTCTTCGGTCACCCGGAGGAGAGCGTCTTCACGGAGCGCACGGCGCGCATCGTCGAGGGACTGGCAGCACAGGCTGCCGTTGCGATGGACAACGCGAGGCTCTTCGAGGCGGCAAAGCGAGCGCGCGCCGAGGCCGAAACGTCCGCCTCAGAAAAAGAGCGCCTGTACCGCGAGGCGCAGGAGTCGAGCCGGCTGAAGGACGAGTTCCTCGCCACCGTCTCACACGAACTTCGGACGCCGCTGACCGCCATCCTCGGCTGGGCGCACATGCTCCGCATCGGAAAGTTCAATGGCGCCGCCGCCCTCAAAGCCTTCGAGACGATAGAGCGTAACGCGCGGGCGCAGTCGCAACTCATTGACGACCTTCTGGACGTCTCGCGCATCATTACGGGCAAGCTCAGGATAGACGTCAGACAGATTGACCCTAATTCTTTCGTCGAGGCGGCCATCGAAGCCGTCCGCCCCGCGGCTGAGGCCAAGGGCGTGCGCGTGCAGAAGATTATGGATACGGGCGTAGTCTCCGTCTCGGGCGACCCTGTCCGGTTGCAGCAGGTGGTCTGGAATCTGCTCTCGAACGCGATTAAGTTTACCCCGCGCGGCGGGCGCGTGCAGGTCAGGCTGGAGCGTGTGGACTCGCACATCGAGATCGCCGTTAGCGACACGGGGATGGGCATCGTGCCCGAGTTTCTCCCGCACGTCTTCGACCGCTTTCGACAGGCGGACCAGCGCACCACTCGTCAGCACGGCGGGATGGGGCTGGGCCTGTCCATCGTGCGTCAACTGGTCGAACTCCACGGCGGCACGGTCCGCGCCGAGAGCCCGGGCGAGACGCAGGGCGCGACCTTCACGGTCCTGCTGCCAGTCGCTCCAGTCTATCAAACTGCCATCGAAGGCGGCCGCACACACCCGGCGGCGAGGAACATTCTGCCATCCTTCGACCCCGTAGACAGACTCGACGGGATGAGTGTGCTGGTGGTGGACGACGAGCCGGACACGCGAGAGTTATTGAAGGTAGGGCTCGGGCAGTGCGGCGCGGATGTGATAGTCGCCGGGTCGGCAGCCGAGGCGCTCGAAGCCATGCGGAGCTCCGGCCCAGACCTGCTAATCAGCGACATCGGAATGCCGGAAGAGGACGGGTACGACCTGATCCGGCGCGTCCGCGCGCTTCCTGACGAGAGCCGCCGCCGCGTGCCGGCCATCGCCCTGACCGCCTACGCGAGGGTCGAGGACCGGATGCAGGCACTCAGGGCAGGCTACCAGATGCACGTGCCCAAGCCGGTCGAGTTGGCGGAACTGGTCGCCGTCGCCGCCAGCCTCGTCGAGCGCGGCAGGTAAAGACAGGGCACAAAATTATTGCCGGCTGCGAAAAGAAACGAGCGTCCGGGGGATCGAAATTGCGTGCGAGCCGTTCAAACGACATAGATTATGAAAGAGCTGCTTGAGGATTTCAGGGAGACGATAGAAAAGGCCGCCGCACGACTGCTCTTAATCACGGAAGAAGAGAGCGAGAGAGCGAGGGCGGAAGGGAAATGGTCGGCTAAAGAGGTCATCGGCCACCTGATTGATTCGGCGTCGAACAACCATCAGCGGTTTGTCCGCGCGCAGTTTCAGGAAGACCTGGTCTTTCAAGGGTATCAACAAGACGATTGGGTCCGGGCGCAGCGATATAATCATGAACCCTGGCCGCTCCTCGTACAGCTCTGGAAGAGCTATAACCTGCACCTGCTGCATCTGATGGCAGTGACGCCTGAGGATGCCAGAAAGAGGCCGCGCGCCAAACACAACCTGTACCAGATCGCCTGGGAGCAGGTCCCGGAAGACGAGCCTGCCACTCTGGAATATTTCATGCGCGACTACATCGGCCATTTGAAGAATCATCTACGACAAGTGCTGAACTGAAGCTCAAAAGTCTTGAGTTGAAATCAACATCTCATAGCGCATTAATTCGTTGGCCGCGCGTCTCCAGCTTCATATAGTGGATGACGACCAGAACCGGACTCGTCCACCTCCCCGCACTACTATCCTGTGTCCTCCAAGTGGTGTGATTCAACCCATTGGTTTCACTTTCCGTCAGGGCATATTGCTGCCTCGCATTGAGACTCGAATTGTATTCAGAGTTGTCATTGCGCTTGCCGACACTTCCTGGAATCTCCTCACCAAATGGCTGGTAATCACGCCTGCTGATGACTGTGCCAGCGTTGTCCATCACGACACGAGTCGAACCCTGATTGTCACTTCCCAAATACTTGACTCCGCCCGCTCCCAGTGTGACTGTTGCGCCATACTCAGCTACCAACTGACCGAAAGCATCATAGACGAGATTGGTCGTTCCCTCGCTTGAGGTTGATTGAATACGCTGACCCAACCCATCATAGATTGCGGTTGTTTCCCCACCTCCGCCGACATTAAATGCCCGCTTCATCCTGCCGTTGGCGTCATATTCGTACTGCATCCCGCGAAACTTCTGATCTGTTGTGATGTTGCCCGTATAGTCATATTCCGCATTACTGGTGAAACGATTGGTCTGGGCGCTAATGTCTGTACTAGCGACGGGCACAACAGTGCTTGGAGGCGTGACCTGTTCTGCCTGCCTGAAAACCGAGAATTGGCGCTGGAGATTAAGAACAGGGTTTGAAGGCAGAAGCGGGCAAGGGCATCCATTGGCTGTATATGATTGGTCATTTCCCCTTAACCGAAGGGCACCTTAACCCGGCTATGAGGGGACTCATTTAACTTGTTTGTATTAACGTTAGGAGGGTTCTGCGGATATTTTCACTCTTAGACAGTCTTAATCTGAAGCTCCCCCATGAATAATTACGCAGCGTCGTTGCTCTTCACTATAAATTAAGAATGTAAATCCCCAGTGGATAAAGTCCCACAATTCATCATCCCCGCTTTGAGATGGGATATATTCGATTATATTTGCCTTTTCGTAATCAATACATGCCTTCAAGTACTTCCAATAGCCATTGATAAGATTCATCTCTATTTCGCCACGGAAATCACTGCGGGAATAAGGTGGATCAGGAAGCTTGAGAGATTTATTCACACGTTCAATCATATTATTGTCAGAACGCACAATAATCTCTCCTTTCTCAGGTTTAGATCCTGGATATGCCCCTTTTATTACATCCTCAACATCAAAAGCGGATCCGGTTAAATCAAACCCTTTTGCCTCAAACCACGTCACATAGTCTGCGCCAATTATGAAGTTGCCTAGTGCCTCAAGATACCCGGAAAGCTTGTTTAATTCAGGAGTATTTAGTTCTTTCAAATAATGTCGCCTCGATAAAAGTGCCCAAATCATCCCTTACTCAAACCTAAACCATCATTAGTTATACCTACCTTACTCGACGCAAAACGATAGTGATGGTGCCTTCGTTAATATTCTCCACATAAGCACGTAAATGTTCAGTTAAAATCAGAGTATCTCCATTAAAATGATATTCCAAAGACTTGGATCGCCCAGCATCAAGAGGGCTGATGGTAAACTCTTCTGAGAAATAAACCTTGTTATCCTCTACCTTGTAAGTACCACCCGTAGATTCATAACCAAAACCTTTATCTTTCTGTGGATCGCATGGGAAACCTCTCCCGCTTTTCATCATTAGTATATGAGTATAGTAACCCTTCTGGAATTGCCATATCCCTGCCCATTCAGAAGATGTTCTCTGTGAAGAGGAGTCTTTAGGTTTCGTCAGGGCCATTGTCTCAGAAACAAATTCGTATACTCCCTCTAGCTCATCAGATTTTACTGCATTTCCCCGACCCTGAGTGGAATCCCTGCTTGCAGCAGAGCAACCTAACGACAAACTGATAAATAAGACGAGCAAAGTTGAACGCAACATAAAATCTCCTATACGGTAATGGTGTGTTACTCCAATATTAATTACCGTAAACACAAAGTTGGAATTGCCAGCCTGAATCATTGTCCCACCCTCCAGTTATCACTCGGACACCCGGTATCTCAGGTATGCCGAACCGAATATAACTTGATCCGCCAGTAAGTCGATAACTGAACAGATTGCCAAGTTCATGAACATAGGCATTTTGGAGAGGGGTGCGACCAGGCATATTCTGACCGGGGGGATTTACAGTCCATTGAGAGGAAGTATTGAACCACTCGCTACCAATGAAGATTGTACCGTATTGGCCGCCCACATTCCCCACGCCTGCTGCATATGGTGTGCTTGACATGTTAAATTTCTGTTGGATCTGGGCTGATTTGAGAGTTACATTTACATCGGGAGAGTTTGCTTGGGTCTGTTGCCCAATAATCCAAGAATTTAATAATCCAAAAACCTTTACAATACAAGCATTGATTTTTGCCATCAACGCTTTGTCATTGTAAATTGAGTCTTTCAATTTACTAATAGTTTGCTGCTTACCCGTTTGCTGGGATATCAGAGGCTTCAGGGAGTTGAGATTAAGTCCCCCACCCACAGCATAGTTGGCAAAATCAGCAAAGTCATTGACATAACCGGCAAAGATATTCCCAGCACTAAATGACCCAATAGATGGTGTATCATCCAATCCGCTCGGATCAATTCTATTCATCGGATCATTACTGACATAGCTGTAGCGATTCATACTCTGTGGATTAGCGGGCCTCATACTTCCATCGTAAGGATCAGGGCTCGTCCACCTGCCTGCTCGACTTTCTTGTGCACGCCAACTGCTGTGATTCAATCCACTCGGCTCACTCTCCGTCCCTGCATACTGCTGCCTCGCGTTGAGACTCGCACCATATTCAGAGATGTTAGTGCGCTTGCCGACACTTCCTGGAATCTCTTCGCCAAAGGGCTGGTAATCACGCCTGCTGATGACTGTGCCAGCGTTGTCCATCACGACTCTGGTCGAACCCTGATTGTCACTTGCCAGATACCTGACTCCACCGCTCCCTGTTACTGATGTCACGCCGTACTCAGCTACCAATTGACCGAAAGCGTCATACACTAGATTAGTAGTCTCACCGCTTGAGGTTGATTGCACTCTCTGCCCAAGTCCGTCATAGACCGAGAGAATCTCACCGCCTCCGCCGACATTGAGCGCCCGCTTCATCCTCCCGTTGGCATCATATTCATACTGCATCCCGCGAAACTTCTGATCCACCCTCACGTTGCCCGCGTCGTCATATTCCACATTATTGGTGAAGCGATTGGCCTGTGAGCTAATGTCTGTGCTTGTGACGGGCACGACTGTCGTCGGAGGCGTGATCTGCTGCGACGCCTGCTGGTAGCGGTTGCCGTACTTGTCATACTCATAAGCCAACAGGTAACTCCGATTATTGAGGTCATCCCCGCGATACTCCGCCGCCTGCTTCAATCTCCCCAACGAATCATAGCTCATACGCTGCTGCCATTGCAGCTCACTCCCAATCGTGCCTTCAACCAGCGCCACCTGCCCCGTGTTCTTCATTGTGTCCACAGCGCCTGTGGCCTGATTGACCTCCCCGTATTTGTAGACATAACGCGCCAGCGCGTTACTTTGCTTCGTCAGGCTGATCTCCTTGACTTGCAGCCGGTTGTTGTAGTCAACAGCCTGCACCACTCCGTTGCCGAGCGTCTGAGAGGTCAGCCCGCCGTGCGCGCCATACTTCATCTCACTCGAATAGGCGCGGCCATCCGCGCCCTCGACTTTGACCTTCGAGAGCCGCGCCGCCGCGTCATACTCGTTCGTCACGACACGCCCGGACGGATAGACTTCGCGCGCCAATTCGCCCGCCAGATTATAGCCGTAAGTCAAAGTATAGGTATCGGCCCCGATGGTCTGCTTGTGAAGAGAGACCCGCCCCATCTTATCGTACTCGTAAGCCTGCGCCGTCTGCTTCGTCGTCCCCACCCAGGTCGCCACCTCCGTTAAGCGGCCCGCGTTGAAATAGTCTGTGCTTGAGGGAGGTTGATCGTAACTGTAAGTAACCTTCGGAGTGCCGTCCGAATAAGTGATCTCCGTGAGACGGTTGAGGCCGTCGGTATATACATAATGCGTGTGGACGTTGCGCGCATCATAAGCGTCCACGAGTTGCCGCCGGTTATTATAGACGAAGACATCGCTCCACTGCGCGCCTGCACCACCTGCCCCGACATATTGCCCTGCGTCGTCAAAGACCGCCACAGCCTCCGCCTGCTTCTGACGAATCAATTGCCCCAGCGAATCGTATTTGAAATAACGGTGCTGCGCGCCCTGTTCGACGTGCGTGAGGTTATCCAGAGCGTCATACTCATAGAAAGTAGCCTGCTTCGGCGCACTGAGTGTTCCCAGATCGCCCGTCAAATCAGGCTCGTCAACACGTCTCAATCGCCCCAGGGCATCCACGATCTGACGCCGCTGCTTCCCGGCCTGATCCGTGACCGTGACGGCGCTGCCTATGACGGTCACGCCCGCATAGCTGAAGCTGACGCTGCCTCCGTAGCTAAAGCTGATGGTGTTGCTATCCGGTGTAGTGATGGTCTTCACGCGGCCAAGACCGTCATAAATCCTCGTCGTCCAGCCCGCCTGATTGATCGCGCCCGTCGGCCCCGACGCATTGTAATAGGGATTGTTGTTGCGATAGACGCGCCCCATCTTGTCATACTCGATGTCGGTCATGATGTAACCATCAGGTGTGGACGCTAAGGCGCGGACCGGAGCGCCTCGCCCGTCTGCATATTGCCAGCTTATCGCCTCGCGCCCGCTTTCAAACGCGGTCGTGGTTTTGACATAGCTGTGCATGTGAGCCGCGTCCGGGTCTGCGGTCAGCCCGTCCATGTACTCGTTGCGCGTGTACCCGCCGTCAGGCCGGATCGTCTCTTTATGGCGCAGGGAATCGGGGAAGTAGTCGAAGGTTGTAGCCAGACCGTTCTCGTCCGTCGCAGTCTTCACAAGCCCTGTGTTCCGGTCGTAGCTCAGGTATGATTTCATCTGCCCGACATCGCCGCGGTCCACTTCGGTCGCGTAGGCATATTGATAGGCGGAGTCGTAGATAAACTTCTTCTGGCGGCAGCAGTCCATAGTCTGCGTCAGGACGTTACCTGCCACGTCGTAGGTCGTGGTGTTGACGATAGGATCGCTTAAAGTTCCCGCATTGGCGTAGTTCTTCACAGTCGTCACATTACCGCGAGCCGTGATCGTGCCGTAAGAGGAGTCGAGCATCTGGATGTCTGAATAGCTCGTAAGACTCCCCTCATCATAAACATATTCGACACGCGAGGTGGCAGTCGTGGAACCGCCGGGGTAAACGCTGACGCTCGTCGGAAGATGTAGCAGTCCCTGCGTCTCGTATGCCTCCCGCGTCTCATACTCCATCTCAGTGCGTCGCAGTTCCTCGTTCTGGTAGCCATACTCCGTTATCTTCCAGACATTGTTGAAGCTGGTGGCGCTGGCCGGATAGTAAGTATAGACGGTCTCCTTCGTCTGATTGTTCTCGTTAGTTGTGCGAATCTCTTTGACGCGCTGGTTATATTCTCCTAGCTCCCAGTGCTCCCAATCCGTATTAATCTTCGCTAAGACGACTCCGTCCTTCTTGACGAGCGTTTCCTTCACCAATCCGTCATCCCACCCTCCGGGATTTACGATGGTTCTCGTCTCCGTGATAGTCCCGTCAGGAGCAGTCACGGTCGAAAGACCCTGGGCCGCATCCACACTGAAAGTGTAGAAGGGCGCGGCTTCGCCTGTGGTACGTCCGGCCCAATCATCCGTGCGCGTGGTGTACGCAGGAGCATCCACCAGATTCGTCGGGGCGGTCGGGTAGTTATATTCAGTCACCGCCGCCTGCTGTCCATCGCTCGTCACAGTGCCTGTCGCATTGAGCGCAGTCGAGCTGACCTGCATTCCGCGAAACTGCGTGATGCGATAGATCATCCCGTAGGGCTGCGAGTAATCGTAGCGATAGCCAGCCTGGGTTCCTGGAAAATAGACGTAGCGGATCACGCGAGCGGACGTGACCCCGTTAGTAGTGACTGAAAAGCTCCCTGCGGGATTTATCTGGATGGTCTCATAATAAAAGCGAATGGTTTGGCGGTCGGGGGGATTAGCAGTGCTGCCGTAACCGGGGACTGTGACGGTCACTAGATCATTATTCGAGTCATAGTGGAAAAGAACTAACCGCCCCAACGTATCCTTGACTGAATAGAGGCGCGGCCCGACGCCGTCTTTATATGTGATTTCAAGATAGTTGCCGTTACGGTCAGTGATTTTCGTCGGGTATCTTTTCCTGCTGATGGTATTCCCGTCTGCCGCCCCGTAGATGACCCGCGTTCCGTCGCTGTAAGTCGTGGTCTGAGTGTCCGCGTCAAACGTAACAAAAGTGCCGTCGGTAGTGACGTACTTATCCGTTGATGAAACGTAAGCCAGCTTGTGTCGAGTTCCGTCAGCGTCCACTAAGAGATAATGCGAGCCGCCTTGACTAGCAAGTTGTATCTTGAGTTCCAAGTAACCGTAGCCAAGCCTGAAGCCCGGGGCGGGCCACCCGCCATCTGCGTCATAGGTCATCTGATTAGATTTGTTCCATAGGCGGCTGTTGTAGAAGAGACCAAGAGAAATGTCGAGCCCCCGTCCCGGAAGGTCTGCTACCGGGAGATTGAAACTGAAGTTGGCGCTGCCGGGCATTTCCTGGCCTGCTATGGCGGCGGGCGGAGTGCTGGCTGCTGAAGTAGTTTGCCCCGGAGGACTGCCGACCAGATTACCCGGCAAGTACAGTGATCCAGCTTCGCTGTCAGGCAAAGGGCTACCTCCGATGCCCTGAGCCATAAGGTTCACAGAACTAAACAGAAGTGCTATCAGAATCCCGCACATGACTTTTGCGGACACTAAGGCTGATTCATTGCGATACTGGTTTTGCTGGACCTTCATCTTCTACTCCGGTAAGAAACTACTGTTTTGAAATTTGTCTACTACGATATATTCTCACTGCACGATAATGCGGCAACTCCACTCCGCATGATTGGCTTCCGTCAGCGTGTAAGTGCCCACAGGCAGATCAACCTGAGCGCCCCAATTGCCCACTCCCCTCGGAATGGCAATCTCCCGTACCTGCGTCCCATCCTCACGGTTCAAGCGCAGGACGATCTCCTCCACCCCGCTCTGGTTATCAAACGAGAGCGCGAACGGCCCCGCAGGTCTGGTGATCTCCGCAGGCTCAAACCCCGTCGAACGAATCACCACCCGCTCGACTTTGCGCTCCTGCACCTCATTCGCAGATGCCGTCCGGCTCCAAACGCGCATCCCCATTGCCAGCCCGGACACGGTCGCCATCACCAGCGCGGCGATGATTACTGTGCGCGGAGACAAGCGGGTTAGGCTGATTAGCCGATTGCAGCTATCTTTCTTTTCCAGGTTCTTCGATTTAGACATGACTTCTTTCCTTTCAATTCAAGTTCGATCCAGAATCAATTCGTTCCAAAGATCTCGACCTCGGCCAGCGACAGGTGGTTCGTGTACTGCGTCCACACCCGCACATAGCGCCCGCTGTGGCCTACCGGTATCACCGTCGGCGCGCTCATCGCCGTCGGCGAGTAGTAGTACCAGAGCCCACGGTCAATACATGACTGCGGCGTATCGTTGGCGTTGAAGGGCTGATCCGAGACAAACACATAGACGTAAGTGGATTGATCAGCACAGCAATCGGTTCTCGGCCACACCTTGATGGTCTGAATCGAGGCGCTCGCACCCAGATCAACCTGCCACCACGGCTGAAGCTGCCAGTCGGTTAAGGTATAGAGGTTCCACGCATTGCCATTTGTGTTGCCATCCACCGCGCGAGAAGCCACCTGACTTTGATAGGTGCTTGATTGAGTCGTCGTCTTATTCAGAGCCAGATTGGTCGGGGGAGGCGAAGGCGGCGTGCCCCAGACCTCGACTTCCGCCAGTGAGAGGTGGTTGGTGTACCTAGCCCAGACCCTCACGTAACGGCCCGTGCGGTTGAAAGTGATGGTCTGTGGAGTCAGGGGCTGTATCTCTCTGTAATAGGAGGTGACGCCTTCTTGTGTCTGAGCCGGGTCGGTGATGGTGATCGGGTGATCCGAGACCATGACGTAGAGGTAGCTGAACTGGTCGGCGCAGCAATCCGTGCGAGGCCAGAGTTTGACGGACTGGATTGCTTGAGAGCTTCCGAGATCAACCTGTAACCAGGGCTGGAGTTGCCAATCGGTCAGGGTGTAGAGATTCCAGGAGCTGCCATCCGTATTGCCATCCACGGCGCGCGAAGCCACCTGGCTCTGATAAGTGCTCGATTGCGTGGCAGTTTTGCTTTGAGCAAGGTTAACTGTCGTCGGTGGAGGGGGGCTGGTGACAGGCTCTTCCGTCGCCACTAATCTCCCGCCCGCATAAATGTACTCTTTCGAAGGGGAAGAGGGTGAGAAACTCGGCACAGGCTGCGGGGCGGCTGCTAGCATCGCATTCGTACTGGCAGCCGGGCGCGCGGCCCTCCAACGCGCCAGCAGCACGCTCGTCAGCCCGAGACAGAGAATCAGCCCGGCTATGATAAGAGCTTTCGGCTTGTGACGACTCTTCGTCTTCGGGGTATTGGGTTTCTTCTGCTGGCGGACTTTCTTCGGCATCAGGACCTCTTTTCCAGGGACACACTTCGGTCATCACGCCGCGCGAGAAGGCGTGCGCAAACTTCGACCAGAGCGCGAGGCAAGTTCAATTTTTACTCGACTGATTGTGAGCGACGGCAGGGTTGGGCCTTACGTCAGCAAGCGCGGGGGAACGCTGTAACCAATTTTGAAGTGACTCAGATTAGAGTTGGTAGAGAAAGGTTGCCGAAGGAAAAGCAAAAAATCTTTGCCGACATCAGGAATCGGCACAAACGAAAACGCTCCGCGCGCGCCGCATGAAATCCGAAGGGATGATCCTGTTCCTTTCCATTGGAGTGAACTTGGATTTTAGAAGGAGGCAGAAGTCATCAGCACCCGCCACACCACTTCCCCAAAGAAAACCCATCCAGGCATCCTTGATTTGAATCTTTACATCTTTACGGGTGGCAAGACATGACAATCTGACTCCCTCGCTGATGACAAAGCTACCAAAAGTGGTCTCCCCAAACGATCAGTCAGTCCAACTACCGCTTGAGGAGGATATATGTCGTCACCAATCCACAGGACTCCATCTCTTTGTTTTAAACTTTTCCTGACCGTCTCCCTTCTCTTTTGCACCTTTGCGAGCGTCGCCCTCGGGCAGTCGGGCGTTTCGTCCGCGGCCGATTCGCGCACGCGTTACCTGGCCGAGACAGGCGTGATTCCTTCGTCGCGCGAGGTCGCCGTCGAAGAGGTCGTCAACTACCGCCGTCACCAGATCTCGCTCCCCAAGGCCGGCGAGGCCGTGGCGATGGATGTGCGCTGGGGCAATGATCGCATATCGAGTAACGGACGCGACGAGGCTGTCTTACAGATAGGGTTCAGCACGAGCCTGGCAAATGACCGCGAGCACCTGCGCCCGCTTAACATCTCTGTCGTGATTGATAAGAGCGGGTCCATGGCCGATGCGGACAAGATGTCCAGGGTGAAAGCGGCCCTGCTGACCTTCGTCTCCCAACTCCGCGAGACGGACATGCTCTCGCTCGTCGTCTATGATTACGGCGCTGGTGTGCTGATGCCTGCGCGCATGGTCGGGAATCGCGAGGAAGTCAGGCGGCTGATTCGTGGGATAGAGCCCGGCGGCGCAACCAACCTTCATGCAGGGCTGATGCTTGGATACCACGAGGTTCTCAAGAATTTCGACACGGACGCGACCAACCGCGTCATCCTGCTCACGGACGGAATCGCCAACCAGGGCGTGACGGACCCCTGGAGGATCGCCGAAGACTCTCTGAAATTCAACGACAGAGGGATAGATCTCTCGACTATCGGAGTGGGCCTCGACTTGAACAAGGACCTGCTTCGCCAGCTCGCCAAGAGCGGGCGCGGGCTCTTCCATTTCGTGGCCGACTCCGAGGACATCGAGAAGGTCTTTTTGAAGGAGGTCCAGAGCCTGGTCTCTCCTGTAGCTAACGAGCCGAACCTTGAGATCGAGTACGGTCCGTGGCTGGAGTTGGTGAAGCTCTACGGCTATGAGCCGGAGGTGCGAAGGGGAGTCGTGCGGCTCAAACTGGATAACATGAACTCAGGGCTGACGCAGGTGGTTCTGCTGCGCTTCAGGACAACGCGCCATGTGCCGGAGTTTACGAGGGTCCCGGTGCGCGTCCGCTTCAGTTATTACGACCTGGAGCGTGGAAGGCGTGTGACGGACGGGCAGGACTCCTTTATCACAGTCAGAAGCGGACCGGCGGGCGACATGCTGGAGGATAACGAAGTCGCCAAAAACTACACCATAGCACAGCTCGCGCAGGCGATACGGGATATGGCGCTGGCCTATGAAACACAGCACTTCCGTGAAGCGGAGAAGGTTTTGAGCGCCGCGATTGCCAGAACGTATCAACGCTACCCGAATCTGGAGGACGAGGACCTGACGCGAACTTTGTCTGTCGCAGAGAAATACCAGCAGGTTCTCAGGCGACAGAACCGGCGGCGCGACCCAGGGGAAGATAGGTGAAAGGCTGACGCTCACCGCGCTACCTCAATAGAAAAAAGACCGCTGCGCTTGTGTTTCGCGCAGCGGTCTTCATTTGTCACGAGCCTTTCGGAAAAGGGTTTCTCTTAACCGAAGGGCGGACAGCAACCCGAGCCCTCACGAACGCCCTCAATGCTGATTAGAGTTCTTATTGTGAGCGTTGCTGTTCATATTGGAGACGCCAGCGGTGTTGTCATTACCGTTATTGTTGACCACGACCGCCGTGTTCGACGGAGCATTACTGGCGTTCAGATTTTTAATGTTAGCGTTGGTCTCGATGACGCCATTGCGAGTGACGTTGCTGTTGCCAGCGCCTGTGCTCCCGCCGTTGGAATTCTCTGTGCCGCAACCGGACAAGACACCAACAGCCGCCGCCAGGCATAAGGAAACTAATGTTCGTCGCATGACTCCTCCTCCTTGATCACCCACGGGGTTTAGCGATAGACGTGCTCGCCCCGATTGGTTCTCCAGTCATTCTCAAGGTATTCGGCGTCCTCGTCATTGCGTGCGTTAACGCCCATCAGGATTCCGCCCTCGTTGATGCCCCGCTCGTATTCCTTCGCACGATCTTCAGGAATGCCCGAGCCGATGAGCGCGCCGATCAATCCGCCCGTCAAGCCCCCTGCGCCTGCGCCTGCAATACCGGCAGCGAGCGGACCTGCTATCAGCAGCCCGATGCCCGGAAGCGCGACAGTTGTCCCGATGGCCGCGATGGCGGCCAGGGTCGCCCCGACAGTGCCGCCGATGGCCGCTCCCTTGCCGGCGCCTTCCCATGCCTTGGTGTCCAGCTCCGTATCATTATCATCAGAGAAATATTTCTTGCGCGTATCATCCGACATCACGAGATTGACGTCGTCCTTGTTGTAGCCACGCGTGGTTAATGAATTGTAAGCCTTCTCCGCGCTCTCGCGGTCCCTGAAAAGACCCGTCACCATTCTCGAACGTCCCGTGGACGCACCTGTTGTTTCCGCCATGTTCTATCCCTCCTAGTGTTCGTTATTAAGGTTCATGTCTATTGATAAGACTGCATTCACACGCCCGGCTGTACGATTTTCGTATCAGCGCGGAGCATTCCCGGCGGAAGAAGCAAATGGTCTGCCACAAAAGGGAGATCGAAGTATCCGGGGCGTTAGTTGCCGCGCGGCGGACCAGCCGATTACCCGATTCATAATTAATCCAAGTTGCTGGTTATAGGTGTTTGGAAAACATTGCCACTAGCTTATGGTCTTTGAATCATTTCTGCCGTTTACTCGGCGTCCGGACGTTTTTCTCGCGCCCTCTCAATCTCAATCACGGCACTTGCGATGTATTTACGTGCGTTTCGCCAGTTGCAGACGACCGTGTAGTTGACCGCCGCGGCCTCAAACCCGAGCGGCAGAGGCTTTGCGGGCTCGGTCCAGTTGTTGGCGTTGACGACCATCTGCTTGCGCGTGTAGGTCTTCTGCCACCAGAAGAGGCCGTCGCTGTAGGAGCTGAGCGCGTTCTGTAGATTGTAATAGAGCGGGCTTCGAGGGAGTGAGGAAAGAAGTTGACGTGTGGCTGCGGCCACAGTCTTAAAATCCTTAGAGAGCTCGTCGAACGAGACGTGCGCGATCCTGCCGCGCTCTTCAAATTCACCCAGCGAAGAGTAAGAATCCACTTTCTCGTCCACACTCTTAAGCAGGACCAGGGAGCGCTCGGCCAGACTCAAATCTATCGCACGCTCTTTTCTGATATCGGAGATAATCGCGATTGTCTCCGAATCTCTCTGCCCGCGATGGAATCGAATCGTGGCCGCGGCCCACGTCCAGTGCAGCCGGGCTTTCGCAATTAAAAGTTGCGCGCGTGTAAGCGAAGCGCGCGCCGTGCAGAGGTTGCGATACAGGTCTCGTGCTTCGTTGTCGCAGCGGGCAATGGTCAAATCATTATCGCGCAACAGAGCGTAAGCCTTCTCGTGCAGAAACACCGCCGTCGTCAGGTCCATTTTGAGGTCGCCGTCACGAAGGCCGGCAACATTGATAAACAGGTCCGGGTAAAGTTTTTTGGCGATAGTCTTGTACGAGTCCGGCCGGGCGGCTGCCTCCTGCAGCTCATTGAGTTTCGCCAGGACCTTCTCGGCCTTCTTAAGCTCTTTATCGTTAACCTCTCTGCCCGCTGCGGCGCAAAGGCTTTCACCGGCCAGGAGAAACAAGGCAGATACAGTTAGAGTGAGAAGCTGCTTGAGATGTCGGGGCATAGAGATTTCCTTGCGAGCCGCAAAAAGGGGCGCGGCCCTACTTCTTTTTATACAAGGTCACATAAGTAAGATATGGGTAATGTTGGGCGATTTCCATGTACCTATCTGCCGCACACCTTACCATTTTGCCTCACGCCGCAGGCCCTCTGAGCGTCGCTTGATGATTCCTATGCATGCGCTGTGCCCAGAACGCAGCGCGAAAGTGCATCCGGGCGTGTCCGCCATTTGACTTTGCCGCGCCCGCTATCTCATGCTGCGCGTCGCTCGACTTATAGATGATTGCAATTGCATGCAGACTACGGGTCAGTACCGCCTGCGGTAGCGGGCGGGTCGTAACGTCGCCAATACCCGCCCGCTACCGCAGGCGGTACTGACATGAGCGCTCTGTTACGGGCTACATCTAATCGCAAGTCGCTATAGATTGAGAGAGGGGACTGCGTTGTGGTCGAACCCGGCGAAGCGCACGAGTTAATCAACGACGGCCACGCGGAACTGGTCGTCTATTACTTCGGAATCGAGGTCTAGAGCGGAGACTGAGACGTCCTCTTCTGAAGGCTCCGTAGGTTATTGTTCCGGTTCTCAGGGAACGATCTTGATGCGCGCTTTGTTGCTCACTTCATCACGCACCCTGATGCTTATCCACACGTCTCCGGCGTTGGCGAGCTCGTCCGGTAATTTAACGTTTACCTGCGTCAGCCAGTCCTGGTTGACGACCTTGCCGACGTACTCCACCGTCAGCACGTAAACCTTGTGCTGAGAGTCTTCGGCCTCGGCGGTCACAGCCGAAACGCCTTCGCCCGGGTTCAAGCGCAAGTGGGCGGCGAAGAGCGTGATTCGCCTTCGCTGGTCGGGACTGAAGTTCAGGTTGGTGATGACTGAGAAGGGGCCTTTCATGAAGGTCACGGAATCGAGCGCGATGGCTAGATCGCTGTTGCTCTCCGTGAGCAGAAGGAGTTTCAGCTCGCCCGTAAAGTTCGCAGCCTGATTACTACTCAGATCATTAAAGCTCTGGCTGGCTGGTGTGAACTTGTAGTCCGGCTTCGACGGAGTGACGGTGTAATTGCCGCCGGCATTGACTGTGAAACTGTATGTGCCGTTAGCCCCCGTCGTCATGGTTGCGCCGGAGCTGCCGCTCAGAGCAACCGTCACGCCTTCAAGTCCGGTCGAGCCGCTGATGGTGTGGGTCTTGAGCGTAGCCGTAAAGTCCGCCGCTTTATCGGCGCTGAGATCGTCGAAGCTTTGGCTTGCGGGCGTGAAAGTGTAGTGCGTCTTCGCTGGCGTAATCGTGTAGCTACCCCCGGCATTAACAGTGAACGAGTATTTCCCGTCAGCGCCCGTCGTCGCGGTTGCATTTGCGCCGCCGCTCAAAGTTACCGTCACGCCGCCCAGGCCAGTGTTACCGCTGATCGTGTGAGTCTTGAGCGCTCCGCTAAAGTTCACCACCTGATTGCCGTCCAGACCGGTCAAGCCGTGGCTCGGCGGAGTAAAGTTGTAATGAGTCTTCGTCGCCGTGACGGTATAGTTGCCGCCTGCGTTGACCGTAAAACTGTACGCACCGTCAACGCCGGTCGTCGCAGTCCCGCTGGAGTCGCCGCTCAAGGTCACTGTCACGCCCTGCATTCCGGTCGAACCGCTGATGGTGTGAGTGTTGAGTTTTGGGGTGAAATCAGCTCGCTTATGGCCGACCAGATTAGTGAACTCATAATCGGCTGGGGTGAAAGTGTAGTGTCTTTTGTTGACGCTGACTGTGTAGCTCCCCTCGGCGTCAACCGTGAAAGAATATGTGCCGTCGGTGTCCGTTCGGGTCGTCCCCACGGCGTCGCCGCCGAGCGTTACTTCCACATCTTTGAGGCCGGTCGAGCCGCTGATCGTGTAGGTGTGGATGGTTCCGGTAAAGTTGAGCACGAGGTCGGCGCTCAGGCCGTTGGCGATAGCGCTCGTCTCCGGCGCGAAATCGTAATTCGCTCTCTCGACCGTCACGACGTATGAACCCTCCGCACGAACGTCGTCGAAGCGGTATTCGCCGTTGCCACCGGTAATAGTCGTCGCGCTCTGTGTGCCGGATAAAGAGATGGTCGCTCCGGCGATGCCGGTCCCGCCGGGAGTCAATGCCCGCCCGGAGATGTCGTAGGTAATCATCATTCCCGTAAAGTCTGCGGTCCGATCCCCCGTTGGAGTGGTGATCGTCTGGCTCGGCGCGTTGAAGATATAATTCTGCCGCGCGACCGCCACCGTATAGCTCCCACCGGTCACTAGGTTCGGGAATGAATATCCGCCATTATCGTCGGTCTGTGCGACCCAATCCTCTGACCCGCTCAGCGTCACGGTCGCATTCGAGACCGCACGGCCATCGCTCTCCGTGACCTGCCCGGAGAGCCTGAAGGTGGGAGGCGGATTGTCGCCCAGATAGTTCGCAAGCTCGTTGCGGACCTGACCGGCGCAAGCCGTATCCTGACCGCATCGCAGGAGCCGGCTTGCCCAGTAGAAATAGGCTGCCGGGTCCGGCTCATGACTCAGCTTGTCTAGATATTGCAGTCGCACGTACTGCACCGGATCATCGTCCAGGCTTTCCGTGTTGACGACTTCGGTAATTTGCGCCTGAGAGTCCAGGTACTCGTATGTCGAATTGATGATCGTGAGCCTTCCAGTACCCGAGTCGGCGCGAATCCTGTAAGCGTGGTCAACACATTCCACCTGATCCAGAATCGCCTCTCCAACAGAGATTAGAGAGATCGCGGAGTCCGCATTATGGCTCCACCCCAGGTGCGACTTCTCAATAAAGACGCGCTCGACCCCGCTGAAAAGTATCCCGCTCGCTTGCAGATTGGTGACGTTCATCTCTATGCCGGAGATGAAAATCAGATTGATGGGCGTGTACGTCGAACTGAAGAAGGTAGGTAAGCAGCTGATTCCGATGAACGCGCCTTCATCCAGGAAAAGGTCGCGGAGCACTACCTCGCGGCGTAAGGATGTTGCATCAGGCGGCGCGGCATTGCCGATGCTGATCCAGGAATAGGGCGGCGCGAGAGGCGTTTTGGAGTAGAACTCCGGGCGATTCCCATAGTCTATGAAGCGTGTGCCGGTGACACTGATGCCTCTCCACGAGAGGTTTTGAATCACAGATGTGGTATAACCGCTGGTCGTGGCACAACCCAAAAATGCGGAGTCTTCGACTATCAGATTGCTGTGATGGGCGAGAACGATTGCCCCGCCGGGAACGAAACTGCCGAGACCGTAAAATTCAGAGTGGCGGACGACCGCGTTGCCGACCTCGGAGAGAAAAAGTGTAATCTGCGCGTCGGTTTCAACCGCCTGATCTCCGATAAACGTGATGTCCTGAATGAGAAGGTTCTCGGCCCCGATAAGCGTCAACGCTCTATTCTGTTCGCCCGCGCGGACGACGAATTCTGAAGAGAGTCCCAACCCTCTGCCGTAATTTGTCGAATTGACGGGCACCGGCTCCGCCCCGCGGATGATTACCTGAGAGATGTTCGAAAAATCCTTCTCGACAGGGGTGACAATGCTGTAGCGACCAGAAGGCACAAGCAGCGTTCCGCCGCCCTGCGCGGCGAGGGCGTCCAGGGCGCTCTGCAACGCCGGACCGTCATCAGTCAGGCCATCGCCGACCGCGCCGAAATCTCTCAGGTCGAGAACTTCTTGAGGGGCGCTTCTTAACTTTAAGCGCGCGGAGCCAGCCGCCTTTGCGTCGGCCGACAAAGAGCATGACACGATGAGGATGAGGGCTATGAGGGCGAATCTATTGTGTGGGAGTCTCATTATGTCATCCAGGTAAAATCAACAGCCCGTGACTGTAGTATTAGACTTCCTGATATTGAAAATAGTTGTAAAAAGTCCCGGGCTTCCGGCGATTCAAGGATAGAAACTACTTGCGGCGGGCAGTTACGATCCTTCCGGGCGGTATGAAGATGAATCGAGAGACATCAGGTGACAGGCAAGTTGGCGCATCTCTGGCGGCGCGCAGAGATGTAGCTGCTCACGCCTGAGGGCGAGATGAATAGGCCGAGACTGTTCGAAATTTCCGGGGATTTACAGGGGGACTAACGTCTCATCAAAGACCTTGCCAAAAAGTATGCAGCGATAGCGACGGCCAAAGACAGGATAAACATGAGAACGCGGTTGCCCGCAGATTGCGGCTTGTTTGCCATTTTAGAGGCTCCTTGATACCCGGTTGGTCTGGCTCAAAACGTGAGCGAGTATCCATGACAATGTCAGGCGCGTCAATGAAAATGCAAAATGCAAAATTAAAAATGCAAAAAAGAGAAGACCGAAGCGCGAGCTTTTGGACTTCATTTTTGCATTTTACATTTTTAATTTTGCATTCCTCGTTGCCGCTCCCTTTGAAGAGAGTTAAGCTAGCAAGGTTCGTAACGAGGTGCGTCCGCAATCGTCGAGCGCCTGATCATACGCTCGAACGCGATCAAGCTTTACGATTTGAAAACTGAACTGTAAGAAATCAAGTTTAAGAGGGAGCGTTATGGATAACGGGAAGAAGCGCGCATTGATAGTGGTTGACGTGCAGAACGATTTTTGTCCGGGCGGGACGCTGGCCGTGCCGGGCGGCGACCAGGTGGTCGCGCCCCTGAACGGTCTCATCGAAGAGTTCCTGGCACGCGACGAACCTGTCTTCAAGAGTCGCGACTGGCATCCGGCCGAGACCAAACACTTCGCAGCCTACGGCGGGACCTGGCCCGTACACTGCGTGCAGGGAACACACGGCGCGGAGTTTCATCCGGAGCTGCTGGACGACCCGCGCATCGAAGTTATCTCCAAAGGCACGGGCGATGAAGACAACTACTCCGCGTTTGACGGGACCGATCTAGCAGAGCGCCTGCGCGAGCGAGGCATCGCCGAGGTCTGGGTCGGCGGCCTCGCCACGGACTACTGCGTCAAGAACACCGTGCTCGACGCCGTGCGCGAAGGCTTCAAGGTCCGGGCCATTACGGACGCCATGCGCCCCGTGGAACTCCAACCCGGAGACGGCGAGCGCGCGATCAGGGAGATGCAAGAGAGCGGAGCCGAAATAGTGTGAATTATGAATTTTGAGTTTTGAATTTTGAATTGTTATATGGCGGAGAACATCATTCAGAAGAAGAGCTTTGATTTCGCGCTGCTCATGATAAAACTCTACCGTGAGCTTCAGGATCGGCATGAATATGTGATCTCCAAGCAATTGCTTCGCAGTGGAACAAGCATTGGGGCGAATGTTGAAGAAGCCTGCGCCGGACAGAGTAAAAAGGATTTTCTTTCTAAGATGTCCATAGCTTCTAAAGAAGCTAGAGAAACGAAATACTGGCTTCAACTACTCAATCAATCGAAGCTCGTGGATATAGATATAACCAACGAACTGCAACAAGCAGACGAGATCATTCGTATCTTGACTTCAATTGTCAAAACAACCAGCGAACAACTTAAATAAATGTTGAATTTTGAGTTTTGAATTTTGAATTGTTGCCTTTAATTCAAAATTCAAAACTCAAAATTCATAATTCCTAAAATGGGTACATTAAATATTGATCGTTATCATGCGGCGATGGGCGACGCGTCTTACAAGGAGGCGACGCGGTTGCGTGAAAAGCTGCTGAGCGAGGCCGAGGCAGCCTTTTATGTCACGCAGCGGAAACTCCCGTTCGCCCCGTGCCTCGGGCATGAGCGCCTGGTGCGCTCTTTGATCGAAAGCCAGATTGATCGCCCGCGCGTGCGCTTTCTGGAGCAGGACCGCGGCGGCCTCAAGCTTTTCGCGGACGCCATCGAGGATATGCATTTTGTCGGCGCGGTGCGCGCCGTGCGCCCCGCAACCATCGTCTTCGCGCAGGAACCTTTCGCCGACATCACAGGGCCTTTCGGGCTGACGCAGGCGCAGGAGATCAAGTTCGAGCACGCCTTCGATCTGCCGATGACGACCGCGAGCCTGGCGATGCAGTTCCGTATGGCCGCTGGCTCGCGCTGGCTCTCGGATTTTTCGCTCCGGCGCAACGGCGACATCGAGCGCGCCGTCGAGGTCGCCACCTACGCTTTCATCGGCGGCTTCAACGACACCTCGAACATGGAGGCGGCGCACCGCCTGGACATCCCTGCGGTCGGGACCGAGGCGCACTACTGGCAGCAGTCGTACATGGAATTCATGTACGAGCCCGAGATCGAGCCGCGCACAGGCCGGTCCAAACATTTCGAGCAGGTGGCGTTCGAGCGCTGGCTCGACGCTAATCCGAACGGGACGACGCTGCTGCTCGACACGATTGACGTCTACATGGGCGCGGTACATGCCGCGATGGCCGCGACCTCTTCGGAAGCGCGACGGCGCGCCTTCAAGGGCTTCAGGGTTGACTCGGGCAATCTGGCTAAGCTCGGCGCGTGGTGCCTTGAGTTCTTCGAGGCAAACGGCCTCACCGGCTTG
>DASVXV010000138.1:0-14002 GCA_036392495.1 Pyrinomonadaceae bacterium | reverse complement strand
GTCCGCGCTGTTCGTAAACGCGGCCCAGATTCATGTGCGGGAAGGCGCGCGCTTCGTAGCGCGGGGCCTGGAGCGCGCGCTTGAACCATTTGACGCAGTCGTACAGGTTTCCCTGAGCCACCAGGTAACTGCCGATGTCGTTGTAAGGGTTGCCGAAGGTGGAGTCCACGCGAATCGCTTCAAGGCATTCGTCAATCGCTTCGTCGTAGCGCTCCTGAAAGCTATAGACCCAGCCCAGGAAAGTGTGCGCTTCGGCGGTCGGGTAAATGGCGATGGACCGCTTGTAGAGCTCTATCGCCGCGTCGTAATCCGACGCCTGCTGGGCCTCGTAGGCGCGCTCGAACAACTCTATCGCCTCGCGCTTCAGGCCGGTTGGAACCTCGTCATCGAACATAGTAACTAAACGCTGAACGCTGAATGATGAACGATGAATTGAAAAGCTTTTCCTTCCGCGTTCATCGTTCATCATTCAGCGTTTTCACTGATCCACTCTCTTGATTCGCCCGTCAACCTGCGGGGCTATCTCTTTGGCCGCGCTGATGGCGTTCATCACGACGACGGGCTCGACGGGGCCGTTCTCAGGGTCCACAAGATATTTCGAGCCGGCGAACATTGTATAGCCGTCGCCGCCCTTCTCCACGAGGAAGGTGTTGGTCGCCAGCGTGTAAATCTTCTTGTCGTCGAGTGGCTTCCCGTTGACTTCAATGCTCGTGACGCGCTTTCCAGCCGGAAGCCGCGCGTCGAAAACAAAGCGCAGGCCGGAGACTTGCGGGAAGCGCCCGGGCTCGCCCTCTTCCGCGCTGCGGCTGACGCCGTGTTCCAGAGCCGCGCGCAAGGTCGCGCCACTGATCTCGATCTTCACAATCGGATTCTCGTAGGGCAGGATCGCCATCACGTCGCGTTTGGAGAGCGGTCCGGGCTGAAAAATCTTTCCGGCGCGAATCGAGCCGCCGTTAAAGAGTGCGACGTCCGCGCCCAGCGCTTTGCGATAGGCGTCCGCGATGTAGCTTCCCAGGTTGGTCTCGCGCGAGCGGCTCTCCGGCGCGCGCGCATCCAGAGCAACCTTCGTGCTCCCGATCGGCTTATCAACGTCCGCCGAAACTTTCTTCTCGTAATCCGCAATGACCGCAGCCGATTGAGGCTCTTCCTCGACGTTGCTCGTCACGGGGATGGAGGTCCAGTCAATGCTCTCCAGCTCGCCGCCGGGGAGCTTGATGTTCAGATCAATGCGCCCCAGGTCGCGCGCGTCCGCCCCCCACTTGAAGATAGGAGTACGCCCCGCGAGCGATTCGAGCATGTCGTGTTCGTGGCCGCCGATGATGACGTCAATCGGGGCGCAGCGGGCGACCCGTTTGTCCTCGCGCATGGCCAGGTGCGTAATCGCCACGACGACATGAACGCCCTGGGCCTTCAACTCGGGCACGACCTTTCGGGCCGTCTCGCACGGGTCAAGAAAGGTGATATCGGGTCCGACGCTTGAGAACTGCGCCGTGTCAGGCGTGAGCAGCCCGAAGAAGCCTATCTTCGCCCCGTTGAATTCGCGTATCACGTAGGCGGGCGTGTCCGCGAAAGGTTTTCCGGTCTTTTTGTCAATGACATTGGTGGCCAGCCACTTGAACTTGGACTCCTTGATGCGCGCGCGCAGGATTTCCGGTCCGAAGTCGAACTCATGATTGCCGAGAACGGCCAGGTCCAGACCGATCATGTTCCAGACGGTGATCATCTGCTGGCCCTTGAAAATATTGGAGGCGACCGACGGCGCAATCGTATCGCCCGCGAGCAGGAAGAGCGTGTTGGGCGAGGTCTCCATCACCTGTTTTCTGAGAGTCGCGACGCGCGACAGCCCTCCGCGCGTCCCCTTATCCACGGCCGAAATCTGGTACACGTCGTTCAGTTGCAGGAGCGTGACGCGCACCGTGCGTTGTTCGCCGGGGGTCTGCGCTAAGACCTGGAAAGCGGCGATGAAGGTTAAGAGAAACAAGGTGACGGCGCGGCGCAGGAGAAGGTGTGGTGAAGTCATCAAAAATCCTCCGTGGACGTTGGGCGAGAGTTTTCGCAAGTTAGGACGAATTCGAGAGGCTGCATTATACTCAGCCGTCGCCGGGCGCGCCAATAACAGCCCGCCCAATTTTTTTATGAACCAACAGAGCAGATTGATAGTAGAGGTGAAAACGGAGCTGCCTCAACCGTCGAATGGCGAGGCCGTGGCGCTCTGCGTCTTCACGGACGAGCCGCGCCTGTGTGAAGTGATGGATAATGAATCGCGTAGCCTGGTTGAGAGACTGACGCGTGACGGCGAGTTCAAAGGCGAAGCGGAGTCAACATTACTGCTGCACGCGTCGCGCGCACAGGGCGGTGGGGCGCGGCGTCTGCTGCTGGTAGGTCTTGGCGCGCACGCGGACTTTGACGCGCATACGCTTAACCGTGCTGCCGCGACGGCCGTCCGCCGCGCGAGAGAGGGCCGCATCGAGCACCTCTTTTTCGTCCTCCCCTCTTCCGGCGACGCGCGACGCGCCGCACGCGCCGTGGCCGAGGGCGCGCACCTGGGTCTTTACGACAACGCCTTTTACCGGAAGCGCGAAGACCGGGCGGCGCTCGAAAGATTGACCGTCATCTCTACAGAAAATGGCCGCCGGTTCGATGAAGAGATCGAGCGCGGGCGCATCGTCGCCGAAGCTGTAAACTGGACGCGCACTCTGGCGGACGAGCCGGGTGGGGCGCTGCCCCCGCGCGAGTTTGCGCGCCGCGCCGCGGAGATGGCCGGTGAATTTAACCTGCGCGTCGAGACTCTGGACGCATCTGAGATCAGAGAGCGCGGGATGGGCGGACTCTATGGCGTGGGCCAGGGCTCTGACAATCCGCCCGCGCTGATAGTGCTCCGCTATGAACCCGAAGACGTTTCGGCAAACGATGAACTATGGGCCTTCGTCGGCAAAGGCATTACGTTCGATACCGGCGGCATCTCCATCAAGCACGGCCTGGACATGTACGAGATGAAGACCGACATGGCCGGCGGCGCGGCGGCCCTGGGCGCTTTGCGCGCCGTCGCGCAACTGAAGCCGCGCCGGCGCATCATTGCCATCGTTCCTTCTGCCGAGAATATGCCTTCGGGCAGGGCCATCAAGCCCGGCGACATCGTCCGAACGCTGGCGGGCTACACCATCGAAGTCGTTGACACAGACGCCGAAGGACGTCTGGTTCTGGCCGACGGCATCGCCTACGCGAAACAGCTTGGGGCGACGCGCATCATTGATCTGGCTACGTTAACGGGCTCCATCATCGTCGCGCTCGGCGATCACCGCGCCGGACTCTTCAGCAATAATGACTCGTGGGCCGCACGCATCGAAGAGGCCGCGCGGCGCGCTGGCGAGTCACTCTGGCGCATGCCTGTCAGCGACGATTATAAGAAGCGCATCGAGAGTCCGATTGCGGATTTCAAGAACTACGGCGGGCGCCCGGATGCCACGGCCGCGGCGCTGCTGCTGAGCAAGTTTGCGGGCGACACTCCCTGGGCGCACCTGGACATCGCAGGCACGTCCTGGCTTGACCAGGAGCAGCCGTACGCGCCCAAAGGCTCAACCGGCGCGGGCGTGCGAACGCTCGTCGAGCTGGCCTGCGAAGCCGAACCAGAATGACTTTCGACGAAGTGATGCGAGCGTGGGATTGGAAGCCGATCCGCAACTGCCCCGGCAGATACGTCCTACGGGGCGGCGCGCGGCCGGACCTGCTGCCCGGTGAGATCATCGCCGGCGAGTTTGAAACAAAGGAATTCAAGGTCGAGACGGCGAGGGACACGGTGCTCGTCATCGAGTTCGACGGGGGCGGGCTGATCTCTTATCGTCACGCGGACGGCTCATTTCTTCATACACTCAACACCGTGGAAGGTTTCGAGCGAAAGCTCTCGCAACTGGGAATAGATTTGAGCTGAACTTGTTTAATTGATAACGGATGGCTTTGAACGAAACAATCTTTCTCACAGGCTTCCCCGGTTTCATCGCCGTGCGACTGGTCAAACGCCTCGCCACGGAAGGCGCACGCTTTCTGCTTCTAGTGCAACCCGCGTTTATGGAGCGGGCGCGTGAAGAGGTGGCCCGTCTGGCGTCCGAAACAGATTCTTTACCGGACAGCTTCCGTCTGATTGAAGGCGACATCACACAGGCGGACTTAGGCGTCTCGCCGTTGGAGTTGGAACGAGCGCGGGCTGAGACGAGCACGCTCTTTCATCTGGCAGCCATTTACGATCTGGCCGTCGGGCGCGAGCCGGCGATGCGCGTCAACGTCGAGGGCACGCGCAACGTCAATCAGTTTGCGCTGAGCTTAAAGAATCTGCGCCGCTACCATTACGTCTCGACGTGTTATGTCGCAGGGCTGCGTACGGGCCTGATTCTTGAGACGGAGTTGCGGCACGAGGCAGGGTTCCGCAATTTTTACGAGGAGACGAAGTATCTGGCCGAGTTGGAGGTTGACGCGCTCAAATCGCGATTGCCTGTGACGATTCACAGACCTTCGGTGGTCTGCGGCGATTCACGCACGGGCGAGACTGCGAAGTACGACGGCATCTATTACCTGATACATTACCTGCGCAAGCAGCCCTCGCTTCTCTCGCTCGTCAACATAGGCAACCGTCAGGTCTCGCTTAACCTGGTTCCGGTAGATTTCGTCGTCGAGGCGATGACGGCCCTCGTCAGGGACGAACGGGCCGCGGGGCTCACGTTGCAGCTCGCAGATCCCAAGCCCCTCTCAACCCACGAGCTGTTTGAGGCAATCGCCAAAGCGCTGGCGGGTCGTGGCTCGCGCCTCACAGTTCCGCCGAAACTCGTTCGCACGAGCCTGTCGCTGCCGTTTTCGCCGACCATCACTGGCCTGCCGCACGCCGGCGTGCCCTACTTCTTTCTCAACCAGACATATGACACGACGCAAGCGACCGAACTCCTCTCAACGCACGGCATCCACTGCCCATCTTTCACGGACTACGTCGGCGCGCTCATCGAATTCGTTGACCGCCACCCGAAGTTATAATCGGTCGCTCGCAACCATCCGAGAGCGCCATATCGAAAACCACGCAACAAGCTCCGAAGGAGCGGCAGAGTGTAGCCAGGGGTAAGCGCGGAAGCGAAGCTGAAGCGCGCAGCCCCTGGTCACGTTCAGATAATGTTCTTAAAGCCCTGAAAGGGCGACAGACCTCGCGTCCCTCCAGGACGCGGAATATTTATTCACTCTGTTCCAGGGGCTGCGCCTGCGGCTTGCCCCTGGCTACACTCTGCCGTCACTTCGTGACTCGCTGCATGACTTTTCTCAAACGCCTTCACCGAATCGGCCCGAAAGAAATGCACCAGCTTTCCGTGCTTGACAAATCCCTGATTTAGAATTATTCTAATTCCAGTTTAAAGACAATCATGAATTCAGGTAGCGGAGATCAGGGTGGGGTGAGGGCGCTCACGCGTCAGCGCGACGCCGTGCTTCAGGTGATTCGCGAGAGCGAGAATCACCTGACGGCCGGCGAGATATTCGAGGCGGCGCGGCGGCGTCTGCCTTCCATCAGCTACGCGACCGTCTATAATTCCCTGAAATATCTGAAAGAGGCCGGGCTGATCCACGAGATCAGCTTCGGCAACGGTGCGAGCCGCTACGACCGCGAGACGGATCGGCACGATCATGCTCTCTGCACTTGTTGCGGGAAGCTGGTTGATTTCGATCTGGCGGTCGCGCCGGACCTCGTGCGCGCCGCGGCCAAAAGGACGCGCTTCAAGCCGGAGTCCGTCCACCTGACGCTCAGGGGATTATGTCCTGATTGCCGCGAGTGAATCGCAATCATGTAAGTTTTTTAAGAATACGACACGCGCGCGCGGCAGAAAGCTCTAAGATTTCGCGCGTGCGATGAACAGGAAAAGGGATGGAGGATTATGCAAGCGACAGCGACAGCAACAGCAGTTGATAAAGCCATGATCGGACAGCCGGCGCCGGATTTCGATATGGCTTCGACCAAAAACCTTGAGACGTTGAAAGAGAACGTCAAACTCTCGGATTACAAGGGCAAGTGGCTCGTCCTATTGTTCTACCCGCTGGATTTCACTTTCGTCTGCCCGACGGAGCTGACCACCTTCAGCGACCGCTACGAAGATTTCGAAGCCATCGGCGCGGACATCATAGGCGTTTCGACCGACTCGGTCTATTCGCACCGCGCCTGGATCAATACGCCGCGCGACAAGAGCGGCGTGGCCGACCTCAAGTACCCGCTGGCGGCCGATTCGACCAAGCAGGTCGCGCGCGATTACGGCGTCCTGATCGAAGACAAAGGCATCGCGCTGCGCGGGCTCTTTGTGATTGACCCTGAAGGCACCCTTCGCTACAAGGTGATTCACGATCTCAACATCGGGCGCTCAGCCGAAGAGACGCTGCGCGTCATTCAGGCCCTGCAAACGGGCGGGCTCTGCCAGGCCGAATGGAAACCGGGACAGGAAACGATCAAAGCCTAAAGGCCGTAAATCGTGAATCGTAAATCGTGAATGGAGGAAAACACGATTTACGATTCACGATTTACGATTTACGAGGTATTTATCATGCCAATGAGAATCGGGACAGAGATGCCGAAGTTGGACGGGGCGACCGAGTGGTTCGGTGGCACGCAGGCGCATGCCGAGGTCGAAGCGCAGGGCCGTCCCACGCTGGTGCATTTCTGGTCGGTCAGTTGCGGGATTTGCAAAGAGAACATGCCGCGCGTCAACGAGTGGCGTGAGGAGAAGCGTGAGGCGGGCCTTCGCGTCATCGCCATACACATGCCGCGCTACGAGGCGGACACGGACGTGGAGGCCGTGCGCGAAGCGATCAGTAAGCATAACATTACAGAGCCGTGCGCTATTGACAACCAGCACACGCTGCGCGACGCTTTCCAGAACGAGCACGGGTACGTGCCTGCCTATTATCTCTTTGACGCTCAGGGCAAGCTCAAGAGCTTCGCAGCCGGTGAGCGCGGCCTACAGATGCTCTCCTCGGCGCTCGACCGCCTGCTCGCCTCGCAGACGATGCAAGAGGCATCCGCGTCGCAGAGCAGTTGAAGCGCAAAGATGAAGGCAACCGCAAGCGCCGAGCGCTGAACAGAAGGGTAAACAAATCTTTCATCCGTCCGTTTCCATCTAAGGCCATCAGAATGAAGGGGCCACGATTCAGTAAATTGAGTCTTCCTGTGGCGGCGCTGCTGTTGTCCGTAACGGTCGCTGCGACGCAGAGCGCGTCTCAGGAAAGACTCCTGCCACGATTTCATCAGGTCAACGAGCACCTTTATCGCGGCGCGCAGCCCCGCGTTGGGGGCATCCGCAGGCTGGCCGAACTCAAGATTAAAACCATCATCAACCTGCGCAACGGGACCGAAGACGCGGGCGCAGAAGCGGAGGAGGCGCGCCGCGCCCACATCAACTACTTCAATGTGCCGCTGCCGGGTTTTGGGAGGCCAGGGGACGAACAGGTCGAGAAGGTGCTGGCGATTATCAACGATTCCAGGAACTGGCCGGTCTTCGTCCACTGCAATCACGGCCAGGATCGCACAGGTCTCATCATCGCCGTTTATCGTATCTCGCACGACGGGTGGACGCTGGAGCAGGCGATGAAGGAGGCCAAGCATTATGGGCTCAGCCGGTTTCAGTTCAGGATGAAGGATTACATCAAAGACTACGCGCGCGATCACTAAGACCACGCGCGCGGCCTTTATAGGTTTGGACCGAGAAAGACGTTAGCTACCGAATATCGCCCTGATGACGAGCGTCAGCAGATAGACGCCGAAGAGAACCGTTCCCACGAGCATCCCGATTAAGATCAGGATAATCACGCCGACGAAGATCCAGTCGCTCCGGCGACCCTGTTTGGCCGCAGCCCCGGAGACGGTCGCGCGCTTGCGGATCAGCTCCATATTTCTCTCGTTCGATCTCCAGACGAAATCAAACGCGTCGCCGATGACAGGGATCACGCCGACCAGGTAGTCTATGCCGATATTGATACCCATGCGCAGGAGCGTCACTTTAGGGACGCGGTAGCGCACGCCCGCCGCCAGAATGTAAAAGGAAGCGAGCGCAGTCGCCGTGTCGCCGACGCCCGGGATAAGGCCGACTATCGCGTCAAGGCCGAACCGCCAGGCGGTGCCGGGAATGCGGAACAACCCGTCGAGCAAGTGGCTCAGGCGCTCCAGGCCCTGCTCGACCTCCACTGCCTGAGGCTTACGCGTCACACGTTCCCGCACGGTGCTGATCTTATTCTTCAGTTCTCTCATCTCTTCAGCGAAGCCTGGACATTCCGACGTTTCGCGAGGGAGCCGCCGCAACTCAACAGATTAAACGGGGGTTTCGCAGTCATCATAGAGGAAAGAGCGTGTTGCGCCAAGCGGCAAGGTCTGAGAGAAAATGGGGCGCGGAATCGAATCCACACGCGAACCGGTAATCGAGACGACTCCCGGCGAATCATTCAGGCCAGGTCCCCGCATCGGACTGCCCGCCCTTTACCGTTTGCGCGATTTACATCTTTTATCTTGTGCTGTTATAAGCTTAGGACGAACTCATAATTTATTTCGACTCAGACGAAAGGATTTGATAGTGAGAAGAGCCCTTCGACCGACACTCTTAATCGTTACGGCCCTGGCCCTTTTTTCGTGGACGGCCGCTGTTTCGCTCGCTGATGGCGCGACAGAGCCTGGGGCGAGGCGTCACGGATTCAGCGTCAAAGAGTACAAGCAGTTCCATGACGTGCTGCACCCTTTGGAACACGAAGCGCTGCCGAAGAATGACTTCAAAACGATTCGAGCGAAGGCCGCTGAACTGGTCTCGCTCGGCGAAGCGATTCTCAAACTCGGCGTGCCCGCCGGCACGGATGAGAAGTACCTGGGCGAGTTTAAAGAAGGGCTGAAAAGGTTCGGCGAGGCGCTCTCGGAATTTAAGGATGACGCCGAAAGCGGGACCGACGCTGAATTAAAAGAGTCCTACAGCGCCGTCCACGACTCTTTCGAGACGCTGGCGTCAATGCTCCCCAGAAAATGAGGACCTTTTGACCGAAGGAGCGCGGGCCCGGAGGCGTCTCTTTTCTGTTGAGATTTGTGGCCCGAAGCCGCCGCTTGCGCGTCCCTGAAAGCTCATCTATTGTTATTTCATATGCAGCAAACTTCGGTCTGTACAAATTGCGGCGCGGAAATCCCTGGTGGGGCTCGATTCTGTAGGAGATGCGGTCAACGCTCTTTGAATCCGGAAAGCGTGACCGAAGGGACGACGCGTCTGCTCGACACGCCTGAACCGCAGGCTTCGTTTGATCCAAACGCTTATGAGCGGCCTGGCGGACTGGCGCAGGCGACGAGCCCTATCCATCCGCAGGCGCAGCCCACAAATCGCAGCCTGGAGGCGAAAAAAGCCCCCACGAACTGGCTGCTTCTCGGCTCGATCATCGTCGTGGGCCTTATTTTGACCGGCGTGCTCATCATGCTGTGGAATCGCCCCGCGGCGACGCCCGCTCCTCCACAGATTGTGATCAAACGGGAACTCCCGCCCATACAACCTCCGCCGCAGCCTCCGCCTCCGCCGGGAGTCGCTACGCAGGGAAGCAGCATTGACCGCGCCTGGATCTACCCCGGCGCCGAGACGATGATGGAGATGAGGGACGTTTCCAAAGGTAATTTCCTTCAATTGCAGTCTTCAGATTCAATGGACAAAATCGTGAAGTGGTACACGGAGAAGATCAAGCCGACACGGATCATCAGGGAGACGGATTCAAACATTATTCTTGTGGGCGCTGAGATGACAGCCATCATCAACGCTGAGGGAGAGAGGACAATCATCATGCTCAAGCAAGGTGGCATATAAATGAGACACATGTTCATTAAAGGCAAAGAAATGATTGCTACTATCCTGGTCTCGGCGCTGTTCGCGCTGGGCTGTTCGTCTTCCAATACAAACCTCACGACCTCCAATTCGTCGGCACAGCCCGGCGCCAGCCCCGAGGCCACGACGGAAACGAGCCCGACGCCATCGGAGCCTAAAACGGACGGCACGATTCCTTCCGGCACAGGCGTGGAAAAAGAGAAGCCAGCCCCCGGCAAAGGTAACGTGCAGGGCAAGGTCTTTTATAACGGGCAGCCGGTCGCCGGGGTCGAAGTCAAGCTGTGCGAAAAATTCAGCCAGTACGTGAGCGGATGTAGCGGCGAAACATTCGTCACGAAGACTGACAGTGCGGGCGAGTATTTAATCAAGGACGTGCCCCCTAGAATTTACGAAGGGCTGACCGTGAAAGTCTTCGACACCCCCTATTATGTCTTCGCCACTTCGGGCATCGTTCAATCCGCCAAGTACAACATCGAAGCGGACCGGACATATTTCGCGCCCGACACGAACCTTTTCAAGAGCGATCTGAAGCTTCTGAATCCGAAAGCTGGTGCGAAGATCGGCGGGAGCGATATAGAGGTGAAGTGGGAGGCTTACCCCGACGCGGCCTATTACAAATTCAGCATCTACGCAGACAGCTCTTCCGGCGCTCAGACCAACTACGACTACATCAACAAGCGCGTTGACGGGACCTCTTACGTGCTGGACAAGCCGCTCTCGCCAGGCTCCTACAGATGCGTGGTGGAGGCCTTTAACGGCAACGACATCAGGCTCGCCCAAAGCGCGCGCGACATCAAGTTCACGGTCACGGGCGAGGCGGCTAAGTGAAAAGGGATGACGGAACCTGCATACCCAGCAGCCCGCGCTGTCTCCGCCCTGGTGCAGGCGCACTTTGCGCGTCTCTCCGGCGAGGCGCGACGCCATGACCGGCAGGAGCTGGCGTCGCAACCGGATGCCGCGGCCATAGAAGCCATCATTGATGCAGCGTTCTGGGCGAGCCTCCAGCGCGAAGAAGGCTACTCTCCGAAGATTTCGCTGGCCTTCCTCCCGCCCGAACAGGCTGGGCAGCCGCTTGAATTCGAGCGGCTGCTTCCGCTTAACCCGACGGCCCTCTCAAGGCTCGCGCCCGCGGTGGAGCGTCCGGGCATTCACCTGGGCGTCTGGCACGACCGCGACCAACTGTGCGTCTGGGGAACTACACGGACGATTCCCAGGCTATGCTTCGTGCTGGAGGTCATCGAGCCGGGGCTGCTGGTGGTCAAGTATCGCCGCGGCCAGGACACTGGCAAGTTCGTCAACGTCGTGGTCCTCAAAGGGGACCAGATCAAAGTGGTGGACGAAGAGGGCACCAGCCTTCCGGACTGCCCCGCGCTTCTCACCTCTTTGCTCGCCTTCGGCTCGCCCGGCGTCCGCGACGACTCCGTCAACGTGCTCGTTCAACTGTCCGCCTCGATGCGCGCGCACGGGCGCGGCGGAAGCCTCCTGGTCATTCCACAGGGCACAACAGCCTGGCGTGAATCTATCGTCTGGCCCGTTCCCTACGCGGTCGCGCCGCCGTTCACGGAGCTGGCAGACCTCATGCGGCAGGACGAAGAGGTGCGGAACAGGCGTCTCTGGCAGGAATCGCTCATTGATTCAGTCGAAGCTATCGGGGGACTGACGGCTGTGGATGGCGCGACCATCATCAGCGATCAGTACGAGCTGCTCGCCTTCGGCGCGAAGATCGGGCATCGCGAAGGGAATGCCCAGGTCGAACAGGTGATCATCACAGAACCCATTGTCGGCAACGTGGCCTCGGTCGTGCATCCCGTCCAGTTTGGCGGGACGCGCCACCTCTCCGCGGCGCAGTTCGTTCAGGATCAGCGAGACTCTGTGGCCCTCGTGGCATCACAGGACGGACGCTTCACAGTCTTCGCCTGGTCGCCTTGTGAAGAGATGGTGCACGCGCACCGCGTCGAGACCCTGCTGCTTTAAGCAGTTTTGTTTCAAAAGTCCGAATGAGTCAGTACAATATTAGCCATGTTGTTTGCGCTCGGAATAGTCAGGTCAGGTGAACTCTCAAAAGGCGCAGCCTCTTTTTGTATCGTTGCGGTCTTCGTGATGGCTATTACGCACTTTTACACCTATCGGAAAGGATATTTGTACTGCGGACACACTGAAAAGGTTTACAAAAAGGACGAGCCTAAGAGATTCACTACATTGGAAACTAAGTTTTCTGATATTGAGCATTCTCAGCATTGACTTCTCTGTAATGCCTGTTCAACTTATTTCTGGCTGACTCAATCGAGAACTGCCAATCAATCTTGATGGCTCTCTCTTCACGCTCTTTGACAATCGTCAAGACCTCTCTCGTCAACTCTTCTTTGGTCGCGATGCGCCTCGACAAGCATTGCTTCGACAGTGCAGCAAACTCGATCTCAATCATGTTGAGCCAACTGGCACTCTTCGGCGTGTAGTAGAACTCAAAGCGTTGACTCAGAGAGAAAGCCTCTTCTGCACTGAAGGTCTCATAGAAAGAGCTTATCGAGTGAGTATTCAAGCTGTCTTGCACGACTCTGATCTTCTCGGCTTGCGGATACTTGCCAGCCAACGCTTTCATAAACAGTGCGTACTCTCGTTTAGTGCGTTGATCGAAGATCAGGGCTAGGCGTTTGGCTGTCCGAGGCTCAATTGCCATCAAAAGCGCACATGAGCCGTTCTTCTCATAAGCATAATGCTGGCGAGCTACTTGGCCTGCTTTCATTTCAAGGCCAGCGACATGATCACCGATGAGAAAACAGGGGCGCTCGTCGAAACAAACCACAGGATATTGCTCGCTGTATGGCAAGGCATAGAGCGCCAGAATCTGTTCCATGCGTGCTAGAAATTGAGAGTCCATCGTGCCGATACACCATTGTTTCTTCAGATGGGGGGAGAGACAGTTTTTTTCAGAATCACTCGCGCACGAGTATGCGACAGGCTCTCGCAATAGCCTAGCTCAACGGCACGGTCTGCCAAGAGGCGCAATGTCCAACGCGCGCGGCCTTGAGGCGGTGTGCTGCAAGCTAAAGCGGTCAGTTGAGCGCGCTGCTTGCCCGAAATGCGAATGGGACGACCCCTGCGCGGCTTGTCTTCGAGAGAGTGTAATCCGCTTGATTGATAGTTGTTTCGCCACTGGGCGACAGTTTGATAACTGACTTGCAAAGTCCGAGAGACTGCGCATAAGGTCTGGCCGCGATTGAGTTCCAAAAGCGCGGTGGCTCTTTTGAAGACTCTGGCCGGAAGTTGACCTTTCGAGATGATGGACATTAAAAAGTCATGGTCTGCTTGGCTGAGTTTGATGTGTTCTTTGTGCATGTTTTCAGCATACAGCTAAATAGCTGAAAACTTAAATTCCAATGTATTCACTCTATGGCTCGTCTTGCATACTTTGGTTCTACTTGTGATGTTCGTAGTAGCTATTTACACCTTGCTTACCTGACCGACTCTCCCGCGCTAAAGTTCACATCAATGCCTAACTCATACATACATCAATTGACTGTGAGGTCCGGCCTTCAGTTCGATGATCTCCCACGCCCCTTAGGGCTATGATTTGCTGACTTCAATGAAGTACAGGTCCGTCGCCGCCTCGAACTCACCCTTCTTGAGCGCCGTCTTCATAGTCTTCCATTCAGTCGTGGGTTGAATTATCTGCCAGCGGCCGGGCGTGCCGACGGCGACCGGCATCGCGAAACCCGGCTCTTCAGCCTTCCAACGGTAAGAGACAGTGCCCCGTGCCTCGTCGAACTTCAACTCCAGGACTGGGAGCGCGGTGCGGCGCAAGTACTGGTTGAAGATCGGCGTCAGATTCCGCCCGGTCCTGCGGTTGAAGAACGCGGCCACATCCTCCGTCATGATGTTCTGATACTTGAAGTGCTGGTAAAAATCCCTGAGCAGCGCCCACCAACGCTTGTCGTCGTTGACGACGCTCCGCAGCGTGTTGAGGAATAGCGCCCCTTTGAAGTATTGATCCTGCGGCGGGGTGCTGTTCGTCCCGCGCTCCGCGATTACGGGCTGCTGGTTCCGCACCTTTGACTTGTAACCGTTGACGTATCTGATGGCGTCGTCGTGCCCGTACATGTATTCGACGTAGAGGCATTCGAGATACGTCGTCCAGCCTTCGTGAATCCACA
>DASVXV010000137.1:0-18216 GCA_036392495.1 Pyrinomonadaceae bacterium | reverse complement strand
TGTAATTGAAGTTTTTTTCAATTGCCTCCAGCTTTAGCTGGAGGTATGAGCAACAAAAAGATTTGGCTTTAGCCAAACCTTTCGGCTAAAGCCGAACTTTTTTCTGTCCAACCTGTCCACTAGCTGAAGCTAGTGGCAATTGATTAAAACCAAAAACTTTCATTACTCTGCACTAGTCGGAAGCTGAATCCTGCAATCGGGTCGCCGTTTTGTGGAAACAATATTGACGCCCATCCTGGTTGTCAACCGTCGCGGGGCGCGCCGCGCCGAAACTCAATGCTTGCTCGAACGCGTGTGGAGACTCAGCCGCATACGCTGCTGCCACCGGCTCCGCGGCACCTCCTGCGTCTCAACCTGCTCCAGAGCGTTTCTGAGCTGCTCGCCGCTGACCTGTCTCAGCTTCATATAGAGGAGCGCCACCATGATCGAAACAAGCGGGACGATGAGGATGTTGAGCAGCGTAAAGAGATGCCCGTAAACTCTCGGGGCGGAGTTACTCTTATCTTTGAAATTGAGCCCGGCCAGCCCCGCGGCAATTCCGGTGACGACCATCGGGATAACGACTTGCAGGAAGACGACCTTTACGACAGTGAGTCTGGAGCGGCGCACCAGTTCGCGTGCGCGTTTCAGCGCAGCCTTCTTCTCCAACCCCTCCACCAGCACTATGGGCGCGTAAAGCGTATATCTCACCATCATCACGATGCCAGGGATAATCAGTAAGAGAAACCCGAAAAGGATTCTCAGGCCGACGCGGATACTGGTTGCCAGGAAGGGCCGCCAACGTTTTTTCAGGCTGGCGAAAGCCGGGCGGATTTGCACGGGCCTGAGCGGCGCGAGCGTCAACTGTATGACCATGAGGACAGTCATCCCGGCGATCACGGAATTGGCCAGAAAGGTGATGACGACCGAGAGCAAGTTGAGCACTACCGTGAGACAGAGCTCCACGGCTTTCGGGAACCAGTGTTTCACCTCGGCCACGTCCATCAGTATCAGCAGCACGGTCATCAGCACTACGGGGATGTGCGCGAGCAAAGAGATTCGCAGGAAGAGCGGGAAACGCTCGCTGTAGAGCGCGAAGGCGCGCCGCAGCAACGAGCCGACGCCTTCCATGTTTGCGCGCAACGCCGTCGCGTAAGCCGCAGCGCTGGTCGGGCGGGCCTCAGGGTCTTTTGCCATCGCGCTTTCCACCAGCAGCGCGACTTTCTTTGAGATTTTCGGGTTCTTCTCTCTGAGCGGCGGAGGCGGCGCTTCCTGGTGAAGGCGCATCACCGTCTGCAAGTCCCCGCTGAAAGGGGTTTCACCCGTGAGCATCTGAAACGTGATGACGCCGAGGCTGTAGAGGTCCGAACGCGGGCTCAACTCCTCGCCGCGACATTGCTCGGGCGACATGTAGAGCGGAGTGCCGAGCAGAGACCCGACCTGTGTCAGGACGCCTTTCGAGTTCGCGCCGACCGTGGCCGCACGGTCATGTGTATCCGGCTTGAGCCGGAGCGTGCTCTCTTCCCCCTCGCGTGCGGGTGCCTCTAACAATTGAGTGACAGCTTCCGACGCCAACGGCTCGCCTTGATTAAGCTGCTGCGTCGGCACCGTTGTATCAAAGATGCGTGTCCGCTGCCCTTCATCATCAGCGGCCACCGTCGCGTCCAGAAGCGTTGCGGCCTCGGATTGTTCAGAGGCGTGCGCGGCGCGGGTTCTGGCTAACGGCTCTGATAAATCCGCGGCGACGGTCGCCGTGTGCTCCGGGTCCACGGTGGTCTCTGGTTCGAGCGGAACGGAGAGACCCGGAAAGCTTCCATCTCCGGCCATTTTGGCGACGCCGAAATCCAATACCTTGATCGTGTAGCCGCCCCTGCGGTTCGGCTCCAGCCAGATGTTGTCTGGCTTCAGATCACGATGCACGATGCCTTGCTGGTGCGCCTCGTCCACGGCCGAGCAGATCTGCTCAAGGATGTCCACCACCCAATCCAGCGACAGCTTTCGTTCTTCGGCCAGAACGTCCGCCAGCGTGCAGCCGTCCAGGTACTCCATCACCAGATAGGCGACGCGCTCCGGCCCACGTTGCGCGAAACCGAAGTCCGTCACGTCAACCACATTCGGGTGGCGCAGGCGGCCAGCGGCCCTGGCCTCGCGCTTGAATCTTTCGATGAACTCGTCGTTGCGCATGAAGTCCGGCGCGATGATCTTGAGCGCCACGGGGCGCTCCGTCCCCAGGTGCGTCGCCAGATAGACCGCGCCCATCCCGCCCTGCCCGAGCAGTTTTTCGATACGGTACTTTCCGTCCAGCACCTCGCCGATGTAATGCGCCAAACCTTTCATCCAGGCCCTATCGTAGTAAACGCCAACCTGCGTAGCAAGCTTTTGAGCTTAAAAAGCTCTTTAATAGTTATTGACCTCGGAGCAGTGTGTCGGCCTGGGAATCCTATTTAACCCAAGTTGCCAGTTATAGCTGTTTGGAAATCATTTCAATTGCCACTAGCTTCAGCTAGTGGACACAGATGGTTAAAAAGGATCGGCTTGAGCCGAATGACACATAACATCCAGTTTCTTACGGCTTGAGCCTCACAGTTCGGCTCAAGCCGAAAGAACTAGAGCACCCTGAACCACTAGCTGAAGCTAGTGGCAATTGATAACTGGCAACTTGGGTTATTCACTCTTCGAGCCGACGAAAACCTTGACCGCCTTCGCCACTACTCATAGAATTCGCGGGCATGACAGAGGAATTCATCGAGACTCTTCCGCCGAACGTGGGGCGCGTTTTGACCGGATTCGTCGAACAGGCCCGAAGCGCTTTCGCGGATGACCTACGCGCGGTCGTCCTCTACGGCAGCGGGGCGGAAGGGCAGTTGCGTCCGACCTCAGATGTCAACCTCCTGCTCGTGCTCTCTGCGTTCGAGCAAAGCCAAGCTGACCAACTTCGCGAGCCGCTCCGGCTGGCTCAGGCTGTAATCCGGCTGAGGGCGATGTTTCTACTTGAGTCGGAGCTTCGCCCGGCGATGGAGGCTTTCGCGGTCAAATTCGCAGACATCACGCGGCGGCGGCGCGTCTTATACGGCGACGATCCTTTCACAGGCATCACCGTCTCGCGCACTGATGCAATCGTCCGGCTGAAACAGACGCTGCTGAACCTGACGCTGCGCTCGCGCGAAGCATATATCGCGCGCGGGCTGCGCGAAGAGCAGCTCGTCGCCATGATTGCCGACATGGCCGGGCCGCTCCGTTCGTGCGCGGCGACCCTGCTGGAACTGGAAGGAAGACCTGTGGCTTCGCCCAAAGAGGCCCTTCATCAAGTCGCGGCTTCGATGCCGGACGCGGCTATGCGGACCGAGGAAGTCTCGCGGATTTCCGAAGCCCGGCAGGAAAGAAAGCTGGCCCCCGGCGTGGCGGCCCAGACTCTCTTTCATCTTATCGAGCTGTCACGCTCGATGTGGGCGAGGGCCAATGCCCTCTCGTGAGGTGACGATTCGTGAACCCCTTCGACCTGCGCGGCCCCGAATTTCTTCTCTTTTATCTGATTCTCTCCGTCGCAGTTATCGCGGCCCTGGTTATCATTCGCCGCATATCCGAATCCGCAAGAGTTCCCCAACTTGACCTCAGCGACCCGTATTTAATCGCCTACCTGCGCGGCGGAGAAGATGAAGTGCTGCGCGTCGCGCTCGTCTCGCTCATTGACCGAGGGCTCCTCGTCGCCGACGGAACGCAGATCAAGCGTGCGGAGACAGCCGGGCCGGGTTCGGTTCGCCGGGACATCGAAAAAGCGTTACTGGAAAAATTCTCGCTGCCCGGCATGGCGTCCTCGATGTTTAATGACCCGAATTTGAAGGCGGCCTGCGTGCCGTATGAGGACACGTTGAAAAGAGTCGGCCTTCTGCCTGACGAGTCCGTGACGCGGGCTCGCGGGCTGCGCTTCATTGTGGCCCTCTTCATCCTCGGCGGGGTCGGGGTCATCAAGATTTACCTGGCCATCGAACGTGGGCGAACCAACATTGCTTTCCTGATTATCCTGATGATTGTCGCGATTGTCGTCGCGGCCAAAGTTTCGTTCCCACGCCTGACCGCCGCTGGGGCGGCCATGATTAAGGACGTCCAGATACTTTGCCTCGGTTTGAAGAGAAGAGCCTCTTTCGTTAGTCCAGGTAGCGGGGGCGTCGAAGCAATGATGCTGGCGTCAGCCTTCGGTATCGGCGCGCTGACAGGCGACGCTTACGCTTACACGAGCACGCTTTTCCCGCAACCAAAGAAATCAGCCTCCAGCTCCTCGTGCGGCTCTTCGTGCGGCAGTTCCTGCGGGAGTTCCTGCGGCGGAGGCGGATGTGGCGGTGGCTGCGGGGGGTGCGGAGGATGATGAGGATGCCCGTCTTGAAAGATCGTGTCGGCCTCGGCTGGCGACCCAGACTTGCGGCCGGTATTCTGTCGAATCTCGACAAGATTGATCTGGTCGAGGTGATCGCCGACGACTACTTTAACGCCCCGCGCCAGGAGCGCCGTGCGCTCAGAACCCTGGCGGCCCAGACGCCTGTCACGCTGCACGGAGTCTCGCTCGGCCTCGCCTCATCTACCGCCGTCGAACCGAAGCGGCTCGACCGGATGGCCCGACTCTGCGCGGAGGTGGAGCCGGTTTCGTGGTCGGAGCATCTGGCCTTCGTGCGCGGCGGCGGCGTCGAAATCGGACATCTGGCAGCGCCGCCCCGCACCGCTGCGACCATTGACGGAGCCCTGGCGAACCTCGCACGCGCGAGAAGGATCGTCGGCTGTGCGCCGCAGGTCGAGAACGTCGCCACATTGATTGACCCGCCCGGAAGCGACCGCGACGAAGCGACGTGGGTCTCCGAGATCATACGCGGCTCGAACTGCGACCTTCTACTGGACCTGCACAACCTTTACGCGAACGCTTTGAACTTCAACTTCGACCCCGGAGAATTCATCGCGCGTATCCCTACGGAGCGAGTCGCAGCGATTCACCTGGCCGGCGGGAAATGGATCGGCGCTGAGGGCTCGCGACGACTGCTTGACGACCATCTGCATGACGTACCCGAGCCGGTTTACGAGTTGCTCGCGGAAACGGCCGCGCGCACGCCGCGCTCCCTGACGGTCATTCTTGAGCGGGACGGCGATTTTCCAGCAATCGAATGCCTTCTGGAACAGCTTGATCTTGCCCGCGCTGCGCTCTCACGCGGTCGCGCGCGACTGATTGCGGAATCCGAGGAGGAAGCGGCGGCATGAGCGCATCACGTTTCGAGGCTTTCCTGGCGAAGCTTTACGTTGATGAACGCGCGCGCGCAAAATTCCTCAGGGACCCGCGCGGCGAGGCCATGAAAGCAGGGCTCACGGAGCAGGAGGTTGAGGCCGTCGTCGGGATTGATCGTGTCGGGCTTGAGTTGGTCGCGAAGAGCCTTGAGCGAAAACGCCAGCGGCGGGCGGCGAGTTGATTCGGTCGGCGGGCATCAGACTTACGGTATTGATAAAATGTTTCTGTTCCTCGAAACTGCGCTCGCGCCTCTGATATTCACCGCCATCGGGGGCTTCTTATTAGTACTTTCTTTCATTTTACGACGCCGGACCAAGCGCTTTATTAGAGAATCAGTACAAACTCAAGGGGAGGTTATAGGCCTGCACGAAGTCTATGACGAAGGCAGCTACACGTATGCGCCAATCGTCAGATTTATTGCCGCCGACGGCATCACGCGAGAGTTCACGGACTCTATGTCGAGCAGGCCGCCCAGACACAACGTCGGCGACCGGATCACAATTCTTTATCACCGGCAGAATCCACGCGACGCGCGAGTTGCGACCACTTTCAGACTATACTTCGCCTCAACTATAGTCGGGTCAATCGGCGCTGTATTCTTCTGCATTGGAGGGGCGCTGTCGCTCTGGCTTCTCTTTTCTGAAGGGTGACGCCTGATAAATCGTTCAATGGGGCGCTACGCGAGCCTGTCTTTCAGGTTCGTCTTTACAAATGGCAGGCGCATCCTTCATGCTCGGCCCGAGTTGATTCGTTTCATCAAAGAAGCGTTTTGCCTGGAAATAATAGTCAGATGCCTAGATATTTAGATATTGAAACCTGGACCCGCCGCCACCACTTCGAGTTCTTCAAGGGCTACCATAATCCGTTCTTCAATATCTGCGCCGAGGTTGATGTCACGCCCCTACGGGATTTGACGCGCACCACAAAAGAGGTCTCCTTCTTCATCGCGTACCACTTCCTTTCAATCAGGGCGGCCAATGAGGTCGAGCCGTTCCGTTACAGGCTTCGCGGCGACCGTGTGCTCGTCCACGACCGCGTCCACGGCGGCACGACCATTTTACTGGCAGACGACACCTTCACCTTCGCCTACTTCGACTACGAGGAAAACTTCCAGCTCTTCCAGGCCCGCGCCAGGGCGACCATCGAGAGCGTCAAAGCCGGAGGGGTTCAACTTTACGACCGCGCGGACCAGGACGATCTCATTTACCATTCGGTCATCCCCTGGGCCGCATTCACCAGCATCTCTCACGCACGGCAAGGGGGGCGACAGGAATCTGTCCCTAAAATCGCGTTCGGCAAGTATCGCGAAGACGGCGACCGAATTAAATTGCCCGTCTCGGTCGAGGTGAATCATGCTCTGATGGACGGCCTGCACGTCGGCAGGTATTTCCAACGGCTGGAAAGCTACTTTGCCGACCCGCGTTCCGCGCTGGATTTATGAACATGAAGCCATTTCGCCGCGGGGCGACCGCAAATTAATCGCTCCGCCCTGTCTTACGCACGGGGCCGCGCAGGTCATTTCGCTCTCCGGTCGCCATGTCTTACTCATCTTAAAAGGGAGCTTGTGAAGTTTCGCAGATGCTGAACTGTTCTCGTCTCTTATTTCCGTAAGATTTTTAATAACTGCACGGGGATGAAGACCTGCGGGCGTGTGACTCAGTTCAGACTTCTGTAGAAGGAGAGATTATGAAAAAAAGCTGGCGCGTCGTGGCGCTCATCGCCGCATTCCACGTCGTTTTGGGAGGGCTGTCAGTAGTTTCGGCACAGCAAGACGCTATCGCGGGCGCTTATGCCGCCGCTTCCACTAACGATCCGGAGGTCGTCTCAGCCGCAAGGTTCGCCGCCACTGCCGCGGGCCGCAAGACAGGCGCTCGCGTCCACCTGCTTTCGATTGAGAGCGCAGAGCAACAGGTGGTCGCCGGGCTAAACTACAGGCTTCAACTGAAGGTGCGGGCCGCGGGCAAGTCTGAGGACGTGACCGCGGTGGTCTATAAGAATCTTCAACAAAAGTATTCGCTCACCAGTTGGGAGGCGGATGCTAACTCCGCCGGCAGCAGTTCCACGCAATCCGGCTCGGCCATTGAGCGGCTTGTTGACGCGCTGGACGTGGCTTTTATGTCGAAAAACCTGGGCAGCCTTGATGCGCGCCGTCCCTTCGTGGGGAAGGTGAGAATCGTCATCGAGCATTCCCTGGCGGCGGATGATGCCAAGGACAGGTTTGAGGTCAGAGATTTCAGGAAGCTTGCGAAGGCTGAACAGTGGCTGAGGAGCCGAGAGCAAGAGGAGCTTCCATTTAGAGAGACCAGACCGCTAGAGCAATGCAGGAGGGGCGTCTGCACTTACGATTTCAATGGCGGGATTCTGCACAACCGCCTGTATCTCAAAGAAGTCCGCTACGGCATGAGGAATGGGCGGCCATACTTAAAGAGAATACTTCTGCTTGACGGTGATTAATCTGTGGCAGAGTTGGCGGCCGTCAGGTTGTGTTCTTATGCTCCATAGTTATTATCACTTTTCCCCGAGCGTGTCCTTCTCCCAGATACCGTATGGCCTCAGGCACTTCACTCAACGTGTAGCTCCTGCCAATGACCGGCGTTACCTTTCCGGCCTCCATGAGTTCGCTCATGGTGGTCAGGTCCTCTTTGCTCAGTTTCGCTATAAACGTGACGAACTTCTGGCTCACAAAAGGTGACAAGACAAGCGGTTTGACCAGGCTAGCCAGAAGACCTGTCATCGAGCCAACCGGACCTCCGATGCCAACGTAAATTCCCTTAGGATTTAAGACGCGCCTCAATGCTGACAACGAATGGGTCGCAAAGCAATCGAGGATCAGGTCGTAGCGCTCAGCGCCTTTAGTGAAATCCTCCAGGGTATAATCAATGACATGGTCCGCGCCGATTGAGCGCAACATCTCCACATTCCTCGTGCTGCATACGCCCGTCACTTCCGCGCCGAACGACTTGGCGAGCTGCACGGCGAACGTGCCGACGCCTCCCGACGCGCCATTGATCAAGACCTTCTGCCCCGACTGAATCTTTCCTTTGTCGCGAAGACCCTGTAATGCAGTGAGGGCCGCCACTGGGACGGCAGCCGCTTGCTCGAACGTCACCTTTTCCGGCTTCATGACCAATTCCGATTCGGAAGCGCAAGTATACTCGGAGAAAGCCCCACGGCACGGGCCGAACACCTCGTCGCCTGGTTTGAACTGAGTTATGTTCTTGCCGACCGCTTCGACCTGGCCGGCCATATCACGACCGGGTCGCGTGAACTTTGGCTTGCGCAGCCCGAACATTATGCGAACCAGATACGGTTTGCCTCTCATTAAGTGGAAGTCGAGTGGATTGACGGCAGCCGCGCGGACTTTTATCAGGACTTCATCGTCCCCAGGGGTCGGCTTTTCAATCTCTTCATACTTGAGAACATCGGGTGAGCCGTATTGGCGATAAACGATAGCTTTCATGAGTGTCGTCCTCAGAGTCTGCAAACTTAAAGACCTACCAGGTCGTGACGCGCATCGCGCCCATCAGGAAGCGTGGCCGCCCGACGGTTGAACTTTGGCCCTCTTAATCAACAGCCACAGCATGGTCGGAAGTCCACCGAGAGCGCCAAACGTCATGGCTAAACGGGTGAATGCCTCAGGATAAAATCCCGGGATCAGGAATTTTTGAGAGATATTGATCGCGAAGCCGACGCCCATGACCATCAACAAAATGCCAAAGATCTTCGGGAGGAAGCCGGACCTGAGGATGAGCAGGCCGAATGTGAAATAATAAGGCACCCAAAATATTTCCAGAAGTCCCTGTCCGATACTGTTCGCCAGCCTGAGAAAGACCAGCGCCATGGCATTAAGCTGTTCGGGCGTGAACACTTTCAGGAAGTCAGCCTGGCTCAAAACCATCAAGGCCCCGAAATGATTGAAAGTATTCGTGACCGCCAGACCGACGGTCATCATGGCAGACGCCAATAATGTGGTCGCCAGCCGCCTGTTAACTTCCTTAAATAAGTGGAACAGAACAAGTCCGAGAAAGAACAGGAAGACCTGTGATAAAAGAGTGCTGACGATTGCTGCTCGGAACAGGAACTCGGAAGCGACTATGTTAGCTGCGGTCGCCCCGGCATCTCCCTGTACGATGACGTTGGACCGAATGTAGACCAGGCCAAAGCCCCCTGTAATTGTGGTCAAAAGCCAAAGTAAGCCCGCGAGTCTTGCCCTGTTTTTGCTTGAATTCATAGCCCCTCTCTGCTCCTCTTATCAACTACACGTCGCCCAATTGAAGCGTGTGCGACCGGGCCAGCATATCTTACGATCACGCGCTCGGCTCTGAATCCGGCGGCGTCACGCCCCAGCGCTCATGAAGCCCCTGGCGGAACTTCTCGCGTTCCTCGGGCGTCATCCGGTCCCAGCGCTCATCCCTTCGCCGCCGAGATTTGGAGCGATGAGAGCCGCCACCACAGCCAAAGCCTCCGAACAGAATCCGGCAGAGGGCCAGCAGCCCGAGAGCCTGCCAGAAGGTTATTTGCCGCAAGCCGAACAACTCCGGCGCCAGCCAGTTCCACAAATTCATCACCACTGCGCCGCCAATCGCGATGAAGATCGCGAACCCGACGGGCGCTGCTACAAAGACCCACTTCGGTATCCTTCTCATGCTGTCTCCCTCACTTCTTCGTAAACTCGTCGTAAATGCTCTGAAGTCGTTCGCGCAGATGAAGCACCGCGTATCGCTTGCGCGAGAGCAGGGTGTTGACGTTAACGCCGCTCTCCGCGGACAACTCTTTGAAGCTCCGCCCTTCGAGTTCGTGCGCGATGAAGACCTCACGCTGCTCGTCCGGCAGTTCGTCGAGCGCAAGCTCAAGCTCATCGAGAAGCACGTTGCGAACGTAAAGCGCTTCCGGTCCGGCAGCGGACGATGGCAACATATCTTCGATCCGCAGCACCTCGCCGTCTTCGTCCTCCACCTTCGTGTCGCTGAAAGACTCCGGCTTCTTCTTGCGGAACAGGTCCGTGATTCGATTGCGCGCGACGCGAAAAAGCCATCCGGTCACGTGGTCAATCGGCATCAGCAGGCGATTGGCTTCGACCAGCTCATAGAAGACCTCCTGCACGATGTCCTCGACGTCCGAAGGGTCGGTCACACGTCTGCGGATGAAATTGCGCAGACGGGACCGCTCCTCCGCGATGATTTCGGAGATTTGACGGTCTTGCTCGGTCATCGCGCGTGTGCTCGACATCTCATCTATTTATATAAACGGACGGCGGCCGCAAATATTGTAGAAATTTTGAATCGGCGAAATGCCGGGCGTCTCAGACCGATGCCGGGTGTGGATAATTCGATTTATCGTTTCCGTGTTTGCAATATCCTCTGGTACGCTCTTGTCGCCCGTCTCAGGTCATGTGCGTTTTCACACCCGATGCGCGTATATTCCCACGTTGAGTTAGGGCAAACCGCTTTTTCCGTATCGTGCAGGGGGCTGAAGTTGACGGCCATGTCTGTTGCTCTCTCGGGTTGTGTGAAGGAGAGCTCTGATTCTCTTCTTGATCTTGAGATGGGGAAGGAGGTTGAAGACATTGTTACCCCAGACAATCAAACCAAGCCGCTGGTACTACGGGCTCGCCGTACTCGTCCTTTGCGCCGGCGTGGGGATTTTCGTCTTCCTGCTGATAAAGGGGCTGAGCGAGATCACGGACAAACTGACGCAGATGGAAGCGCCCGGCACTGCCGAGATGACTTTCTCCGAAGCTGGCAAGTACACGATCTTCTACGAGCGGCGGAGCGTGATTAACGGCAAGGTCTATGACACGGGGGATAAGCTCTCCGGGCTGTGGTGCACGGTGGTCTCGAAGGAAACAGGTGAGCCCGTCCAACTGACGCAGTCATCCGTAAACACGAGATATACGTTCGGAGACCGCTCCGGCGTCTCCGTTCTGGATTTTAATATCGAAAAGCCCGGCGTCTATGAAGTTTCGGCGAAGTATCCTGATAACCCGAACGGGCAAAAGGTCGCCCTGGCGGTCGGGACGGGCGTGACCGGCAAAATCGTGGGCACGGCCCTGGGCGGGGTAGCGGTGATGCTCGGGTCATTCGCGCTCGCGATCCTCATCGGGGTGTTGACGTTCGTGAAACGGCGCAGGGCGAAGAAGGCTCTGACAACGTGGCCCGGCTCCCAAGGATATCCGCCGCCTTACGCCCACAGGTGAAGAAGTTAATATGGTGATCATCCTATTCGGAGTCGCGGGCGCGGGTAAAACCGTCATCGGCCTCAAGCTCGCGGCAGAATTGGGCTGGAAGTTCTACGACGCCGACGACTTTCACTCGCCCGCCAACATCGAAAAAATGAGCAAGGGGATTCCGCTGACGGACGAGGACCGCCGGCCCTGGCTTGAGAGATTGGCCGAGTTGATTAAAACGTGCGTCGGGCGCGGAGAGAATGTTGTTCTGGCCTGCTCGGCGTTGAAGGATTCTTACCGCCAGCGGCTGAAGAGCGGCGACGACGTCAAACTGGTCTATCTCAAAGGAGACTACGCGCTCATCAAGGAGCGTTTAAAAAAGAGGCGTGGACATTTCATCAACCCGGAGCTGTTGCGCAGCCAGTTCGAGACGCTGGAAGAGCCGCAAGGAGAAGCATTGGTGGTGGATGTCGCTCCGAGTCCGGGCGAAATTGTGCAGGCCATCAGGAGCGGACTGAGCGTCTAACTTCAGAGCGCATCAAGGCGAACGCGGATTCTCTTATCTAACGGTTTCTCCCCGCCATCAACGCTCACACGAAGACATCCCCTTTTTCCAAAGGCGGTCTCCTCTCTTTCCTGCGAGACGATTCGCTCAATATCGCGCCGCTTCCGCCCCGCGCACCTATGCGCGCGGGCTATTCCTATGGCCGCCGGAAAGGCGGAGGAGGACGACGTCCGTCGGGCGGGGGAGGCCGTCGCCCGCCGTTCGGGGGCGGGTAGCCTGGTCCGGGCGGCGGTCGGTTATCGTATTCCGGGTGATACTCCGGCTCGCGTCGCGGCTCCTCGACGCGGCGTGTCTGGCTCGCGGGACTGTTCGCCGGGATGGGGTTTTGGATCACGAGTCCGGGCCTGCCTGCGGACGAAGAGGCGTCGCCCATGCTTGCACCGTCGGGCGTCGCCGCACTTCCCTTCACCTGCTGTGCGGCTTGGTCCGGCGCGCTGGAGGCTCCGGCGCTGGCCTGTGGGCTGGACGCTGGCGTCTCTACGGCGGGACGTGCCGGGGCCGATTCCGCCGGCGCGTTTGAGACGGGCGCAACCTGCGTCGAGTCCGAAGCCGCTTTACCGGCGGCCGCGGCTTCCGTTTCGGCCGGGAGAGTCTGTGGATTTACAGGCGCGGAGCTTTGCGCTTCGGCGCCAGCGCCAGCGGCGGGCGCGCTTGAGCCGGAAGCACGCACTATCAGGTAAGCGGCGGCGCAGACTACGAGCAGGCAGGCGACGAGTCCCAAAATCTTTTTCGCGGGCGTGCCCTCAGGCTCGGATGCGTCACCGGCAACCACTGTTAAAGTGTCGTAGGGACGCGTCGGGCGGTACGAATCTACACGGGTGGCATCTCCCGGCGCCGAGATGGAATGAAGAGCCTTCAAAGGCTTGGCCGCCTGCATGATGGATTGCGAGCCGTGAGCAGACGGCGACGGCACGGGCGACTCGGCCGGTGCGGCGTCGCCATGTGGAGTGACTTCAGCGGCGGCAGCCTTCGGCTTCTTCTCGCGCGCGGCGACGTCCCTTGCGGCCAGGCGCAGCGCGGCACGCATCTCTGCGGCCGAAGCGTAGCGCAGTGCGGGATTCTGTGACATCGCGCGTTGCAGAATCTGGCCGACGGCGGCGGGAACCTGCGCCTGTACCAGGTGAGCAGGACGCAAAGGGTCCGGCTGTTCCTTGATGGTGGCGGAGGCGCGCGCCACTGCGTCCGGGGGGCGGATGCCCGTCAGCAGCGAGTAGAGTGTGGCGGCGAGCGAGTAGAGGTCCGAGCGCTGGTCCGTTCCGGAGCCCTGCATCTGTTCGAGCGGGGCGAAGTTGAGCGAGAAGCCGTAGACGCTGGAGGCTGCGGCGGCTGTGGTCTGCGCCGGCGTCCCCTTTGCCAGTCCGAAGTCCAGCAGCACGACTTTGCCGCGCGGGGTGAGTTTGATATTCGGCGGCTTGATGTCGCGGTGCACTACGGGCGGATCAAACGTGTGCAGATATTCGAGCGCGTCGAGCAGTTCGTCGGCCCAGCGCAGCACGTCGCTCGGGGGGAAAGGTGCTTTGCGCCGGGTCAGCAATTCCCCGAGGTCCGTGCCCTCTATGAACTCCATCACGAGAAACTGGCTGCCATCCTCGCTGAAGTGGTCGCTGACTTTCGGCAGCGCGTTGTGGCGCAGATGATTGAGAAGCCGCGCCTCGCGCTTGAAAGCCTTGTGCATCTCCTGATCGTCTTCGCCGTAGTAGGTCCGTTTGACGGCGACGGTGCTCTGGAAGCGCTCGTCCGTGGCGAGATAGACCTCGCCCATGCCGCCTTTGCCGATCTGTTCGGACACACGGTAGCGGTTCTGTAATAGCGTGCCGGGCTGAATCATAGTTGATTTAATTGGAGACTCCTTCTCGCGGGACTCGTCTGATGGGGCGTTGGGATGCTTGGGCAGGTTAAAGCCGTTGGCGTCTGGAGGGACCTATGAGGCGTCACCCTCTGAACTCAGAATAAACGATTGGCGCGATTTTAATCAACACTTTTCTGGAAGGACAGGGTCTATTTATTTTCAGCAGAGCAAGAACCTGTCCACGAAGCCACACGAAACGACACGAAATTACCGTGGTTTGTTTTCGTGTCATTTAGTGTGGTTTCGTGGACAGTCCTGTTTCTCTACTTTCCTCAATCTCGAAAATGAATAGACCCTGTCTGGAAGTAGGAGGGGCGTTTCGGAAGTATTTGATATTTGCCGTACCGAGATTCGAACCGTCGCCCTGTAACAGATGGCGACCATCAACGTGCCCGCCTCGCCTCAGGGACTGCGCGGCACAGCGCCAAGCTGCTCAAGCCGTTGGCGTGCGCGGATGGCTTCCGGGTGCTGCGCGCTGTAGGTGCGCGCGTGAATCTCAGAGGTTTTCATCAGCAGCGTTCTGGCTTCGGCCTCGCGTTTCATCGCGATGAGAGCTTCGCCTAACAGAAACCCGCCCGCGTATCTCTCTACGTCGGGGAGGTCATTGAACAGCGCGAGCGCGTCTCGCAGAAAGGCGGCGGCGCGTGTGGGCCGATTGGTTCTGGCGTGAATCATGCTCGACAGGCTCAGCCCTCTTAACTGGTATTGGGTTTTGAGGAAGGCGCTCCGACGCAGCAGGTCGAGCGCGGAAGCGGCCTCTCGTTCGGCGTCTGCGTATGCGCCCTGAAAGTAATGAACCTCGGCGAGCAAGAGCAGGAGATCAATGTTGTCCGGGTGGGTTTCATTCTGGGCCTGTCTCGTGATGTCGAACGCTTCGCGATACCGCGCCCCGGCCTTCCCAAAATCGCCTTGATACTTGGAGAGGTTTCCGAGAATCTCCAGCACCCCAGCTGACAATATTCTCCCGTTCGGCATTCGGTTGAAGTTGGCGAGCGCAGTCTGGAGGTAAGTTTCGGACTGGCGGAAATCGCCCCGCGCTGCATAAATGTTGCCGAGCGTGCTGAGCAGGGCGTTGGTCAGCACGTGCTCGTCGCCGTATTTCTGCCGCGCCAGTTCCAGGCCTTCACGCGCCGCCTGTTCGGCGGCCACCGTCTCGCCCATGCCGCTCAAAGAGGTGGCAAAGTCTGCCAGGAGGTAAGGGACGTTAGTGTTGTTCGGATCAACTACGCGGAACATTTCGAGCGCCTGACGAAAAAGCGCATTGGCGGCGGCGTAATCACGGCTGTTCTCCAGCGACGCGGCCAGGTAATACAGAGCTTCGGCGACTTCCGGGTGTTGCTCGCCGTAGAGTCCGCGATAAGCGTCCAGCGCGGCGCGAAAGTGCTCTTTGGCTGACTCGAACTGACCGAGCGATAGGTAAGTAGTCCCGATGGTGTGGTGCAGCTCGGCCCGAATCTCCGGCTGGTCCTTGAAATCCGAGTCAATGCGTCGCCCGGCCAGCGCGAGCACGTCAACGACTTTGACCTCACCGCGCTGTCCGAAGCCTGACGAATACCAGTTCGGGTCTGCGGAAGCGAAGACGGATTGCAGAAATTCGTTGATGCGCTCGGCCTTGGCCGCCTCAATGCGCGCACGGTCGCGCTCCCGCGCGGCGACCTGCGCCTGCTCGGCTGCAACGCTCGCCGCAAGGGTCGCGCGCCTCGCCTGCCAGGCGATGGCGATGATTCCGCCCACGAGCGTCAACAGCACAACCGCCGCCGCGGCCACACCGAGCCGGTTACGCCTCACGAATTTCGTCGCGCGATACTTGAACGTGTCCTTGCGCGCGATGACAGGCAGCCCGTCCATGTGCCGCCTGATGTCTGCGGAGAGGGCTGCCGCCGACTCGTAACGTCGTTTCGGCTCCTTGCGCAAGGCCATCAGGACGATGTTGTCCAGGTCGCCTTTGAGCGCGCGTCGCAACTGCTCCAGCGTGCGCGCGCCGTGCGTCTCCAGAATGCTTCCGGTCGTGCTCGTGGTGGGATTCTCGCCGTCCGTGTCCGCCGATTCGTCAACACGGCTAATGGCCGTGCTCGGTCTTTCGGGCTGCTCCTCGCAGATGACTCGCGCCATCTCGTCCGGGCGGCGGTTCTTCAGCCGGTAAGGGCGCTGGCCCGTGAGCAGTTCGTAGAGGATGACGCCAAGACTGTAAACGTCCGTGGCGGTCGTCACGGGCAGGCCGCGCGCCTGCTCGGGCGAGGCATATTCAGGCGTCAGGATGCGCAGGCCCGTGACCGTCATCGTCTCCGCTTCCGGCTCTCCTTCACCTTGCAACAGTTTGGCGATACCAAAGTCCAGAAGCTTCGGCGTGCCGTCTTCCGTAACGAGAATGTTGCCGGACTTGAGGTCGCGATGAACGATGAGGTTCTGGTGCGCGTGCTGAACGGCCGAGCAGATGGTGCGGAAGAGGTTGAGGCGTTCGGTGGTCGTTAGCCGTCGCGCGTTTGCATATTCGTTCAGCGGTCGCCCCTCCACATACTCCATCACGAAGTAGTAGAGGCCGTCTGCGGTCGTCCCGCCATCGAGGAGGCGCGCGATATTGGGGTGCTCCAGCCGCGCCAGTATCTGCCGCTCGTTGCGAAAGCGGCGGCGGACTTCATCCGTGTCCAGGCCGCGCTTGATGACCTTGATGGCGACCTGCTTGTGGAACTCTTCGTCAGCGCGCTCGGCCAGATAGACCGTTCCCATCCCGCCGCGCCCGATCTCGCGTAAAATTTTGTAGCTCCCGAACTGCTTTCCCTCATAGCCGCGGCTTTCCGCTTCGAAAATCGAGGCGAGGCCGAAGCCTTCTTTATCGAGCAGGGACTGAGGCTCGTCGTGCGCTTCGAGCAGGGATTCGACCTCTTCGCGCAGCGAGGGGTGGTCACGACAGACCTCGCCCAGGAATTCCGGGCGACGCTCTCTGGGATGCTTGAGGGCTTGCGCGAATACCTCTTTGACGGTCCGCCAGTCCTGCTCGCTCATCTTCAACTCCTCTTCAGCTGGCGCTTGAGCCAGGCCTTGGCGAAATCCAGATCATCCTTGACCGTTGTTTCCGAGACGTTGAGAACGAATGCCGTCTCTTTGATAGTGAGGCCACCGAAGAATCTGAGCTCGACTATCTTCGCCTGCCGCTCGTCTCTTTTCTCCAGACTCTCCAGGGCTTCCTCCAGCGCCAGCAGCTCAAACTCCTTCCCGTCGGGAAAGCTCACAGCGTCGTCCAGAGAAATCCTGTGGCCGAAGTCGCGTTTTTGGGCGTGCTTGGCGCGCGCGTGGTCAACCAGGATGCGGCGCATGACCTGTGCGGCGACGGCGAAGAAGTGTGCGCGGTTCTGCCAGGAGACGTTCTGCCAATCCACCAGCCGGAGGTAAGCCTCGTGAACCAGTGCGGTGGCCTGTAGGGTTTGAGCGTCGCTTTCGTTCTTCAGGTAAGCTGAGGCGAGCCGCCGCAGGTCGTCATAGACGAGTTCGAGCAATCGGGCCGGCGCCTCGCTTTCGCCCGCGCTCGCACGCTTGAGCAGTTGTGTGACTTCGTCCTGACCCACCTTTACCTCACCCGGCGCAGATTATAGGGGAAAACTTTTCGGGTCAAAGTTTTTTAGGAGTTCGCCGACTGCCCGTCAGCAATGAAGGAGAATTACGGAGTTGTCTCTGTAGTAAGAACCTAAACCTCTATGGCCTCCCCGATTTCGTTAATGATCTCGACTTCGCTCCCGCTGACCTGCTTCCCGCCGAATCCCAGAATCCCACCTTCTTTGGCCGCGGATGCCACCCTGTGAGCGACGCTGATGATCCAACGCTTGTACTCGCTGGCCTCTTCGGGGCTGGCTTTAGCTTGCAGCAGCCTGGCGACGGCGCGGCAATTCTCCAGAGCCCTCTCTTTGACTTCCGAAGTCGAGAGTTTTTCCGTCTGGCCGCGTTGATCGTCTTCGGCGTTGGCGACGATGTCGGCGACCACTGAGCCGAGCAACGAATCTTTAGCAGTCCCCTGCCCGCCTTCGATGATGGCGTCGGCCACAGCAGACATCTCCTGTATAAAATCTTTCTTGCCGCTCGGGTCTGAGCCCGCCACTGCATAACCGGCCAGCATCGGCGCCCTCAGCAAACTGTTCCACTCTGCCTGCGTGAACTGCTCTTTGACACTCATTACGACATCCCTCCTTGCGTCTTGTAAGCCGGGGCGACGATATTATCAACTACGCGGCCGGCAAGTCATTCAACTCAGCCTCTCGCCAGGGTCTATTCATTCTCGACGGAAAGAGAACGATCCACGAAGCCACACGAAACGACACGAAATTGCTGTGGTTTGTTTCGTGTGGTTTCGTGTGGTTTCGTGGACAGTGCTGTTTCTCTACTTTCCTCAGTCTCGAAAA
>DASVXV010000136.1:0-27038 GCA_036392495.1 Pyrinomonadaceae bacterium | reverse complement strand
ACCATCCAGATTGAGATCAAAGTGGACTCCGGCGGAAGCACTCGTCAGAGAGAAGCCATCGCCTGCAATGTCAATCAAGATGGGTGAATAACAGGTTCTGTTCGGTGAAGTCTCGCCGGTTTCCTGAGCGATATTATTGCTCCCGGTCGTCCAGTCTCGACCGTCACATGGTAATGCATCCCCGCCGCCGTCAGCAATCGGGATGGCATGACAGAGGTTATCCCTTTCGCAATATAAGTTGGGGCAACAATTATTATCTTCAAAGCAAAACTCTCCAGCTTTGCTTTTATTGCAAGGAGTCGGTTCAGGAGTAGGTGTTGGTGTCGGTCCACACACGGGTCCAGGATAGGACTTAGATACGCTTACACCCTTCGAGGCGCAGTAATAGCTTGTGTATGCGGAGTAGTCGGCACTGTTACAAATCATCATGTCTTGTTCATAATATGAGTCTTCACGCACGCAAGAAGCGGGAATATCTTGACAGAATTGTGGTTTACAATTGGCATAAGGATTTATTGTCTGTGTGCAGCCGAGATAAACGCAGTGAGTGCCTGATCTGTCATTAAATGGCTCGCAGATTCTGTTCCCGCCACAGTCACCACTATCGGCTGTAGTTTCAGCGGACATAGAGATAGAAATTGAAAGCAGGAGCAAGAGAGGGAGCACCAGCAACGACAGAGTGTAAAGAAGACGTTGCATTTAGTTTGCTCCTTTGAATCTCTCGGCCAACTGCCGTAGCTTTTGCTCGGCCTGTTTCAAATCGCCTCTTTTTTTAGCGTCCTTGAGGTATGCTGCTATAGAATTGCTACCAAGACGAAAGCCCTCTTTCCACTCCTCCGAACGACCCGCAGGCGGTTCAATACTTGGCGTTCCTGCTTCAATTGCATTCAGTACATCATTGAGATTGCCTTCGTTCAGAATTTTAAGGAGTCGTTTACTTATTAAGGATGCAGCAGCGCGTTGTCCCGCCGACCGGTCAGCGGATTTGGCTGAGTCCACACCCCATTTTGTTCCATCTGAAAACTCCACGTAATCAACTGACAATGTAATTCGCTGTTCCTTCTCGGACATTGCCTGGCAAGTGTCAAACACAGTACTCGATTGATTAGGCTGCAACGGCGGGTGGTTCGTAAGGTCGAGATTGCTAAACAATACGCTGCTTAATTGTGTTCCGCCCGCTTCAATTTCCTGTTTGATGGCGTAAGCTCTAATAGGCTTGCTGGACATATTGATGAGTTCAAATGCGAATTCCCCATTTTGACCATCCCAAGAGAGAATTCTTGGCGATGAAATGAGTAACGGCGCGTCCGTTTGCGTTTTCACCGTTAAGGTCGGGGCTTGCGTTTGTATCGGAAATAGTCGTGGGTCTTTCGTACTTGCTAAAGGTGAATTACTGCCGCTGCGAGAAAGGAGACTTAAACATAATGTGAGAACGCCCAAGGTTAAAAGCCTCAAAAGCAGTCGGTGCTTGTAAAGTTGAGTCATCGTCTTTCCCTTCCATTAAAGCAAACGTAAGTAACCAATCATTCAAGTTAATTACTTGTTCGGTCACTCCATATCTTGCTTAAGACTTCCGCTTCCTGTTGCTCGGGAAGTTTTCCTACCCATTCATTAACGACAACGCCATCGCTGTTAACCAGCATCACCGTGGGCGTGCCTCTCACATTGATTGATTTAAGCGATGCCTGCTTTATTTCGTCAACTGATACACCAAGCTTGTTCAAATAATCCTCACTGTCGCTAATTGATTGAGGCAACACTGCAACCATCTGAATCCGGTCGCCTCCCGCTTTCCTGAGTTGTTGATAGAATGGCGCGCTTTCGGAGCAAAAATGGCAGGTGGCTGATAGCGCGAGGAGCAGCGTTTGACCGTTCTTGGCCCAGTCTATTCCCTGTAGAGAAAGCTTTGCACCAACTTGAAGCTGGTTTTGAGTATTCGCGGCTATATTGTTAGTTGTGGACGCTGGTTTGGGGATTAGATGATTTTTTACTAAAACTACACACAATAAAACTGCGACAACTATGATAGCTATATTGGTAGCAGCTTCGATTCTTCTGTGGATATCAATTTTCATATTGGTGAGCATAAAGCTTTAATGAAGGAATGCATGAGTAAGGATTGGATAAGATCATCCTTACCAGACTATCGAACGCTTATTTGAGATTAGTAAAAGCGGGATTCGTTGAGGGGTGAGGCTTTTACTAATGTGAAAGTAACAAGCGACGCACGCTATATACAACTCAGCCTATATCCTGTCAATGATTTTCTTAAGTTTTCGCTAACATCCACTGTCCGCTCTAGGTTTGCTGCCCGGTTTTTCGGCATGTTACGATGACTGCTCAATCATATGGGGACTTTTTGCGGCCAGCCGGGGTCCATTTTTTCAAGATGATAGATCAAGTTCAATCAACGAGGCTCGATAATGGCCTCACCATCCTGACCGAGCACATGCCCGGACTTCGCTCCGTCACTGTGGGCATCTGGGCGCGACGCGGCTCGCGACACGAGACTTCGGAGATGAACGGCATCTGCCATTTCATCGAACACGCTGTTTTCAAGGGCACGCGGCGGCGCTCGGCCCTGGACATAGCCATCGAATCCGACCGCCTGGGCGGCCACCTGGATGCCTTCACCACCCACGAGGTCACTGGCTTTACGATGAAGGTCACGGACACGGGGCTCTCGAAGGCTTTCGATCTGCTGGCGGACATGCTCGCGCACCCGCGTTTCGACCACGAAGACCTCCTGCGCGAGCAGAAAGTCATCATCGAAGAGATGAAGATGGTCGAAGACACGCCCGACGAATTCCTGGGCGAGCTCTTCAACGCCGCCTACTTTCCGGACCACGCCTTGGGCCGCCCCATTGAGGGCACAGCCGAAACCGTCTCGTCTTTCGACCAGGATAAGACCGCAGACTTTCACGCGCGCGAGTTTGCTCCGCGCAACCTGGTCATCGCCGCCGCCGGAAACGTTCAGCACGCGCAACTCGTCGAGATGGCGACGCGCGCCTTCGGCGAAAGCAGATCATCCGACCAGGTCTCTGACAACGGATCAGCTCAATCGTCAAAACCTGCAGCGGCCGCGCCCATCTTAATCGAGCGTAAGAAGGAGCTCGAACAGGCTCATTTAATCATCGCCGCCCCCTGGCCTTCCGCGAAGAGCGAAGACCGTTTTGCGGCGAGCATGCTCGCCAACGTTCTGGGCGGCGGAACATCCAGCCGGCTCTGGCAGGCGATTCGCGAGGAGCGCGGCCTGGCCTATGCGGTCGGCGCCGGCGCGAGCGCGTTCTCGGACGTCGGAGTCTTCACCATCTACGCCGGGACGTCGCCGGAGCATCTGGATAAAGTGGTTGACCTCTCTTTGGAGGAATTGCGTCGGACGGTGCGCGCCCTTGTGGCGGAAGAAGAGCTGAAGCTCGTTAAGGACCAGTCGGTCTCGTCCATTCTGCTCGGTCTCGAATCGTCCAGCATTCGCGCCGGGGCGCTGGCGCGCCAGGAGATCATACACGGTCGCCGCATCACGCCGGACGAGGTCATCAGCCGAATCGAAGCAGTCACCATCGAAGATTTGAGACGGATCGCGCAGGAGTGTTTCACATCCGAGGGTCTGGCGCTCGCGGCGCTCGGCGACCTCAACGGCTTTCGCGTGGACCGTTCGCGTCTGGAGATTTGAGCGCGAGGAAGAGATGAGAAGAGATTTGATGAGAGCAACGCTCGGCCTGACGCTGCTGGCTGCGCTGGCAATTGCCACGGCGGCGCAGACACAGACGGAGATGGACGCCGCGGTCACCAGTTTTGACTGGAAATACGCGGGCTATGTGCGCGCCGAGACGGTCAAGCAGTTTGAGCCCCTCGCCAATAAAAGCACTTCGCCCACGTACAAGGTCGGGCGGGCGACAGTCTACGTCTTCAAGTACACGGCCAAAGCATCCCTCAAAAACACTGGCGCGAAATCCATCAAGGCGGTTTCGTGGGATTACGTCTTCACAGACAAGGCGAACCAGAAAGAGGTCAAGCGCTTCAAGATTCAATCGAAGCAGCAGATTCCGCCCGGCGAGACCGTGACGCTCCTCAAGGACATCGGTCTCGATCCGGAAGAGGATACGCGGCAACTCGGCCAGAGCAAGCAGGCCGTGGAGATTACCAGAATCGAATACACAGACGGCTCCGTCTGGCGGAAACAATAAAAAGCCGTAAATCGTAAATCGTGAATCGTAAATAGAGAAAACCCGTTCGACGATTCACGATTTACGATTCACGATTTACGAACAGATGAAATTCACAGTCCTCGGAAGCGGTTCCACCGGCAACGCGATTCTGATCGCGGCTGGCGAGACGCGCGTGCTCGTTGATGCCGGGTTGAGTGCCAGAGAGATGGTGCGCCGCCTCACGAGCGTCGGCTGCGACCCTTCCCAACTCGACGGCGTGATCGTCACACACGAGCACAGCGATCACGCCGGCGGACTGCGCGTGCTCTTAAAAAGTCTGGACTGTCCCGTCTACATTTCCGGCAAGACGCACGAAGCCTATATCAGCGAGCACAGCCGCTCGTCGGACGAACCGCGCAAGCGCGCTGATGTCCTGCGCGACCGTGTTGAGGAGATCGAATCGAGCAAGGATTTCCGCGTCGGCGTGATTGATTTCCACCCGTTCACGATCCCGCACGACGCTGCGGACAACTTCGGATTCACGGCGACGCACGAAGGCGTCTGCGTCGCCACCCTCATGGACTTCGGCCACATCACGACGCTGATTACCGAACGCCTGCGCGGCTGCGCCGCGATCATCATCGAGTCCAACCACAGCCGCGACATGCTCAAAGCCTGCGACGTTTACCCCTGGGAGTTGAAGCAGCGCATCCTGTCGCGCACCGGGCACCTCTCGAACGAGGACGTGGCGGACTGGCTGCGCGAAGGCTTCGACGGCACCGCCCGCCACATCGTGCTGGCGCACCTTTCGCAGCGCGCCAACAACCCTTATCTGGCGAAGATTTCCGCCGAGACTGCGCTCTCCGAGCGCTCTCCGCTCTTTCGCACAGACACCGAGATCAGCCTTTCGTTCGCGAAAGAACCGACGCCGTGGATCGAGCTGTGAAGGCAAAAGGCAAAAGGAAAAAGGTAAAACCGCAAACGGGCTTGCGCCTTATTTCCGTTACCAGCCTTCGTCTTACTTTTGCCTTTTTACTTTTTCCTTTTGCCTTCTTCAGCGCTTGCGCGCTGAAGCCGAATCAGGGCGGAATCCCGCCCGCCGTGCAGGCGGCCGTGGATGCTGCGAGCGAAGACATCACGGAGGGTCGTTACGAAAAGCTTTACAACGATGCGGCGGAAGAGTGGCGGCAGGTGGCGACGCTTGAGCAGTCGAACGAGACGCTCAAGCGATTGAAAGAGAGATTGGGGACCGTCAAGAGCCGCTCGGTCCACACGGCCACAGAACAGGACAGCCGGAGCGCCACGCCCTCTGGCCACTCTTTCACCATCACCTACCGCTCCACGTTCGAGCGAGCCGACGGGATGGAGACCTTCACGGTCGTCGAGCGCCAGGGCCGCTGGCTGCTGGCAAGATATTTTGTTAATTCGAACGCCTTGAAATAATTATGAATTTTGAGTTTTGAATGTTGAATTAAGGCTTTTAATTCAAAACTCAAAATTCATAATTCAAAACTCATGATTAAACGCTACACCCTGCCCGAAATGGGCGCGCTCTGGTCTGAGCAGAATAAGTTTCAGAAGTGGCTGGACGTCGAGATCGCCGTCTGCGAAGTTCACGCGGAGATGGGTGTCATCCCGCGTGAGGCGCTCGAAGAGATCAAGAGCCGCGCGGCCTTCTCGGTCGAGCGCATCCACGAGATCGAGAAGACTACGGACCACGATGTCATCGCGTTCACGACTAACCTCGCGGAATCAATCGGCGAGGCGGCCCGTTTCGTCCATTACGGGCTCACCTCTTCGGATGTGGTGGATACGGCCAATGCGCTCCTTTTGAGAGATGCCAGCGGTATTCTGCTCGGGAAGATCGAAGCCCTGCTCGAAGTCCTGAAGCGGCGTGCTTTCGAGTTTAAGGGGACGCCGCAGATCGGGCGCACGCACGGCATCCACGCCGAGCCGACCTCGTTCGGCATGACCTTCGCGCTCTGGTACGACGAGATGCGGCGCAACCGCGCGCGCCTTGAGGCGGCGCGTGAAAGAATCTCTGTCGGGAAGATCAGCGGCGCGGTCGGCGCGTTCGCTCATCTGGACCCGGTCGTCGAAGAGAAAGTCTGCGCGCGCCTGGGGCTCAGGCCCGCGGCCGTCTCGACGCAGATCATCCAGCGCGACCGTTACGCCGAATACCTGTGCACGCTCGCCATCATCGCCTCTTCGCTCGACAAGTTCGCGCTACAGGTTCGCCACTGGCAGCGCACGGAAGTCCGAGAGGCGCAGGAGAAATTCAAGCGCGGGCAAAAAGGTTCCTCCGCGATGCCGCACAAGCGCAATCCAATTTTGTCGGAGCGCATCTGCGGCATGGCGCGCACGGTCCGGGCGAATGCAATTGTCGGCCTCGAAAACGTAGCGCTCTGGCACGAGCGAGACATCTCGCACTCTTCTGCCGAGCGCATCGTGTTGCCTGACTCCTCGGCCGCGCTCGATTACATGCTCGCCAAAGGGGCGTCGCTTTTAGACGGCCTCGTCGTCTATCCCGAACGGATGCTTGAGAACCTGAACGCGACGCGCGGCCTGGTCTTCAGCGGCCAATTGCTGCTCGCCCTGACGCAAAGCGGAGTCTCACGCGAACAGGCTTACGAGTGGGTCCAGCGCAACGCCATGCGCGTCTGGGACGAAGACGGCGATTTCCAGACGTTGATTTCCGCAGACACGGACATTCAAAAGCATCTCACGTCCGAGCAGATCAAGAACGCCTTCTCGCTCGACACCTATCTTAGAAACGTTGACGTAGTTTTCGAGCGTGTCTTTACCGAAAGTGCCAACTGACAGATGAATCGAGGCAGAGCCTGATAGCGGCCCATCACTCTAGCTTCCTCTTAGTCTAATTGCTAAACTGTTTGAGAGGTAACAGCGATGGCAACCGATACTATCACGCTTGAGATTGACTCTGAGGCGGCTCAAGCCTTCAACTCCATATCTTCAGCTGAGAGGGAGAAGCTACAAGTCTTGCTGGGTATCTGGCTAAAAGAATACGCTAAAGTCGACAAGCTTTCCTTGAAAGCCACGATGGATGAGATTAGCCAAAAAGCGCAAAACAGAGGACTGACGCCGGATGTTTTAGAGTCAATCCTTGAGGAAGAATGAGTTGCGCTTTGTCCTCGATACAAACGTCATCGTCAGCGCAGCTCTGCTTGCTGGCTCTGTTCCTAGAAAAGCTTTCGACAAGGCCCTTGATGAAGGAAAGATTTTGATTTCCGTACCCGTGATACTTGAATTGGCGGAAGTCCTGAGCCGCGAGAAGCTCAACAAATATCTGCTTGAAGAGGAGCGTATGCGATTCCTCGTCGCGCTCCTCAAAGAGACTGAATTGGTCGAAGTCATAGAAGAAGTAACCGATTGCCGGGACGCCAAAGATAATAAGTTTCTCGGTTTGGCGCTCAGCGGGAAAGCGGACTTTATTGTCAGCGGCGATGATGACTTGCTCGTACTCAATCCTTTTCGTGGAATCCCGATTCTGACACCGAGAGAATTCATCAATATTTCATCTTAAAGCGAAGCCTATCGCCGCATCGCTCTTTTCATGGAGTAATCATTGTGAAAGCTAAAGTTTACGTCACACTCAAACCAAGCGTGCTCGACCCACAAGGGAAAGCCATCCAGCACTCGGTCGAGCTACTGGGCTTCGACGGCATCACGGACGTGCGGCAGGGGAAATATTTTGAGATCGCACTCAATGAAGCGGTCAATCAGGAGCAGGCCCGCGAGGCGGCCACGCGCATGGCGCGCGAGGTTTTATCCAATCCCGTCATCGAAGATTATCGCGTGGAGATTGAATAAGTGAAATTCGGCGTCTAATCTTCACTTACATTTACTTCCCACGCACTCAGATGAGTCAGGAGCGCTCATTAATCTCAAGAGTAATATTGTAAATGAGCACTAATGCCTTAAACCAGGAGATAACACGTGCGGATAATGTGCGGCGCGGACGCTGGCTAGAATATCTGACAATAGGGTGGAACGCACTAGAGGCCGTTATTGCAATCGGCGCAGGCTTGTTTGCAGGAAGTATCGCGCTGGTCGGATTCGGGCTTGATTCGATCATTGAAGTGTCATCGGGCGCGGCCTTGCTCTGGCGCTTGCACATGGACGCTCCTGAAAAGCGGGAGCGTGCCGAACAACTTGCTCTCAAACTTGTCGGCGTCAGCTTTCTTCTTCTCGCCGCTTATGTCGCCTTCGATGCTGTCAAGTCTTTAATAAGACGAGAGCCGCCGGAAGCAAGTTATGTCGGCATTGGATTGGCCGCTTTGTCTCTCGTTGTGATGCCCCTTTTGGCGCGAGCAAAACGCAATGTAGCCGCGAAAATAAATAGCAGGGCGTTGCAAGCTGATTCCCGGCAAACAGACATCTGCGCCTACCTTTCAGCAATCCTGCTCGGCGGACTTCTACTCAATGCTCTTTTCGGATGGTGGTGGGCTGACCCTGTAGCTGCTCTCGTAATGACGCCGATAATCGTTAAGGAAGGTATTGAAGCCTTGCGCGGTGAATCATGTTGCCATGATGGATCATGTCACTAGCGCGGGCTTTTTGTTGGTAGATCAAACCGGAATCAGTATAATGCCTGTGATGATTGCGTCTGCTTCACAGCCCGTGAGAATGATTCGTCGCTTAGCCGTCTTTGCACTCGTGCTTTGGCTTGCTGGCGTCGGGTGCTTTCTCGGCTGCGAAATGAGCGTGTCCGCCGCGCCTGTTGCCAAAACAGAGGCATCTGGTACGGCGGACTCATGCCCGATGGCTTCACATGATTGTTGCCAAAAGGCTAAAGGCGATGGCACGCAATTTACCGAGCCAACTCAGCAAAGAACAGATGCGCCATCATGTTGCCCGCTAACAGATCAGTTTGCTGCTGACCCTGCGCGGAAAGTAAGAAGCGCGGATGCGCCGCTTGCGGCAGTAGTAAGTGAACTGTTATTCGCGTCGAATTATAATCCTACCCCGAAACTATCATCACAAAAACCGCTTGTATCGAACAAGGGCAGTACCTACCTGCGGTGTTGTGTCTTTCTGATTTAGAAACAGGTAAGGATGAAGCTCGTCAATGAATCGCTCATTGGCGAAACCTACCACTCTTTTCTAAATCAGGAGACGTAAATAATGAATAGAATCAAACTCTTTTCCCTTGCCCTAACTCTGTCTATGGTCGGGGCTATTTACACGGCTGGCGGCTTCGCGCAATCAACGGCGCAGGAGACTGGCAAAAATCAGCCGAGCGCAAGCTGCTGCAAAGAAGGCGCGGAGTGCTGCAAAGAGGGCGCTTCATGCTGTGCGAAAAAAGCCGAAGGCAAGAAGACCGGAGAGCAGGCTTGTGCGATGAATCATAAAGATGGCTCAGGCTGCTGCGGTGAAGGCGCGAGTTGCTGCACAGGCGGCGCTTGCTGCACCGGGAAAGTCACCAAGCAGTAATGATGCTTGATTGAAAGTGAGCGGGGCGCGGACGCTTAGTCTAGCGTCCCTGCTCATTACCACCCGCAAACCCAAGCCATACATTGGTTGACTATTCCCTTCCTGGAATAGCCGCGTCTGTTCTCTGTGCAGTTTTGTGGAGAGTAATGATGAAATATCTATTCGTACCTTTAATTCTCTTGATGGCGCTTGTAGGCAGCGCAACAGCGCAGACAAACAAGACGGGTTCAGTCAAACTCGAAGGGCAGATAGTCTGTTCAGTATGTTGGTTTGAGGCTGACCGAACCAAGACCCCGTTTGGGACCGCCGCAGATTTGGAATGTGAAATAGATTGTGCGGCGAAGAACATACCCGCGGCACTCGCTGTAAAGAACGCGGCGGGCGATGGCGTCACGTTGTACATACTTGAAGATGGAAAGTTTCGCAAGAAAGAGAAGAATTGGCTTGCTTACATGGCGAGCCATGCGGAAGTTACCGGCACGGTCAGCACTAAGAAAGACAAGCAATACATCAAGGTTGATGCGCTGAATGTTCTTTCATCCCCGAAAACAGAAGCGCCTGCGCCGCAAGATGAAATAGGCGCAACCGAAGCGGAACTTGTATTGAAAGACCTGTTCGGCGTGGAGCAGAAGTTGAGTTCATATCGCGGGCGGATTGTGGTCTTGAACTTTTGGGCGACGTGGTGCGTGCCGTGCCGTAAAGAAATGCCCGACCTTGCGGCGATACAAAACCAATATGCGGCGCTCGGCGTGCAGGTCATCGGAGCATCGGCTGACGCGATAGATGCTCGTTCCAAAGTGATGGAGTTCATCAAGGAGACGAAAATCAATTTTCCTATCTGGCTCGGCGCAACTACGGCTGATATGCAACGGTTCGGACTTGGGCAGGCGCTACCCGGCACTGTAATCATCGGACGGGATGGCAAGATTATTTCGCGTATCAGAGGCATCGTTAAAGAAGCCGACTTACGAAAGCAGATAGATGCGCTCATTTCACAGGCAGCGGCAAAGGCAGATAAAGAGGAGGTCGCAACAGCGCAAACAAAGTCGAAACCAAGCGAAGTATCAACCGTTCCGAGTTGACCGCTTTGACCGGGCGAAGGTCGCGCCGTGAGCGGGACGGGAAACGAATCAAAAGAGAAATGGACGTTCGGCATCCGCTTACTTTCCAACCAGGTGCCACGCGCCAGCGTCCGCATGACATTGACATACAAGTTTCATCCGAGATTCACAGCCGGAGTTGAATACAATCCGCGAGTTGATGAAGTTGCGCCAATCGCAAACTTGCTCGTTATAACGGAAACAGAGCGCCGCCCTGCGTTCATACTTGGCACAAGTTCAGACCGTATCGGCACACCGTCGGGTCAATCGTTTTATGGGCTGTTCAGCAAGAATCTCCGGCATGCAATAGGCTTACCGATTGCGCCCTACGTCGGGCTGGCTTACGGCACTTATGAAGACCGTTTGCGAGTCGTTGGCGGGCTGAATATCTACTTCCCGAAGAATTTTTCAGCCTTCATCACATACAACGGCGTTGACGTTCATCCGATATTGAACTTCACGTACAAGCGTCACGTCTTATCATTAGTGATGGTGCGCGGACGCGAACCGGGCATGAGTTACAGTATATCGTTCTAAAGATTGGAGAGAAGTTAGATAAGCCACTCGATGGCGCAGTCCATTTGGCGCGAACACTTTTGTCCGATCCCGTCATCGAAGATTATCGCGTGGAGATAGAGAGTTGAAATTCGGGACGATAGCTTCTGATAGCAAAATTTCTATACCCTCCCGCTCAGGAGGATCACCACTATCATTCCCATGATGACGGCGAAGGTGATGAGCTCCGGGTCGAGCGAGTGTGCGACGGGTGCGCGCCGCCCTTTGTTCAGGTCTCGCACGTCGAATTCGCCGCTCCCCACCCGGTTCGGTTCTCCCTCCGCTTGCGTCTCGCCACGTCGTTCAGTTGTGGCCCCCAAGTCCGTCTTAACTTCGCGCCCTGAAAGCCCGACGACGCGCGCCTCTGTCCGACTCGATTGCCGTGCCCTGCCCGACTGCGCGCGAGCAGTCATTCCGCAGCAGAGCGCGAATGCGAGCGCCAAGCTCAATGCCGCCCCCAAACGTCTTTCGTCCATCAATGTTCTCCCTTCGCTTCGGACGCTGTCGCGGTCCATTGTTTTAAAATGAGGAAGCAGAGTGAAGGGTTGGCGCTGGACCGTGTTGGCCGATTATGACACTTAGAAAACCGTCCCACTCCTTAGCCGTCCCGGTACGCGTGAGGAGATTGCGCGGCAGAAAGGCGCGTGCGGTGGCGTCAATTTGCCGACGCATGATAAAGTTTATCCGGCAAGAATTTTTCTGCGCGTGGAGATGAAAAGTTGAAATTCGGCGTCATAGTTTTTCCAGGCTCAAACTGCGACCACGACGCGTATCACGTGATCTCGAAGCACGTCGGCCAGCCCGTTGACTTCATCTGGCACAGGGACACGGACCTCAGTTCATACAATGCGGTCATTATCCCTGGCGGCTTCTCTTATGGAGATTACCTGCGCGCAGGGGCGCTCGCGCGCTTCTCGCCCGTGATGGCGTCCGTCAAGGAGTTTGCAGCGCAAGGCGGCCTTGTGCTCGGCATCTGCAACGGCTTTCAAATCCTGTGCGAGGCGGGACTCTTGCCGGGCGCGCTGATTCGCAACCGCGACCTGCGTTACATCTGCGAGCACGTCCGGGTCCGCGTCGAAACGACCGAAACACCCTTTACCAACCAGTTGATGGCCGGAAGCGTTCTGAGTATCCCCATCGCTCACGCCGAAGGTAATTACGTCTGCGACGATCAAACTCTCGAAGAGCTGGGCCGCGAAGACCGCATCATCTTTCGTTATTGCGACGAGGGAGGCGAGGCCACAGCCGGGTCCAATCCAAACGGCTCGCGAGACAACATCGCGGGGATCTGCAACCGCGAGCGCAACGTCATGGGACTGATGCCGCACCCGGAGCGGGCCTGCGAAGAGATGCTGGGCTCTGCGGACGGGCGCGACATCTTCCGCTCGCTCGCAGCGACGCTGGCCGCTCACGCTTGACGGGTCCGATTTCTTTCGAAGAGCAGGAACTTCCGCTGCCAATGATCGAAGAACGCAGAGAAGAAGAGAGAAAGAGCATCACGCTTGAGGTCCGCTGGGAGGGCGGCTCGGGCGTACACTCCGCGCGAGTCAGCGACATCAGTATGGGCGGCTGTTATCTGGACACGCTCGGGCAGGTGGAGGTCGGCGAGATCGTCACCATGGAAATCAAATTGCCAACGGGCGAATGGTTGCCATTGCGCGGCTCTGTCGCCTTTCATCATCCGGGGCTGGGTTTCAGCGTCTGCTTCACGTTCCTGACGGATGAGGAGCAGTACCAGCTCGCGCAGCTAATCAACTCCTGAACTCCTCCGAACTCAATATCCTATGCCTGGGAAGATGAAACACCTGTTCGCGACGGCGCTTTTCGCGGCGCTCGTCATCAGTTCTGGCGCGATGTGTTTCGGGCAGGAGCGCGGCCTCGAACTCAACGCGAGCGTCGTCGGCCAGCAATCCTGCTCCGTCAACTCGTCCATGGACGCGCTGCAACTCACCGTGCGCCTGCGCTACACGAACGCTGGCAACCAGAAGCTGATTCTCTACAAGGGCAATCGAATCTTCTACCAGGTCTTCATCAGTCGAAGCCGTGAAGAGGCTGCGGCACGCAGGTACGAGATGCGTGCGACCCACGCGCGCTACGACGATGCGCACCCGGAAAGGATTGAGGGGGCGTCTCCCTCCAGCGTCTTCACTGTGTTACCCCCTGGAGCGTCGTACGAGGCGACGCAGGTCCTGTTGATTCCGGTCGCGCGCGTTGGCGCGGGCCGAGTCAACGTCTCGATCCCGACGGGCGAGCACGTTCTTTATCTACAGGTTTCCACCTGGTACGAGTCGAAGAAACTTGCGGAAGATTTACGCCGGCGCTGGAACGCGCGCGGGCTGCTGTGGACCGAGCCGGTCGCGTCAAACGCGGTCGGCATCGTCGTTGACAACCGGCAGCCAACCGCAGTCTGCCGCTAAGCTCTCCGAATTTCCTGGAGCACGCCGGACAGACTCCAACCTCAAAGGGCTTTCGCTCCTCGCGCCCCTATCCTGATAGTCAGGCTTACTTGCCGCCCGTCAGTTGGAACGAGTTGAGAAACTTCTCGCCGTTTTCGCTGGCGGCTGCCCCTTTCGGGCGGATGTAGATGACCGTGTAAATGCGCGGGCTGACCCAGTAGATCCTGACGGTCATGGTCCCTTCCTGCGGCCTCGTCGCATCGCCCACGAACTCTTTACCTGGCTTACCGTTGAGCGTTATCGAGCGCTCGCTTGTAATCTTGCCGCTGACGGAGCGCATCGCGTTATCGCGCCCGGCGTTGAAGAGCATTTCGGGGTCGGTGTTCGCCAGCGACGCAGGGTAATCGCTGTAACCGACGAGAAAGGCTTCGCCCTTGGCTTCGGCGCTGTACATGATGGCGGTTATCGGGCCAGCGGGAGTCGGGATCGTCTGTGTCTGCTCTTTGGGCGTGCCCGGCATGTCTATCTTGAAAGCGCCCTTGTCCAGGGTCTGCCAGCTCACGCCGCAGGCTGCCAGGACGACTGCGGACAAGACGATTAAAGAGAGGGCAGTAAGTATAGTTTTTCGGTTCATGTCAAAGTTCGCTTTGGGCTATTGGATTTCAAGCGAGGATGGCAGAAGAGTTTGACACAAACCCGTACTTGATGGAAGAGTTTTTGGCGTAGTCTCAGAAAGTTCCCGTGGGAGGTTTTCGGATGTCTGCGAGGCGAAAGCGGCGGACGGCGCGCAAGGTGCGAGGAGCGCAGGCAGAGGCGCAGCGCACGCTTCCCATTCCGATCTCCGAGGAGATTCTCTCCTGGGAAGAGGTCAGCCGCACGCACCAGGTACGCAACGGCGTCTACCAGCGTCAGGGGCATCTCATCTCCCTGCTGACGGACTTCGGGCGCATCAATCCCTGCTATCCGGACCGCACAGGCGACACCCCCGACACGATCTATTACACGGGCAACGGGCGGCGCGGCGATCAATATTTGAACCCGGGCAATCGAGCGCTCCTCGCAGCCATAGAGAGCGGCCACAGCGTCCCGCTCTTCAATAAGCTCGGCGTCGGGCGCTGGCAGCACATGGGCTTCTGGCGCGTCGTCGAGGGCCGTCAGCTCTTCGACGAAAAAGAGAACCGCATGCTCTGGCAATTCACGTTGAAGAAAAGCAGTGGTCAGTGGTCAGTGGTCGGTGGTCAGTAAGTTTTTGGTGATTGAGAGAGGGGTTATGAATCAAGCACACACTTTATCAAACCTTAATCACTGACCACCGACCACTGACCACTGACTACTGTTCGGCGCTTGTAAGAGATGCCGTGAGGCTGCTATTCTCTTCGCCCCGCACCATACTTTTGAAAAGGAGTCTCGAAGGAAGTTATGAGAAAGCATTTAGCACTCGCGCTCGCGCTGGCAGTCGTCTCCCTCTTCGTCACAGGCGCGCTCGCCGCGTCGTCTTTAAGCTTCAACGGCGCTGGCAACGGCGCTGGCGCTGGCCCGGCAACGGCGCGCGGCGTCGGCGCGACGGTCGCCGATTTCACTTTGTCTGACGCAGGCGGTCAGCAGCACGCCCTCTCCGCCCTGAAGGGCGCGAAGGGGACAGTCCTGGTTTTCCTTTCGATCCAATGCCCCGTCGTCAAAGCCTACGATGAGCGCATAGAACAGCTCGCCAAGGCTTACAAAGCGAAAGGCATCAACTTCATCGGCCTCAACGCCAACTCGACGGAGACCGCCGACGAGATCAAATCTCACGCGAGCACCCACTACACGTTCCCCGTCTTGATAGATAGGGACAACAAGATCGCGGACCAGCTCGGCGCAGAGCGCACGCCGGAAATCTTCTTCCTGGACGCCAGCAACAAGATCGTCTATCACGGGCGCATTGATAACAACCGCGATAAGGCGATGGTTTCAAAGAGCGAGCTGTCGGACGCGATTGAGGCTGTGCTTGCGGGCAAGCCCGTCGCCGTCACGGAGACCGCCTCCGTCGGCTGCACAATTAAGAAGAAGAAGAGCTACTAAGACGCATGAGGCGCTCTCGGTCATCGCTCGCGCTTCTTTGCGGCGCGTTCCTTTTAACTTTTTCTACGACGGGGCGGCCGGCCGTTTTCGGGCAGGCCGCTTCGTCGCAGAAGGCGAACGAAAAGAGCGCGTCCGCGACGACCGCCGCAGCGCTCAAACCCATTGAACTCGATCTCGAAGGGCTCAAGAGTCTCCTGCGGCGCGACCCGAAAGACGCGCGCCCGCTCCTCATCAATTTCTGGGCGACGTGGTGCGAGCCCTGCCGCGAAGAGTTTCCGGACCTCCTGAAAATCAAGGACGACTATCGAAAGCGCGGGCTCGATTTCGCCGCCGTCTCCTTCGATTTCGCGGAGGAGGTCGAACGGGCCGTCCCGGATTTTCTGCGACAGGTGAAAGCAGACATCAAGCCGTACTGGCTGAACCTCCCGGACCCGGAGCCCGCCATCAGGATGATTGACCCCACGTGGACGGGCGGCCTTCCGAGCACCTTCCTCTTCGACGCCCAGGGCAAACTCGTCTTCAAACGCACTGGGCGCATCAGGCCCGCGGAGCTCCGCGCGGCGATAGATAAAGTGGTGACGAGTGACAAGTGACGAGTGACGAGATAAAATCTTCTTGCTCGTCACCCATTACCTGTCACTTATCACTGCTCTTATGATCACTCCTGAAGTAATCAGCGCACACAACCTGACTGCGGAAGAGTTCGCGCGCATCAAAGAACTCCTGGGACGCGAACCGACCTTCACGGAGCTCGGCATCTTCTCCGTGATGTGGTCCGAGCACTGCTCCTATAAATCCTCGCGGGTCCACCTGAAGAGGCTGCCCACGACTGGCGAGCGCGTCGTCGTCCCGCCCGGCGAGAACGCCGGCGTGGTTGACCTGGGCGACGGCTGGTGCGCAGCCTTCAAGGTCGAATCGCACAACCACCCCTCTTTCATCGAGCCGTTTCAAGGCGCGGCGACCGGAGTCGGCGGAATCCTGCGCGACGTTTTCACGATGGGCGCGCGTCCGCTGGCCTCCATGAACAGCTTGCGCTTCGGCTCGCTTGAAGATGAAAAGCACGGGAAGCGCAACCGCGCGCTGCTCGCAGGCGTCGTCGCGGGCATCGCCGCCTATGGTAACGCGTTCGGCGTGGCGACCGTCGGCGGCGAAGTGGCCTTCGATGATGCCTACGCCTTGAATCCGCTCGTCAACGCGTTCGCGCTCGGGCTCGTCCGCAAGGACCAAATCTTTTTCGGCAAGGCGGCGGGTGTGGGTAACCCTGTGCTCTACGTCGGCGCGAAGACCGGCCGCGACGGGATTCACGGCGCGACGATGGCCTCCGCCGAATTCGACGAAGAGGCTTTGGAGAAACGCCCGACCGTACAGGTGGGCGACCCCTTTCTCGAAAAGCTCCTGCTCGAAGCCTGTCTTGAGGCGATGAAGAGCGGCGCGGTCGCGGGCATTCAGGACATGGGCGCGGCGGGCCTGACTTCATCTTCGTGCGAGATGGCCGCGCGTGCGCGCACCGGCATCGAGCTTGATTTGAGCCTGGTCCCGCAGCGCGAACAGAACATGACGGCCTACGAGATGCTGCTCTCCGAATCGCAGGAGCGAATGCTGATTGTCGCGCACAGTGGGCGCGAGCGCGAGGTCGTGGACATCTTCCGCAAGTGGGACCTAGATGCGGTCGTCATCGGTCGCGTCCGTGAAGGCCAGAACATGCGCGTCGTTCACGATGGCGAGGTCGTCGCAGACATCCCCGTCAACGCACTTACGGACGAAGCCCCGCGCTACGAGCGCGCTATGCGCGCGCCAGTCGAGAGTCTGGAGTCTGGAGTCTGGAGTCTAAAACAAGAACCTGCCTTTGACTCCAGACTCCAGACTCCAGACTCCAGACTCGACGAGGCTCTACTGAGCCTCGTCGCTGCGCCGAACGTCGCGTCGAAGGAGTGGGTCTACAGGCAGTACGATCATATGGTCCGGACGAACACGATTGTGCTGCCGGGCGCGGACGCCGCCGTCATCCGAATTAAAGAGACGCGCCGCGCGCTGGCGATGTGTCTGGACGGGAACGGGCGATATTGCGCCGCCAACCCGCGCGAGGGGGCGAAACTGATCGTCGCCGAGGCGGCGCGCAACGTCGTCTGCACGGGCGCGCGGCCCCTGGCTATCACCAACTGTTTGAACTTCGCTTCGCCCGAGCGCCCGGAAGTGATGTGGTCTTTTTCGGAAGTGATTGACGGCATGGCTGAAGCCTGCCGCGCGCTCAAGACTCCGGTCGTCTCCGGTAACGTCTCTTTCTATAACGAGACGGAGGGTAAAGGCATCCTGCCCACACCCGTCATCGGCATGGTCGGACTTATCGAAGACGTGCGCCGCGCCCTGCAACATGGCTTCAAGAAAGCGGGCGACCTCATCGCGCTCCTGGGCGAGACGCACGACGACCTCTCCATCAGCGAATACGCGGCGGTCGTCGAAGGCCGTTCGACCTCTGAGATGATAAGCGAGGGGCGCGTGCCTGCGATTGACCTGGAGAGGGAGAGCGCGGTCCAGGAAGCGTGCCTGCTCGCGGCCGGAGCCGGCTTGCTGCATTCGGCGCACGACTGCTCGGACGGCGGGCTGGCCGTCGCACTTTCGGAATGCTGCTTCTCCTCGCTCAACCGCCCGGCAGTCGGCGCTCTGGCTGACCTGGGCGGTGCGCTCACGGCGACGGCGCGTCTCTTCAGCGAGTCGCCCTCGCGCATCATCATCAGCTTCGACGAAGCGGCGCTTCGCGAGGTCGAAGAGATTGCGGCCCGCGCCGGTTGTCCGTTGACGGTGCTGGGGCACACCGGCACGGACCGCCTGAGCATCAAAGCGGATGGCGCGGAGGTCGTTAATCTCCGGATAGCGGAACTGGAAGCCGCCTGGCGGTCGGCTTTAACCTCGAAACTTCGCGCAGAGGTTTTAGCGGCCGGGGCATAATTACGAATTATGAATTATGAGTTTTGAATTTTGAATTACTGCTTTAATTCATAATTCAAAATTCAAAACTCATAATTATTCTTGGCGGCGGCAAATAGTTAGACGGAAAGGATTAAATCCCGATGAAAAGAGTACTGTTGATTCTGTCCTGCCTCTTCCTCTTAACCCAGTCTGCCACAGCGCAACTCGGCGCTGCCGCCAAGAAAATACCGGCCGACCCGCGCGTCAAGACCGCTCTCGAAGAGATCGGCTACAAGTATGAGCTGGACGCGAATAACGATTACAAGCTGGTCCCGATTCAGACGGAGCAGGAAGGCACGACTGCCGACGGGAAGCCCAAATTCAGGAGCCAGCTCGTCTACGTCAACTCGAACACGGAAAAGTACGGGTCGCTTGAGATACGCGAAGTGCTCGCCCCGGCTTTTCTCTCAAACGGACCATTGTCGGCGACCGTCGCCAATCGTCTGCTGCGCGAAAACAATTCCGTCAAGTTAGGCTCCTGGCGGCTGGTCGTCATCAACAGCGGCCCGAACGCTGGCAAGTACCTGGCGATGTACGCCGCGCAGATTGCCGCCGACAGCGAGGCCGAATCGCTCCGCCTGACGATCAAAAGCGTGATTCTGATAGCCGACCGGATGGAGAAAGAGTTGACCGGGTCGGACGACTACTGAACCGCGTGGATGTCAGAGAAGCTTAATTCTCATTTCATCCTTGCCACTCTTACGCCGCTCTATAGATGAGCACGCGATTCTTGCCTCTCCCCAGAAAGAAGCCGACCAAAGCTCCGACGCCCGCGCCGACCACACCGATCTGCGCCGCCGGCAAGTGCGCCTCACCGCTTTCGTGGGGACCGGTTGAAGCTCCGACGATGCCTCCGACTCCAACGCCCGCGCCCGCGCCTATTCCCAGGCCCAGAAGGACGGACTTCGTTTTCGATTTCGGCACCAGGCGGTAAACTTCAAAAATCTCCGAGCGGAAAAGCTCCATCGTCTTACCGCTTTTCCTGAAGGCCAGCTTCGCGTCGGAAGCGTTACTGAATCTTCCTCTGAGGCTCATTCCATCGTTGAGCCTGATCTCAATCTCGTCGCCGGGCGAAAGCTCCTGGACTGTGTTCCACGTCCCCGCGGGCGGCGCGGCCTTTTGCTGAGCCTGTATCACGGCCGGTCTTCCTAACAGCGCCATTAGCAGAAGACTGAGCGCGAGGGTACTTTTCCTCATCTTTTAATCCTCTTATTTTCTTGATGAAAGATACCGTAGCGTATTCGCGGAAAAGAGAATGGCAAACGGGGTGCCAGCGCGCCCGAATTTAGAAATCAGCGATAACGCGCATGTATGTCTAATGTAGATTCAGGTGTCTTTTTACCCGACGCCAAATAATTCCGACAGTAGTCAGGATTTTTGGAGAGCCCGAGAGATGAACATCGGCCGGAAAGATTTCTGTTGGCCAGGCACTGCTTTCGACTTTTCTTCCTGATTCCCCCCTCTTCATGTATCCTGCACGGGAACCCTCGCGCCAGTTAATCCAGATTAGAATCCATGCACTCGCGCATCAGCCACAACACGCGTCTGCTTGATGCGGTCAAAGCACGGAGCGGGATTGTTTCGCCCGTCTCGCTCTACGGGCGCGGTGTTTTTACGACGCTCGCCGTCCACAATCACAAGCCGTTTCTCTGGTCCCTGCACTGGGCGCGCCTGATGGAGCATGCCGCGCGCGCGCGCGTTGACAGAAGCGAGATTGATGAAGCGGTCACGGCCAGCGCGCTTGCAGAGTTGATTGAAGTGAATCGTGTGAAGGAGGGCCGGGCGCGCCTGACGCTTCTGGCGGCGACGGGAGATGGCCTCTGGAAGGTGAAAGCCTCGGAGCCGCAGCGCAAGACGGATCTTCTGATCATGACGGGCGACCCGCACCCTGTCTCAGAAGCGGGGCTCGCGCTCACTGTCTCGCCCTTTCGCGCCAACACGCTCTCGCCGCTCGTCAACGTCAAGAGCATCAATTATCTGGAGCACATTCTCGCGTGGGAAGAGGCGCGGGCGCGCGATTTCGACGAAGCCGTGACCATGAACGAGCGGGGCGAAGTGGTCTCGGCGACGATGGCGAATATCTTCTGGGTGACGGACGGAACTGTCCACACGCCGGCGCTCGTGACGGGCGCGCTCGCCGGCACGACGCGCGCCCGCGTCATAGAGCTGGCGTCCGAGCTTTCGATTCCGCTCGTCGAAGGCGTGTACGAGCTCTCCGACCTAGGAGACGCAGATGAAATCTTTCTCACTTCCGCCGGTCACGGCGTCCGCATAGTCACGACCTTCGATTTCCACCGCTACACGGTCACGGTCGGTTCCGTAGCGCTTCGCCTGCACGAGGCGTTTCGGCAACTGACGCTCCAGGCGGATTAATACTCGTGCCCTCCGGCTCAAACCGAGATTAATAATCGCGGCGGCTGACGCGCGATTCGGACAAGATCATCTCTTCTTTGCGCTCTTGGAGCCTTTATAGCCGCCTTTCTTATAGCTGCCTCCTTTTTTGGCACCCTTTTTCGCGCCGCCTTTTGAACCTTTAGTTGTTCCGCCTCCTCTTTTCATTGGACATGCCTCCTTCTTCTTGAAATGTCTGTGAGTGAGAGACCATTAGCGAGTCGCAGGCTTATAGAAAAACGCTGCGGTCGAGGCGTACAGGCATCCGGCGTTTTCGTAGCATTCCGGCTCCTTCGCTCTAGACTCCTCGCAGACCGCCGGGAAGGTTCCCTCAAGCTCTGGCGGTCCGGCGAGCACGCATATGCCTTCATCCTGTTCTATGGTGTAAGCACGCCCTTCAATCCAGACGCCGCTGCTCCAGTCAGCGAGTGAGATTTTGTATGGGCCGTAAGTGTCCGAGAGGGTCTCGCCCGGTGCTAAGGCTATCGGCAGCTTGGTGTCCAATAATCTGGTCTTGGACGTGTTCTTCGAGTCCGGGCAGTTTTTCGGCGTGCAGTTGGCGATCATGTTGTCGGAATAGACAAGGTAATCAGGGTCGTCCTCGATGTCGCTACTCCAATTGTGATGCCAGATGCGCACGCCGATCATCAAAATGTTTATTTGTCGTGCAGAGTTGTTTGTCAGAGTGCCGTTTAAATAGATGGCATTCTTGACGGGGGCATTAAAGGCCTTCAACTCCATCTTGACGCTCACGCGCCGCTTCTCCGTCTCTTCATTGCGCGCACGTTGTTCCTGGCTGCGCGCAAGTTGCTCCTGGCTGCGTGCGAGTTGCTCCTGGCTGCGGGTGAGATGAATCTGGTTCCATGTATTCCAGATTGAGAGCAAGCTGATAATTAACCCGATGCTCCCCCCTAAGATAGCGATTCGCTTCACCCAGGTGTCGAGGCCCTTGAGCTTGAGATCAACCTTCTTTAGTTTGTCATCAATGTCTGGCAACGGGTCGCTCATGACTGCTCCCTTTCAAAGGAATGAGGTGACGGCCCAGTCGCTCGCTCTTAGTTTGGATTATAGTTTGAGGTTCGTTGCAAGCTAGCGAGGATGGGTGTTAATTGCGCTGCGAGGGCTGGCGCAGGACGCTGAAAACTCTGGAGTCAAGGCGCGGCTTCCAGCACAATGCGCCGTAATATATCACTGCGGACGCCCTGGCGCACAATAATTTTTATTAAGCTTGGCACGAGGCCAAGAGCACCCGTCTTGAAGGGACACGCCGCCTTTTTTGGGATTTTTTGAGCTGCGACGGATTCCTGGAAGCGCCCCGATTTAAAAAGGGCGGGCCGCACGTGAAGGCGAGCTTTTGGAAACGGGCATGCTTTGAAGTTATGAATCTATCTGGGGACGCTCAGATTGTGCTTGGCGGCTGTGTTATAATGCCCGCCACGTTTGATCCCGTTTTAGTGACAACATTTTAGCTGCCGATCTTTCCATCCGCAGGAGGATTCTATTAGATGGCTACCGAACTCAAACGCTCCACGCCCTCGCTCGACAAGATAGAGGAATTACTGGGGGCCGACGCCCGCAACCTGCTTGACCATAAGTCGAACGCGATCTCTAAAGATCAACTTCAGATTCCCGGCCCGGATTTTGTTGACCGCGTCTGGGCGCAATCGGACCGCAATCCGCTGGTCTTGCGCTCGCTGCAAACGCTCTTTGACAACGGGCGGCTGGCGGGCACGGGCTATCTTTCGATACTGCCTGTTGACCAGGGGATCGAGCACTCGGCCGGGGCTAGCTTTGCACCCAATCCGCAGTATTTCGACCCCGAAAACATCGTCAAGCTCGCCATCGAGGGCGGCTGCAACGCCGTCGCCTCGACCTTCGGCGTCCTCGGCACGGTGGCGCGCCGCTACGCGCACAGGATTCCTTTCATTGTCAAGATCAATCACAACGAGCTTTTGACCTATCCGAACAAGTTCGACCAGGTTCTCTTCGGGACCGTGGATGAGGCGCGCGACATGGGGGCCATCGCAGTGGGCGCGACCATCTATTTCGGGTCGGACGAATCAACCAGGCAGATCACTGAGATCAGCCAGGCGTTCTCCTACGCGCACGAGATCGGGATGGCGACGATCCTCTGGTGTTACCTGCGTAATTCAAAATTCAAAACCGCAGAGGGCGACATGCACGCGGCCGCCGATTTGACCGGTCAGGCGAACCACCTGGGCGTGACCATTCAGGCGGACATCATCAAACAGAAGCTCCCAGAACGTAACGGCGGCTACACGGCGCTGAACAAGGAAGGCTCTTACGGCAAGACGCACAAGAAGGTTTATGAGGAGCTGACTTCGGATAACCCGATTGACCTGGTCCGTTATCAGGTCGCCAACTGCTACATGGGCCGCTGCGGGCTGATCAACTCCGGCGGTGAATCCAAGGGAGCGTCCGACATGAGCGAGGCAGTGCGCACAGCCGTCATCAACAAGCGCGGCGGCGGCATGGGGTTAATCTCCGGCCGCAAAGCTTTCCAGCGCCCGATGAACGAAGGCGTCGCGCTCCTCAACGCGATTCAGGACGTGTACCTTTCGGAAGAGATCACGGTCGCTTAAGACCGGAGCTGCACCACGAAAAGAGGAAAGGCTCGGAGGAATCTTGCTCCGAGCCTTTCTCTTTATCGTGGTGAGCTACCAGACGCGCAATCTCTGTTTTAGGATTTCGTCGCGGTAACTTTTGTCGAGCGGCGCGCCATTGATCGGTCCTCTTCTCCCGCGACGCGCACTTTGCACCGGACGATGTCGCCGACCGAGACGTTCTCCAGCGCCGGAATGTTGCGCTTGTAGTCTTTGCCGAAAGAGATTTTGAAGCTGCCGGATTCAGGCACTAAAACCGTGTACTCCCGGCCCGTGCTCTCTTCCCTGACGGACATCGTTCTCTCTTTGAGATCAACAGCGAGGACTTTGCCTTGCAGCGAGAACGAGCGGCTTTCTTCCTGCTTGGGGGATGCCACGGCGAGGCCGGAACCCATGAGCGTTACGGTAAGAATCGCGAAGATGACTGTTCTGAATTTTTTCAACATACGAAATGCCTCCTCAAGCTTGTGGTTACGAACCTCGCGCGAACTCTCTTCGCGCTGATGTCTTTCGAGTCACCCTTTGATACGAAACCTCCTCGAACAAGTTGCTGTCGGATTCCGTATAAGTTCAGGTGAATCTCCGCGGGAGAGAACTGTGGGATTCCACACCACTACACCGAATCGGGAACCGAAGGTTGGGCCGGAGCGTGCAAGCGAGGGGACGTATGAAGCAGGCGCCGCAAGATTTGATTGACGGGTTGCTCAATTTCGTGAGCATCGCGGAAACCGAGCGCAAGATGCTTGCGGCAGAGCTGCACGATCAACTCCTGACGGATCTGCGCGAGGCGGCTCTGGTCACGCGGCGCGTGCTGGATGATGAGACGCACGTCCTCCCGTGCGACGTGCGTGCGGGACTCAACCGGATCATTTCGGGGCTGGATCAGGCGACGAACGAGGCGCGGCGGATTATGGAGAACCTGCGCCCTTCGGTGCTCGATTCCTTCGGCCTGCGATCTGCGCTCGAAGCCTGCCTGCGCCGTGCGGCGCTCAATTCGGACCCGCCGCTGCGCCCTGTCCTTCAAATCAACATCGCCGAAGAGGAGATGGAGCGGCTGGAGGAAGACGAGCAGCTGGCCCTCTACCGCATCGTTCAGGAAGCCCTGAACAATGTCTCCAGACATGCGCGCGCCCGAAGCGTGCTGCTCAGCCTGGACCGCGAGGGGGAAGAGATCTTAGTGCGCGTGCGCGACGACGGCAGGGGCCTGCCGGACGGCTCAAACTGTGAGCAGGCGCGCGGGATGGAGAACATGCGCTTCCGCGCCCAGCTCATCCGTGCAAACCTGTGCTGGAAAAATAATGAAGAGGATGGCGGGACGACGGTCGAGCTACGCCTGCCTGTGAAAGAGAGAGCATGAGCATTCTGATAGCCGAAGACACCTCTTTTCAGAGGGAATACCTGCGCAACCTGGTCACCAGGAAGTTCGAGGATTACCTTCCCGTCATCGAAGTCGAAGACGGCTTGCGCGCCGTCGAGGCCTCCAATGAGGCGCGTCCCAATCTCATCATCCTGGACATCAAGCTGCCCGGACTAAACGGGATCAAGGCTGCGAGGGCCATCTGGCGGAAGCGGCCTCTGACGAGAATCGTCTTCTGGTCGCAGTACAAGGACGAAACTTATCTGCGTGAACTGGGCAAGGTCGTGCCGGGCGAGACCGTTTACGGTTATGTCCTGAAGAACTCGCCGGACGAGAAACTGACGCAGGCGTTGCAGGCTGTCCTCGTTGACGAGCAGTGCTGGATTGACCGCGAGGTGCGCGGCGTCCAGTCGCGCGCGGGCAGCCGCGATCTGGGGCTGACAGACGTCGAGTATGAGGCGCTGATAGATATTTCACTGGGGCTGACGGACAAGACCATCGCGCGCAGGCGTTATCTCTCGGAGCGTGGCGTGCAGAATCGCCTGCGCGAGCTTTACGCGAAGCTGCACGTCGTTGACTCTCAGGTGGCCGATCCGAAATGGGGCCATACGTTCAATCCGCGCGGGCGCGCCATCTGGACGGCTCTCAAGCGCGGCCTTATCAACGCCGACGAACTCGCAGAAGAGGACGAAAAGCTCAGGGCCTGGCTCGAAGTCGAAGTCGGCTTCAAGGCTCAGGCGATTTGAAGAGACCCACGAATCCACACGAAACAGCACGAAAGCTGGCGACACTATTTTCTTGCTGTTTCGTGTGGATTCGTGGATCGTTCTTCTCCGCCCCCTGGAAATTTGTAAGTCGCTCTGGTCAATCGGAGCGTCCTTATGCTATACATCTCGGGCGCGCATTATGTGCTGCTCATCATTGAGGGACGGACTTTTCCGAATCCCGTTTGAGGATTAGGAGCCTTAAAAATCCTCGCTTACTTATAAACCAGCAATAATCCTGCTGTCCGCTCGTCTACGGTAATCGCCGAGCGCATGGACCTGAAATATTAAATTAAAGACGCCTCCTGCAAGCGAGGTTTTCCCCTAAAAGAAATGTCTGCATCGCTGAAAGTTACCCCTGAATCTTTCGGTCACAACATCGGGCGCTGGCTCAATGTCGCCAGAAATAATCTCCTCTTCAGTTACTGGATAGGTTTTTTCACGGACCCGCTGACAGTCGCCTTTCTGCTCGTCTGGGACGTGATGGTCGCGGGCAGTAACCCCATCCTGCTCGCGGTCTGTTTCCTGGCGGGAATTCTCGCGTGGACGCTGATGGAATATTGCTTCCACCGCTGGATTTATCACGCGGGGCGCACCGTCTTGCATGCGGGGCACGCGATGCATCATGAAGACCCGAAGATGTTGATCGGAATGCCCTGGTTTTTGATTACGAGTTTTGTTCTCGGCCTGTGGTACGTCTTCACCTACTGGCTTGGGGTGCGTTACGTCTCCGGTTTCGTCGCCGGGCTCCTCGCAGGGTTCGTCTTCTACTACTGCTTTCACCACATCCATCATCACTTCAATCCGAAAAGCGCCTGGTACAGAAAACTGCGCGCGCACCACAAGGTCCACCACCAGATGCCCGGGACCAATTTCGGCGTCACGATGCGCTTCTGGGATAGAGTCTTCCGTACAACTTATCGCAAAGCTGAGGGCGCCGCGAATAAGAAGGTGGCTGCGGTTGTCGGTAAATAATCTTGCCGTAGGATTAAAACTTCACTTCAATCTCTCAATTGGATATTAAGAGAGAAGTAGAAGTGCTCAGATTTCCGCTAAATGTACAGAGCCGTCTCTGTAAATCTTATACCAAGTTGCAATAAGAAAAGAGGTGATACGATCCACGAAATCACACGAAACAACACAAAAGTGCTTGTTGTTTCGTGTCGTTTCGTGTGATTTCGTGGATAATCTCTTCCTCTCTTTTGATTGCATTTCGGTATT
>DASVXV010000135.1:0-20609 GCA_036392495.1 Pyrinomonadaceae bacterium | reverse complement strand
AGCGGTTCCCAGATTGTAGTACGCCTCTGCGAGCAACGGGTTCTGTTGAATCGCCTGGAGAAACTGAGTGATGGCTTCGGTGTAACGGCCCGCGCCGACGTAGGCCATGCCCAGATCGTTGTGGGCCTGTGCGTAGTCGGGCTTCAGCTCGATTGCCCGAGTGAGCGCTTCAATCGCGCGGTTGAACTGGCCCGCGTTATATTGCTCCAGCCCCTGATTGCGCCAGACTCGCGCGTCTTTTAATTGCTGTTCCTTTAATTCCTGAGCAACAGCTTGCGCCAGAAAAGCTGTCGCCAGAAAGAGGAAAACCGTCTGAAGAAAATTTGCCCGTCTCATGGTTGTGGTCCTTGAGTCAACAGTCTTTTCACGACAAAGAGTTTTAAGGTCTGCTCTCGGAAACGTTCTTCAGAGGGTTAGTGATGTTCGGGCCGAAAAAATCCCGACTTTTTTTGAAGTGAGTTTTGAGCGGCTGCTCTGCGGGACGTTCGCACAGTGGCCTGGTGGAGAAAAGGAGGGTTTATTGTTTCAATACCGGGCGGCTCCTCTATTCATCCGGCTGTTCTGAGATTTTGTCGCCGCAACGTCTCCAAAAGAGATTATCAAAAAAAAAGCGGGGGCACTTTCGAAAGTGCCCCCGCTCGTTATTAACGGGAATCAGGATCGCTTCGTTCGTCCGTTAGAAGTTGAAGCGAACCCCCGCACTGATTCTACGGTTAGCCGACGACGCGTTGCCGCCGCCGTCGCCGAAGCCGCCGAGCGTTGACAGAGACTGTCCGAAGAACGGCGAGTTCAGGTTGCCGACCGGCGAACTGAGGTTCGTGCGGTTGAAGAGGTTCTGGATGTTCACGGAGAACGTCAGGTTATAACGTTTCTCCGCGCCAGCGCCTCCGGGACCGGCCGCGACAGCACCACCGCCGCCGCCGCGCTGAGCCCCTCCGCCACCGCCGCCTCGCGGAGCGCCACCACCGCCGCCACGAGCGCCGCCGGCGATATTAGCGCCGCCACCACCTTGCGGTGCAGCAGCCGCAGCAGCAGCAGCTCTCGCTCCCGGCATCTCGCCGAAACCGAACGTCCGGCTGATGCCGAGGTTCACGGAGAAGAAGCCTGGACCCACACCGTAGTTGCGCGGGATGATTGTCTGACCCGGCTTCGGGTTGATGTCGAAATCGCCGAAAGCCGTGCTTCTCAAATCCTGAGGCAGCGTTTGCCCGTCAGCGAACGCCGGGCGCTCCCTGAAGATACGGTCTCCGTTAGTGTCACGCCCCGTGGTGATGTTGAAGAAGTTGCCCGTCCTCGCGATGATGAACGGATTGAGTGCGATCTTCAGTTTCGGAATGCCGAGCGTGCCACCCAAAAAGAAGTTGTGGCGCGGGATAAACGGAATGCGCCCGCGGTCAGCATTGATGTCATAAGGGTTCGACGGGAAGCAGCCGCCCTGTATGCCGAAGACGCAATCGGTGTTGCTTTCGGTCTTGGCCGTGAAGTAGTTGGCGAAGATCGTCAGCCCCGGATTGAGCTGGGTCCTCATCCCCGCCATAAACTGCGTCATGTTGAAATAGCCGGCCGACTCCCACTGGAAGACGTTGCCGAGCGTCGGGTCGGGCCTCGTGCCGCCCGGGTTGAGCGCCGTCACCGTTCCCGGCAGCGGCGCGTTGATGTCGCGGAACACAAGGTTCTGCCGCTGGCGAATCGAGACCAGAAGCGCGAACACTGTGATGTTGTACGGCAACTGCCGCTCGGCGTTGATCGCGCTGATCATCGTGTAAGGAGCTTGCAGCTCTTCGGACACGCGGTTGATAACCTGCGGCTGTGCCAGGCCAGAGAGCGCGTCAACCGTCGGGACGTTCGTGACCGTGCCGTCGGCGTTGAAGGTGCTAATGCCCAGGATGGCCGGGTCAACGATATTGAAGCGCAACTGATTGACGCCATTGAAGCGGTTGGCCGAAAGCGTGTTGCTCTCCGTGAAACGGTCGTAGAAGATGCCGAAGCCGCCGCGGATGACGAAAGCGGGCTGGCCCGCGCCGAACTGGCCGAGTTGGCCGGTGGTGTTCCCGCCGGGCGCCCAGGCGAAGAAGAGGCGCGGAGCAAAGTTGAAACGGCTGCTAATGTTGCTCTGCGTCTCGTAGCGCAGACCGAGCGTCAGCGTCAGGTTGGGGCGCACGCGCCACTCGTCCTGGAAGAACCCGCCGAAGTCCATCTGGCTGACGTCCGCCTCCGGGGTCCCGCCGGAGAGCGTGAACTGTGTGGGACCGCCGCCGCGGGCGAACACCTGCGTGGGCGTGAACCCTTGCTGCTGAAGCAGGATGGTGCGCCGGTAACGGTCCAGACTCGTGATGTTCGAAAGCACGGGCTGGCCGTTTACCAGGACGATGTTGTTGTTGGCGTCGAGCTGCGGTGCCAGGCCTCCGGCGAAAGTGAACGAGCCGCCGAAGTTGTTGCGCGACACGTCCGAGATCTTCACGCCGCGCAGGCGCACGCCGAACCTGAAAGTGTGATTCTGAATCCACGTCGCAGTCGTGTAGTTCTGCAACTCCCAGCGATTCTCGCGATTGAACGACAGGCCGACCTGCGAGCCGCCGCCCGTGAAGGCTTCGAGCACCTGAATGGTCGGAACGGCATTGTCGCCTTCCTGCTGGTTGCTGCTGCGGATGTACTGGAACCGCGTCTCGTTAATCGTCTTCGGGTTGAGCACAGCCGTCTCCGTAATCTGGAAGGTGTGCTGTGTATTCTCCGTGTTGAAGGCGCGCGACGGAAGGTTAAAGTTTCCGACGCCCGAGTTCTCAAGAGTGAAGTGTGAATAAGTGTAGCGCGCCACGACCGTGTGGTTCTGGTTGATCGCGTAATCGAAGCGCGGGCTGAAAGTCAGGAAGCGCCGCGGCTGGAGAATCGTCTCGTTGAACCGCACGGTATTGAGCGACGGGTCCAGGACGAGCGCGTTAACGACGTCGTTGTCATTAATCTCGCGTCGTTGAAAATCAAGGAAGAACGACGACTTCTTCGCCGACACGGGACCGCTCAGGGTGAACCCGTAGAGACGCGATTGAAAACTGTCGCGGGTGGGCGCAAACGGGTTGCGCGCGTTCATGCTCTCGTCGTTGAAGTTGAGGTTCACGCTGCCGCGCCAGCGGTCGTAACCGGGGCGCGTCAGGATGTCTATGCGGCCAAAACCGGGCCGGTCGTTCTCGGCGTTGAGCGGGTTCTGGCTGACGCGGACTTCGCGAATAGCCTCTTTCGGTGGGAGGCGTCCGCCCGTGAAGCCGTCAATGTAGATCTGTCCGCCGTTAGGTCCAACCGAAGGACCGGCCAGGGCCGAGAGCGCCGCGGCCAGATCATCCGGGTCGTCCGGCAGCGCGTCGAGGTCCTTGCCGCGCAGCACAATCGCGTCGGCGTTGTTCTCGGATTCCGTGCTGATGCCGCGCTGATCGGTCGTGACGTTGACCTTCTGCTCCTCAATCGTCACACCCAGCTTGACGTCGAGCGCCTCGCGCTTCCCGGCAGTGATCTGCACGTCTGGAGTTTCGTTGATGGCAAAGCCGGAGGCGACGACGCGCACGGTGTACGCGCCCGGGGCCAGTCCGGTGACCACATAGATGCCTTCTTCATTCGTCGTGGCGGTCTTCTCGACGCCGCTCTGGTTAATAACCGAAACGGTTGCGCCGACGACCGCGCCGCCGAACTCGTCCGTGACCTGGCCGCGAATGCTTCCAGGCCCTTGCTGCGCCACAGCGCTCACAATCGAGAGGGCCAGCATCAACGCGAGGCCCAGACATTGTCTGATTCTTTTATTCATCTCTTTCGCCTTTATGAATGCAGCTGGGGCCTGCTTTGTAAAGCGAAACTCCAACTCAAAGTTATTGTCTGAAAATGCGCGCCGAGTCTTCACGGCCCGCCGATACCTATGTTGATGGTGCCCAGGTTCGGCGGACGATTTGCGGGCCCGCCCTGTCGCGCCTGTAACATCATGAAGATTGGCTCAACGCCAGAGACCAGCGTGATGGCCGTCACGCGCGTCGGGTCCGCGCCCGTCGTGCTTGAGATGAGAACCATCTCGCCCGCCTTCAATTCGGCCAAAGTCGTTGCGGGCAGGTTGTCAATTATTCGCTGGATGTCGAACCCACCGTTTCCAGGGCCACCCGGTCCGCCGCCGGGGCCTCCGGGCGCGCCGCCCGGTTGGCCGCCTGCGGGCCGCTGCTGCCCACCTTGCGGGGGCGCTCCGCCGCCTGCCGGAGGACCACCAGCGCCTGGAGGACCACCCGCGGCCATCATCTGCATGAACTCCGGCGGAATGCGCTTGAGCGTGGAATCTTTGCGCACGACCACCGTCAGCGGCTGCTTGGTCTGGATGTCGCTAATCTTGATTTCGCCCGTCGCCGCATCAACGCTCGTGATCGAGCCGCCGAGCGTGCGGAACGAGCCGGTGACGATCTCTTCGGGAGTAAAACGTGCGCCGTCCGGGCTCTTTTCGCCCTTGGCGCGAAACTGGTCGCCGACTTTCAAGTCTTCAAAGGAGCTCTTCTTGGCGTCGCTGAACTTAATCGAGTCCGGAGCGTAACGCCGCATCTTTACCTTGTCCGTGATGGGGACGATGACGGGCTTCGGGCCTTCCGCCGCGCGCGTCGTTACCGTGACCTCTTTGGTCTGCGGGTTGAGGGATTCGACGATACCTGAGAGACCTCTCAGCCGCCACTCGGCGCGCTCCTTGTCCTGCTTCTTCGCGATCTCCGATTGGCTGACGACAATGACCTGCTGCGCCGGCACAGATTTGCGGTCCGCCGCAACGTAGCCTCGCGCGTAAACGCCGTCGCCCACCGCGACATCGGTCAAAGCGATCTTGACGGCCTTCGTACGGTCCGTCTCGCCCGGAGGCATGCGCTCGTAGGTGGTCTTTTCGTTGAGATTGACGGTGACGACCGAACCGGCATCGGTTTTGACAGTCATCTGCCCGGCGGGCGCATTAATCTCTGTGATCTTGCCGAAAACACGCGTCGCCGTAATCGCTGGGTCCCCGCTCTGCGCCTGCGCGCCCACACTGAGCGCGACGAGAGCAAAGACCGCAAAAAACTTTTTCATCAACATTCCCCTCGCTTCTATTAAGGAAAACACTGCACCGCGCAGCTTTGTGGCAAATTTCCGGCTGGCTACGACTCTACCGGCCGCTATTGTTAAAACGAGCGACCAGATGGTTTATTACGCACGGCCAACAATTAATGTTCAGATTTTATGCCCCGCCGGGCGCTTTTTGCCCGAATTCTCAGCATTCGTTAAGGCCCGTAAAAGACGACCATTAAGGGGGATTGAAGGCTGCGGGTGTAAAAGTTCCAAATTCGAGGCTGCATGAACCCAACGAAGCTTTTTTTTGAGCCGCTGCGCCCTACTCTAAACGACCGCCTTCAGGCACAGCCAAGCGCGGACAACCTTAGACGCACGAAAGGCCCATTTTGTCTCCTATATTTTTAAATAATTTTGAGGAAAGATGGAGATTATTCTTCCTGGTCTGAGGCCTTTAAGCGCGTTTCCAGCCCACGTGGTAGCGCGCCGTGAGCGCCAGCCCGAGGCTCGCCACTAAAAGCCCTGCCCCGACGAAAGGCCAGATGTATGGTAAGGAGAGGAGCAGCGCCCAGAAAACAGTTCCCAGCAGCAGCGCGATTGATTCCGAGCGGCTGCTTTCGCCAAAAAAACGGCGCTGTAACCACTGGCCCGTCGCGGCCTGAATGGCTACGCGCCCGAAAAGATATGCCAGCATCAACAGGATCAGAGCGGCGAGCCCGACGAGCGCGGCGATTACGGTCGGCAACACGCTCACTCCCGCCACCACGCCAAAGGTCATCACGATTGAGCCGACAAAACCGATCACGCCGACCCGCACGTTCGTCAGACGAAGGCGCGTTACCGCGCGGCTGACGGCGCCCGGCGTGATGGCAGTCACAAGCAGCGAGGCTATGAACCAGAAGAGCACGGCCAGCACGCGGCTGCCCAGATAGGCGACAGACCATTGCGGCGCAAGCAGGCTCGCGGGGTTACGCATGATGTGGCGCAACTCCTGCTCGAAGCCCGTGAACATCACGGTCGTGCTCGCTGGGTTTCTGCCAGAGGTGTTGGGACCGTGGCGGTAGGAGCCGCCGATGACGATCACGTCGCCCCCGATCTGCGCGCCGTCGCGCTGCACGACGGAACCGCCGATGGTCGCCACGTCGCCTTCGACAGTGCCTTCGACGATGACGTCTCCGCCGAAAGACATGACGCCGTGCTTGACCAGCCCACGCACGACAACCGACTGTCCCCAGCCGAAGACGTCGTACTCTTTAACGCCTTCGACCACGAGCGGCGCAGTGCTGTCCGGAAGAACACCGTCGGAGTCTGCGGCGCGGACCGCTGCCACCATCAAGAGCAACGCGGAGAGCGCGACCACAGCCCTGCGGGCCGCTCGCCCCACACTTAAATCCACAGACCTGTGCGAAACTTGATTCACGTTCTTTCCAAAAAGAGACACAAAACTGTCCGCCCGCGAGAGACTTCTGCGCTCAAAACCTCACTCGATGGCGCGGGCGCGTGTGTGATATCTGGCAATCAAGCGACGAAGCGTGAAGAGGGCCGACACGAAGAGGAGAAGCACCAGAAGCGCACGCAGGCGCGAATCGAAAACCAGGTGGCCGCCGACGCCGCGTGAGATGACCGCGAAGCCCGCGCCCGCGTCGTAAAGCGCGTGCCCCAGAAAATTCAGCAGCGCAACGGTTCCCTTCCAGACGGCGCGCAAAGGGGCCAGGATTGAGTCGCGCACGGCCGCGCCGCCGAGAAGAGCGACGGAGATGGCCGCCAGAATGACGCAGAGAGCTGCTGCCAGCCGGCGCTCGCGCTTGTTACGCACCCCGCTCACGTCCGACTGCGCGCGGGCCGCGACGACCTGCGCGAAGTTCTGAGGCATCTCCACTTCATGCTCGGAGGAGAAGCTGAGGTCCAATTCGCGCATCAGCCGCCGCTGCATCTTTAATTCCGCAGAGCAATCCGGGCACTCTTTCAGGTGCTCTTCGAGCAGCGCGAGCGGCGCGCCTTCAAGCTCGCCGTCTAGATAAGCGACGATCTCTTCGCCCCTGCACTCCGGTTTTTTTCGCGCGACTGTGCTCATCTTAAAACCTGATGACAACTGACGGACGACGAAATACGCCCGCCATCACCTGTGGTCCGTCGTCTACAGACCAGTTATCCCTCTCTCTATGAATTGCTGCCGCATGGCTTCGCGCGCACGGAAGAGACGGTTCTTGACCGTGCCGAGCGGGAGGCCTGTGACTTCGGCGATCTCGTCGTAGCTCATGTCGCGGGAATGGCGCAGCAGAATCAACTCCCTGTACGCGGCCGGCAGTGCGCGGACCACCTGCTCGATCTCTTCGCGCCGCTCCTTGCCCGCGTACTCCTGTTCGGGCGAGAGCCTGTCGCTCTCCACGGGCAATTCGCGAGGCTCTCCTTCAAACTCCTTCACGAGCGACTGCTCGCGCGTGCCCGAGCGGCGGAGGTGGTCAACTGCGGAGTTGTGCGCGATCTTGTAAATCCAGGTCGAGAACTTGAACTCGGAGCGGTAGCGGCGAAGCGAATTATAGACCTTGATGAAAACCTCTTGAGTCAAATCGAGCGCGGCGTCGTAATTCCCGACCATGCGATAGACGTAGGCTGCAATCGGGCGCTGGTAACGGCGCACGAGTTCCTCGAAACCGTCCTCGCGTCCCGTGACGGCGCGCGCCACCAGGTCGCCATCGGCGATTGCAGTGAGACTGTTTAAGGCAATGGGGGATGCGCTCATACTCATGATGACCCGATTTTACGCTTTCGAAACTCGGAAAGTTTCAAAGCGGGGGATAGGGGCTGGGGGCCGGGGGTCGGTTAAAAGCAGAACCGGCCCCTGATCCCTGACACCCGGCCCCTGACCCCTATCCCCCGCTTTTCACCAGGCCAGCGTCGCGAGTCCGGCGGGCGCGGCGATGGCGTCGAAGCTCAGTTCGCTGGAGGGAAGCGCGAGGCCGACGTCCGTCGAATTCAGGACGCGCGGCCTGGTTTCGAGAGTCTCGTTGACGATCTCGCTGACGTGATGCTTGTCGAAGCCTTCGCCGACGACGAGCAGGCTGGAGAGCGAGCGCGTCGCGACCGGACCGTCCGCGGTGCTCAGGCGGTCGCGGTAGAAAAGCAGCAGGCGGTACAGCTCGTCGTCGCGGTCCTCGCTCTCGCACATCACGGAGCGCACGACCGCCGGCTGCCGGTCGCGCAGCATCAGCGCCGTGAATCCTTCAGCGTGCGAGCTGATGAGCAGGGCGTCGCCCTGTCCTGCGACTCCCCTGCTGATCCACATGGCTTCGCCCTGATGGCGCGGCAGGATTAGACCAGCGCGCCAGCCGAGCGCCGCGAAGACAGCCTCATATTCAGCCAGGACCGAAAGGCGGACTCCCACAGCCAGGTAGCGCTGCCGCCCCTGCGCGTCCGGCTGAAGGCGTTCGCGCGAGACGCGCAGCTCTTCCTGCGCCGCGCCGAACGCTCGCTCGTATTTCCAGTTCAAGACCTGCTCCAGCTCCGTGCGCGAGCCGGGCGCGCTCTCCAGCGTCAGAATCGCCGCGCGCGTCGCGGCTTCAGGCAGCGCGACTGACCACTTCTGCTGCTTCCCCAGCCCGGCGCTCAGGACGACTTCGGATAACAACTCCGCGAGCCTGCCCGCGTCCGTGATATTCAACTCGTCGAAATTAGGGCGGACCAGGTTTTCGGGAAGCGTGATGGTCGCCGCGCGCTTCAGGGTAAACGCGCCGCGGCGGCTGCGCTCAAGGTGGACGACCGTGGCGCTGCCGCTCTCGATGCCTGCGGCGGCGGAGGGGAAGCGCGGTTTGACCAGTTTGCTGAAAATCATCCGTAGGTGATAGGTGGAAAGCTTAAAGGGGAAGCGGGCGAATGGAAAATCCTTTTTCCCGTCTCCCCTTTCGCGGAAGCTTTCAAGTCGTCAAGCTAAAATTCGCTACCATTCGTTGTACGGCGTCCCTTCCGTTGATTGCTCGGTCGAGGCGCTGTGGACGTCAATGATGCCTTGAGTGTCGGAGGCTGGGTCATCCCCACGTTCCGGCATCCAGTCGGGCGCGTCCGTCATCGGGTCTTTGGGAATCTCGCGCATGTAGCCGGCGGTGACCAGATCATCCAGTTCGGCTGGCAGCTTGCCCTTATCCGCCGCGTACTGGTCTATCATCTTGCGCAACTGAAACAGGTCGTCGCGCAGCACAGTCTCTTTGGCGTGGATGACGGCCCTCTGGTACTGCGGCATGGCGATGACGGCGAGAATGACGATGATCGAGATGACGATCATCAATTCAAGTAGAGTGAACCCTCGATTAGTGGTCAGTGGTCGGTGGTCAGTGGTCAGTTGGAACGTTTGGTTGAGCGGACTTGTATCTGGCACACGGCTGCCGACAGCCGTTGCTTTTGCTGACCACTGACCACTGACCACTGACCACTTTTTACCAGTCACTGTACTTTGTCTTTTCATCAAGCGCCGTCTCTTCGGAGCGAGAGTGCACATCGAACACGTTTTCGCCGCCCCATGTGGTCGAGTCCTTGGAATCGTAAACGGACTTCAGCACCCAGTCGCGCTCGCCCGTCATCGGGTCAATGGGAATCTCGCGCAGGTAAATCTTCTTCTTGGTCGCCGTGAGCGTGTTGTCGGTCGCAGTCCTGTTCGAACCCGAGAGACCGACGATGGGTCCGCCTCCCGGCCCCCCGAGCGGTGTGACGCTGACGCCGCTAACGAGTGTCTCAAGAGTGGGAGGATAGCGGTCCGGGTTTTCCGTGCCGAAGATGGTATTGTCCGTGATGGCGACCCTGACGCGCGGATCAATAGACTGCGGCTGTCCTGGCTGTCCTGGCTGTCCGGCCTGCCCGGCCTGTCCCTGCTGCTGCTGAACTTGCACCCCGGCTATCGCTTCACGATGGAACTGGTCAATCGCCGTGCGCATCTGGTGAAGGGCCTCGCGAAGACGCTGCTCGCGCTGGCGTTTGACGGAGACTTTGATGAGCGGGATGGCCCCCATCGTCAGAATCGTCAGCACCATCAGGGTGATGACCAACTCGACGAGCGTAAAGCCTCTGACAGTGGTCAGTGGTCGGTGGTCAGTGGTCAGTTGGAACGTTTGATTAAGCGGACTTGCATCTGGCACGCGGCTCGCGGCTGCCGTTGCTTTTGCTGACCACTGACCACTGACCACTGACCACTGCTTTCTCATCTCACTTCACCACCCAGCGGCTTTCCGTCATCTTTAACTTCAGGGCGCGGCCACCGGTTGTCATGACGTGGGCGTTCGTCTGGTCGAAGCCGAGGGAGCCTTCGCCCGTCCCGAGCGCTTCGACCTCAAGATAAAGGATGACGCTGGCACCCGATTTCAAAGCCGCGCCGGCCTGCGGCGAGATGGCGATAGTCACCATGCCCGTCGGGTCAATCGCCTGCATGATTACGGGAGCGAGTTGCGCGCCGTCCGGCCAATCGCTCGGCACGACATTGCGCACGGCCACCTTGGCTGGATCGAAACGAAGCCGCACGATGGCCGGCCCCAGCGGTTCTTTCGTGACGAACATTAAGGCTATGCGCTGCTTCTCACCGACGCGCATCTCCTTCTGGCTCGGCATCAGGAGCGCTTCGGCCAGGCCCAGCACGGGCTCCGGCACTTTTCCGAAAAGCCCTTTCTTGAGCTTTCCGGTGAGTGAATCGTTTTCCGCGCGCTGCGAATTCTTCGCGCCAGAGTTGTCAGGCGTGGCCGTCTTCACAGGCGTCGTCATAACGGGCAAGGGCGCGGCCTGCGCGCTTAAAGATTGCGCGACCGGGACCGGCTGAGCGGCTTTTACTTTATCAATCAGCGAAGCGGCGCTCGGCGGCTCCTCGCCCGTCAGTTGCGCGATGGCATTCGCCAGAGCGTTTGATGGCTGAGGGAGATTGGCCGCAGCTATCGGAGTGACGGCGGCAGTCGCGGTCTCCGTCCTGGCGGGCGCGGGCTGCGTCGTTTGATTATCGGTCGTCGTGGTCACTAAAGCTTTCGGCGCGGGCACGTAAGCGGGTGGCGGCTCTCCGTCCGGCACAGGCACCTGCACCGCGACGTTCTTCGGCGCGCGACGCGCGGCGGCCAACTGCTCCTCGCGATCAATGTCCTGAATCATCGCTTCGAGTGAACTGTTAGTCGGCGTTGAGAGAGTGCCGCTCGGCCGCTCCCGCTCGTCAAACGGAGTGACGGCCGGGGCGCGGAGCACGCGCGGCGTGACCGCGATCACGATGTCCACCTGATTGTTGTTGCGTGTCGGCGAAGTGAAAAGGCGACCCAGGACCGGAATCAGGCCGAGCAAGGGGAGCCCGCGGCGGCCGTTTGACTGTACGTCCTGCGCGACCGAGGCGATCATCATCGTGCGATTGTTTTGAATGCGCGCCGTGCCGGAGATCGTGCGCTCGGTGAAAGTCGGCGTCAGGCTCCCGGCATTGAGGATGTCCTTCGACTCAATCGTCATCTTGACCTGGACGTCCAGATTCGGGAAGACCTGCGGCTGGAACGAGAGCGTCAAGCCCGTCGGCTCGTACTGAATCACAGGAAAGCCGCCGCCGAAGTTGACGCCGCCAGTGACTCCGCCCGGCTGCGTCGGTTGATTCGTGCTGGCGAAAGGAAACGTTTGCGCCGTCTGCACCGGAACGCGCTGGCCGATGCGCGCTTTCGATTCCTCGCCGTTGAAGGCGTGAATCTGCGTCGAGGCCAGAAGCTTCGTCCGGTCTTTACGCTGGAACGCCGTCAGCTGCGACGCCGGGATGACGAGGGCCGCGCCGAGAGCCGTCGGCACCGTCGAGAGCCGCGTGGCGACATCTCGCGCGCCCGCGATGGCCGAGACGCCGCTCGTCCCGCCGAGATTGAAGAAGCCGCTTGAATCACCGACGCCGACCTGATTGCCGAGTTGCAGCAGGTCCGTGCGCGAGACTTCGTAGATACTGACGTCCATCACGACCTCGGCGCGATCCTTATCAAGGCTCTGCAAGATTTCGCCGATCAGGCGCAGGTTCTCCGGGGTGTCGCGAATCGTCAGGCTGTTGGTGTCCCTGTCCTGAAGCACGATTGTCTGCGGGCGGCCCTGGTTGGGAGGGATCGCGGCAGAGACGATGCGCTGCGCGTCCTCCGGCTTGATGTTGGCCAGATAGAAAGTGCGTATGACGAGCTGCTGGTATTGCGCGCGACGATTCTGGTCCGCGACGAGGATGGTCTTACGCGTCAGCTTCTGGAAGAACAGGCTCTCCTGAATGAAGATCATGTCGAGCGCCTGCGCCGTCGTCACGTCCGTCAAGTTTATTTCGACGTTGCGCGGCGCGCGGAACGACTGGCTATCGAAGATAACGTTGAGGCCGAGCTCTTCTGCAAGTTTGCGTATGATGCTCTTGAGGTCGCCCGTATATTTAATGACACGCACCTGCTCCGGGCGCGTGGGTTGCACGACGGTGTCCTGCTGGCCGCCCGCCGGCGACGGCTGGGCGGGCGTGGCGCCCGTCCCCTGTGTGTAAGATGTCGCCGAGGCTTTCACGCCGCTGCCGCCATCGCCCGCGCCGTTCTCCCCTGTCTTCTCGCGTTGCAAGCGCAGCATCCGCTCCATCTCCGAGAGCGCAAGCTCGTTGACGGGGTCGTAGCCGTAAGCCTGGCGGAAGGCGTTATAGGCCCCTATGTAGTCGCGCTGCTCCGCGAGCGAGCGTCCCTGCTGCATGTACATCTGCGAGGCGTTGAAGACGGCGCGCCGGTAGTGTAATTGATATTCGACGTTTGAAGGGTCGGCGGCGACGGCCAGCGTGAACTCCTGCGCAGCCTTATCCCACTGCTGCGCCGCTTCATACTGCATCCCGCGCTTGAAATTCTTTTCACCTTTCTTAGCCAACGCGGTCAGCGGCGCGGCTAACAGGCAGAAAATCACCAGAAACGACGCGAACGAGCGCGTATAGATTGATCTGTTTTTCATCTCGTGTCTCTCTTTAAGATGAGCCCCAAAAGTCGAACCGAGGTCTGGCAATCACTCGCCAAACAACCCGGCGGACGCGCGCTCTCTCTGCGTCGCAGAAGTATAAACGCCCCGTGTGAAATGCAGTTCCGAAAACAGTGGTCGGTGGTCGGTGGTCAGTGGTCAGTTAAAGACAAGCGATACGCTGTTTTTGATTTTAACTGACCACTGACCACTGACTACTGACTACTGACTACTGCCCAAGATTCACTTCTTCCACAAATGTCACGCGATTGATCTCGTGCAGCGTCGAGACTCCGGCGAAAACCTTCTGAAGCGCGGACTCGCGCAGGCCCGTCAAGCCTTCGGCCTCGGCGGCGCGGCGGACCTCAGAGCCCGGGCGGCGCTCGACGATCATCTCGCGTATGTTATCCGTCAGATCGAGCAACTCGTGTATCGCGGTGCGCCCGCGGTAACCCGTATGATTGCAGGCGTCGCAGCCGACGCTCATGTAAAAGTCGCGCCCTCGGTGCTCCTCAGGCCGCAATCCGGATTCCATCAGCTCCTCGTCCTGCGGGCGGTAGCGCCGCTTGCAGATGGGGCAGAGCATGCGGATCAGGCGTTGCGCGAGCACACAGTTCAGGGACGAGACGAAATTATACGGCTCGACGCCCATATTCAGGAAACGCCCGATGACGTCAATCACGTTGTTGGCGTGAACGGTCGTGAAGACGAGGTGGCCGGTCAGCGCCGACTGGATGGCGATCTGCGCCGTCTCTTCGTCGCGGATTTCGCCGACCATGATCTTGTCCGGGTCGTGGCGCAGGATGGAGCGCAGGCCGCGCGCGAACGTCAGCCCCTTCTTCTCGTTCACCGGAATCTGCGTGATGCCGTGAAGCTGATACTCCACAGGGTCTTCAATCGTGATGATCTTATCTTCTTCGTTTCGGATTTCGTTCAGCGCGGCGTAGAGCGTTGTCGTCTTACCCGATCCGGTCGGCCCGGTCACCAGGACCATCCCGTAAGGCTCCGCGATGTAGCGGCGAAACTTTCTCAAATCCTCTTCGGAGAATCCGACGACCTCCAGATTCAGGTTGCGGAACGACTCGTTGATCTGCTCTTTGTCGAGGATACGAATCACGGCATCCTCGCCGTGCACGGTCGGCATGATCGAGACGCGAAAGTCCACGTTGCGCCCCTTGTAGCGCACGCGGAAACGACCGTCCTGCGGAACACGTCGTTCGGCGATGTCCAGCTCCGACATGACCTTGATGCGCGAGATCAGCGTCTGGTGAAAAGAGAGGTCAATCGGGTCAACTTTGGCATAGAGCGCGCCGTCAATGCGGTACTTGACCTGGACCTCCGTGTCGCGCGTTTCGATGTGAATGTCGGAGGCGCGCGACTCCATAGCGTTGTAGATGACCGTGTCCACGAGCTTGATGATCGGGGACATCTCCGAGTCCGTCGCCAGGCGATCAAGGTCCAGGACTTCTTCGCCGGTCTCGGTCTCTTTAACTAGAGAGATGCGGAAGCCTGACGCGGCCTCCTGGAGCACGCGCTGCGTGGCGTCGCCTTTCCGGAGCACGACGTCAATCGCCCCGGCCGTCGCCACGTGCGGGACGACGCGCGCGTGCAGGGCGCTCGCCAGCTCGTCCAGCTTTTCGAGATCGGTCGGGTCCGACATGGCCAGGTGCATCCGCTTGCCTTCGCGGCGCAGCGGCACGAACTGGTTGCGGACCATCAGGTCAACGGGGATTTCGCCGAGCAGCGCATAATCTATCGGGGAATCGCCGTCGGGGGGAAGCAGGTCAACGTAAGGCAGGCGGTAGCGTCGCGCCAGCTCTTTCGCCTCACGCACCTCTGGCGGATCGTTCTCCGGCAGCGGCGCATCATCCGGCGCGGGGCGCTCCTCAACAGCGTCCGCGAAAGGCGAAATCGTCTCCGTCAACTCTTCCGATAACTGCTTCATAATTAAATGATGAACGCGGAACGCTGAGCGCGGAATGAAAGGCGCGGGCATGGTATTTCCGCCCCTGCTTTACAGTTCATCATTCAGCGTTCAGAGTTCATACTTTCTAACGTCCCACGGTCGCGTTCGAGATGGCCGAAATAATTGGCAGATAGATGCTGAGCAGGATGGTTACGACGACCCCGCCCATGACTATAAGAATCGCAGGCTCTATCGTCGTCGTCAACTGCTCAAGTCGCACCTCAGCCTCGGAATCGTAAAAGGCCGCGACCTCGTCCAGCATCTCGCGCAAACTGCCCGAGCGCTCGCCCACACCGATCATATCGAGCGCCAACTCCGGGAACCATCCGGCCGATTCCAGGCTCTCCGTAAAGGAGCGCCCTTCACGCACCATCGGCAGGATCGCCGAACTCCTGCGCCGCAGCTCCAGGTTCGTGATTGATTCGGCCGCGATCTCCCAGGACTCGACGAGCGTGATGCCGCCCGCCAGCAGCGTGGCGAGCGAGCGCGTCGCCTGCGCCACGGCCACCTGCTGCAAGAGCTTGCCGACGAGCGGCAGCCTCAGCAGCGTCCGGTCCAGAGTCAATCTCCCCGTCGGCGTGCGCAGCCAGAAGACGAGCGCGACGATTCCGATGACTAAGAGCGGGGCGAGCCACCAAAGGTTGGCCGTCAGCCAGCTGGAAATTCCCGTCACGATCAAGGTCAGAGTCGGCAATTTGTTTCTGCCGAAACCTTCGAACAGACTCGACATGCGCGGCACGACGTAAACCGTCAGGAACGCGACCATCCCGAAGGAGGCCAGGAGCAGCATGATCGGATAGGCGAGCGCGCCGCGAATCTTCCGGCGAAGATTGACGCTCCTGCGCATGTAAGAGACGTAGCGGTCGAGCACCTCGTCGAGCGCGCCCGAGCGCTCGCCCGCGAGAATCGAGGCCGTGTAGATGCGCGGAAAGATGGAGCCCTGCGCCGCGAATGCCGCTGACAGTGCCAGCCCACCGCGAATCTTCTCCTCGACGTCCCCCAGTACGGCGCTCAGTCCGGCCGATTGAGCGCGCTTGCGCAGCATCGAGATGCCCTGAAGGATGGGGATGCCCGCGCGCAGGAGCGCGGCGAGCTGCTGGTTGAAGAGCAGGAAGTCGTTGGCCTTGAAACGCGGCTGACTTCCCTTGCCCCCGCGCCTCGTCAAGGCGGCGACGCCCATCGTCTTAGGCGGCGTCACGGCGAAGACACGAAAGCCCTCGCTCTCAAGGCGCGCGCGCGCCTCCTGCACGCCGACGGCTTCGACAGTGCGCGTGACGACCTCACCCGCAGGCGTTCCCAGGCGACAAATGAACTCGGCCATAAGCGATTCCAGGTCGGGGCAAAAAACTGTCTGCCGAGCGAGCTTTAAGGCAGACGTCGTCAGTATATCATGCGAACACGGCGAAAGCGCACCGCCTCCGCTTCTTCAATACACGCCGCGCGAAGCTTAAAGTTGCAGCGAGGCGAAGAGGTCGCCCGCCTTCACATGAGTTTAAGAAAGCCGTGCCACCAAAGTTTTTTTGTGATAGCCTGTTGCGGCCGTACCACCCTCTCATTGAAAGGAATGCACTATGCCCACCTGGCTCACTAAAATTTTCAATTACGACGTCGAGCGCAAAGAGATTCACCGCCGCAACAAGAGGCCCTACATCCCGATGGCGGCCACCGGAATCGGCGTTCTCCACACCACCGAAGGCTTAAACATTAACGGTGCGTGGACGACGCTGAACGCCCATTTCAGTGCGCCGCATTTCATCGTCGGCGACTATCGCATCATCCAGTGCCGCCCCCTGGGCATGCAGGCGGCGGCGCTTCTAGATACCCCGCAGCACCCGAATAAGTATGCCTACGTGCAGGTCGAGATGTGCGCCTTCACGGGCGGAAATGCCGATTTCAAGAAACACGGAATGAAGCCGTGGATACCCATCGAAGGAACGCTGAAGCCTCTGGTGGCGCTCATGGCCTACTGCTCGGGTCACGGCATAAACATTCCGCTGCAGCGACCCTGCCCCGATTGGCTCGACGACTGCTCCGACATCAAGACCATCTGGGCCATCGCGGGTAATACGCGCCGCAAGTCAGGCGTCTGGCCCAAGGGGAAGGGCTGGTACTATCACCTGGAAGTCGCGGGCAACAATCACTACGACTGCGGCGCGATGCGCTGCACAGACATCTTCGCGATGGCGAGAGAGCTTTTAGGCGAGCCGCAGACGGACCAACCGTCAACGCCGATTCAGGTGGCAAAGCCGGAGCCGAAGCCGGAGCCCAAGCCCAAGCCGAGTCCGAAGCCTTCGTCTCCAGCGCAGCCACAGAAATCAAACAACCTCATCAGAAGAGGAGACCGTGGCAAAGAGGTCAAACAGCTTCAGGCGCAGCTCATCAAGCTCGGCTATTTAGGCAAGGGCGCTGACGATGGAATATTCGGGCCGCGTACGCACGCCGCTGTGCGCAAGTTCCAATCCCACTGCAAGCTGCGAGTTGATGGGATCGTCGGGCCCAGGACGAGCAAGGCGCTCTCGTCAAGTTCCCCGCAGAAGAAGTGAGATTGCGGCGTCAAATCGGTGGATGCCTCCGGTCCGCTTCGCAACCGACACCGAGGCGTGCGAGAGAGATTACTTCTTCCTCGCCCTCTCTTCGCGCGCCTGCAGGTCTCCAGCCGGTAGTTATTTCTTGCGCGCCTGACCTCCTTGTCCTACAATGCGGCGTAGCCTTCGCTGACAACCGGTGAAAGTGAGCGAGCGGCGAGGTCTCCCCGAAGCCGTCCACACCACACGCGCAAACCTGGCGCGCCCTGGTCGAAGACAGGTCCGTGAAAACGACCTGCCCGGCGTCGGGGTGCAGAGTAAACTTTTTCCGGGACACGACCGCAGGCCCCGAAGAATTAAAGAATCGCAGGGGGTTACATGAAATCTCAGCGCCGCTCAAAAGCAGTACGGCTCGCGCTCCTCTCCTGTCTGGCCTTCACTTTCGTTTTAATCATCGCGCCCCAACTCACCCGCGCGCAGGACCCGAAACCCGAAGCGCCGAAAACCCAACAGTCGCCCACACCCACGGCCAGCCCGACTCCGCAGGGGACTGAAGTCGGCGACCAGGTCATCGTCAACACGGACCTGATTACGCTGACCGTGACCGTCACGGACACCTATGGCCGCTACGTCTCCGGCCTCGACAAAAAAGCCTTCAAGGTCTTCGAGGATAAGCTGGAGCAGGAGATAGAGTATTTCAGCGACGACGACGCGCCCGTCTCTGTCGGCGTCATCTTCGACATTTCGGGTTCGATGAGCGGCGACAAGATCAGGAAGGCGCGCGAAGCCCTCGCGCGTTTTATTCAGACAAGCCACGATTCGGACGAATACTTTTTAATCGCCTTCAACTCGCGCGCGCAGCTTCTTCTGGACAGGACGCGCGACGGCGACGCCGTCCTGAATAAGTTGACCTTTGTGGAGACGCGCTCGAACACGGCCCTTTACGACGCCTGTTACCTGGGAGTCGAAAAAGTCACGCGCGGGGCGCATCAGAAGCGCGCCCTGCTCCTGATCTCCGACGGGCAGGACAACGACTCGCGTTACACCTTCAGCGAAGTGCGCCGCCTCCTGAAAGAATCCGACGTGGTGCTCTACTCGATAGGCATCTTAGGCGGCAATGATCCGGGCAGTTCGCTCGGACTCGAAGGCCAGGCCATCCTGGATGAGCTCTCCGCTGTCTCCGGCGGCAAGGCCTTCTTCCCGAACACCTCTGCCGAGATGGACGAGCTGTTCGAGCGCATCGCCCTGGAGCTGCGCCACCAGTATTCCATCGGCTACCGCCCGAAGAACTTCACGAACGACGGCAAGTGGCACAAGCTGAAAGTGAAGGTCACGCCGCCGCGCGGCCTGCCGCGGCTTTTCGTACGTAGCCGTGAAGGCTATTATGCTGTGACGAACCCGCGCTGACGGGGCCTTCTTTCGGTAAGTACCCGGCAACGCGCGGGGCCGTCAAGTGCATCTTTGAAGACGTGTGCGCGTGCGAATCTTTTTCGCCACGTTCTTTGCCCCAGCCGCACGAAAAGACGGAGTCAGAGGTCAGGAGTCAGGAGCCAGTTGGAAGGCAGCTTTTTCTTCTGATTCCTGACTCCTTAATTATGTTTCATAGAGGTTCTGTTATGGAGAGGTTTCAGGTTCAATCGTCCGGTCGCCGCGCTTTCGCGCTCATCGCATTTTTCCTGGCGGCCACTGCGCTGCTCATCGTCACGCATTCGGGGCAGGCGCAGGACGGACGTCCGCGACGCACCAACGCGTCGTCGCCGCAGCAGCAAGGCAAGCAAACTTCCGCCTCCCCACAACAAACGCCGACGCCGAAAACCGGCTCGACGCCTAACGTGCCGAAGGGCGTGGTCCGTCCGGGCCAGATCATTCTCTCTGAGGCTCCGCCCTACATGGCGAACCCCATCGGCGCGGAGATAGGCGATAACGAGACCCTTAAGATTGATACGGACCTGGTGAACCTGAACGTGCGCGTCATTGACCGCAACAACCGCCCCGTGGGGGATGTCCGTCAGGATGAGTTTCGTATCTTTGAAAACGGCGTGGAGCAGAAAGTCGAATACTTCTCAAGAGAGGAAGTGCCGATCAGCTACGGGCTGGCGATTGACACCTCCGGCTCGCTGCGCTCGCAACTGGCGCAGGTCATAGAGGCCGGGAAGACCATCATCAACAGCAACAAGTCGGGCGACGAGACTTTCCTCGTTCGCTTTATCTCCAGCGACAAGATCGAACAGGTCCTGGATTTTTCGTCGAGCAAGGACGACCTGATTGATTCTCTGGACACCTTCTACACCGAAGGCGGGCAGACGGCGATTGTTGACGCCGTCTATGTTTCGGCGGAGCACGTGGCCGAATATAAAAAAGGGGACGACAGTGATCGTCGCCGCCGTGCGCTCATCGTCGTCACCGACGGCGAAGACCGCGGCAGCCAGTACAGGCAGGAAGAGCTCTTCGAGCGGCTGCGCGAGGAGGACGTGCAGATTTACGTCATCGGCTTCATCAACGAGCTTGATAAAGAGGGCGGCTTCATACGCAAGAGTCCACGTGAGAAGGCCGTCAATCTCATCAACCGCCTGGCGAAAGAGACCGGAGGCCGTGCCTTCTTCCCGGAATCGCTCGCGGATCTGCCGAAGATCGCCGAAGAGATCGTGCGCGACATGCGGACTCAGTACGTCGTCGGCTATTACCCGACCAATAAAACGCGCGACGGCTCGTTCCGCGCGATCCGTGTCACGGTTGCGGACGCATCCGGCAAAGACAAGCGGATCGCCCTGACGCGCTCGGGCCGCGTCGCCCGTAGCGAAAACGGTCCGGTGCTCCAGAAGCCGCCCGTCACGCGCAACACCAACACCGCGCCCGCTTCAAAAACGACGGGCACGCGCAAGAATCCATAACCAACGCGACTCTTCAAGCACGAACAACTCCAGCCTTCGGGTGAAACCCCGGCTGGAGTTTTCGTTTCAGAGATTGAGCCATCCCAATTCAGGGAGGTAATCGGTCAGTAATGGGAGCATTAACTGCTGTCGGCAGCAAACAGCAGCGCACCTGACTCTAACTCTGGCACTTGGCTGATCTTGTCCAAGACCTCTTTCAATCGCTGGCGCGGCTGCTTCACTCTTTTCTTCAAAGTG
>DASVXV010000134.1:0-30459 GCA_036392495.1 Pyrinomonadaceae bacterium | reverse complement strand
TTTTCGAGACTGAGGAAAGTAGAGAAACAGCACTGTCCACGAAACCACACGAAACCACACGAAACAAACCACAGCAATTTCGTGTCGTTTCGTGTGGCTTCGTGGATCGTTCTCTTTCCGTCGAGAATGAATAGACCCTGTCCATCCACAAGCCGTCGCTTCAAAAGGCTGTCAACATCCGTTATTGTTAGCGTTTCATATAAGGGTCAACTGCGGCCAACAAGGGTACTTCTTATTGTGACTAATTCGACAAAAAATTTGCAGGGCTCTACAGAGTTGACACTACGCCTGAGGCCTCCTTATACTGCGCTCTTTCCGCAACTATTCGGAAAATCCAGGCCAGGTAGCTCAGTTGGTAGAGCGCGGCCCTGAAAAGGCCGGCGTCGGCGGTTCGATTCCGTCCCTGGCCACCAGCGTTCGTAAATCGTAAATCGTAAATCGTGAATCGTAAATGGACGAACCAAAGTTCTCTCTATTTACGATTCACGATTTACGATTTACGATTTACGGCTCTATCTGTGCCAGTAGTTCTTGATCTTCTGCGCGAGCAGCGGGAAAGGAACATACTCGGCCTGGCGGCCAGCGCGGCGCAGCTCCTCCACCATCCGCATCGCTCCGTCGGCGTTGCGCGTGTGCACCATGATGGTCGAGGCGCGCTGCAACTCCGGGCGCAGGGCGAGCCAGAGCGCTATGGCGTAGCCGGTATTTTCGTCGTCCGTCTCTTCGGCGTGGTAATGCTCCGGCAGCAGGTCGTGATCCAGAAAGATCGCGTCGTAGAGATTCCGGCTCAGAAACTCCCGCGCCCTCTCCACGTCGTCCGCGACATCCAGATGATCGCCTTTAAATCGTTTGGCGAACCAGTCGTGCCGGCGCGTGTCATCGTCCAGAAGAAAAACGCGAATCGGATTACGCTCGGCCCTGACATTATGAAAGCCGAGCTTGTTCAGCACCCCTCTCAAAATACCCATCTGTTTATAAACCAGAACCCTTAATTAATTATGGCCTGCTACGATTACAAATTAGGACTAAATAGCTGCCACAATATACATCGTGAATCGTAAATCGTGAATCGTAAATAGACGAAAACGGCCTTTCTCTATTTACGATTCACGATTTACGATTCACGGCTTTTCTATTGTATGCTAAACATTTTCCGGCTCACTTATGAAGCAGATTCTACAGAATAACAAGACGGGACAGATGGCTGTCAAAGATGTGCCGACGCCCGTCGTTCAGAAGGGGCGCGTGCTGGTGCGCGCGGCGGCCTCTTTGATCAGCGCGGGCACGGAGCGCATGGCCGTTGACGAGGGCAAGAAGAGCTTGATTGAAAAAGCGAGGGAGCGCCCGGAGCTGGTTAAGCAGGTGATCGAAAAGGCCAGGAACGAAGGGCTGATCAAGACCTTCAACGCGGTCCGGTCCAAGCTCGGCTCTTCGACAGCCCTGGGCTACAGCGCCGCCGGAATTGTCCTGGACGTGGGCGAGGACGTGACGGAGTTTCAGGCGGGCGACCGAGTGGCCTGCGCGGGCGCCGGCTACGCCTCTCACGCCGAAGTTCTCTCCGTCCCGAAGAATCTCTGCGTGCGCTTGCCCGAGCGCGTCAGTTTTGAAGAAGGGGCCTTCGGCACGCTCGGCGCGATTGCCCTACAAGGGGTGCGCCTGGCGGAACCGACCTTGGGCGAGAGCGTGGTCGTCATCGGCCTCGGGCTGTTAGGGCAGATCGCGGTCCAGCTTTTGAAGGCCAACGGTTGTCGCGTCTTCGGCGTTGACCTTGATCAAATGAAGGTCGAGCTGGCGCGGGAACTGGGGGCGGACGCAGGGGCCGTCAGCGACGAGAATGTGAAGCGCGCCGTGCTGGATTTTACGCGCGGTCGCGGCGCGGACGCCGTCCTGATAACGGCCGCGACCTCTTCGAACCAGCCCGTCGAGCTGGCAGGCGAGATTTCGCGTTTGAAAGGGCGGGTCGTCGCCGTCGGCATGGTGGGCCTGGATGTCCCGCGCAACCTCTATTTCAAGCGCGAGCTGTCGCTGCTGGTCTCGATGTCTTACGGTCCAGGACGCTACGACCCTGAATATGAAGAGCGCGGGCACGATTATCCGCTGGCTTATGTGCGCTGGACGGAGAACCGCAACATCGAAGCCTTCCTGGACCTGATCGCGGAAGGGCGCGTCAATGTCGCGCGGCTGACGACGCACCGCTTTCCAATCGAAGAAGGAGAGCGCGCCTACCAGTTAATCGGGGGCGAGACCAAAGAGCCCTATCTCGGAATCCTTCTGCAGTACGACACCGAGCGCGAGCTTGAGCGCCGAATCGAAATTAAAAGCAGCGAGAAAGAGAGCTCGGGCAAAGCGAGCGCGGTCCGTGTCGGGATGATCGGCGCGGGCGTCTATGCGCAGGCGATGCTCCTGCCCCACTACAAGGCTGCGGGCGTGGATTTTCGTGCGATTGCGACCGCGTCCGGAGTCACTGCGCGCGATATAGCGGAAAAGTACGGCTTCAACTACTGCGCCGCCAACCCAGACGACGTGCTCGATGACGCGGACGTGAATCTGGTCGTCATTGCCACGCGTCATGATCTGCATGCGGAGCTTGCGCGCCGTGCGCTTTTGAATGGAAAGCACGTCTTTGTCGAGAAACCGCTGGCGCTCACTGATGAGGAGCTGGACGCCGTGCTGGAGGCTGCGTCCGGTTCCGAAGGGCGTTTGATGGTCGGATTCAATCGCCGCTTCTCGCCGCTGGCGCGTAGAGCCAGAGAGTTCTTCAGTAATCGTCAGGAGCCGCTTTCGATCAGCTATCGCGTCAACGCCGGTCGCATTCCGAAATCTCACTGGCTGCAGGACCCGCAGCAGGGCGGCGGGCGCATCGTCGGCGAGGTCTGCCACTTCATAGACATGATGCATTTTCTGACGGGAGCTTTAACCACGCGCGTCTTCGCCGAGTCCATCAAGAGTCGCAACAGCGAGATGGTTGACGAAGATAATATCTTCATCACGCTTCGATTCTCGGACGGCTCGAACGGCGCTATAGCTTATCTCTCGGAGGGCGACAAGGCCCTGGCAAAAGAGCGCGTGGAGATTTTCTCGGAAGGAAAGAGTTTCGTGCTGGACGATTACCGCGCCGCGACCGCGTACAGGAACGGGCGCGAAGAGGGCACAAGAGCGCGCTCACAGGACAAGGGGCAGGCTGACGAGGCGCGCTCCGTGTGCGAAGTGGTCTTGAAAGGCGGACCTGCCCCCATCTCTCTGGATGATCTGGCAACCACGACGCGCGCGACATTTCGCATCCTCGAATCACTGCGCACGGGGCAGGCGATGAGCGTGTGAGAGTTTTCCACTTGTGGAAAAATTTTATTTCGCATCTTCTCACTTAATCGCCTTGAAATATCTTTTTTGAATGCTATAATCCGCTCCGCTTCAAAAGGGTCTTCAAAAAAAACTTTGAAGCGCCAGCAAAGGGTCCCGATTCAGTTTCCACACAAGGTTAGTTCTAACGAAAGAGTTCAGGCTAAAATCAAGCTCGCACGAGATGTCGTCTGACAAAGCAAAAATTCATCCACTCTTCGCGGTGCCCGACGCTGATGCTGCGCAGGAAGATGCGTCCGCCGAGGTGCAGCAATTTGCGACTGAGTCGAATGTTTGCCAGTTCTGCTTCGGCTCCGGGATGGAGGTCGTGCCGGGCAAGGGCGCGCGCCGTTGCCGCTGCCGCACGGAGCAGAATCAGATAAAGCTTCTGGAAGCCGCACGCATCCCGCGCCGTTACAACGAGTGCTCGCTGCAAAACTACTATCCGGTGAAAGGCAACGGCACGCAATTGCGCGCCTTCAACTACGCCTTTCGTCTGGTGAGAGAATATCCAGCGGTGGACCGCGGCCTGCTCCTGATGGGGACTTGCGGTGTCGGAAAGACGCATCTCTCGGTCGCAGTCCTGCGCGGTCTCATAGAGAAGGGCATCCCCTGCCTCTTCTACGAATTCGGCACGCTCCTGAAAGAGATACAGAACTCTTACAACCCCGTCTCGCAAACGTCGGAGTTGAAAGTGCTTGCTCCGGTGTTTGAAGCGGAAGTTTTGGTGTTGGATGAATTGGGAGCGTCGAAACCTACGGATTGGGTGCGCGACACGATGATGCAGATCATCAACACGCGCTATAACGACCGTAAGTTGACGATCTTCACGACCAACTATCTGGACGGGCGGCGGACCGAAAGAGATGAGACTCTGGAGGATCGCATCGGGGTACGGCTTCGCTCACGCCTCTTCGAGATGTGCAAGACCGTGCAGATAGAGGGCGAGGATTATCGAAAGAGTTTCGACGCCCTGCATTAAGCGCTTCCCCTGACCTTACGTCACACCTCTCCGACAATCTATTGATCTGGACTTGGGTTGCGCGACGCTTGAGCTGGCGTTTACCAGTTCGTGTTCACAGGCACGGCGAGACCCAGAAACTGACCCTCTTCTTCAAGCATCAGACCGAGGTCGCAGAATTGTGCGAGAGCTTGCTCCAGTGTGGCAGGCGATTCATCTAACCCGTGCTCGTTGCGAAGCAGGCGCAGTAATGAGCTGACGGAATGAGCCGTCGGAGTACAGGCCTCATATATCATCGCTTCCAACTCTCCGAAGGAGAAGACGCGCGGCGGCGTTTCCGTTCGGCCATCAGTGATTGTGAGGCGGCCTGCGCCGCGTTGGAAGAGAAGGAAGGGTGGATTTGAAACTTCCCAGGCGCGCTGCCATTCCCTCACAGACTCCTTGACCTCTCTGTAATCACTGTCCGGCAGGGCTTCCGGAGCATCGTAAGCAAAGAAGTAGGCGATAGCGTCGTGATCCAAGAGGCTCGGGTAAGTATTCTCGTAAGCGGGAATCGGTCGCAGCTCAAAAAAGCCCATCTGCTGGCTGTCCGTGAAGTTGGGGCTGAAGCGGTCGAGCCGTATCCGACCGACATAGGCGGGCGGGCACAGATGTGAGATGAGACGCATTATCGCCACCTGTTGCCGGTAATCTTCGCGGCGCTCCCCAGGGAAACCCAGCAGCAGATTCCAGGCGACGACCAGGTCATAATACCTGGCCCATTTCAGAAAACGGACATTCAGCAAAGCGGTGCTCCCTTTTCGCATGAGCTGGAGCAGGCGCGTGTTTAAGCTCTCAATGCCGGGCTGAAGAATACGCAATCCGCCTTGCATGAGTTTGCGTAGACTATCGCGCGTCAGATTAGCCTTCACCTCAAAGAAAAAAGTATAGTCCTTTCGCTGGCGTGCCAGCGGCTCGAACACATCTACGATGTAGCGTTGATCGAGAATGTTATCCACAGAGAGAAACGCGTAAGTATCGTGCCGACTCGCCAGCTCGTCGAGGCCCGCGAGCACACGAGCGGGCGATTTGCTGCGGAACTTCATGCCGAGAGCGTTAAGCCCGCAAAAAGTGCAATGGTGCTTGGCTCCCCACCAGCACCCGCGCGCGGTCTCGACCGGCAGGGCCACGACCTGGCCGCGAACCAGAGGCGGCAGCCCTAGCCTGGCCGCGCTTTCAAAGTATTCCGTATAGTCAGGCTCAGGCAGAGCATCTAGATTAGAGACCTGCGGCGCTCTGCCCATGAATCGCATCTCTCCATCACTCCCACGACTCGCCACTCCCATCAACGCTCCGGCATCCCCTCCCTCAGCCAGTCTCTCTAAAAGTTGGGGAAACACCTCATCGCCTTCTCCGATCACCGCGTAGTCTATGAAGGGCAGAGCACGCACATACTCCAGTCCCATCTCGTCCTCGAAATTAGCGCCTCCGAAGACAATCACCAGTGAAGGGAAGCGTTCCTTTAATCTGCGAGCCAGAGCGAGGGCGGCGCAGTTCTGCTCGAAGATGGAGGAGAAGCCGACGACGTCGTAGCTCGTCCAATCAACCTCTTCAAGACACTGGTCAATGAAGGCTGGCAGCTCTCGCTCGCGCAGGTTCAAAAGGTAATCAACATCACATCCGAGTTCGGTACAGACTGCTTCAATATCCTCTGCGTAATGCTCCAGAAATGAATGAGGGGCGGGGGCCTGATCCAGGAACGCGGCGCGAGCGAACAGCCACTCTCCCAGCAGAATATCGCGAGCATGGCAGAGAGATTCGTAGCTTTCCCATCCGAGGAAGGCGCCGAACTCAAGATTAAAATAGATAGAAGTTGCGTGGATGCCGCGCTCAGCGAGGATTGCCTGAAGCAGGCCGAGCTGAATCGAGGGTCTGCGGGAAGATGCAAACGGCATGTTGACGAGCGCCACACGAGATTTGTGCTCGTCGAAAGCCGACTGCAAAGGGAGGTGGTCGGGTTCACCAGCGGCGGAAAGGGAATTTCTTTCTTGAAAGGCAACAGAACTCATGGGATTCCAAGGCGCAAACGCCTATCGCCTGCCGGATGCGATGACGATTGGCGCGGTCAGGTGCAGCCTGCCATCTCTTTCGTACAACCGTAGGGCCGCGAGAGCTTCTCTCGTTACTTGTCGGCGGGTCTCAGGCGGCAGGTTCTCTATAAGCTCTCGAACTCGCCAGGCGTGATCCGGAAGCGCACGCCAGAAGTGTTCGGCGCTGCCCGGCCAGGCGCAAGGCGCTGTGAACATCTCCTCTTGAATCTCGCGAAAGCCGGCCGCAGCGAACATTTCCGAGAGCGTTCCAGGAACGCCAAATCTATAAACATCCAGCCCTGGAGCCGCGTCCGGCGGCGACGGACTGTGACGTAGGATGATGGCGATTGTCGTCATTATTGCCGGCGTCTCCTGCGCGGGACCGAGCGCGGAGAAGACGGCTCGGCCGCCGGGGCGCAGAACTCTGTGGCTCTCTGAGAGGGCTTGTTCCGCATTGGGAAAGTGCATGATGGCCCCGCGGCACGTCACCAGATCAAAGGTCCGGTCGCGAAAAGGCAACGCTTCGCCATCAGCCACACCGAACGTGATGTTCGAGCCAGGTGTGAAAGTGGTCGGAGGTGATGGGAGCATCTCCGGAACCAGATCAATGGCGACCACATAACCTTTGGGACCGACCAGGGGGAGAAGCGTGAGCGCAGGCTCTCCTGCGCCGCAGGCAACGTCCAGGACGCGCATCCCCGCTTTGACGTGACTTGCTCGTACGATTGCCTGTGTCACAGCTTCACCGGCGGTTTTGAACTCTTGTCTCCACTTATGCCACCCGGGAGCCACCTGCCGGTAGCCTTTCGCCACGGCGGCCTTCATATCGCTCGCGAAAGAATCTGAAGTAGTGTTCATCTGGATGCGTCGGCTCCCGGTCCACGCGGCGTAAACTTGACCGGCAGCGCTCTCAGCCCATGAATATTGATCTCTTCTCGCAACAGCGGCTCAGCGTCCACCAGACGCATATCCGGCAGCCGTGTGATCAGCGTTCTGACGGCGGCCTGAATCATAGTCCGCGCCAGACCGGAGCCGGGGCAGGCGCGCTTCCCGACACCGAAAGCGACGTGAGGGTTCGGCTGGCGGTCCGGTATGAAACGGTCCGGGTCCTCGAAGCGCTCACAATCGCGATTCGCGGCGGCGAGCAGCAGGATAACGCGCTCTCCTTTGGGAATCGTCACGCCTCCGATCTCTATCTCTTCAAGTGCCACTCGCGAAAGTATCGGGGCCGTCCCTTCATGGCGGAGCATCTCTTCGACAGCCGTTGGAAGAGCCTGCGCTTCATTGTGCAGGCGGTTGAGAAGCTCCGGGTCGCGCAGGATAGTACTCATAGAGAGACTGATGGCGTGCGTTACATTCTCATGCATTCCCATGATGAGGTTGACGGCGATGAGAACGCGTTCATCGTCGTCGGCCTCAGCGACCTGGAGCATCGCGCTCAGGGCATCTTCGCCAGGGCGCACGCGCCGCTCGGCAAAGAGGCTCTTCAGATATTCTGTCAACCCGACGACAGCGGCCTCGCCGCGAAGCATCGCCTCGGTGCCGCTGAATCCTTCGCTGAAAGTGTGAACGATGTCGTGAATCCACCCCCCGAATCTTTCGCGGTCCTCGGCGGGGATACCCAGCAAATCCGCCCCGATGATGGCGGGCAGCGGGTAAGCGAAATCCTCCACGATGTCCATCTGGCCGGAGCTTTCAACCGCGGCAATCAGTTCGTTTGAGACGGATTCGATGTGAGAGATTCGCTGCGGCTCGACGGTTGCGGTCAGCGCCCGCGTCATAATCCTGCGCAGGCGTGTGTGGTCGGGCGGATCAATCTCATTCAGGAGCGACCCCAGAAGGAGACTCACAGCGCGGACGCTCTCATGTTCTTCCGGCGGGACGCAGGCCATAGTAGTCTGGAAGCCCGTTCGATAGGAGAGACGCGGGTCGCGAAAAGCCGCCACGACATCTTCATGGCGAGAGATCACCCAGGCCTGCATCGCTTCACTCCAGTGCACGGGATTGTCTGCCTGGAGTCTGTGGTAATGTGGATACGGGTTGATGTGAACGTCCGGAAGATAAGGATTGTATTGCAGGGGCGTGGCCTCGACCACACCCGCGGCTCTCAGGAGGTCGTCAATGACCTCTCGTTCGCCAGGGGGGAGCTGTTCCCTGAGCTGTTGCAGCTTGCTGACGACCTGACCGATGGCGCTCATCGGAAGACTGGCGTGGGTCGGGCTGGTCATAAGACTCCCCTTCCGGTGTGTGTTCGCCGAGCGGGCCAGACTCGGCGAACACAGATACCTGCACCGGTCGCACAACGGATCGGCGTAGCTAATGCCGTGACTTCAGGCATTATTTTGTAGTGGCGTCGGTCGTCCCCGGACAGCCGAATCGGATGGCACGGAGAGCAGAACAACCCCGACAGCTTCAGAACATGATGGTGCCGGTCACTCCGATACTGCTGCCGGCTGCTAGAGAACCAGGCCTCATCTTCGTGAACTGGGTAACTCCCAGGGAGCGGCCCAATTGTTGAGTTGGGGTTATCCTCGCGCTTGTTACGGATGTCGCGGAGACTTTCGAGGCTGTGCTGGTCGAAGTCCCGGCGCCTCTGGTCGCCGTTGCCGCTTCCGCGCCCGTTCCGGTCGGCTTTAAGCTGCCTTCATCGGGCGGGGCTTCGGCGGCCCGTGCCAGCAGCCAGGCCATGACGTTTTGCTCGCCGGTCGGTAACTTCTTGGCGAAGTCATGCAGCTTTTTGCTGACGGATTCGATATCTTTAGTCGTCACCTTGACTTTGCGTTTCTTAGCCATAGCTTTCTCCTTTTGACTGTCTTTTAACTGCTAAAGATCAGCAGTTCCCCAAGATGCTTTACCTCGTCAACGGATTGAGTCGTCAACCGCTTCCTCAAGAACCCACGCCGCGCGTTACCAATTGGGGTTAATTGGCAGCGCCAGGCTCAGGTAGCGTCCGTCCTCTTCAATCATCAACCCCAGGCTCGTAAATTCTTCCAGGGCATTCGCGACGTCATCTTTGTTGAATTCCGGTTCCGAGACGTCGCGCAGCGCGTTAACGATTTGGCTGACACTGCAAGCGGTCGCCGTGCAGCACTCGTAGATTTGTGCGCCTAGCTCTCCAAACGAAAAAATTTGTGCCGGGCCGGGCTGGCGTCCGTCTGTGATCGTCAAACGTCCGGCTCCTCTTTGATAGACCATGAACGGAGCATCGGCAGTTTTCCAGGCCTGCTTCCAGCTCTCAACATAGGCCATCGCCTCCTGGTGAACGGACATCGGCACGGCTTCGACGGCATCGTATGCGAAGAAGTAGGCGATGTTGTCCAGAGCCAGGGCGTTCGGATAGACGTGTGCGTAAGCAGGTTCGGGGCGCACGTTGCTGATGCCGAGGCTCGCACGCTGCGTGTAGTTCGGGCTGAACCTCTCCAGCCAGATGCGGCCGATTGATTCAGGCGGCTGTAGATGAGGGATCAAACGGAAGAGTGCGAGTTGTTTGTCGTAGTCCTCAACACGCTCGCCCGGAAAACCCACGAGCACGTTCCAATGTATGCTGATGCCGTAGTAAAGCCCCCATTTCATCAGGCAGATGTTTTGAATGGCTGTGGTGCCTTTGCGCATGAGCTTCAAAACGTTCGTATTCAGACTCTCGATGCCAGGTTGCAGGTGACGGACTCCGCCGCTGGCGAGTTGTTTGAGCTGTTCATGCGAAAGATTGGCTTTCGTCTCATAAAAGAAGGTGTAATCGTGGCGACGCAGGGTCAACTGCTCGAAGACGCCCCGGATATACTTAAGGTCCAGAATGTTATCAACGGCGACAAGTTGATAGATCGCATGACGCTCCGCCAGCTCGGAGATCCCGCGCAACGCTCGATCAGGTGACTTGCTCCGAAACGCCATCCCGAGCCCGTTGAGGCCGCAAAACGTGCAATGGTGCTTGGCTCCCCACCAGCACCCGCGCGCCGTCTCGAAAGGGATGCTGACCCTCTTCCCCCTGACGACGTCAGGCATGTCCAGAGCAGCCGCAGTCGAAAAAAACTGTGTGTAGTCAGGCTCGGGCAGAGAATCGAGATCAGAGACCTGCGGCGCTCTGCCCGCAAACCGCACTCCTCCATCTCTGCCACGACTCGCCACTCCCACCAGTCCTCCCGCATCCTCCCCTTGAGCCAGTCTTTGCAGTAGCGCTGGAAACACTTCATCGCCTTCACCGATCACGGCGTAATCTATCCACTCCAGAGCGCGGACATACTCCAATCCCATCTCGTCCTCGAAGTTGGCTCCTCCGAAGACGATCACCAGTGAAGGGAAGCGCTGCTTGAGACGACGCGCCAGAGCCAGAGCGGCACAGTTCTGCTCGAAGATGGAGGAGAAGCCGACGACATCGTAGCTCGTCCAGTCAACCTCTTCAAGACACTGGTCAATGAAGGCTGGCAGCTCTCGCTCGCGCAGGTCCAGTAGATATTCCGTGTCGCGTTGAATCACCTTCAAATGGCTGTCCAATTCGTCACGGAACTGATTCAGGTAGGCGACCCCATCAGAGGCGTCTTCTCCGAAAGCGGCGCGCGAAAAGAGCCATTCACCAAGAAGAAGCGTTCGGTCGTCGCAAAGCGTCTCGTAGATCTCCCAACCGAGAACTGCACCGAGTTTCAGGTTGAAGTAGAAAGATGTGGCAGGGATTCCGCGGCTGTCTAAAATTGCTTGCAGAAGTCCGAGCTGTATCGAGGGACTACGGGACGAGGTGAACGGCGCGTTTACTATGGCGACGCGAAGGGGAGGCGTTGCCGTCGTCGTCCGGGAATAAACCTCTGCGGCGGGAGCAGGGACGAATTCAGTTGACATCGTCAAATTCCCTCAACAGCAGACGAGCAATATCGTGAGAGAGCCAAGTGCAACTGCGATTCCGACCTGAAGCAGAATCCCCAAGCCAATTGAGGGTGAGTCGGGATTCCTTTTGGCACTTAACCGGCGAAGTCAACAACCGGACTTTTAAAGGCAAGCTATTCAACGTTGCACGACTTTTATGAATGGCTGGATCGGCGAGCACGCGAGGAAGGTGCAGGCTCGTGGGAATTCAGCCATCAAATGAGAACGCTCGAACAATATTATTATCAGAGCGAAAAGTCAACGATTACTCTGAAAGGTGGACCATTCAACTTAAAGACGAGGTGGCGTTAACCAGGGTTGCAGCTTGAAGGCACGCCCGCCGTGAGTAAGAAGGCTGAGCCTTTGCTCACCGCTCATAATCTAAAGTACATGGAAGGAGGATGCGGAAGCGAAAACGATAAAGGACGCCGGAGTATATTCAATTGTTCCGTTCTGATTTGTCAGACACGAAAGAGACGTTCTCGTAAACCTCGCTCATTGGTAACTCGCAATTCAAAGATACCAACCCGACGACGGCTGCGAGGTCGTTGTACTCGTTGTAAATCCATGAGCCGTCGGCTTGCTTAACCAGATGTGTGATGTGTGGGCGATGCTGCGCGACGAGCAGATATTCGCTGAAACTCGGGATGGACTTATAGTGCGTAAATTTATCGCCTCTGTCATAAGCTTCGGTTGATGGTGAGAGAATCTCCACAATCAAGGTCGGGTTTGTCACGGCTCGAATGCCGCCGATCTCTTCAAACTGCGCTTCGCCGCACAGTGCGGACATATCTGCATATCGGTACGGCGGCGCACTTGGAACCTTGAGTCGTATGTTCGCCAGAAAAACCCGGCAATCGCGCCCGGTTAATTTAGCTCTCAGGTGAAAGTTCAAGTTTGATTCGATTTGATCATGTTCGGGGCTAACCCCGCTCATGCAGAAGACCTCTCCATGCCAATACTCGTATCGTTCCTCGGATCTTCTTTCCAGCTCAAAATATTCTTCCAATGTGTAGCGCGGCTGAGCTTGAGCGAACATTACAAGACTCCTTCCGGTCTGATTCTCTACCCCTTGATGCAGATACGTCAATCACCTTAATCCATTCCTCTCGGCCATGAGGAATCACAAGCTTGCCGTAAGAATATCTGTAATCTTCAATCACCCGGCTCAGCTCAATCTCCACGGACTTGATTTTCATTATTCTCCGGCCCTGCAAATATGCGAAACAAGGCGATTCGGAGAACCCATCTTAAACACGATTCGTGCTCAGCAGACCCGTTATGTATAATGGCTCAATTCAAAAGGTGACTCAAATTGTATCTGATAATATCTGAATCATAGATGCCCAAGCGCACAGACATGCATAAACCCCTAATCGTCTGCCCTAGCGCTTTTGGTCATAATCGTCTGGTATCGTAAACTCTTACGGGAGAAGCAACATGATTACTAGAGAGCCACTGGCAGAGACAGACCAGAGCTTAACTCTGGCTCAGCGTCGCGCTTACATGAAGTTGCCTCTGGCCGAGCGTCGCCGGCAGTTGGCAGAGCAGGCCGAACTGATGGTTAAGCATTACGAGTCGGAGCCGGAAGAAAAGGAACGCGAGCAATGGCAGGGAGGGGACATTGTCGAGTTCTAGTCCCTCACCAAAGCGTGGTGAAATTTGGCTTGTCAATTTCGACCCGACGATAGGCGCAGAAATTAAAAAGATTCGCCCCGCTGTAGTCATCAGTTCCGATGCCGTCGGGCGCTTGCCAATCAAGCTGGTTGCTCCGCTGACAGACTGGAAAAATCATTACGCTCCGAATATCTGGCACGTTCGGATCGACCCAGATTCTGTTAACGGCCTTGCCAAATCTTCTGCTGTTGACGCCCTACAGTTGCGCGGCATGGATCAACAAAGATTCATTCGACGGCTTGGGCAAATCTCTGCGGAAACGCTGGAAGAGATTACGCTGGCTATTGCGGCAGTTATCGAATACCCCTAACTATTGCTTTTGCACTATTGCTTAGAACATAACTGAGCGAATGCCCAAACGCACAGACATCCACAAAATTTTAATCATCGGCTCAGGCCCGATTGTCATCGGGCAGGCCTGCGAGTTCGACTACTCCGGCACACAGGCCTGCCGCGCGCTGCGGCAGGAGGGTTATGAGATCGTGCTGGTCAATTCCAACCCGGCGACGATCATGACCGACCCCGAGACGGCCGATAAGACTTACATCGAGCCGCTCACGGTCGAGGCGGTCACGGCCATCATCAAGCGCGAAAGGCCGGACGCGCTCTTGCCGACCGTCGGCGGGCAGACCGCTCTCAATCTGGCCGTCGCGCTCTCGGACGCGGGCGTCCTTGAAGAATACGGCGTCGAGATGATCGGGGCCAAGCGCGAGGCCATTAAGGTCGCGGAGGACCGGGAGCTTTTCAAGCAGGCGATGGAGGAAGTCGGCCTGCCCATGCCGTGCGGCGGGTTCGCGCACTCCTGGGCGGAGGCCGAGCGCATCGTGGAAGAGACAGGGTATCCGGCGATCATTCGCCCGAGCTTCACTTTGGGCGGGACTGGCGGCGGGACCGCCTTCAACCCGGAAGAGTTCGAGGAGATCGTGCGCGGCGGCCTCGCGGCCTCGCCCGTCAACCAGGTCCTAATCGAAGAATCAATCCTCGGCTGGAAAGAGTTTGAATTGGAGGTGATGCGCGACCTCAAAGACAACGTCGTCATTATCTGCTCGATAGAAAACTTCGACCCGATGGGCGTGCATACGGGCGACTCGATTACGGTCGCCCCGGCGCAGACGCTCTCAGACGTCGAGTATCAAACCTTACGCGACATGGCTATCACCATCATTCGTAAGGTCGGGGTTGAGACGGGCGGCTCGAACATCCAGTTCGCGGTCAATCCTGCGAACGGGGAGATACGCATCATCGAGATGAACCCGCGCGTCTCGCGCTCCTCGGCGCTGGCCTCGAAAGCCACAGGTTTTCCGATTGCCAAGATCGCCGCCAAGCTGGCCATCGGCTACACGCTCGACGAGATTCCGAACGACATCACGAAAAAGACTCCCGCGAGTTTCGAGCCGACGATTGATTACGTCGTGGCGAAGATTCCCAAGTGGGCGTTCGAAAAGTTCCGCGATGCCAAAGACGTGCTGGGCACGCAGATGAAGAGCGTCGGCGAGGTGATGGCTATCGGGCGCACCTTCAAGGAGGCGCTTTTCAAGGGGCTGCGTTCGCTCGAAGCGGTCAAGCCTTTGCGCCTCAGAGGCGTCTCCGACGACGTCTTACAGCGCAAGCTGGCGCGCCCCAACTCGCAAAGATTCTCCTACATCACCTACGCCCTTCAGCACGGCTGGACGATTCCCGAGATTCATCGCCTCTCGCGCATAGACCCCTGGTTTCTAGAGCAGCTTCAGGACGTGATGCGGATTCAGGACCGCATAGAGGACCGCAAACTGTCGGACGTGCCTGCGGAGGTCATCCGCGCCGCGAAAGAGGCTGCGCTCTCGGATCGCCGCATCGCGTACCTGACGGGGAGCACCGAAGATGAGGTCCGTGCCTATCGCAAGCGCCTCGGCATCGTCCCGGTTTACAAGCGCGTGGACACGTGCGGCGCGGAGTTCGAGTCATTCACGCCCTATCTCTATTCGACGTACGAGGAGGAGGACGAGGCCGCGCCGACGGACAGGCGCAAGATCATGATTCTCGGCTCGGGGCCGAACCGCATCGGGCAGGGGATCGAGTTCGATTACTGCTGCTGCCACGCCTCTTTCGCCCTGCGCGACGCCGGGTTCGAGACCATCATGGTCAACTGCAACCCCGAAACGGTCTCGACCGATTACGACACTTCGGACCGCCTCTATTTCGAGCCACTGACGTTCGAGGATGTGATGAACATCGTGGACACGGAGAAGCCCGAAGGCGTCATCGTGCAGTTCGGCGGGCAGACGCCACTGAATCTGGCGATGCGTCTGTCGGAGGCGGGCGTTCCCATCATAGGGACATCGCCCGACTCGATTGATCTGGCGGAGGACCGCAAACGTTTCGGGGCGCTGCTCAGCGAGCTGGGAATACCGCAGCCGGAGAACGGGACCGCGACCTCGCCGGAAGAGGCCAGAGAGTGCGCCGCGCGCATTGGCTACCCTGTGCTCGTGCGTCCTTCTTACGTCCTGGGCGGGCGGGCGATGGCGATTGTTTACGACGAAGCGAGCCTCGACGAATACATGCGCACCGCCGTTGATGCTTCGCCCGAAAGGCCCGTCCTGATAGATAAATTTTTAGAGCGCGCGGCGGAGTTCGACGTGGATGCTCTGGCGGACGAAGAGAGCTGCGTCGTCGCAGGAATTCAGGAGCATATCGAAGAGGCCGGGATTCATTCGGGAGATTCGAGCTGCGTCTTGCCCCCGGTTCGGATTGACCCGGAGCACCTGGAGACCATGCGCCATTACACGCGGGAACTGGCGCGCGCGCTTTCCGTGCGGGGTCTGATGAACATCCAGTTCGCCATCAAGGACCACAGGGTCTACGTGCTGGAAGTAAACCCGCGCGCGTCGCGCACGGTTCCTTTCGTCTCGAAGGCGACAGGAGTGCCGCTGGCGCGCCTCGCGGCGCTCGTGATGGCGGGGCGACCCTTGCGTGATTTCGAGCTGCCGGAAGACCTGACCGAAAGCCTCAAGGTCAACAAGCGATACTTCATCAAGTCGCCGGTCTTTCCGTTCGTCAAGTTCCCCGGAGTTGACCCGGTCCTGAGTCCCGAGATGCATTCGACGGGCGAGGTGATGGGGGTGGGCGAAACTTTCGGCGACGCCTACGCGAAGGCCATGATGGGCGCTGGATTGGAATTGCCTAAAAGCGGCACAGCGTTCATCAGCGTCAACGAAGGCGACAAGGGGCAAGCGGTGGTGCTGGCCCGCCGTCTGGTGCGGCTGGGCTTCAACGTCGTCGCCACAATCGGCACGGCCGAGCGTTTGCGCGAAGTCGGGCTCCGTGTCGAGACTGTCTTCAAGGTCAACGAAGGACGCCCGAACATAGTGGATCACATCAAGCGTGGCGAGATAGAGATCGTCATCAACACGCCCCTGGGCCGGACCTCCCATTTCGACGAGCAGGCGATTCGCCGCGCGGCGCTCCAGTACAACGTGCCCTGCGTGACGACGATGACGGGCGCGCAGGCGATTGTCGAAGCCATCGGCGCGAGGCTCTCTGGCGAGGAGATGAGCGTCTCTTCGTTGCAGGAATTGCACGCCGGCAGCCGTGCGGTGCATCAACCGTAAGATTCACCACAGAGACACAGAGGCACAGAGGAAAACAGAAATCTGAATAATTTTAATTATGAATCTGAGATTTTCTTCTCTGTGTCTCTGTGTCTCTGTGGTTAACTCATTGTTTTCGATTAAGAGGAGAATTATTCAAGGTGGAGATCAATAGCAGGGAAGCCGTCAGGAAAATCCTGGAAGAGTGCCGGACGATTGCCGTCGTCGGCCTGTCTTCGAGTCCCGCGCGAGCCTCAAACAGCGTGGCGGGCTACATGAAGCGGCAGGGGTACAAGGTCATCCCGGTCAATCCGAACGAAGAGGCGGTCTTCGGCGAAAAGTCTTACGCGACGCTCGCGGACGTGCCCATCAAGATAGACCTCGTTGACGTCTTCAGAAGGTCGGACGCTGCGGGCGCAGTGGTTGACGAAGCGATCAAAGTCGGCGCGAAGGCCGTCTGGCTACAGGAAGGCGTCATTGACCGCAGGGCCGCGGAGCGCGCCCGCGACGCCGGCCTCCTCGTCGTCATGGACCGCTGCTGGCTGAAAGAGCATGTTAGAAAGTAGTCAGTGGTCGGTGGTCAGTGGTCAGTTAAAAAGCTGCCTCCACTGACCACCGACCACTGACCACTGACCACTGAAATGATTTGTGCAGTCGTCATTACAGTCAGCGACCGTTGCGCTCGGGGCGAGCAAAAGGATGAGTCCGGGGCGGCGCTGGTCGGATTGTTGAAAGAGGCGGGGGCGGAGATTGTCGCGACCGAAATTCTGTCGGACGATCTGGAACCGCTAGCCGAAAAGATGAGCGCGTACGCGGACCGCTTGGATGTGAACCTGATTGTGACGACGGGCGGAACCGGTTTCGGCCCGCGCGACAATACGCCGGAAGCGACTTGGTCAATCATCGAGAAGGAAGCGATGGGGCTGGCGGAAGCGATGAGGATGGAGACGCTTAAGAAAACGCCGCTCGCCATGCTCTCCCGCGGCGCGTGCGGCATACGCAACGGCACGCTCATCATCAACCTGCCGGGCTCGCCCAAAGGTGTGCGCGAGAGTTTCGCTGTCGTCAAGCCTGTGTTGTCCCACGCCATCGCAATGCTTGCGGGGAAGTCCCACGAAGAAGAGTAAAAAGGTCTCTGTCGGGGGGGAAGATTTATTGACAACTGGCAGAGGCATTCTTAGAATCCACGTAGCTCGCAAAACTTCCGTGAAGAGAGCAGCCAGATGCTGAACGCGCTCCTTTTACAGACGACGCCCCCGGCCGCACAGGTCGGCGCACCTGTGACGGCCTACTGGCCCGTGATGATCTTTTTTCTGGTGGCGATCATCTTTCCGGTCCTGCCGATTGTCTTGGGGCGGTTCCTACGGCCCATGAAATACGTCAAGGCCAAGATGCGCCCTTACGAGTGCGGGATAGACCCGCAGACGGAAGCGCACGACCGCTTCACTGTGCGCTACTACATCGTCGCGATGCTCTTTCTGATCTTCGACGTCGAGACCATCTTCCTGCTCCCGTGGGCGATCATCTTCATGGGCGACGATTTCTCGTTCACCAAGTTCGCGCTCATCGAAATGGTCGTCTTCATCGGCATTCTGGTCGTCGGTTACTACTACGCCTGGCGCAAAGGAGCGCTGGAATGGGCATGAAAGGAAACGATGAACGCGGAACGATGAACGATGAACGAAAGAATGCGCTTTGCTTTTCATTCATCATTCATCGTTCCGCGTTCATCATTTAGCTCATGGCTGAACATCAAGAAGGATTTGTTCTGACGACCGTGGATTCTATCATCAACTCCGTCCGCCGTTCGGTGGGCGCGAAGGTGATGGATTTGGCCGCGCGGCCCGTCAACTGGGCGCGCAAGTCCGCGCTCTGGCCGATGACTTTCGGCCTGGCGTGCTGCGCCATCGAGATGATTGCGACCGGCGCGGGACGCTTCGACATAGATCGTTTCGGCGCGGGCGTCTTTCGCCCCAGCCCACGGCAGAGCGACCTGGTGATTATCGCCGGGACCGTGACTTTGAAGATGGGGCCGGTCGTCAAGCGCGTTTACGACCAGATGCCTGAGCCTAAATGGGTGATAGCGATGGGCGCTTGCGCTTCCACTGGAGGGCCTTTCGATTCTTACTCGACGATGCAGGGCGTTGACCGCGTCATCCCTGTGGACGTTTACATCCCAGGCTGCCCGCCGCGCCCCGAAGCACTGCTCTACGGCTTGATGCGCCTTCAGGACATCATCATGCGCGAGGCCCCTTCGGCCTACATCTTCGAGTCGGACGGAACGGTGCGCCGCCAGCGTCAGCTCGAAGGCGACGACGAGTTGCAGGAAGTGTCGCCGACCGACAGGGAAGCGATGGAAGTCTTGACGATGAATAAATAATCGGATTGTTTTCGGGATTGTATACAAGAGGCCGCTTCTACGTTCAGCGTAGGCGGCCTCTTGATCTTTATCGCTTTCGCCAGGAATCCTCGTTCGGGAATGGGAAACGGAATGAGAAGGCCCACTTGCGGCCGTCAATCAGGACCGCGTCGAGCGACTTCTTCGATGCCTGACGCTTGAGCGTCTCGTATTGCGCCGGACTCAGATAAATGCTGTAACTGATCTGGTCTTGCCCATCGCCGCGCTTCCTGGTCTCCGGGTGTCTGGTGCCGGGCCAGTTCTTAGGCCAGGCCAGAGTCTCGCCGGCATTTTCGTAAGGCCAGATCATCATTTCGACTTTTTCCGGCATCCACTTGGTCGCCGCCCGCGCGTTGTCAAGACCTTTGAGTTTCTCATAAGTCTCTATGAAGACTTGAGGCGCGCCCTCTCCCTTTTGATTACTCTTGATCTTCAATCCGCCGTACACTGAGACTGTTTTCACCTGATCGTCGTTCCAGAGAGAGATAACGGTTGTCGGTTGGTCCGTCGCCCCTGTGGTCTCATAGCGCGGCTCCAACCCGAAGAACTCCTTTGTGGGTAGCGCAGAGATAAGAGCGTCGCGCTCATGCTCGTCCAAAATTAAGGAAGCATATTCGCGGCCTCCGCCCTCGGCAGCCCTGACGAAAATGACCAGGCCATCCCCGTAGAGAGCGAAAGCGGGAGAGTCGGAGCCCAGGACCATCAGCCACGGATTGATCTCGTAAAGCAGAATAATTGGCCTTCTCTCCGCAGGAGATTTACTCTTATTCTGAGATTGATGGCTATCTTGGGCCGGATTCTTGTCGTCGTCGGATGTTTGCAAAACCGGATTATCACGCGCCGGACCGGCTGAGCTGACCATTTGGTGTCTGATAGCCAGAAGGCTGGCGAGGAGAATGGTTCCCGCGAGCAGGATGATCCGGAATCGCGCCGGACATGGCTTCAGGATTATATTTAGCATCATTGTTTCACCCCTTCCCGGCAAAGAACGAGGACCGAATCTCTTCTTGCGTGCCCTGAGCGTTCAATCAAAAGGGGGCTGGCCGGGAAATATATTCTATTTGTTGCGAGAAAAAACGGAAGAAAAGAGACAACTCCTTCGTCTAAGGGTTTGAGAAGCGAACGGGACGGAGGCGGCGGGGATGGAGCAGCGCGCTGTGGCGAGCGAGCAACAGATTAACGGGCGCGTGATAGAAGCCTGTCAGCGGGGTGACAGGGAAGCGTTTCGCCTTCTCTATGAAACCTATCAGGACCGCGTCTATTCCATCTCCCTTTACTACTTCAAAGGGGATGAGACGTCCGCGAAGGATGTGACCCAGCAGGTCTTTCTAAAATTGATAGGGAAGATCGGACAGTTTCGCGGCGGCGCAGAGTTTACAACCTGGCTCTATCGCCTGGTGGTCAATGCCTGTATGGACGAGCAGAGAAAACTGAAGCGCTTCATTCCCTTTGGCGACGGGTTCGAAATGGGAAAACGCGGAGGCGAAAGAGCATCGCAGGAAGAGCACTACGCGCGCGTAGAGGTCGCGGACTCCGTGAAGGCAGCCATCGGAGAGCTGCGGCCCAAGCTGCGCCTGCCGATCCTGCTCAAGTACGTCGAAGGGCTGTCGTATGACGAGATGGCTGAAGTCTTGAATTGCTCGAAAGGAACCATCGCCTCGCGTCTCAATCGCGGCCATAAGATTTTGGCGCGCCGTTTGTCGCATCTGCGCAGCGCGCTCCCGGGTATATGAAGATGAGAAGTTTTCACGTCAGACAAAAACTTTCCGCCTATTGTCACGGCGAGCTCACGGAAGAAGAGTCGCGCGAGGTGGCGGAGCATTTAATCGGCTGCCAGCGCTGCCGCGGCGAGTTTGAAGAGATCAAACTCGGCATCAGGTTCGCCGAACAGCTGCCGCGTGCCAACGCCCCCGCAAGTATGTGGAGCGAGATAGAGGCGGCTCTGCTGGAAAGTTCCAGGGCGACCGAAGGGGTTGAGAAGCGTCCGCGGTCCAGATTTGCTTTCGGATGGCAACCGCTTGCGGCAACCTGCGCCGCATTGATTCTGGCTGTAGGCGCAATCTGGTACTTCACACGCAGCTCAAACAAGGTCACGAATGTTGCGGACAAAGAAACGCGGACGAGTGTTCCTAACCCTGCCGTTGGGAATAACCCGGCCGTGAATCAGACCCCGCCGGAGACCGCCGTTTCAGCTCCAGACGCTAATTCTACGGAGAAGCCCGCCACCGTCCCGGCGCAGGTGCGCGTGACAGGCGCCGCTTGGGAAGTCGCGCGGCTTGAAGGCGCGCCAAAGGTCGGGACCGAACGCCTTGACGGGCGGGGACGCCTCAGCGTCGGCGAGTGGCTTGAGACGGATGCGACGTCGCGCGCGCAACTCAGCGTCGCGAATATCGGCCACGTCGAGATTGAGCCGAATTCGCGCGTGCGTCTGGTCGGGACAAGCTCTACCGAGCACCGTCTGGCGATGTCACACGGGCGTCTTCATGCGATGATCTCCGCTCCTCCAAGACTTTTCATCGTCGAGACGCCTTCGGCCGTGGCCGTTGATCTCGGCTGCTCCTACACACTGGAAGTTGATAAGGGGGGCCGAAGCGTGCTCCATGTCACTTCCGGGTGGGTCGCGCTTGAATTGAAGGGGCGCGAGTCCATTGTTCCAGCAGGGGCCTACTGCGTGACGCAGCCTGGCAAGGGGCCCGGCACGCCATACTTCGACGACGCTTCTGAAAAATTCCGCGCCGCGCTCACGAAGCTGGATTTCCAGAACGGCGGGGCGCAGGCTCTCAGTGTCGTTCTGTCTGAAGCGCGCGAGGATGACACGCTGACGCTCTGGCACCTGCTCTCGCGCGTCCGCGGGGCGGAGCGTGGCCGCGTCTATGACCGTATGGCCGCGCTCGTCGCCCCGCCCAAAGGCGTGACGCGAGATGGCGTCATGCGTTTAAACAAAAAGATGCTCGATCTCTGGAAGGAAGGGCTCGAATGGGTCTGGTTCGGGTGAGGGAAAGTTCAGCCTGAGCCGCAGGGATCTCGAAAGGGGAAAAGATGAACGGAAATCGGATCGCCGTATTGCCCTTCGTCGCGCTGCTGCTCTTAACAGCCGTTTACGCACAGCAGAATCCCCAGGCAGGTCCAATAGTAAACTCCGCGGGCGACATCAGGCAGATAGATTTTAAGAATTTCGCTTACGCGGGACCGAAAAGTGAGCAGGATGCGAAGCCTGTGGAACTGCGGGATGGGAAGCAGATAAGCGCGGGCGGCGCGGAGACTTCTCTGATGCGAGTCGCTTACGGGGACCTGACGGGTGACCGAAACGACGAGGCGGTGGTCCTTCTTCGCGGCCAGAATACGCGCATCAGTCGCACCCTCGACGAACTGTTCGTTTACACGTTGAAAAACGGGAAGGTCACGGCGCTGGCGCACTTTGATGGTGGCAGGCGCGGAGAGTACGTCCTCAGCATCGGAAGTTTAGGCAGCAACTTCAAGATCGAAGACGGCCTGCTTGTTTTAGACCATGCCATCTTAAGAGAAGGCGAGGACGTACCCACACACTACTACACAGTCAAATATCGCTGGAACGGAGTGCAGATGGCTGAGGTGGAGAGGTCCGCGCTGAAGCCTTTGCCGGAAAACATGATGGAGATTGGTTGAACCGGGCGCGCCGAAATTCCAGAGCACGAGCGCGCAAAGGTCCTGGAAGACTTTTAGCTCTCCCGCATCCTCGTTGTGCAGCAACCTTTTTTCTTAAGGAGTAAAGAACATGACCACACGCATCACATCGAGACTCGTCGCGGGCTGCCTCCTGGCTTTCGTCGTCGCCGCGCTGATCGGAGTCAAACTCGCCGCTCAACACAAACCTTCGACCATGAGGACCGTGCCGCAGAAGAAGGTCGTCCCGGCGGGAGACCGGCTGGTCGTTCACGAATGGGGAACGTTCACTTCAATCGCGGGACGTGACGGCGTGGCGCTCGACTGGCGACCGCTCAATGGTCCGAGCGACCTGCCGAAGTTTGTTCACACCATACAGGAAGGCAACGGGGGATTGCGCCATGGGGCCGGACGCACCGCTGGCAAACGAGAATTGACGGCGTCCGTGCGGATGGAGACGCCCGTGCTCTACTTCTATTCGGGCCGCGAGATGGACGTCTCCGTCAAGGTGGATTTCCCGAAGGGTAAGATCACGGAGTGGTATCCGCAGGCGCGCTCCGTGAGCACGGCGATTGACTGGGGGAAGCTGAAAGTGATGCCCGGCGCGGCGCTGACCTTCCCTGTGGAGAGTTCGGAAAGCCATTACTATCCCGCGCGCGAGACGGACGCCGCGCCCGTACAGGTCTGCGGGACGGACGGCAAGCCCTTGCAGCAGGAGAAATTCCTCTTCTATCGCGGCGTCGGCACGTTCGACCTGCCGCTCTCCGTGAAGCTCGAAAACGAAACAGTGGTCCTGAAGAATCTGGGTAAAGATGAGATCAGCCACCTGGTCATCTTCGAGAACCGCGGCGGCAAGATCGGCTACCGCCTCTGCGACGCCTTCACGGGCGAGATGACGCACGAGCGCCCGGTCCTGGACAAGAACATAGATTCGCTGCTCGCGGACCTGAAGGGGATTCTCGTCGCGTCTGGGCTCTACGAGAAAGAGGCCGAGGCGATGATCAAGACCTGGCGCAGCAGCTGGTTCGAGGAGGGCCTGCGCGTCTTCTACGTCCTGCCGCGCCAGAAGACGGACGCGATCCTCCCCGTCAGCATCGAGCCGCGCCCGGCGGAACTGGTCCGCGTGCTCGTCGGCCGTGCGGAAGTCATCACACCGGAGATGGAGCGCAAGGTCCAGCAGCAGGTGAGCCGGCTCGAAGATCCTTCGCCCGAAGTCCGCGAGACGGCCATGCGGGAGATTCGCCGGTACGGGCGATTCTCGGAGCCGATCCTCAAGCGACTTTTAAAAGAGGAGAGTGACGCGCAAATGCGTGCACGCCTCAGGGAGCTAATCGAGAAGACGGACGCGTGGACCGAATAAGAGCGTTCATTGCTGGGGTAAAGGAGAATGAGCGATGAGAGACGCAATCCTGGCCGAACTTAACCGCAGGCAGTTCATCAAACACGCGGCGGTCGCCGCAGTCGCTCTGCCGCTCCTGCCGTTAGGCTGCGCGGCTTCGAACAAGGGCGAAGCTGGAGTGCGCGCCGCCACGGCGCAGGATTGGGCCGGGGCGGCCGACGGTCCGCTCAATCCTTCATGGAACACAACGATCACTTCGGCCACGGAGCCGGGCGAGCCGATGCTCATCGGCGGCACGGTTTTCGGGCCGGACGGCAAGACGCCCGCGCGTGGCATCACCATCTACGTCTATCACACGGACGCGGAAGGCTATTACTCGCGCGAGCCACAGAACGGGCAGCCGCCGCGCCCGCGCCTGCGCGGCTGGATGCGAACGGGCGAAGACGGACGCTACGAGTTCCGCACGATCAAGCCGGGCGGGTATCCGGGCAGGACCGATCCCGTGCACATTCACGTCACGTTGTCGGGCAAAGACTATCCTGAATACTGGATAGACTCTTACTGGTTTGAAGGCGACCCGCGAATCAATGATTCTTACCGCTCGAAACTGAGCGGGCGCGGCGGCTTCAATCCGATCATAACCCTGCGCCGCGACGGGCAGGGTGTCCTGCGAGGGGAGCGGAACATCCGGCTCGAACACGTCTAATCACTCCTGACTGCTGTGAACGGTTAGAGGCAATGAGTGTAAGAATTCATTGCCTCTAATCGTTATCAGTGATAGAGAGAAGCGAAACCTGGAATAGAAAGCTTGATGTTGATAGCGTTTGGGGAAGCGCGTGAGGAGGCGGTTATGAAAAGGCGGTTGCTCGTGAAGATTCTGAAGTGGACGGCGATTGCGCTGGCCGCGATCTTCGCCGCGCTTCAATTCATACGCCCGGCGCGAACCAACCCGCCCGTTGACGAAGCGCGGACGATTCAGGCGCACGCGCGCCTCACCCCGCAGGTCGCAGCCCTCCTGGACCGCGCCTGCAACGATTGCCATTCCAACCTGACGCGGTGGCCCTGGTACAGCAACATCGCTCCCGTCTCATGGTTCGTCATCAACCACGTCAACGTCGGACGCCAGGAGATGAACTTTTCCGACTGGGCGCAGTACAGCCGGAGCGAGCAACAAGGATTGCTGAAGGACATTTGCAGGGAAGTCAAAAAGGGAGCGATGCCGCTCCCCTCCTACCTGCGCATGCACGGTGAGGCGCGTCTCTCGAATGAAGACGTGAAAACGCTGTGCGATTGGGCAAGCGCCGAGAGCGAACGGCTCAATCAGACTTCAGGGCTATAGCTTCAGGCGCGATCATTTGGCTGCTGAAATCAATTTACTGCAATCCCTCCAGATGACGTGTATCGTTGATGGCCTGCACGCGTATGAAGCCGTCTGAGCGAAGCTCGAAGCGGCAGATTCCGCAGTTGGCTGTGGCGATCCAGACGGGGCGCAGCTCGGGCGCGTCGAGCGCGCCCATCAGGTGCAGCGCGAGGATGCAGATCGTGCCCGTGTGCGAGAAGACGCAGATGCGCCCGCCGCGGTTCTCCTCAATCGCCTGATCGAGCTTGTGGGCCGCGCGGTCCAGCATCTGCCTGTAACTTTCACCGCCGAGTAAAACGTGATCGAAGTCGCGGCGAATCAGGGCGGCGTACTGTTCCGGGTGCTGCCCGGCCGCGTCCTCAAACGTCAAGCCTTCCATCACCCCGACGCTGCGCTCGCGAAAAGCTTCAGACTGTTCCACGCAAAGCCCTGTGACGCGCGCCAGCGGCGTCGCGGTCTCGACCGCGCGGGGCAGGTCGGACGTGTAGATTGCAGTGATGTTTTCCGTCGAAAGCGCGCGCGCGGTCGCTTCTGCTTGAAGACGACCGCGCGCCGAAAGAGGAGTTGCTGTGTGACCGCCGAAGCGCCCTTCGGCGTTACCTTCAGACTGGCCGTGCCGTATGAGAAGGACGCGCGTTGTGCTCATCGTTTAAAGACAGTGACAAGTGACAAGTGACGAGTGACAAGCAAAAACGCTTTTACTCGTCACTTGTCACTTGTCACTTGTCACTGCATTTATCAGCTCTTCTTTGTGAAGACCATGGTCATCTCCTGCGTGCCGCGCGGGGATTCAATCGTGCGCTTCACGTTCAGAGATTTGCCTTCGTCGGCCAGTTCCCAGTTCTCCGTTACTTTGATCGAGACCGCGTTGCCCTGAAAATTGAGCTCGCGCTCGGTGTGGAGCACGAGTTTCCCGTCATCCTTCTTTTCGAGATAAACGGTGGCCTCGCCGGGCATGCGTCCCGTTACCTGCACTTTCGACTTGCTGCCGTCGAGATTATAGGCTATCTCGTCGCTGCCCGTGCTGGCTTTGACCTTGAGCTGCTTATCGTCCTGGGTCACTGTCAGTTCAAAGTTGTCCATGTTCGCCATCATCGGGGGCAGGTCCTTGCTCTTGCCTTTGTCCAGAGCCCACGTGCCGGCGTAGTTCGGCAGCGCCGCGCCCAAAGCCAGACCCAGCGTGACAAATAACAGGCCGGAGGCCATCAAAACCTTCTTCATCTATTCTCTCCTTAAATTAGATTGGGGGTTTAAGCCGCAACCGCTTCGGCTTTCAGTTTTTCGGCCTGATAATGAGTAACCAGGGCCGCGATAATCTCATCGAGCGCGCCTTCCATGACAAGATCGAGCTGGTGAATGGTGAGACCGATGCGGTGGTCCGAGACGCGGTTCTCTTTGAAATTGTAGGTGCGAATTTTTTCGGAGCGGTCGCCACTGCCGACCATGGCGCGGCGCTCAGAGGCGAGGGCCTCGTGCTGCTTCTGCTCCTCAATCTCCTGGAGCCTGGCGCGAAGAACGCGCATAGCCTTTTCACGGTTCTTGATCTGTGACTTCTCGTCCTGCATCGAGACGACAGTGTTCGTCGGAAGATGCGTGATGCGGACCGCTGAGTAGGTCGTGTTGACAGATTGCCCGCCCGGTCCGGAAGAGCAGAAGGTGTCAATCCGCAGGTCCTTCGGATCAATCTTGACGTCAACCTCTTCGGCTTCGGGCAGCACGGCGACCGTAATCGCTGAGGTGTGGATGCGCCCGCTGGTTTCAGTCTGCGGCACGCGCTGCACGCGGTGCACGCCCGATTCGTGCTTGAGCTTGGAGTAGACCTTGTCGCCTTCGATGAGGGCGATGGCTTCCTTGACGCCGCCGATGCCTGATTCCGAAGCGTCGAGGATTTCAAAGCGCCAGCCCTGGCGCTCCGAATAGCGCTGGTACATCCTGAGCATTTCGGCAGCGAAGAGCGTCGCCTCATCGCCACCCGTCCCGGCGCGGATTTCGATGATGACGTTCTTCTCGTCATTCGGGTCCGTCGGAATCAGGAGGAGTTTCAACTCTTCTTCTGTCTTATCAATCCGGGTTTGAAGCGAGTCGGTCTCAACGCGAGCGAGTTCGCGCATCTCTTCATCGTCGGTTGTGTTGAGCAGTTCGCGCGCGCCGGCGATCTCCTCTTTGAGGGACTTCAATTCGCGGTACTTCTTAACTATCTCGCCGAGACTCCGGTGCTGCTTCGCAGCCTTCGTGTAAGCGGCGTAATCCGACATCACGTCCGGCGAAGCGAGCTGCTCGGTCAGCTCTTCGTATCGCGCTTCAATCTGTTCTAATTTCTCTAACATAATTTTATGAGCTATCAGCGATCAGCTTTCAGCCTTTAGCTAACCGCTGATCGCTGAACGCTGAGAGCTTTAAGCGAGCGGTGTGGCCTCCGCCAGTTCCGGCTGCGGCTCAAGCTTGAGCGACTCCTTCAAGGCTTCGAGCGCGACTTCGAGTTGCTTGTCGTCCGGCTCTTTCGTCGTGATGTTCTGGAGCCAGACGCCCGGGCGCGTGATCAGTTTGAAAATAAAGCCTCCCTCTTTCTTGGCCGAAAGGCGGATGACTTCGTAGGAGAGTCCGGCGACGAGCGGAATCAGAGCGATGCGGACGAGCATGTTGTAAGCGAGAGAGTCGAACTTGATGACCGAGAAGAGAACTATCGAGACGAGCATCACGACCATCAGGAAGCTGGTCCCGCAACGCGGGTGCTGGCGCGGCTGTGTGCGCGCGTTCTCGACCGTCAGCGGCAGCCCGTTCTCCCAAGTGAAGACGGTCTTGTGCTCCGCTCCGTGATATTCGAAGACGCGCCGGATGTCCCTGATCAGCGAGAAGCTGAAGATCATGATGAGAAAGAAGGCCATGCGGATCAGGCCGTCAATCAGGTTGAAGAGGACCGTCGGCCTCACCGGATGCAGGTAAGACCAGAAGCCTGTTGTGTCAGGCGCGGGAGCCCAGCCCGCCGCGATGAAGAGCGCATTTGTCAGGAGCAGCGGCGCGACGATGAAAAGCAGCACGTTGAAGATCAGTGCGAAGACGATGGAGCCAGCGGCTGCGGCGGTCGTGCCCTTCTTCATCTCGTCTTTGGCGCGCTTCTGCGTCGGCACCGGAATCAGGCCGGGAAGTCCGCCCGTGATGCCCGCGAAATCGCCTTCGCCCTCGATGGCCGCGGGCTTCAAGGCGACGGCGACCTCTTCGGCCGTCTCAGCCTGCTCGGCGTCAGTGAACGCCTGGTTGGCTGAGTAGTTCAGGGCCTTGATGCCGAGCCCCATAGATTGAACCAGCACCGCGCCCCCGCGCAAAATCGGGAGCTTCAGGATGGGGTACTTATCGCTCCACTTCGGGAGCCGTGCGGCGGTGTTGACGATGGTGCCGTCGGCGCGTCGCACGGCGATAGCATAAGCGTTGGGAGTGCGCATCATCACGCCTTCGATGACGGCCTGGCCGCCGACAATCAGATCTCTTTCGTTTGCGCTCACAGTCAAAATTCCTTAATTGAAGATACGTTTGGAAACAGCAACGCCGACCTTTCCAGCGTTTGCCGGGGCCTCGCGTATCGCTAATGATACACGAAAAGAGCCCGGCCCGAATGAAAGAGTCGGCGTCAAAGGATTTTCTGGCTAATGCTGTCGGGCGAATGCCCCCAAAGCGCGCATCGGCTTTACGTCTAAAACACTCTTATTGCCCTGCGGCGGTCTCTGTCTGCTGCGCTTCTGGCTGTTTTTTGCCGTAGCGCTTGTTGAAGCGGTCAACGCGGCCCGCTGTGTCCACGAGCTTCTGTTTGCCCGTGAAGAACGGGTGGCATTCGGAGCAGATTTCCACGTGCAGGTCCTCCTTGCGCGTCGAGCGCGTGGTGAACTCGTGCCCGCAGGCGCAGTGGACCTTGATTTCGTTGTACTCTGGATGAATTCCTTGCTTCATTTTTCCTTGCTTCCTTACTATAGACGGCTATTAGTGCCTCTCTCGAAACAGGGAATGATACGGTGTGCGCGTATCCAGCGTCAAGTTTAAACGGGCAAGGAAGAGGAATGCAAAATGCAAAATTAAAAATGCAAAATGGAAGACGAAAGCCCCGCTCTCGGTTTTCCATTTTGCATTTTACATTTTTAATTTTGCATTTACTTCAGGGCCAGGGGTGGGGGCGCTCCTTCCAACTTCCACGTCTCCCCGCTTTCGTACTGTATCTCGGAGACGGCCAGAATCAACGCGTAGGGTTTCTTGAAGGTCCTGAATGTCCCGTCGGCCGTCAGCTCTTTCATCTCATCCATTGAAATGAGGTGAAAGTCAGTCAGAACCGTTCTATCGGCATTGTATCTTATTTTCAGCGGGTCTTTACCGATGGCACAGGTCTGTTGCGAGAAAAGGGGCCAGACTTCGATGAGCCGTGTATTTCCCGACAGAATCACTTTGTCGGGCAGACGCGGGCCGTCGCAGGGAACTCTAAGGATGCGCCCTCCTAATTTCCGGTCCTCATCCTCGACGATGTACCATCCGATTCTTATGGCGCGGATGTTCTTCCACTCATTGTTTTTGATGACCACCTCTACCCCTTCGGGGGGCGGCCCGCCCTGCCCAATCACAGTTACCTGGGCCGGGAGACACTTCGGGCCTAACAGGATAGGGGCTAAATAGGCTTTCTGGGTTTTGGATGAGACTTGTTTGGAACCCTCCTGGGCGGATTGGCCGACATTCGGGTGACAAGTGAAAAGCAAGAAGAAAGGGGCCATCAGAGTAAAGATTTTGAGTTTGCTATTCATTCTCGATTCTTCAACCTCCCGATCTGCTTTCGGTTATACACGCCCCTCCGGGATGCGGGTTCCACCATGTACGAAGATCGTCAAAATATTATTCTTCCACAGAAATATTCCGCAAGAGTGGAATGACGTCAATCATGAATCTTGTAGGGGGAGCCACAGACGTTGCGAATGCTGTGCGAAGGCAGAGCTTGATAAGAGCACTTCAGCCACCTAATGATTTATCAAAACACACAAGAAGACCTCGCTTTTGATAGCGGGGATGAATTGTGGCAACCGCGCAAATGTTTTCAAATTTGCGCCTCAACTTATGCTATACTTGGCGTCAATACGACAGACTTTGCTCCACCAGTTGCAAACACTGTGGAAGTCACCTGTGCGGCTCTTTGAAACTCTGACTAGGGCGTTCGGATGGGAAGTCCATCCGGTAAAAGTTAGAACGCTACATGAGAGAAACCATCATAGAGTAAAGCAAGATT
>DASVXV010000133.1:0-57097 GCA_036392495.1 Pyrinomonadaceae bacterium | reverse complement strand
GCAAAAATCTTAGGAAAAACGGATCGAACAAATTCAGGTCTGATCTTTGCTGCGCTCTGGTCACTTTCCCAAGTAGTCAGAAATCCTAAGAAAAATGGAGGTTTCTGACTTGTGTAGATACTAATGGCGTCAGCCCTGGGTACAGGCACACAAAAAATATTCGAGCCCCGCGAGGGGCGACAGACGTTCTGTCGCCCCTTCGGGGCTCGAAACATATTTACGTCGTGTTCCAGAGGCTCACGCCCCTGGCTAATATCTGTCGCCCCTACGGGGCTGAAACCCGGATTCGCTTTAACCCTTACTTTTTAACCAGAACCACGTCCCTCTGTTTTTTCGTAAAATCGAAAAGCGACGGCTTACGCCCGGCAGAGGCCAGCGCCCCAGGTGAAGCCCGCGCCGAAGGCCGGGAGCAAGAGATACTCGCCTTCCTTAACGCGCCCAGAGCGGCGCAGAGTGTCGAGGGCGATGCCCATAGAAGCGGAAGAGGTGTTGCCGTAGTCTTCGAGGACGGAGATGACGCCGCCCTGGTCTGTCGGAAACTTGAGACCGCGGGCGACCTGTGCGAGGAGGTTGGCGTTGGCCTGGTGCGGGACCATCCAGCGAACGTCTGAAGCTGTAAGATTGTTGCGCTGCAAGACTGTCTGGCAGGCGGCGACGATCTTGCGCGAGGCTTGGAGGATGACGGATTGACCGACCATGCGCGGAAAGTAGTCTGTCGAAAATTCAGCACGGTCGTGCGTGTGCGCTGCGCCGAACTCCGTGCCAGGACAACGAAGGCCCAGATCGTCAACGTACGTGCCGTCCGTCGCCACGTGCACGTCCACGATTTCGAGCGCGCCTTCAGTCTTTTCGCCTGAGACGATGAGAGCGGATGCACCGTCGCCAAAGAGCATGGAGGTCGTGCCCGCCGACGCAGAGAGATCAAGATAAGCGGATTGAATCTCCGCCAGACAGATGGCGACGTGGCGTGCCGCGCCTGAGGTGACGAGTGCGGCGGCCAGTTGCAAAGCGTAAAGCGCGTTGACGCAGGCGGCGCGTATGTCCAGGCACGGAATCTCGCGCAAGCCCAGAGCCTTCTGGACCGAAGGCGCGCTCCCAGGAATGAAACGGTCCGGCGTCATCGTGCCGAAGAGTAGATAATCAACGTCTGCGGCTTGAAGACGCGCGTCTTCAAGCGCTAGACGCAGGGCTTCCGCAGCCAGAGAGCTGGTCGTCGCGCCCTGGGCGGCCCAGCGGCGGCGGCGGATGCCGGAGGACTTGAAAATCTGCTCAGCCTCAAGCCCCAGGCGCTCCGCAAGCTCTTCGTTACTGACTGACTGGTCGGGCGCGTACATGCCCGACCCTGTGATGTAGGCTGTCACCTCGTTTTATCCCTGGCGCGAAGCGACGTAGCTTTCAATCGCTTCGAGAGTCTGAAAGTTCGCTGCCTTGACGTCCGCGTCCGGGACCTTGATGCCGGTCTCCGTTTCCAGCACGCCGATGAAATCTACCAGCGCGAAGCTGTCGAGCACGCCCGCCTTGAAAAGATCGTCGCCCGCCTGCGGCGCGTTCGCCCCGTTGTTCTGCGCGTTCTCGTTCAAATAATCAATAACACCCTGTGGCAAAGCCATATTTGTATCTGCTCCTTATTATCAAAGTGATGAGTGATGAGTAATGAGTGATGAGTGAAGAACGCTCTTACTCATCACTCATTACTCATCACTCATCACTGTTTTATTTTCCGGCGCGCGCCTTGTACTTCGTGAAGCCGTCTTTGAGGGCTTCGTAAGTTAAGCCCCCGATGATCTCTGCACCTTTGGGACTCGGGTGGATCAAATCGCTGCTGACCATATTCTTGGCCGCAGCCCATTTAGCCATCGTGCCTTCGCCGCCCATCGCCTGATACATATTGAAGAAGGCGCAATTCTCTTCGAGCGCCACGCGCCGCTGCATCTCTACGATCGCCGGAATCGAGGGCCAGGTGATGATCTTGCCGCCGCCGACCTTCTTGCCTCTGTCCATTGGCGAAATGACGAGAATCGCGACGCCCGGAAGCCCCACGCGCACACGGCGAATGACTTCGTGCAGGTCCCGCTCGTAGCGCTGCATCTGGTCCGCGGAAGCGTACTGGCTCTCGTTCGTGCCGTAGTTGAGGATGACCAGGTCGGGTTTCCGGTGGCGCAACTGCTCCTGCCAGTGCGCTTCGGCCATCGCCGTGACCAGAAGTCCCGCGTAGGCTCCGTTGACGCCGAGACTGTCATAGACGATACCGGGCCCGTCGTTTTCGATCACCGCGCCGAAGAGGCGTACGGTGCCGCTTCCAGACCTGACCTCGAAACTGTTCGCGCCCGAATTTTTCGCCCTGATCTCGTAGAAGCCGGAAGCGGTCGAGGGGCTGTCGGTTGAAACCATCTGCGAATCCTGGCCGTTGACGCTGACGCTGAACTGGCCTCCGCCCGGCGTGTTCAGGTAATAAACTTCCATCCGGGAAAAGTTCTTGCCCATCGCACCATCGCTCGCCGGAGCGAAACGCGCGTATTTGCCCGCGCCGCTCGCAGTGACGTAGGCGCCGCCCAGACCAAACTCGCTCGCATTGCTCGCAGGCCCCATCGCATTATCATTCCAGCCTCCGCCGGAACTGAAGGTGATCGCCTGATGGCCGTACCATGCCCAGGGCTTATCTATCAGGATGAAGCCGTGCCCGGCGTCGCCGAACTGCTCCTGCAACATGCGGCGGGTCGGCGCGGTCAGCCCGTCGTTGGTGATGGGGGAATCGCCGTAATGCGTGATGCGCGTGATCGCGCCGGGCTGTTTGGCTTCCGTCCTGGCGAGCGCTGCGTAAAAGGGGTCCAGAGATTTCGAGGGGTCTTCAATCGGATGGTCCGAGCCGACGATGACCGGATCGTCAACCCCTGTCGCGGAGTAGGTCTCTTCCCCGGTCGCCTCGCCGGTGCCCGGGATGGCGCTGTCGGAAAGACCGCTGCTCTTCTTGAAAGTGATCAGCTCGCGCGGGTCCGGGACCATCTCGTTGTACGGCTGGTCGTTCAGGCTGAGCATGTTTGCCAGCTTCGGGATGTACAGCGGAAGAGCCCCGAGGATGAAGACCAGGAGGATCGTCTGCGTGGGCTTGCTCAAGAGAATGTGGTACTTGCGCTTCTCCTTAATCGGAGTTTGAGCCGGAAGAGGTTGAGCCGGAATCGGAGGCTGAGCAGAGAGTTGAGAAGGCGGCGGCGCGCTGACGACAGGCGGCGCAATCACCTGCTGGGGAACCATGGGCGTATTAACTACGGGCGTATTAACCACTGGCTTTCTGATTCTGGGCGAATCAACCGTCGGCACGTCGTCGTCCAGGTCAACCAGCGGAGCCGCGCCCTTTTTTTGTCCGGAGATTCTCGCGCTGAGCTGCTCGAAGAGCGAGAGCGGCACGCCGCACTTGTTGCAAAACTTCGCACGGCCTCTCAAACTGGTCCCGCAAACCTTACAGACTATGTTCATAACTTCTCTTACCAAACTCTTTTTAGAAATTGCCGTAAACCAGCGGCGCCGTCGCGCTCGCAAAATAGTAGAGACTGAAGGCGACGCCTAAGATCAAGACAGCCTGCGCTGGCGATGGCAGCCACGTCCAGCCGGTACGAACTCTGTCGAGCGCATTCTTCGGGAACCAGTGCGCCAGGTAGCCCAGAATGAGAACGACGAGGACTGAGACCGGGAGACTGAAAGCGCTCCCGAACGGGATGGTGAGCGTGGTCGCGGTCAGGTGCGGAATGGAAAACTGCATCTCGCCGAGTCGCGCCAGGACGCTCCAGGCCCGCCCAACTGTGCCCGAAGCGAAGAAGACCCAGGTCAAACAGACGAAGTGGAACGTGGCGAAGACGCAAAGAGCTTTGATCCACCACTGCTGGCGCGGGCGTCGCTTCAACTTGCGCCGCCGCTGTTCCCACCACTGGTTGACGGCCACGCCCACCCCGTGCATCGCTCCCCAGATGATGAAGGTCCAGCCCGCGCCGTGCCAGATGCCCCCGATGAGCATGGTCACGACGGCCTTCCAGTAAAGGTTATAAGTCTTCCTGGGCGAGCCTGGGAGAGATGAGAAGACGTAATCTCTCAGCCACTCGGAGAGCGTGATGTGCCAGCGCCGCCAGAAGTCCGGCATGTTTTTGGCGCGGTAAGGCGAGTTGAAGTTGATGGGGATGTCAAAGCCCAGGAGACGGGCTGAGCCGATGCCGATGTCCACGTAACCGGAGAAGTTCAGGTAGATGAAGAGCGCGTAGCCGTAGATGGCCGCGAGTATCTCTGTCGAAGAGTAGAGCGTCGGGTTCTTGAAAGCGTCTTCTACCAGGTTGCTCCAGAGGAAGTTGGCGACCGCAAACTTGATCGCGCCCAACATCATCAGGAAGATGGCGTGCGTGCCGTCTTCGCTCCTTAGCGTTGGCTTCTGCCGGAACTGTGGAATGAGCTGGTGCGCGCGCGTCAGCGGTCCGATCTCGACGGTCGGGAAGAACGAGACGAAAGCCAGGTACTCGAAGTAGTTCGTGTCGGGACGCTGGGGCTTCTCCTTCGTGTTCCGGTAAGTGTCAATCACGTAGCTCAGCGAGCGGAAAGCCAGGAACGAGAGGCCGACGGGGAAGACCAGCAAGAGCGCCGCGGGCGGGACCTGCAAGCCGACTTGCCCCAGAAGCCTTGAGAGCGGCTCCGTAAAGAAATTGAAGTACTTGAAGACGGCGAGCGTTCCGATGTCCGTGAGGATGCTGACACAGAGCAGCAGCTTACGCCGGCGTGCGTCCGTACTCGCCCCGATGGAGCGCGCCACAAGAAAGTCAACCGTTGACATCACGAAGACGAGCGCGAGGAATTTCCAGTTCAGGAGCGCGTAGAAATAGTAGCTGACGCCCGTGATGAAGATGACGCGCGCGACTGTTGGGATGAATCGCCAGGAGAGGAACATCCAGTAGGCGAAGAAGACAAGGGCAAGAAAGATCATGTACTTGCCGGTATAAAACGTATTCATCTTAAAAAACCACTCCGTCAGTAATGCCGGACGCGTGAAGCATCCGCTTCTTGCCTTCGAGGTCCCGCCGAACTCAAAGGGGCACTCACTCGCGCCCGCCGCCGAAGGCCGCAGGCCCTCGAATTGTCGCCGAAGGCAGCCTTCGCAGTTAACCCGTGTGTCAACGTCGTGGGAATGTGGTTAGCCACATCAACCGCAGGCCAGAGGAAAATCTTTAATGCGGAACACAAACGTCACTGGAACAAGAATCCCCTGGAGGCGTGTCCGGAGATTTTGCGGGAAACCGAAATCGTTTTTGATCTTAAGATGTTGCGCCGCCCCGGAAGGAGCTTTCAAGAGCGTGCGCGGCCTTTCCGGTAAAAGTCGGGGCTCATGCGGCGCACCCGTGGTCAACACCACGGTGAATATACAGAAGCCCCTACCGGAGAGCAAGTTAAAAGGCCGCTGGAAGGATTTATTTGCTCGATGTCTGCGGCGGAGGGCGCGTCCGGACTGTTAGAAGCGAAGCCGCACAGAGGTTTGAGACTGAAAGAGCGGGCGAAGTTGAATGCGGAAAGGCATTCAACTTCGCCCGCTCTCAGGTTCTCTTTCCGAGACTAGCGCTTCGCCCTTTTACTTGCCTCTGCGCGGAGGGTTGCGCGGCGCGCGCGTCAGATACTTTTTGTAAGCGTCCGAGACGTCCTCGTAGAACATCGTGCCCATTCTCTGGTAGCCGGCGCTGGTCAGGTGAACACGGTCGCCCTGCCCCAGACCCTGCGCGGCCCAGACATCCATCGAGCCGCCGCCGCCCATCGCGCCGTATGAACTCCAGAACGCCGCCCCGACCTCGAAAGCCGCGCGCCGCTGGGCCTCGATCATCGCCGGCATCTTGCTTCCAGCGAGCGCCACGTCGCCGCGGTCCGGTGGACCATAAACCAGAATCGAAGCCTGCGGGGCCGCCCGGCGGAAGCGCTTGAGGATGGCCGCGAACATGCGCTGGTAAGACTCTATAGTCCAGTCGTCGTCCGTCACCTCGTTCGTTCCGTAGGCGACAATAATCAGGTCCGGCTTGCGCTGCACGATGTTGTCAACAAACGCCGTGTCGTTCCAGCTCACGAGCCTCTTCGCGCGCGCGCCGTTGATGCCGAGCACGTCGTAGGAGACGCCGGGCGCGATATGTTCGGTGACGATGCCCATGATGCGCGTCTTGCCCGGTTTGACTGTGCGGACCTCTATCCGATGAAGGCGATCCGCGGGAGTGTCGAAAGTGTAGTAATCGGGAAGCGGAGCATCCGAGGCGAGCGAGATGGGCTCTTCCAGAACACTCTGGCCATCGAGCAGGATGTCTATGGTTCCGCCGCCGGGCTGACGTAGATAATAAACCTCAAAATGATTGCAGTTGGTTTCGAGCCAGGCGCGCTCGTCCGCCTGAGTCGTGGCCAGACTGATTCCGGCCAGGCCATAGATTCCGTTCGGCTCGACGCGGCTGCCGATGCCGTCCACGGACCAGCCGGAAGTTGCGCCGTCCACGACTCCGCGTCGTCTGGTGCTCATCGGATTGCGCGGGACCATGTAGCCCGCGCCGCCGTCGCCGAAGTCGCGCTGGAAACTATTGCGTATCTGCGCCGTCAGGATGTCGGCGGCCGTGTGCGAGTCGCCGAAGTGCATGATGCGCACAGGCTCTATGCGCCGCTTGACGTTTGAGAGCGATCTGAAGAATTTATCGAGCGCGGCGGCGTTTTCAATGCCCCTGACCGTCTTCAAGACTGGGAGGGTTTGCTGTGGCGGAGTTTCCTGCTGTTGCTGCGCCCTGGCCCCCCAGACAGTCAAAATACCGACACAGATAATGAGGCCGAGCGACACAGCCAGATACTTCTTCATCACGCTTCGGGTCATCCTTACTACAACACCTCTCGTCAAGACTCTTCCCTTAAATTAAATCCGGGCGAAAAGCCGGAACAGGGGCGCACTTACTTCCCTTGCCTGAAGGAGCGAGGAATCAGGTTAAAAGGAGTAATGGCCTAAAACTGTCAGACCAGATGCGCCCGCGAGAACGCGGACGCCGAAAAGAGATGCGCTTTCTGCCCGTGGCGTTTGCCACGCGCGCGCCCTCTGTGAGAGCATCATACCGCGTTTGCCGCTAAATTTCCTCTGATTTTTCAGAAACGAGCCATAAATTATGACTTCACCTGCGCCGCGCCTGCACCGCCATGTCTCCGATAAGGCCAGCCGCTTTACCGAATCGGTCATCCGCGAGATGACGCGCGAGGCCCTAAAGCACGGGGCCATTAACCTTTCGCAAGGCTTCCCGGACTTTCCAGCCCCGGAAGACATCAAGGCCCGCGCCATGCAAGCCATCCATGATGACGTGAATCAGTACGCCATTACGTGGGGGGCGCGCGACTTTCGCGAGGCGATTGCGCGCAAGACTCAATGGTATCTGGGACTGGAGATTGATCCCGAAACCGAGATCACAGTGACCTGCGGCTCGACCGAAGGAATGATCGCGGCGATGATGGCGACTGTGGACCCCGGGGACGAAGTCATCGTCTTCGAGCCCTTTTACGAGAACTACGGGCCGGACGCCATCCTCTCCGACGCGCGCCCGCGCTACGTCGCTCTGCGCGCGCCCGACTGGAGTTTTGACAGAGAAGAGCTGCGCGCAGTCTTCAACGAGAAGACGAAAGCGATCATCATCTGCAACCCGAACAACCCGACCGGCAAGGTCTTCACGCGCGACGAGATGGAGTTCATCGCCGCGCTCTGTAAAGAGTTCGACGCGCTCTGCTTCACGGACGAAATCTACGAGCACATTCTCTATCCGCGCGACGGCGCAGGCGTCGGGCACATCTCCATGGCGCAGCTCGACGGTATGCGCGAGAGAACGGTCGTCGTCAACTCCATGTCGAAGACCTATTCGGTCACCGGATGGCGCGTCGGCTACTGTATCGCCCCGCCCGAAATCACGAACGCCATACGCAAGGTCCACGACTTTCTGACGGTCGGGGCCGCCGCGCCGCTGCAATCCGCGGGCGCTTATGCTCTTTCTCTGCCCGCGGAGTATTACGACAAATTGCAGGCGGAATATCAGGCGCGACGTGACCTGCTGTTGCCAGCGCTCGAAGCGGCGGGCTTTCGCACCTTCAGCCCCGACGGCGCTTACTACATCATGACGGACATCAACGGCTTCGGTTTTAAAGATGACGTGGAGTTCACGCGCCACCTGATACAGCAGGTAGGCGTGGCCTGCGTTCCAGGCTCATCCTTCTACAGCCGCCCGGAGCTGGGCGCGCAGCAGGTGCGCTTCTGCTTCTGCAAGAAGGACGAGACCCTGCTCGCTGCGGCTGAGAGACTCGGCAAGCTGCGTTAACTTTAAAGTGGATTCGATGTCGAAAGAGAGAAAGCTCCGTAGCAGCGGGATGTTTATAGCCGAAGAGCAAAGAATCTAATAAAGCTCCGCTAGGAGCGGAATGTCAGAGGCGTCGCACATTTCGCTCCTAGCGGAGCTAAATACTTTCCAACTCGCTATAGCTATAAATATCTCGCTCCTACGGAGCTAAAACACGCGCACGCTACTTATATTGAATTGGCTCCCGCTCTCTTCACTTACTCGTTGTGCGCGGGCTTCTCCTCGTCGAGCAGTCTGGTCGTGTTCTCCGTGACGCTCGGGGGCTGGACAAGCTCTGCCGTGTGCACGCGCCGCGGTGTGAAATTGGAGACGGGAGCGCTCTGTGGCGGAGGCAGCGCGGAGACGCGGGCGCCCGGATTGAGCGGCGCGGGCGGCGGGACGTACGCGGATTTATCCTTCACGATGGCGGGCGCGGATCCCTCGAAGACCAACGCATAGAGGATACGCATCATGCCGCCCGCGAAACAGATGACCGCCGCCAGCGGGACTAAAAGATCGAGCGGGTTGCGGCCGGGGATGAACTTATTAAAGATTGCCAGGACCGGCACGATCACTGTGCCGAGCAACATCATCATGACTCCCTGCTGCACGCCCTTGCGACGCGGCGAAATCTTCCGCCCCTCGGTCTCGGCGCCCGAGCTAAGTAGCCCGCCCTGAGCCAACAACTCCGTGACCCCGCTCAGCGGAAAGCCGCAGCGCGAACAGAAGCGCATCTCTGCGGAAGCCTGTTGTTGACCGCATTGCGGGCAATACATTTCCATAAGACCTTCTTTTCGAGGGTTGAGTTAAATTCGGGTGCGCCCGTCTCCGAATAAGTGTGTCATAATCGGGGCCGAGATGAAAGCACCAAAATAGAGTGCGAGAGAAAACGGGGCGCGTTCATTAACGGACGCCCGCAGAGGATTTCGAGTTCATGTGGGATGCCAAACGCCAGGCCATCTGGCTGACAACAGCTCTGGCCCTCGCCACCTTCGTCGTTTACCGCGAAGCGCACGACGAGGCTGGCCGCTTCGACCCAGGCTACTTCGCGCTGCTGGAAATAATCTTTCTGATAGTTATCGTCATCATGTTCTACATCTACTCGCGCAAAAAACCGTAACGAGAGACGCGTGAACAGGCGCGAGGATGTTTAATGCGGCGGCTGGAGCGTCTTGGAGCGCACCTGGATGCCGGAGTCCGCGACGACCAGAAGTCGCCGGGCGTCGCCGTAAGGGACGTTTGAAGGAGCATACGAGAGCACGTAGCGATTCTTTCTCAGCTCGTCGCAGATGGCCTTGGCGGCTTCGCGCGGCTCGCCTATGGGAAAGATGCGACCGCCTGTGCCTTCGACCAGTTTTTCAATCACTTGGACGGGCTTCGGCTGATCGCGGCGCAGGGCCCCGCCCGTGCGGTCCGGCGCCTGCACGGCGTAGACGGTGATGTCCTGCGATTGTAGCTCGGAGAGGACCTTGTTGAATTTCGTCTTGCTGCCGCGGTCCAGCCCGTCGCTGATGACGACGACGATGCGCTTCTGGTTCGAAGCCCTCAGCGGAAGCAGAGCCTCCTCGGACACCGCCATCAGAGCGTCGAAAAGATGCGGGTCGCCTTTCTTGCGAAAACTGGAGAGCGACTTCTCAATCGCCTTCGCGTCGTCGGTCCAGTCCGCGACGATCTCTGCCTGCTCGTCGTAGCCGACGATCAGCAGTTTATCCCCTTCGTAAATCTCATAAGCGAACTCGCGCGCGGCCGTCTCCAGTTTTTCCACGTCCGCGCGAATCGTCAGCGAATTGTCCACCAGCAGCACGATGCGCGCGGGCGAGGGGTCCAGGGAGAAATTCTTGATGGTCTGCTCTATGCCGCCGTCGTAAAGCGAAATCTGTTTGCTCGTGATGGGGCCGCCCGCATCGTCCGTGCGCATGGCGACGACGTTCAAAGAGATTGCGCCTTCGTCTGACGGGCGATTGCGCCGCCCGGCCTGTCCCATGACGAGATAGGGGATGGCCGAAAGTATGGAGAGGGCTAAAAGGGTTTTGTGTGACGCGCGCATCGGTTTGTCTCGCGCTCCGAAGATCTTTAGTCGCCGCTCGATGGGGCGGTTTTGGGTGTACTCGCCTTTTTAGAGGAAGATGTCTCTTTGGAGGTTGCTTTATCGCTCTTTGCGGCTGTCTCCGTTGCCGCGCTCTTCTCCTCCTTGCTCTCAGCCTTCTTTTCAGATTTTTTGCCGGCGTAATCTGTGACGTACCAGCCGGAGCCTTTGAACTGGATGGCCGGAGCCGAGAACTGTTTTTCCAGACGTCCGCCGCACTTGCGACACTTCGTGAGGGGCTTGTCCGTCACCTTTTGCATGACTTCGGTGTGAGCTTTGCACTTGCGGCATTCATACTCATAGATCGGCACGATAATTCTCCAAACTTCTCTTGAAAATTCTGAACTGAAATTGATTATACGAATCGCTCACACCGCCCGCAACCGCTACAAACGGAAGGAAGAGGCCACGGATGAACGCGGATAGACACAGAGAAAGAGAAGATCAAATCCTTCTTAATTCATCCGTGGGCATCCGCGTTCATCCGTGGCTTCTTCTCCCTTTCAGATAAATAGTTTCGTATTCGTTCGATACGCAAATAGTCAGCCCACGTCAAAATTGTTCGCTCATGATGAACGAATCAGGCGCGAAAGCCTGTTATAAGAGCGCTTACGCCCGCTTCGATTAAGTACATATGAAATCAATGCTTTATCGAACTTTTTTCGTGCGTTTGGAGCAACCGAAAGGGTAGTTCGTCCATCTGAGTTTCCGGTTTCGATTGATCGTTCTTTGAGAATCGAATCCGCCATGCGTAGCCCCCAAAACCGGCGCTTTTTGCGCGGCTCTGATGGCCCCCGAAAGCCATCGCTCACATGGAGAACGGATATTGATGAACCTGACCCGATTTGTTCCCCACTTTCGCTCTTTTAAATTCGCACCCTTCGCCTTAATCGCACTTTTCGCTTTCACGAACCTGACCGGAATTCTCTTTAATCGCGCTTACGCGCCCTCGGTCCAGGCCCGCGAGGCCGTTGAAAACAGAGTTCCCGCAGCAGAGAAAGAAGACGACTACATCCCCGCGGATGTACCGACGTCCGGCGACCGCCAGCTCGATCTGATCATCCTTCGCGCGGGCGAGCGCCACGGGGTTGACCCGAGGTTTCTCCACGCTGTCATCTGGCAGGAATCGAAATATAAAGTTCGCGCCCGCTCACACGTCGGCGCGCAGGGGCTGATGCAGCTAATGCCGGCGACGGCCAGGCGCTTCGGCTGCGAGGACGTCCACGACCCGGCAGCCAACATCGAAGCGGGAACGAAGTATTTGCGCTGGCTGCTTAAGAGATTCAACGGTAATGTTTCGCTCGCGCTCGCGGGTTACAACGCTGGCGAAGGCGCGGTTGATAAATACAACGGCGTTCCGCCTTACAACGAGACGCAGAATTACGTCCGCATCATCACGGGGCGCTACGGCAAGATGTATCATCCGCTGCTGACGCCGGAAGAGGCGCGCATCGAGTTTCGCCTCATGCCGGAACTCGCACAGCTACAGCAGAAGTAGTCAGACGCCTTTCCTCAACATTTCAGGTTCATCCGCAACCGCGCGCCTCCGAAGTTTGCTTTGCAACTTGGCGCGCGGTTCGCTATTATCCGCACGCGAAAACAGTGGTCAGTGGTCAGTGGTCAGTAGTCAGTTAGAAGCTGTTCACTGACCACTGACCACTGACCACTGACCACTTATGTCAACGACTTCCGAGACACTCTCGCTCGAACGCAAGATCAAGATGCACGAAGCGCGCGAAGCGATCATTGATCGCCTGGCGCTAGGACTTCCCGCGAGCATTGATCTGGACAGGTTCTTGCGCGCCGTTGTCAAGGAGTTGGGGCGCATGATGAACGCGGATCGCTGCGACGTGATTCAGCTTGCCTCGGAAAGCGAGCTGCGCATCAGCCACGAGTGGCGCGCTTCGGACGACGTGCCTTCGAGCGAAGGCACCGCAATTCCGCTCGATTTGAGACAGCTCTCCGAGCACGTTGATCTGACGAAGCCGATTCGCCTCGACGATACGTCCGCGCCCGGACTAGACCAGAAGGTTCGTTTCCTCGCGGCGAGTCTGGGGACGCGCTCGCTGCTGGTCGTCCCCGTCACTCTCGGCGGCGACGTGCTCGGCCTGCTGGGCCTTCACACGACGCGCGCGCCGCGCGCCTGGCTCGACGAAGAGGTCTCTTTCCTGCAATCCATCGCGCAGCACATCGCCATCGGCTATCAGTACACGCGGCTCTTCACGGATAAACAGCGCGAAGCCGAGACGACCGAAGCGCTGCTGGAGATCGCCAACGCCCTCAATGCGCGCTCGGATTTCGGCGAGGTCACGTCGCTCGTCCTGGAGCGCGCGCTTGCCCTGGTGGGCGCTGACTACGGCGCGCTCGGCGTGCTCGATCCAGCGGGTGGGCGCATCAGTCTCGCGGCCTTCAAAGCCGCGCCGCACGCCTCTATTGATTCGGTCCAGGGGTTGATTGACGCCCACGGGCAGTCCATGGACATCACCGCATACCCGGCGATGATGGAGGTCCTGGCGCAGGGAAAAACCTTACGCCTGCTGGATACGGACCTGCCGTTTCCGATTCGGCTCATCTTCAACGCGACGCTGGGGGGCCGCGCCGCGCTCGTCGCGCCGGTTCGCATTGGCGGCCAGACCTTCGGCCTTCTCGGCCTCGTCTGGAGCGGCGCGCGCGACCACTTCGAGGACCATGAAGTCTCTCTGGTCGAAGGCATCGCGGACCAGATCGGCACGGCGCTCGAACGCGACCAGCTTTCGGCGGAAGTGTTGCGCCTGCGCAGCGCTTTGCACGAACGTCACGCAGAGGACCGCATCATCGGCCAGGCCCCGGCGATTCGCCGCGCCATCGAGTTGGCTCTGAACGTCGCCGACACGCAAACCTCCGTCCTCATTCAGGGCGAGTCGGGCACCGGCAAAGAGCTGCTCGCCAACCTGATTCATTACAATTCGGGGCGCGAAGATCAGCCTTACATCAAACTCAACTGCGGCGCGATTCCCGAAACGCTGCTCGAATCCGAACTCTTCGGCCACGAGAAGGGGGCGTTTACGGACGCGCGCGCGCGCCGGCGCGGGCGCTTCGAGGAGGCGAACGGCGGCACGCTCTTTCTGGACGAGATCGGGGAGATGAGCCTTTCGGCCCAGGTGCGTCTGCTGCGCGTTCTACAGGACGGAGAGTTTACGCGCGTCGGCGGGAGCGAAGTCTTAAAGACGGATGTGCGCGTCATCGCGGCCTCGAACGTTGATCTGGAGCGCGCCGTCGAAATGGGCACATTCAGGCGCGATCTCTTCTACCGCCTGTCGGTCTTCCCGATTCGGCTCCCGCCTTTGCGCGAGCGCGCGGAAGACATTCACCCGCTCGTCATACATTTTCTGGAGCACTACAAGCAGAAGACCGGGCGCTTCATCTCGGGTATCTCGAAGGACGCCTTGCAGGCCCTGATGAGTTACGAGTGGCCCGGCAACGTACGCGAGCTTGAGAACGCCATCGAGCGGGCCGTCATCATCGCCTCTGGCCGCCAGATCGAGCTGGACGATCTGCCCGAATCCATCAGCAAGAGCGTTCTCGAAGAGCGCTCGCGCATCCGTGGCGAGCGCGCGCAGGCCGCCAGCGAGGGGCGCGCTATTCAGCTCGAACTCAACGTTCCTTCCACGATTGACGAGATCGAACGCCAGGCCATCGAGGCCACCCTCGATTACACGCGTGGCGACAAGACGCGCGCCGCCCGCGCCCTCGGCATCGGACGCAAGACCCTTTACAGGAAGCTGCAGCAATACCAGAAAGAGAGTGACAAGTGACGAGTGACGAGTGACGAGCCAGAAAAATCCGTTTTTCTTGTCACTTGTCACTTGTCACTTGTCACTTGTCACTGCTCTTATGCTATATTCTCAGCACTGTAATTTCCGGTCATTAAAACATTCCGTCGAAGCCAGGAGGCTTCGATTGTGAGAAAGGAATCTCTTATGGAAAACGACGAGAGGCGTGGAGGGTCTGACGTTTCGACCCGTCTTACTTATCTACTGATCGGCGGCGGCATCGGCGCCATTCTGGCTCTGCTCTTTGCCCCGAAGTCCGGCTCGGAGCTGCGCGGCGACATCGCCGACGTCACCCGCAAAGGCATTGACAAAACCCGCGAAGGAGCCCGGTACGTCGGGGGCAAGGCGACCGATTATTACGGGGCCGTGCGCGACAAGGCCGGCCAGTGGATCGGATCGCGCGGCGGACAGGTCTCCGACGCAATCGAAGCGGGCAAGCAGGCCTACTCCGAAGAGAAGCGTAGAACGGAACCCGGCAGTTCTGAAGCCAAACCGACCTACCCTCCGCAAGGCGACCTGAGCTAAAAGAAATTATGGGTTTTGAATTTTGAATGTTGAATTAAGGCTTTTAATTCATAATTCAAAACTCATAATTCAAAATTTATTATGAGTGCCCCGTTAGCCTTACAAATGAGCATCAACGACCCTGCGTTTTGGGTGCTTGTGGCCGTGGCGGTCGCTTTCGTCGTGATCGCGATTGCGATGATCGTGATCGCCATGATGGTCAGCCGCGCGGTCAAATCGGTCAAGCGTCTTGAAGAACGCGTCGAGCCGCTGATCCAGAGGGTCACGGCCATCAGCGAACAGGGCAAGCAGATCGCCGTGCAGGGCAAAGAGATCGCGGAGCAGCTTCACGCCATGTCCGGCTATCTCTCGACGGCGACGATGCATTTTTCCGAGTCCATCGGCCTCATCAAGGAAGAGGTCCGCGAGTTGAAACAGCTGGTCGGCGACACGGCCGAGACGGCGCGCGATAAAGTCGCGCTCGTCAGCAACACGATAGACAAGACGCACAAGCAGGTGACGACGACGACCACTTTCATACGCGACAAGGTGATCGGGCCGGCGCGCGAGCTGGCGGCGATTATGGCGGGCTTCCGCCGTGGCCTCGAAGTCCTCGTAGCGCCCGCGCCGAAGCCCGTGAATCAAACCTACGGAGAAGATGAGATGTTCATCGGCTGAGGAAATCAAGAGTCTGGAGTCTGGAGTCTGGAGTCTGAAGTCAGCAGCCGTCGACTTCAAACTCCAGACTTTAGATTTTAGACTCCAGACTTTAGACTCCAGACTCCAGACTTAACCATGTCAACCGAAACACCGCTCGACCTGAAAAAGACCGTCAACCTGCCGAAGACTGCCTTCAGCCAGAAGGCCAATCTGGCGCAGTCTGAACCCGCGCGCCTCAAGAAGTGGACCGAGATGGGACTCTACGAGATGATCCAGCGCTCGCGCGCGGGCCGCGAAAAGTTCATTCTTCATGATGGGCCGCCCTACGCCAACGCCGACATTCACCTCGGCACCGCGCTCAACAAGATTCTGAAAGACATCGTCGTCCGCTCGCGCACGATGATGGGCTTCGATGCGCCTTACGTGCCTGGCTACGATTGCCACGGGCTGCCGATTGAACAACACGTCGAGCGAGACCTGGACAAGAAAGGCAAGAAGAAAACGGACCTCTCGGTCAACAGCTTTCGCCGCGCCTGCCGCGAACACGCTGCGAAATCCCTGAAGAGTCAGACGAGAGACTTTCAGCGCCTGGGCATCCTCGGCGAGTGGGACGATCCGTACCTGACGATGTCCAATCACTACGAGGCCGAGACGGCGCGGCTCTTCGGCCGCTTCATCGAGCGCGGCTACGTTTACAAGGGTGCGCGCCCCGTCTACTGGTGCATACACGACCAGACGGCCCTCGCCGAAGCCGAAGTCGAATATAAGCAGCACCGTAGTCCTTCGGTTTACGTCAAGTTTCCGCTCGCGAGCGATCCCGCGCAAATTGACGAGAAGCTCGCCGGGCGCAAAGTCTTTTTTCTCATCTGGACGACCACGCCCTGGACGCTGCCAGCGAACCTCGGCATCGCCGTCCACCCTGATTTCGAGTACGCGGCTTTTGAAAATGGGGATGAAGTTTACGTGGTCGCCAGCGATCTGCTCGGCGCAATCGCCGAGAAATGCGACATCGGAGAGAGAGACGCCAGCGGCGAACGCATTGCGCCGACCGTGCTGGCGCGTTTTCCAGGCTCAAAGCTGGACCGCCTCGAATGCCGTCACGCGTGGATTGACCGTCCCTCGCTCGTCATGGTGGGCGAGCACGTCACGCTCGGCGGCGAGGCTGATGCGGAGACAGAGCTGGACGTGAAAGAAGCGCGCGACGCGCGCGTGACCGGCAAAGCTGGCACTGGACTCGTTCACACAGCGCCCGGACACGGCCACGACGACTTCGTCATAGGCAAGCGTTACGGGCTTGAGATTTACTGTCCGGTGGATAACGCTGGGCGATTCACCTCTGAGGTCGAACACTTCGCGGGCCGGAGCGTGTTTGAAGCGAACCCGTTGATAGTTGATTTCATGCGGGAGCGCGGCGTGCTCCTCTTCAGCGAAGATTACGAGCACCGCTACCCGCATTGCTGGCGCTGCAAGAACCCCGTCATCTTCCGCGCCACGCCGCAGTGGTTCATCTCCATGGACGCGAGCGGCTCTCACCCTGTCATCGAAAAGGATGAAGATGGGCGCGACCGTTCCAACTACACGGAGAACTACTCGGAGGACGAGACGGACGGCGCGGACTCTTTGCGCGCGGGCGCGCTGCGCGAGATTCGGCGCGTCGAGTGGGTTCCGGCGTGGGGCGAAGAGAGGATGCGCAACATGCTCAAGGGTCGCCCGGACTGGTGCGTTTCGCGCCAGCGCGTCTGGGGCGTGCCGTTTCCGGTCTTCTACTGCGCGGGCTGCAATGAAGCTCTGGCCGACGCGGAGACGATCAATCATGTGGCGGACATTTTCGAGCGCGAGTCGGCCGATGCCTGGTACGCGCGCGACGCCGTGGACCTCCTGCCGGAAGGCGCGAAATGCTCTCAGTGCGGGGGCAATGAGTGGACGAAGGAGACGGACATTCTGGACGTCTGGTTCGACAGCGGCTCGTCGTCCGTCGCCGTGATGGAGCGGCGCGAGAATCTGCGCTGGCCCGCGGACGCGTATCTGGAGGGCGGCGATCAGTACCGCGGCTGGTTCAATTCCAGCCTGATGATTGGACTCGCGGCGCACGACCGCGCGCCCTATAAAGCCGTCATCACGCACGGCTGGGTGATTAACGTTCAGGGCCAGAAGATGAGCAAGTCCGAGGGCACTGGCATCTCGCCGAACGAGGTGGTCAAAGATTCTGGCGCGGAAATCCTGCGCCTCTGGGTCGCCTCTTCTGATTATCAGGAGGACGTGCGCTGCTCCGACGAAATCCTGCAACGCGCCTCGGACGCTTATCGCAAGCTGAGGAACACCGCGCGCTTCGCGCTCGGCAACCTCGACGGCTTCGACCCTGGGCGCGACAGCGTGTCGGAAGAAGAGATGCTGGAGATAGATCGCTGGGCGCTCGCAGAGCTTGATGCCGTCATTGAGAAGGTCCGCGCCGGCTACGAGCGTTACGAATTTCACACGGCCTATCAAGCGCTCTACAACCTCTCGACCGTGACACTCTCGGCACGCTACTTCGACATCATCAAGGATCGCCTCTACACGGCCGCGCCCAAAAGCCATGCGCGCCGCTCGGCGCAGACGGCGCTATATAGAATCGCGGACGCGCTGGCGCGTATGCTCGCCCCGCTTCTGGTCTTCACGACCGACGAAATCTGGGAGAACCTACCGCAGGACGAGGCGCGCCCCGCCTCGGTGCATATGGCGGAACTGCCGGAAGCTCGCGGCGTGCGCGACGAGGAACTCTTGAACGTTTGGCGCGGGCCTCTGTTTGAGCTGCGCGACGCGGTGCTCAACAAACTTGAGGAAGCACGCACCGCGAAACTAATAGGAAGCTCTTTAGAGGCGCGGCTCCTTCTAAAAGTCGGGAAATTCTGGTACGACCTCTTAGACCAGCGCCGCGATCAACTGAGATATATTTTCATCGTCTCGCAGGTTCAGCTCGAAGAAGAGACTGAGCAAGAGAAAGGTGTCGCGGTGGAAGTCTCAAGGGCCGAAGGTGAAAAGTGCGAGCGTTGCTGGAACTACTCCGTGCGCGTCGGCGAGTCGGAGCGGTTCCCGACCGTGTGCGAGCGTTGCGTCGAGGCTTTGACGGAGATGGAGCGGGAGGAAGCTGTATGAACAGAGGACGGATGGGCTGGCGCATAGCTTACCTGGTCGCCGCCTGCGGCATCTATCTCGCGGACCAGGCGACGAAGGCCTGGGCCGTGAGTTCGCTCCCACAACCCAAAACGCTCATCAACGGTTTCCTCAGGGTGCGCTACGCGACGAACGACGGCGTCGCCTTCAGCCAGTTTCAGGGCGGCGGGTCCTTCGTGCGCTGGTTCTTCGTCGTGCTGGCGGCCCTGGCTGCCGTGGCCGTACTCATCTACTTTTTTCGCACGGCCCGTAACGATGATCGCATACTGGGCGCGTGCGCGCTGCTCCTGGCAGGAATCGCAGGCAATTTAACGGACCGCGCACGCCTCGGCCACGTGATAGATTTTATCGAGCTACACTATTATGAATCGTTCTCCTGGCCCGTCTTCAACGTCGCGGACATGAGCATCTGCGCGGGCGCGTTCCTGCTCATCTATGATATGTTTCGGAAAGGCAGAAGTCAGAAGGCAGAAGGCAGGAGTCAGGAGAAGAAAACGCATGAGTCTGTCATCAGCACACAGGAATCAAAATAGTGAAAGGCAGTTTGCTTTCATTCTGGCTTCTGACTCCTGACTTCTGACTTCTGCTTTACCCTATGTTCCCAGAAATTTTCCGCATCGGCGATTTTCACCTTTACACGTACGGCGTCCTGCTGGCGCTGGCGTTCCTCGCCGCGCTGGTGGTCGCTGCAAAACTCGCCGCGCGCGACGGGCTGCCGCGCGAGCGCATTTATGATCTGGGCCTGTGGGTGCTCCTGGCAGCGCTCGTCGGCTCGAAAATCCTGATGCTCTTTACGGAGCCTGAATATCGGGGCGACCTCGGGAAACTGTTTTCGCTGGATTTTCTGCGCTCTGGCGGAGTCTTCTACGGCGGCTTCATCGGCGCGGTCCTCGCTGCGTACTTTCTGATACGCCGCTACAAGCTGCCCTGGTGGAAGACCGCGGACGCTTTCGCGCCAGGCATCGCGCTCGGCAACGCCATCGGACGTCAGGGCTGTTTCGCCGCGGGCTGTTGCTGGGGCAAAGAGACGACCATGCCCTGGGGCATGAAGTTCACGCAGGCTGGCAATGAAGTGACGGGCGTGCCGTTTGATCGCTACATCCACCCGACGCAGCTTTATGAATCCTTCGGCGCGCTTCTAATCTTCTTCTTTCTTCTCTGGCTGCATCGTCGCAAGCGTTTCAGCAGCCAGGTCATCCTGCTCTACGCTGTGCTCTACAGTGTGATGCGCTTCACTATAGAGATTTTCCGCGACGACCCGCGCGGGGACATCCTCGGGCTGACCACGCTGACTGGGCTCTCGACCTCGCAGATGCTCAGCATCCTCGTCGGCGCCTGGGGTCTCGTCGCCCTCATACGCCGCTGGCGGCGCGCGGCGGCTGACGGGCCGGATAAAGTTTCTCCTGCACCGAAGACGGCCAGCGCGTGAGCGAAGAAGATTTGAAAGCTTTGCCCGAAGAGACGGCGGAGCCTGACGCACAGACTCTGACGTTCCGCATCGGAGCTGAAGATTCGGGCACACGCCTCGATTCCCATCTCGCCGCGCGCATCCCAGGTTGGAGCCGCGCGCGTATTCAACGATTAATTGAAGACGGTGATGTGCTAGTCCATGGGCGCACCTCGAAACCTTCCTACAAGCTGCGCGCTGGTGACGAGATCGAAGTCGAACTGACGCCCGCGACTCCAGCGGAATTCAGTCCCGAAAACATCCCGCTCGACGTCGTCTATGAAGATGACGACCTGATCGTCGTCAATAAACCCGCCGGAATGGTCGTTCACCCGGCGGCCGGAATTTCCTCCGGCACGCTCGCCAACGCCATCGCGTACCGATTGCGGATTGCGGATTGCGGGATGCGGATTGAAAACCAGGACGCCACCGCCTTCGTTAATCCGCAATCCGAATTCCGCATTCCGCAATCGGTACGTCCCGGCATCGTCCACCGCCTGGACCGCGATACCTCCGGCCTCATCGTCATCGCCAAGACAGAGAGCGCGCACGAGAATCTCGCGGACCAGTTTCGCGCCCGCGAGGTTTTCAAATCCTACGTGGCGCTCGTCCACGGCCGCGTCGGGCAGGAGAGCGGGCGCGTCGAGGAGCCAATAGCGCGCGACCCACGCAACCGCACGCGCATGGCCGTCGTCCGCGGGGGCCGCCCCGCCCTCTCCCTTTACCGCGTGCGCCAGCGCTTTGAGCGATTCACGTTACTCGATGTGGAGATTAAAACTGGCAGGACGCACCAGATCAGGGTTCACCTGCAATGGCTCAAGCACCCGGTCGTCGGCGACGCGACCTATGGCGGCGGGCGCGACAAAACAGTGGCGGACGCGCAACTGCGCGCGCGCATCAGTAGACTCGGCCGCCAGTTCCTGCACGCCGAACAACTAGGCTTTCGTCACCCACGAACCAACGAGCAGTTGAGATTCAAAGCTCCGCTTCCCGATGACCTGGCAAAATTTATTGAGGAGTTATAGCGGGCCGCGGTTGAATATGATGGCTCTCGCAAGGCGTCAAGTCAGTACCGCCTGCGGTAGCGGGCGGGTCTGTGGCCTCCATGACCCGCCCGCTACCGCAGGCGGTACTGACTCATGGCTACACATGATCTCAAATAACCTTAGCGCCGCTGCTTCATTAAAAGAATGTATCCGGCTACGAGCAGGTCGAAGCCGATACACGCGAGGACGTACCAACGGGGAGTGAAGCTGGCCCCTCCGGCGTCGCCCAGGTGAAGCCACGCGTCCCACAACGGGTGACCGGCCCAACCCGCCGCCAGCCACAGCGCCGAGCGCTTCAGGCCCAGGACGGCGACGATTGAGAAAAGCAGCAGGCCCGCGAGCTCCAACAATATCCAGTTCGTTTCGCGGGCGCTCACGCCGAAGACGACGTAAACCAGCGCCGCGATGACCAGCCCCGCGGCGAGGACGCGCGCCTCTCCTTCCCGGCCCAGGTTCCGTGCGAACAGGATGAAGCCGATGGCGGACGCTACGCCCAGAAGAAGCCAGAGAATCGTTTCCATAATTTAAGGCCAGTTACAAAGTGAACGGTAGGCAGTGAGCAGTACCATTGCTTTTACCGCTCACTGCTTACTGCTTACCGCTCACTGCGGTATCGGCTCGAAGCGGCGCAGGAGTTCGCGAAAGCGCTGGTCCTCGCGCAGGCTATCGAACAATGGCTCGACTCTGATGAGGACGAGCCCTGGATGCCTGTTATCGAAGGCTTTGTTGAGCTGCTCGATGGCTTGATCTTTTTCCCCCAACCCGGTGTAGATGGTCGCCAGGTAGAGTGGCGAGACGTAGCGCCTTTTGGACAGCTCGGTCATCTTGTTGAGAAGATTCTGCGCCTCGGCGCGCCTTCCGGCCACGGCGTAGGTGTAGGCGAGCGCGGCGGCGGCCTCAAGGTCAATCCCTCCCAGGTCATCCGCTGCATCGGCGGCCGGACCTATTACCGTGTTGAATTCCGCGGCAGCCTTCTCGTAATCCTTCTTTTGCAGGTGAGCCAACCCGAGATAGTAGTGCGCGACGCCGAACTTCGGGTCTATCTCAAGCGTCTTCCTGTACTGCTCAATCGCCTCGTCGTATTTACGCGCGTAGTAAAGGTACAGGCCCGAGTTCGCGCTGATGATCGGCGAGAGCGGGTCCAGTTGCTGCGCCTGCTCTATCTCGGCGCGCGCCAGGTCGTATTTCCCCATCTGCGTGAGGTACGAGGCGTACCATTGATGCGCGGTCGCGTATTTCGGGTTAAGGTCCAGGGCGTGTTTGAAGTCGTCCTCCGCGCCGCGCCAGTCCCATTCATAGGCGAGCTTGACGAAGGCGCGCGAGGTGTAGCCCTCGGCCAGGCGCGGGTCAATTTCGAGCGCGCGCTGGGCGGCGGCCCTGGCGTTTGGCATCGCTTCGCCCGGCGCAGCCGCCCCGATGTCGCAAAGAAGCGCGTAGGAATCTGCGAGGCCCGAATAGGCCAGGGCGTAAGTCGGGTCCTTCTCTTCGGCCTGTTTGAAATAGCTGATGCCGCTTCGCAGACCCGCCTCGTCGCGTTTGTTCCAGAAGTAGCGCCCCTTGAGGTAAAGCTGGTAAGCCTCCGCGTCGTTCGTATAGCGCTTCGCCAGCCGCTCCTCATCTTCACCGGTCAGTTTCACTTTGAGCTTTTCGAAAATCTTTCTGGAGATTTCGTCCTGCACGGCCAGAAGGTCTTTGATGCCCTTGTCGAACTCCTCGCCCCAGATTTGCGAGCCGTCCGCGACGTTTATCAGCTCGGTCTTGATAACCAGCTTGTCGCCGACCTTGACCACACGGCCAGTCACTACGGCGCCGACGCCCAGCGTGCGTCCGATCTCCTGCGGATCAATCTTCTGCCCCTTGTAACGGAAGACGGCATTGCGCGACATCACCTTTAGTTTCGGCAATTGCGAAAGCTTATTGATGATGCTTTCTGTGATGCCGTCGGAAAGATAGTCTGCGTCCGGTTCATTGCTGTCGTTTGTGAACGGCAGGACCGCGACCGAAGTGATCGCCGGGCTGCCGCCGGCGCTTCTGAAATAGATGAGGGCAGCGACCGTTGCGATAACAGCCAGCGCAACTAACAGCAGCGCGATTTTGTGACGGCCAATCCCTTTGGCAATGTACTCGGCGCTTGAGACCGTTTGCGCTCGCTTTGCTTCAACCGTTCCGGGCGACTGTCCCCTCCCCGTTTTGGCAGCGACCAGGCCGCTGCCGTTTTCCGTGGCACTATCGCTCGACGCTTCCGGCGTCAACGAAAGGTCAATTGCGTTTCTATCAAGCTCGTCCCTCAGATTTTCCAGATCGGTCTTGAGATCCGTGATGGTCTGATACCTCTTCGTTTTGTCTTTGGCGAGAGCTTTCTTGACGATGCGTTCGAGCTGGTGCGGAACCCCTTGCGACCTGCTCGCCAAGGGCGGCGGCTCGCGGTCCAGGATGGCGACTTTGATGTGGCTGTCGGTCGCTCCTTCAAACGGGGCGCGCCGCGCGATCATCTCGTAAAGCACGATGCCCAGACTCCAGATGTCCGTGCGCGCGTCAACCTCTAACCCACGCGTCTGCTCCGGCGACATGTAGCCAGCCGTTCCCATCACCGTTCCGGGCTCCGTATTGCTGATGGGCATGGTGATGGCTTCGGGGTCTGCCGCTGACGAGGGTTTTTCCGTGAGCTTGGCGAGGCCGAAATCCAGCACTTTGACGAGCCGGTCGCGTCCCACACGGTCATGCCGGAGCATGATGTTCTCCGGCTTGATGTCGCGATGCACGATGCCTTCGGCATGAGCGGCTTCGAGGGCGCGCGCCACCTGAATACTGACGCCGAGCACCTCATCAATCTTCATCTCGTCGCGCCAGAGATGCTCTCTCAAAGTGTGGCCGTTGATGTATTCGGTGACGATGTAGTTGGTGGTCTCATCCTGCCCGATTTCGTAAATGGTGATGATGTTCGGGTGATTGAGCTTGAGGATGGCGCTCGCTTCCTTTTTGAAACGCAGCAGGCTGTTCTCGTCTTTAGTGACGTGTGGGGGCAGCACCTTGAGGGCGACACGGCGTCCGTGCTTCGTATCTTCCGCCAGATAGACTTCGCCCATCCCGCCCTTGCCGAGCTTATCTAAGAGACGGTAATGAGAGATGGTTTGCTCGCTCATCCGACAGCCGCGCTAAATACAGAGTTAAGAGACTTGTGAGAGCCGTGCCCAAACAAGATCAAGCTGCCGGCTCAAGGCGCTGTTCGTTCTGCACGACCACAGTCGAGTTAGGATTCGGTTCAGGAATAGTGAGATTCTGCTCTCGCAACAGGCTGACGTGTTCTTCCATTCCCCACCTGGCTTTGTACAGGCAATCTTCAATGGAATGTCCGACCCCGGTGAACCCTTCCAGGTCTGGAGAATAGAAACCGAAAAAGCTGGGGTCCGCCGTCGCCTCGATGACAAGTGAATACTTCAAATCTATCATAAAGCTTCTCAACCTCTTTCTCTGATCCCAGCGGCTTTCAAGATAGTCGGAAAGACGAGCAGCCGCGCGCATTGTATCATTGGGCGGAGAATGAGACTACAGGCATGCGCTTTTGCCCACACTTGCGGTACTATTGTTCGTTCCAGGAAGGGCAACGGCCCGTCGCCGGCCCGGCATCAAACACGCGAGCTTTGAAGCTTACTAGTTCGCTCTTTAGTTTTCACTCTATTACTGTTTACGATTAGTCATGAGATCCGTCCTTTATCGTTCCCTATTGATAACTGCTCTCGCCATCTCTCTGTTCGCTGCATCGCAAACGGCGGGGCATTCCCAGCAGAAACCGCAACCGACTCCGACGCCCGACTCCCAACAGGGTGACACGGAGACGGTCTTTATTCGTGAGGTGCGCCTGCCCGTCACGGTCCTGGACAAGAACAAGCAGCCCGTAACCGGGCTGTCGAGAAATGATTTTCTGATTTTTGAAGACAAGAAGCAGCAGGATATCAAAGGCTTCCTTGAAGCTTCTGACGAAAAGAACAGCCAGCCTATTTATGTCGCCGTGCTGATGGACACTTCCGGCTCCGTCGCCGGCAAGCTCAAGTTCGAGCAGGAGTCGGCCAAGAACTTCGTTTATACGGTAACGCGCCTGCGCAAAGACCAGGTGGCCTTCGCCACTTTCGATCATCAGATCACGCTTCGTCAGGATTTTACGAACAAGCTGGACCTGCTGGACAAAGCTATTGACAGCGTCAAGAAACCGGGCAACCGCACACTCTTCTACGACGCCGTCTGGCAGTTCTGCGATGAGAAGATGCGCAACGTTCCGGGCCGCCGGGTGCTCGTCGTCATCACGGACGGCGATGATAACAACTACAGCCGCGCGACCCTTCGCGACGCGATTGATATTGCGCAGCGCACGGAGACGACCATCTTCGCCGTCTCGACCAAAGCGGGGCTGTCGGGCGCCGTGCCGGGGGTCGAGGCCGGGACGGTTTCGAGCAGCGCTGACCGCGACCTTCAAAAACTCGCCGAACAGACCGGCGGCTCAGCCTTCTTCACAGGTGACGTGCTTGAGCTGGAGCGCGCATTTACCAGAATCTCCAAAGAGCTGCGTTCGTCGTACATCATCACGTACACGCCGACGAACAATAAGTATGATGGGAGCCGTCGTAAGATCGAGGTCAAGCTCGCCAACGGCCGGGGCGGTATGAAGATCAAGACCAGAGAAGGATATACGGCCATTTCCGATAGCCTTAGAAAGTGAGTTCGTAAATCGTCAATCGTAAATCGTGAATAGAAAACCCTGTTCTAACGATTTACGATTCACGATTCACGATTTACGAAGAAGATGTTTTATCAAAGGCAAAGCACAAGGGTTCTGGCGTTCGGCCTGGTGGCCGTGGCGCTGTTGAGCGGTCTGCTGATTCCTGGCGCGCGCGCGCAGCAGCAGGAGCCTCCATCAACACAGCAGGAGCAAGACAAGAGCCGCCCGCGTCGCACAAACGACCAGCCGCAGACCAATCCGACTCCAAAGCCTCCGGCGAAGGATGACGAGGTCACGCTTCAGGACGACGAAGTCCTGAAGGTCGAAACGGACCTGACCAACATTCTCTTCACGGCTGTTGACAAGCAGAAGCGTTTCGTCACGAACATTCGCCAGGAAGATATACGCGTGACCGAAGACGGGCAGGCGCAGGAGATTTTCACTTTCGCGCGCCAGACGGACCTCCCGCTCTCGCTCGCCATCGTGATTGACACGAGCGTCTCCGAAGAGCGGACCTTGCCTATTGAAAAAGCGGCTGCAAGCTCCTTCGTTGATACAGTGATCCGCGCCGACAAGGACGAGGCGGCCGTCATCACCTTCACGGGAGAGGCCACGCTCGAACAGAATCTGACGGGCAACGTCTCGCGCATCCGGCGCGCGCTCGACCGCGTCGAGTTCGTTCCGCCTTCGGGCTACATCGGCGGCGGGCAGGTCGCTGGCACGCCGCCCATTTCCGGTACGAATCAATCCATCCAGGGCTCGACCGCAATCTGGGACGCCGTCTGGGTCACCTCCGACGAGATTCTCTCTCAGACGTCTGACAAGACGCGGCGCGCGATTATTCTGCTCACGGACGGCCAGGATTCGAGCAGCCGCAAAAGTATGGACGCGGCCATTGACCGTGCACTGAAATCCGACGCCGTTATCTACTCCATAGGCATCGGCGACGAATATTACGGCGGAATCAACAAGGGTTCGTTGCGGAAAATTTCCGAGCGGACCGGAGGTCGCGCCTTCTTTCCCGAAAACGAATCGGAGCTGCGCGCCGCCTTCGACCAGATTCAACTCGAACTCCGCTCGCAGTATCTGGTCGCCTACTCGCCCTCGAATAAGAACAAGGACGGCTCGTTCCGGCGCGTCCAGATCGAGATCGTCAACCCGGATTTGCGCAGGCAGAGCCTGAAGCTGACCTACCGTCAGGGCTACTTCGCCAGGATCACGGGCAAGGGCGAATAGACTTTAAAGTCCGTTTGGCGTAAGCAAAAGCCATAACTACAGCCCCGGCAGCGGCGCGCATATCAGTAGCCCGGCACGCGAGTGCCGGGTTAATGGCGTCGTAATTTTCTTGAGCCCCGTTAGGGGCGGCATAATATGCCGCCCCTAACGGGGCTCAGCCATCTATTTGCGGCCCGTACCCACGGCTGACGCCGTGGGCTACTAACATGGCGCCCCTCCGGGGCTGAGTTACGCAACAAACTTTTACACCGGACTCACGTTACTTTACCCCTCGCTTTTCCGCCTCGACGGCTTTTCATCGTGACAATATCTTTTTTGCTCTGCTATACTCTGATTGTCGCTCGCGCCCACATCCGGCGAGCGATAGAAATAAGATGTGTTCGAGTTGAAGCAGTATTCCAATCCAAAGTCCGCGCCTCACAAGGTTTTACTCCCACGTAATCTATTAACGCCCTGAATTAGAGGTTTCCGCTTGCCCATTTCATAAGCGGCTCTGGCCCCGATGACAGAGATCAAGACAGAACAGACGCGCCCGACCGTGCTCGCCGTCAACGACGAGCCGAAGGTTCTTGAGCTTCTCACGGTGATTCTGGAGCGCGAGGGCTATAAGGTCGTCACGGCCGACAGCGGACGGCGCGCCCTCGAACTCGCGCGCACACTTGAGCCCGACATAGTCATCAGCGACGTCGTCATGCCGGAGATGGACGGGCTTGAGTTCTGCCGCCGCCTCAAACAGGACCCGCAGACCGCGCACGTGCCCGTGCTTCTGGCTAGCGCCGTGCAGATAGGCAAACGCAGCAGCCTCAACGCACTGACGGCGGGCGCAGACGATTACCTCGAACTCCCTTTCCGCCGCCAGGAGCTTCTGGTCAAGGTCGCCCGGCTCACCGAACGCCACCGCATCGAACGCCGCTACCGCGAGCTCGTAGAGCAGGCCGCGGACATCATCTACACGCGCGACATGGAGGGTCGCATCAGCAGTATTAACGAAGCCGGCGCACGCTTCTTCGGTCGTCCCGTCTCCGAGTTAATCGGCGCGCCTTTGAGCGATCTGTTTGGCGAAGAAGCTGCCGCCGAGATGATCGCGCAAACTCTGGTGGACGTCTCCAAAGAGCCTTCTCGTTGGGTGCATCGCGTCCGAGACGCCGATGGTATTCAGCATTATCTTGAAGGAATCAGGTCGCTCGTGCGTGATGCCGGAGGGAACCCTGTCAGCGTGCGCTGCGTGGTCCGAGACATTACAGAGCGCAAGATCGCCGAGGAGGCGCTGCGCGAATCGGACGAGCGCTTCAAGGCTTTCATGGACAATAGCCCGGCGGTCGCCTTCATCAAGGATGAAAAGGGGCGTTTCGTTTACATCAACAAGCCCTTCGAGCGTTTCTTCGAACTCAACCCGACTGAATGGCAAGGGAAGACAGACTTTGAAATGTGGCCGGCGGAGATTGCTGAGCAGCTTCGCGAGAACGACAGGGCTGTGCTCGCCGCGGGCCACAGCGTCGAGATGATCGAGGCGGTCCCGGCCCCGGACGGAGTTCTGCATCATTGGCTCGTCTTCAAGTTCCCGCTCAAAGATGCTGCCGGGCGGGTCCATCTGGCGGGAATGGCCGTGGACATCACGGAGCGCAAGCGAACGGAAGAGGCTCTCAAAGAGAGCGAGGAACGCTACCGCGATCTTTTCGAGAACATCCCGATAGGCATCTACCGCACCACCCCCGACGGCCGCATCCTGATGGCGAACAGCGCCCTGGTCCGAATGCTCGGATACTCTTCGTTCGAGGAGCTGGCCGCCTGCAATTTAGAGGACGAGCAGGAATCGGTCGCCTACCCGCGCGCCCAGATCAAAGAGATGCTGGCGCGCGACGGTTTCATCAAGGGGCTGGAAACAGGGTGGAGGCGACGCGACGGGTCCACGGTCTATCTGCGCGAGAACTCGAAGGCGATTCGCGGGGAAGACGGAACGGCCCTCCTTTACGAAGGAACGCTCGAAGACATTACCGAGCGTAAACAGACGGAAGAGGCGCTCAAAGAGAGCGAGCTGCGCTACCGCGACCTCTTCGAGAACGCCAACGACATCATCTACACGCACGATCTTCAAGGGAACTTCACTTCGCTCAACAAGACCGGCGAGCGTATCACCGGCTACACGCGCGAAGAGGCCATGATGATGAACATCGGACAGGTCGTCGTGCCCGAACATGTCGAGAAGGCGCGCGAGATGATCGCCCGTAAAGCGACAGAAGATGTCTCGACCGTTTACGAGCTGGATATCATCTCTAAGGGCGGGCTGCGTGTGCCCCTCGAAGTCAGCACAAGGATAATCCGCAAGGACGGAAAGCCCGTCGCGGTCCAGGGCATTGCGCGCGACGTGACGGAGCGTAAACGCGTGGAAGCGGAGCTTCAGGCGTCGGAAGCCGAAATGCGCGCGCTCTTCTCTGCGATGACGGACGTCATCCTGCTGCTCGACGCCGAGGGCCGCTACCTGAAGGTCGCCCCGACCAATCCCAGGCTGCTCTATAAGCCTCCCGCCGAATTAATCGGCAAGACCTTGCACGAAGTCTTCCCGAAGGAGCAGGCAGACACCTTTCTACATAAGATTCGGCACGCGCTGGAGACCAACCAGCCAACGCATATTGATTACAGTCTGAACATTGATGGGGCTGAGGTCTGGTTCGAAGGGACCGTCTCGCCGATGTTGCATGATTCCGTGGTCTGGGTGGCGCGCGACATCACGGAGCGCAAACGCTCGGAAGAAGCCCTGGAGCAACAGGTGGAGCGCGAGGCCGTCATCAACCGGATTTCGAGCGCCCTGCGCCGCTCGCTCGATCCGACCGAGCTCTTCCAGGCGGCCGTGCGCGAACTCGGCTCCTACCTTTCGGTTGATCGCTGTTCGATCTTCATGAAGGACGAAGAGGCCGGGCGCGTGCGTATGGCTGCGGAGTATCACGTCCCCGGCGTGCGCCCGGTGGCGCGCGACTTTCCGCTCTCGAAAATGAGAGATTTGGTTGACGGCATTGACCGGCAAGGCGCGCTGGCTTTCGACGACGCCGCCAACGATGAGCGGCTCAAGGAGGTTTACAACAGCCTCCTTCGCGTGGCGGGCGTGCGCTCGATCCTGTACGTTGGCATCAAGGCCGGCGACGAGATGCCGGCTGCCTTCGCGCTCTCGACGACGCGCTCTCTGCGTCACTGGCGCAAAGAGGACATCGCGCTCGCTCGCGCGGTCGCCAACCAGACCGGCGTCGCGATTCGCCAGGCGGAGCTTTACCAGAAGGCCGAGGCGACTTCGGCCCGGGAGTCGCTCATCAATCGCCTGAGCCTGGCTATTCGCGCGTCTCTGAGTCTCTCCGAAGTCATGAGCACGGCGACGCGGGAGCTTGGCCGCGCACTCAGCACCTCGCGCGTCCACCTGTATCTCTACGATCCTGCGGACCCGCGCGGTCGCGCGGAGCACGAGTACGTCGCAGCGAATTCCACCAGCATCAAGCACCTGGAGATGAGTTTTGACGAGCCGATAGGGCAACGCATCCTGCGCTCGCCCGGCCCCATCGTGATCAGCGACGCGCTCAACTACGAGGACGGCCCGGCGGAGTTCAACGCGCAGATTCGCCTCCACGCGGCGCAGGTCCGCCTGCGCTCGCAGATCATCTACCCGCTCATCGTCAACGGCCGCTTTCGCGGCGCGCTCTGCATTCATCAGACGGACCGCGTGCGCCGCTGGTCCGAGGACGAGGTGGCCCTGGTCGAGGCGGTCGCCGCGCAGCTGGCAACGGGCATCGCGCAGGCGGAGCTGTTCGAGATGACCGGGCGCGCCAAGAAGGAATGGGAGACCACCTTCAACGCGATGTCCGACGGTATCTTCATCTTCGACAACGCCGGGCAGTTGATTCGCGTCAACCGCGCCGGGGCGGCGATGGAGGACACCTGGCCGCACCTCATGCTGGGCCGCCGCTGCTGCGACATCCTGCGAACGAGCGAGGGCAATACGTGTATCGTCGAGAGGACCATCGCGGAGGGCAGAAGCGTGACGATTGAGATCGTGCCCGAGCGTTTCAACCGTCCCCTGCTGGTCACGGCCGAGCCGATTATCGAAAAAGGGAGCCAGACGACCGGCGCCGTCTGCACGGCCCGCGACCTCTCCGAGTTGAGGAAGGCGGAGGCGAAAGCGCGCGAACACCAGTCGCTTTTGATGAATATTCTGGAGAGCGCGCGCGAGTCCATCTACGCCGTTGACACGGAAGGGCGCTTCCAGTGGTGCAACTCCGCGACCATATCGGCCACGGGTTATAAGTCCGAGGCCTTAATCGGGCAGTCGTTTCTGGATATAACTTTCGACGCCGACCGCCAGATCGCACGCGAGCATTTCGAGCGCACCCTCGAAGGCAAGCCACAGACCTACGAGGCGCGTTTCTTCTCGCACGACGGCCAGTTACGCCACGCGCTCTTCGACACCGCGCCGCTCATCGTGGACGGCCAGACGACGGGCGTGCTCGGTATTGCGCGCGACATCACGGAGCAGAAGCAGGAGCGCCAGCGCGCCGCGCAGGCGGACAAACTGCGCGCCCTCGGCCAGCTCGCGTCGGGCGTGGCCCACGATTTCAATAACGCACTCACGGCCATCCTCGGGCGCGCGCAATTGATGCGTCGCCAGGTGGACGACTCCGTGCTCGTGCATAACCTGGAAGTCATTCAGACGGCCGCCGAAGATGCCGCGGCAACCGTGCGCCGCATCCAGACCTTCGCGCGGCAATCGCCCGCCAAGGAGTTCGAGCTGCTCGACGCTAGCCTTCTGTTGCGTGATGCGATAGAGATTACGCGGACGCGCTGGGAAAATGAGGCGCGGCTGCGCGGGCTGCACTATGACGTCGCGCTTCAAGCGGACTGCCCGCAGCACGTCATGGGAAACGCGTCGGAGTTGCGCGAGGTCTTCGTCAATCTGATCGTGAATGCGGTGGACGCGATGCCGCGCGGCGGCAGCCTCGACATCGGCTGCGAGAATGTGGACGGGCGGTTGATCCTGAGATTCAAGGACACGGGCGTCGGGATGACCGAAGACGTGCGGGAGCGAATCTTCGAGCCCTTCTACACGACCAAAGGGGCGCAGGGGACCGGACTCGGACTGGCCGTCAGCTACGGCATCATCGAGCGCCACGAAGGACATTTCAACGTCGAATCCGAAGCGGGGAGCGGCACGACCTTCGAGATAGACCTGCCGGCGGCCGGTCGCACGTCAGCGGCCGAGGTCGGGCCAGCCCCGCGTTACGAAGCGCCTTCGATGAGGGTGCTGGTGATTGACGACGAAGAGTTCGTCCGCGAGACTCTGGCCGACATGCTGATCATGCTCGGTCACAAGGTGACGGCCGTGGGTGGCGGGCGCGCAGCCCTTCAAGAGCTGGCGAGCAGAGACTTTGACCTGGTCTTCACAGACCTTTCGATGCCGGAAATGGATGGCTGGGAGGTGGCGCGCGAGATTCGTCGCAGACGGCCCGAGATGACCATTCTCCTCGTCACAGGACACGGGGCGGCCACCCCCATCGCTCCCGGCGACAAGCACCTGGTCAACGGCATCATCGGCAAACCCTTCGACTTCGATCAGGTCGCGGAGATGGTCGCCAAAGCAACTAAGCAGGGGATGGGGGTCAGGGGCCAGGGGTCGGAAAGAGCAAACAGCGAAACGGAGATTAGTGAGACCACACTGGCCCCCGGCCCCTGACCCCCGGCCCCCTACTTCTCCCCACGCTCCCGCTCCACCTCTGTCTCAAGCTCGACGACGAGTTTGCGTAGGCCGGGCTGATCCATAGGCTCCAGCAGGCGCAGGGCTTCGTCCAGCACGCGGCGTTGATGCTCGGGCCAGAGGGGGCGTCCCGCGACCCTGCCAAGTTCCCCGGCGTAGTAGCCGCAGCGCGGCGGTCTGACCATTTCGACGACATCTTTTTCCACCCCCAGCATCATCGTCGGGATTCGTTCCAGTTCGAGGCCGCGCGCCACGAGCGCCAGCGATTGGTGACAGAGACGCGAGGCCGGAACGAGCAGGGCAGCCTGGACTTCGTAACGCTTCACGCGCTCGATTAATTTCGGCAACATCTCTTCCGCGAGTTTGGCTGCGTCCGGGATGTGGCCGCAGAAGCTCCACCAGACAGGGTTGAGACGCCCGATGATGCCGTTGCCCTCAAACTCCGCCAGACGGTCCAGGGGCACCTGGGAATTTCTATCTTTGGTGACGTCCGCCGTGTCCCACCCGCGCGCGCAGTAGAGCAGGTCTTCCGCCTCGACCTCTCGCGGAATCTCACGAAACTTCGTATCGCCGCCGACGATGTTCACGTCGAAAGAGTCCGTGCCGTTGATGTACGCGCCCGCGGACGAGATGAGCGCGAGATTCATCATCGGCAGGGCGCGCCGCGCCGGAGCGAAAGGGGCGCGCCTGTTTTCGACAAACGGGTAATCATGACCGACGTCGCTGCGCGGCGACCCGCGCGTGCGCCCCTGCTGCCAGTGCCCGTAATGCCTGCGCCAATCGTCAATTCTCTCGATTATCTCCATCAAAAGATTCCCTTCTAAGTGAGACATGCATCCGTCGTGGGACAGACATTCCTGTCTGTCATGAGCGCCGTCAGGCGCGAATACTGTTAGTTAAAATCATAAGCGTGCTGGCGCACGCTTCGACAGGCCGAGAATGCCTGTCCTACCTGGTTCGTCGTGCAATGAGCAGCAGCGCGACCGCTGCGGCAATGATGCCGACGCTGAGCGCCGCGACGGAATAGCCGTGCAGGCTGTTGAAGCTGACTTTCAGCGGATTGTCAGCAGCCACGTCGTCAATCGGCACTCTCATCTCCGCGCGCAGGGCCAACATTCTCGCCGCGATCACCCACTGCCCGACGCCCGTCGCGATTGCCAGCAACGCGAGCGAGATGGTCTCCGCAAAGAACGCGCGGCGCGTCACTCTCTGGCGGAAAAGAAAAGCAGTTGCCAGGAGGATGAGCGCGATGATGAAACCGCCCGTGTTCACAACCGAGAGCGTGCGCGTCACTATGGAGCCCGCCGCTTCGTTAGCATAAGGGACGCCGCGCGAGCGCAGGACGCCGAACGCGCTCGGCGCGACCACCGCGCTGAAGAAGACCGCGCCGCCGAGCCACAATGCTATGAGCAGCAGGCGGACGTCTCGCAGCACCAAGAAAACAGCCGCACGTTTCTCAAGAGCAAGCTCGCGTGGCGTTGCCGGGGCTCCTGTCTTCTCCACATCAACGCTCATCAATCATACTCCGTCACTTCGGGCAACAACCGGATGACCGGCAACTCCATCTCTGGCTGTGTCAACTCGCGCGGGTCCGCCACAGTTAATAACCAGGAGAGGGCGCGGTCAAGCTGCGCCTGATACTCTTCCAGATCGAGCGACATGAAAACACGTACGCCGAGGCGCGCGAACTTCTCTTTCGCCATCTGGTACATGCGCCGCGCCGCGCCGGGCCGCCCGATCTCCAGATGATGAAAGGCCACGGCCGACTGGATCATCGCCTGTAGGAAAAGCTTTTCCGCCGGGCCCACTTCGCCCATCCAGCGATCTTCCCAGGCGTCGTGCGCCGCGTGAAACTCCCCTTCGTTGAAGAGATCAATTCCGGCGAAGTACTCGACCGGGTAGGCCGCAAGATGCGCCTCCGTGTATGCCGGGCGTTGTGGCTCGCTCTCCGCGCTCGCGCTCATGGTCACTGATTTTCCGCCCAATCCTTTTTTTAACAACAGTTCCTCGATCCTGTAAGCGTGCAGCATGTCGTGCATCGCGACGTGGCGAAACATGATTTGAACGGAGTAGTGATCATACTCCTCGTGGTCCGCCTCGCGCCGCCAGTCCGCGTCCGACAACTCTTTCAAACGCTCGACGAGCCGCGCCCGGTCGCGCGCGAAACGCTCCAGCGCTTCGTCCAGATCAACCGAGAGCAGCGAGCCCTCCTGCATCGCCTCGTCAGGATTATATGAAAGGATGCGCGGGCGCGTCTCCTTCAACATCAGATCGAGCCGCTGGAAGAAGAGCGGGTGCACCTCCGCCAGATGGCAGGCGTGCTCGTGCGCGGACCACTTGCGCGGCTGCGGGCGACGCTTCAAAACCTCTACCGGAACTTCGCGCACAAGCGGGACGATTATCGCGGGAGCGTTTTCGAGCGCGTTGATGATTACCTTCGAACTGTTCATAACTCCCAACCTGTACGAGAAAGGGCTATCATACTATTCAGCGTTCTTCGTCTCAGAAGCTGTTTGAAAAATCTTTTCGCCGCGAAGCGGCACGCAGAAGGTAGCCAGACCTGAAAGGTCTGGGACAGGTCGCACACGCAATCGCGCCCTGAAGGGGCGCACAGACCTCGCCGCACCTTCAGTGCGGCACATCGTGGTGCGCTTGAGAGTTCCAGACGTTGCACGTCTGGCTACCTTCTGGTTGCGCCTTCGGCGCACAATACAGAATTCCCAAACAGCTTCTTAAGATTTTTTCTAACCTGCATTCAACCTCGCCGCAAGGACTTTCGCGGCGGTCGCGCCCGCGCCCGTCGCTCCGCTGATGGTCGGGGCGAGCGGGTTGGAGACATCGCCGACGGCGAAGACATTGCCGACGCTCGTCTCCTGTTCGCCCGTGACGACGATGTAGCCGCGCTCGTCCGTGTGCAACTGCGCGCGGAATAATTCCGTATTCGGCTCCACCCCGATGCGTATCAGCACGCCGCCGACGGCCATCTCGAAAGGCTTAATCGCGCCCCCGCGCATGATCTCCACGCCTTCGACCTCTGACGCGCCGATGATGCGCCGCACGACCGAGTCCGTGAAGACCGTGATGCAATGCTCGCCGCGCAACTTTTCGACGAACTCCTGTCGCGCGCGAAGTTTTTTGCCGCGATGCACCAGCGTCACGGTCGGGCAGACCTCCGCGAGAAGCAGCGCGTTTTCAGCAGCAGCATCGCCCCCGCCGACGACGCAGACATCTTTCCCTGCGAACTCATCACGGTCGCGCGTGCCGGATTCCATCACTCCGCGCCCCGCAAGCTCCGCTTCGCCCGGTATTCCCAACTTCCTACGGCGCACGCCCGTCGCGATGATGATGCCGATGGCCTGCAACTCCTCGCCGCTTCTCAACTGAATGCGCTTGGCGCTCAGATTAACGCTCTCGATCTCGACGTCGGTCCAGAGATCAAACTCCGAATCCTTAACCTGCGCGGCGAACAGGTCCCGCAACGCACATCCGTCCCGCGCCCGCACGCCCAGGTAATTTTCAATCGGATTATAGACGCGTAGCAGCTGCCCCCCGATCTCCGAACGCTCTTCGAGCACGAGCGCATCCAGCCCCAGCTCGTCGCACCACAAAGCTGCCGACAACCCCGCGGGCCCCGCGCCGATGATAATCACGTCATGCATACTTAGGAGTCTGGAGTCTGAAGTCTGGAGTCTGGAGTCAGAGGCCAAAGTGCTTTTGACTCCAGACTTCAGACTCCAGACTTTCATTTCCTGTACCGGGCTACGAAAGTGTCTGGCACGTCGTCCTCAAGGTCGCGGAGGAACTGCTCTTTGATGAGCGAGCCGTAGGTGACCAGGTCGCGCGAGAGCATTCGCAGGCGGCGCGCCAGCACCGGATTCTTAACGCCGCTGGCGTCGAAATCTTCGTCCCCGTTGAAAGAGACGCCATAAGGCAGGCTCCAGCCGTAGCACTGGCGCACGGCGGTACGCATCTGATCCATCACCGTCAGCCCCTTCTCGTGCGACGCGCAGAGGTATCCGAAGACTTTCCCGGCGAACTCCGTCCAGTGATAATCCAGAAAATTCTTGAGCGCGCCCGACATTGAGCCGTGATAGTCCGGGCTGGCGAGCACAAAGGCGTCGGCCCAGCCCGTGCTCTCGTTCGCCGCGCGCACGCTCTCGTTGCCGCTCAAACCTCCGCCCGGGCGATACATGGGCAGGTCCAGAAGCCGCAGATCGAGCAGGCGCGTCTCCGCCCCCAGCGGGCGCGCCGCCTCCAACACCAGACCGATGGCCCGCGCGCCGTGCGACCCCTCACGCATGCTCCCGCTCACACCCAGAATTTTTAATGTCACCGCTTACTCCTGATTCGTAAATCGTAAATCGTAAATCGTGAATAGACAAACCTTGGTTCTTTCTATTTACGATTCACGATTTACGATTTACGATTTACGATTCACGGTCTTCTAGCAACTATCTCCGCCGTGCGCCGCCTGTGCCCTTCTTCCGTTGACGGCCCTTCATAATCGTGCAGAAGTTCCCAGCCGCGAAACTCCGCGCGCAACTCGCCCGGTTGAAGCAGGAACGCCGGGTTCATAGGCTTCAGGTCCGGCGTCTCGTCAATCATGTGAATCGCAGCGATGACGATGCCGCCTGGCCGGACGCCTGCGCGAATCAATGGGAAGAGGTCGCGTTGGAGATAATAGAAGACGCCGACGAGATCGTAAGCCTCTTTTTCAATCTCAAAACGCATGCGCTCAAGGTCCGCCACGCGCCAGTCAACTTCCAGATTCCGACGCCGCGCTTCCTCTTTAGCCAGACGGATACCGACCTGAGAGCCATCCACCGCCGTCACACGCCAGCCGCGGCTCGCCAGAAAAAGCGCGTGGCGTCCCGTGCCGCAGGCCAGGTCCAGAGCGCGCCCAGGGCTCAATTCATCCGCGACTCGGACCAGGAGAGGCAGAGGCTCTTTTGTTATGTGCTCGCCGCGAGCGTAGCGCTCGTCCCAATCAGCCACTTTGTGCCGCGCGGACGCTTGCGGCGTCCGCGGTCTCCAGCAAAACGGCGCGCACCTCTTCGGCGACCTGATCGGGCTGAAGCGTTGAGGCCGTGAGTGTGCCCGTCTCGTCCAGAAATTTGACCGCTGACGTCATCTCCTGCCGATCCAGCGCCCAGCTCCCGTTTGCGCCGTCGCCGCTTCTCTTCTCCAATTCGTTAAGGCGCGCGACGAGGGGATGGAGGTCGCGACGCGGGACCTTTGGGCGCACGACAGTCTCGGCCCAGGAGTAATAAGGATAGTCAATGCGATAGCTCCACCCGTCCATCATCGGCAACGCGACGAGAAAGAGCTGGCCGCGGGCGCGTGATGAGATGGCTGTAAACGGCGCGTTGTGACGTGTCGGGCTGAAGCCTTGCGAGCCGTAGAGTCCTGGCGCGAGCGTAACCAGTGAGAGGCCCGTCGTCTCATCTTCATCAACACGTGATTCACCGCGCTCAAAGCTCTCCAGAGCGGTTTCAATCCGCTGCCAGACATCGCGCCAGAGGAATTCGTAATCGTCCGTGCGCGTGAGCACGCGTTCTACTTCCGGGAAGATCAGCTCGTAGGAGCGCGCTTCGCCCACCGCCCTTCCGCCCGCCAGGTGCCGCGCCAGAGGCGAGCCTGCGTCTTCGCCCGGGATGGCCGCGTCCGAGCCCTGAATCAGGATGCTGGCGCGCACGCCGTCCTTGCTCGAATACTCCGAAAAATCTCCCGCTTCGGCAGCGGCGATCAACTTTTCACGCAACGGGAGCGCGCGCTCGCCCACGAGCACGGTCCAGACGGAGAGCACGCCGTCCGTGTCGAAATGATTATTCGTGACCAGCTCTATCCCTTCGGTCAAACGCTCGCGCTCGGGCGAGGCGGCGAGATTCAGGGCAATCTCCGTCGAAGTATCGGCTTTGACGGTGGCGGGCGTCTGGTTTCCCTCCCAGTGGGAAAAGTGAATGCTGTTCGAGACGGTCCCGTCAACCGAGAGCTTGCGGACGTCGTCGAGTCCCGGATGGTAATACTCGAATCTCATCGCCATAAATCACCTCTAGGGGTTTCAGGTTGTTTCAGGCTGCTTGATTTACCCGGAAGTGTAGCGCATCTTCGCGCGTAGATAAAACTGCAAGAGGAGCGAGCCGCGATCAATGCAAAATGAAAAATGAAAAATGAAAAATTGGGAATACGAAGAACCCTCTCCTCCTTTATGCATTTTACATTTTGCATTCCTTCCCCCTCCAGATTCTCACTTCGATCCGATGGGTTCTGGTATAAGATGTCTGTCTCGATGAACTTTATAAATCAGGGAGAGAATAGGACGCGTTATGGAAGAGATTACGGCGACTGAGCTAAAGCAAAGGCTGGACAAGGGCGAGGACATACAGATCATAGACGTGCGCGAGCCGAACGAGTACGCGTTCGCGCGCATTCCTGATTCCGTGCACATCCCGCTCGGGCAGGTCCTGAATCGCATGTCGGAGATTGACCCGGAGCGCGAGACGGTCGTCCATTGCAAGATGGGCGGGCGCAGCGCACGCGCCATAGAGGCCCTGACGCGCGCGGGCTTTCAGGGGAAACTGATGAATCTCAAAGGCGGGATTACGGCCTGGTCGAATGAGGTGGACCCGAGTGTGCCGAAATATTGAACCTGCGGCTTGAGGCTCTCACAGGAATTACCTGAAGTCTGTAATCAAGACAACATCGCTGCGTTGCGTGCCGCGCGTCAGGGCAATAGACTTTCCGTCCTTCGACACAGCGAGGCCCCAGAGACTGTCAGGCTTGAAATCGGTCAACTGCTTTATTGTGCCACCGTCCAACGGCTGGCTGAAGAGATTAGACGTGCCCGTGCGCGTGTCTAAAAAAGTAATCGCCTTGCCGTCCTGCGTCCAAATCGGGTGCGAACCGGTACTGACTGTCGGAGGCAGGTCAAACGTTTTGAGCGGCGCGCCGCCTTCAATCGGTAAGATAATGAGCTTTCGCGGCGAGTTCGGTTTTTCATCATTATAAAAGCAGGCGAGCAGCTTTCCATCGGGCGAAATTCCTGTCCGGTTAATAAACAGATCAGAGACCTGGACAGGCTCGCCTCCGTCAATAGAGATTTTCCATAGGGCTAGCTTTCCGGTCCGCCAGGAATGGAAAAATATCCACTGGCCGTCGGGAGTGGTCTCCGGCCAATAATCCTCCTGGTTGTTGGTCAATTGTTTGAGATTAGCGCCGTCAATATCCATTCGCCAGAGACTCGGGAAACCTCCGCGTAAAGAGACGAAGACGATATAACGACCATCCGGCGTGACTGTTGGAGTTTCATCTCCTTCAGGAGCGTTCGTCAACTGTCTCGGATTCGAGCCATCCGCATTCATAATCCAGATGTCTTGATTCCCGCTCGCCTGCGAGATGTAAACGATCTTGTTGTCAGGCGTCCACGCGAGCGAATCATAACCTCCTTCGTATTTACCGGATGTAACCTGCTTCCCGTGGCTCATGTCGCCTATTGGCGCTACCCAGATATTGAAGGTTAAATCCCACTGAACGGACACGAGAGATTTTGAATCTGCGGTCAAACTCGTTCCGCCATAACTATTCAGATCATGCGTAATCAGGCGAGCGTCTCCACCTGGGTACGAGATCAGCCAGACTTGATTCCAATAGGAGTTTTGGTCCGAGGCGTTCATCACCATTGCGCTGCCGTCAGCCAGCCATGAGATACGTCCCGTGTCAGAGTATTTCTGTGAACTGAACTCCCTTTGCTCTCCAGTTTCGGCATCAACGACGACGATTAAGAGATGAAAGCCGCCGCTGTAGCTTCCCGCGCCGCAGGCTATCACTCGTCCGTCCGGCGACCAGCCCGGCCCCCCGTAATCAAAAAATTTATCCACGCTGCGCGCCGCCAGCTTTCGTTCATTTGTGCCGTCTGAGTTCGCTACCATCAACTGATCTTCACCCGAAGCGACCGTATCATTCCGCACGAAGGTGATGCGGCTTCCATCCGGAGAGAACGCGATGGGGCTTCCGATGTTGACCAGAATTTTTCGCGGCGTGCCGCCAAGCACAGGCACTTGATAGAGAGCGCCCGAAGGATTGCTCTGCTCTCTAATAATGTAGTAAACGTAGTTGCCATCGGGCGAGAAGGTCTGTCTTCCAATAGTAGCCTCGGTGGGCGCAACGATCTGGACGATGCTGCCTGTCGCCACCTGCCGCATCCAGAGACTCTCTTGCCCGCCCTCCCTCATGGCATAGACCACATATTTGCCGTCGGGCGAGATAGCCGCATTCGAAATCTTGCCCGAAGTCGTCAGCCTGGTGATCTTCATATCCCTGGCAGGAGCAGTCTTTGGGTTAGCGGTTTGAGCTGATTGACTGGAGTTTTGGTCAGAGCTTCGGCCGCCGAATTTAGAGATCACAATGATACTGCCGACAATGGCGACGACGAGCGCCGCGAGGGCAATTATCAGGCCCGTCTTGTGCCGCTTGATCTCGCCGACCAGATACTCCGCGCTCGACGCCGTGTGCGCTGCCTGGACCGGCACCGTCTGCGCCGCAGGTTGCTGCGCCAACTCGACTGTCGGCTCGGCGCTCCTCTTCATCATTTCGCGGCTGGCGAAGTCAGGCGGCGTCGAGCGCTCTATCTCCGCGGCCATGTCCAGCCGCTGCTTGAGTCGGCGCAAATCCACCAGCATCTCTTTGGCCGTCTGGTAGCGTTCCTCTTTGTCTTTCGTCAGGGCCTTGGTAACGATCCATTCCAGCGCCTCCGGGACTTCCCTGACGTACCGCGCCAGAAGCGGCGGCTCCTTGCTCAGGATCGCCGTAATCACATCGCCCGTCGTCGCCCCTTCAAAAGGCGCGCGCCCCGCGACCATCTCGTAAAGCACGACCCCCAAACTCCAGATGTCCGTGCGCGCGTCCACTATTTGCCCGCGTGCCTGTTCCGGCGACATGTAGGCGACCGTGCCCATCACAGCGCCCGGGTCCGTGTTGACCAGGGCCTTCGTCGGCGCTTCAGTGTCAGCCGCCGTGGGCCGCTCCGTCAGTTTCGCCAGGCCGAAGTCCAGGACTTTAACGTAGCCGTCATTGCGGACCATGATGTTTTCGGGTTTGATGTCGCGATGCACGATGCCTATTTGGTGGGCCGCCGAAAGCGCCGCCGCCACTTGCATGCTGATGTCCAGGGCTTCGGGCAGCGACGGCTGCGCGTGCGCCGCATGCTGGCGCAGCGTCTCGCCCTCTATGTACTCCATCGCGATAAAGTGATGCCCGTCAGTCTCCTCAATCTCGTAAATGTGGGCGACGTTCGGGTGATTCAGGGCGGAGGCGGCGCGCGCTTCCTGGACGAAGCGGCGCATCCGCCCCTGGTCCGAAGAGACCTCCGCGGGCAGGATTTTCAGGGCGACGGTGCGCTCCAGCCTGCTGTCCTGCGCGAGATAGACTTCGCCCATCCCGCCCGCGCCGAGTTGTGAGCGGACTTCGTAGCGGCCCAGTTGTGTGCCGGGGGCGATTGGCATCAGAAACTAGAAAGTAAGGTCCCGGGCTTTCGGTTTGCGGCTATCTCAAAAGCTTAAATGGCGGCACATCTTAACTGAGTTCGGGCCGCGCGCGCCAGAGTTTTACAGGACAGTCCAGAGACAATTCATTCTCAGATTCCGATGCAGGTTCTCAACATGAGAGGAGACGGTCCACGAAAACACACTAAACGACACGAAACAGATCCGAACCACTTCGTGTCGTTTAGTGTGTTTTCGTGGATATCGAATTGAGGCGGGCGTTCGGGGCGCTTTACCAGAACTTTCTTCGTCCGTGCACGGGCCACGCGCGTCTAAGAAAGCAGCGAGGGGGTCGCCAGAGACAAATTAATACGTACCTTGAGATTGCGTCCTCGGTTGAGTGCGATCAGGGGTGTAGTGTTGCCTCTCCTCCTATGTCTCCGGCGGCAACCAGTGACGATTCGTTGGCGCCGTCGTGTGCGCGCCCGCGCTCGTCAACAAACAATTTTCGAAGTTATGGAGGAACGGGAGAGATGAGGAGTCTATTTTTACGTAGCACGTTACTTTCCGCCGCCTTGCTCACGACTCTGGGCTTGTCGGCACAGGCCCAGGATGGCACGCAGGGCAGCATTGATCCGCAGGAACGTAAAGAGCTGCGCGCAGACCGGCGTGAAATCAGGGCCGACACGCGTGAGATTCGCGCCGACCGCCGCGAGAGGCGTTCGGACGCGCGCGACCTGAACGCAGACATTCGCGATTATCGCCGGGACAAACGTGATGGCGCATCCGAGGCAGAACTTCGCGCGGACCGGCGCGAAATCAGAGCGGATCACCGCGAGTTGCGCGGCGACACGCGCGAGCTTCGGTCCGATCGGCGCGACCGCCGGGCAGATGTCCGCGACTACCGGCGTGACCGCCGCGACGCCCGCAGAGATTAGCGGGAAGTCCCTGGGACGGTCACAGCCCGAATGAGAGCGCGCATCGAAGGGCTTGCGCGCTCTCATTCCTTTTTCCGAAGGTTTAGTTAACGAGGTAGGTCGTCTTTTCTTTCCCTAAAAAATCTTTGCCCGTCTTTTTCTTCACGAGCCCGGCCATCTCCAGCTCGTAATAGGCGCGCTGAATCTCGCCCTTATCCACAGAGAGCTTTTGCGCGAGCAGCGCCGGCGATGGCAGCAGCTCGCCCGACCCTATCTCTTTATCCGCGATCAGCCTCTCGAACTGCTTGCGGACCTGCGCGTAAACGGGGCCTTCCACCACGCGGTCACCTATCTGGATATTGATCTTCTCATTCATCTCGGTGCTTACTTGTTAATCCCTTCGAGTTCGACGTGATGGCTGAGGCGCGTGATGACCATGCCTTCGGCGACGTTCGTGCGGCAGGAGAGCGCCGGGCGGTCGTCCAGCTCTGTCTGACCTTCGCGGTGATACCAGATCTGGCAGTTCGTGCAGTCACCGTTCCAGCAGAAATCGCCGTAAGAGATCGTTTGTAGCGAGAGGAACTGAAAGCACCTGAGCAGGCGGTTGTTCTCGGGGACTTCGACGCGGCGGCCCAGGATTTCGATTGGCACAAGTCTTTCGTAAGGGTCTAGAAGATCGCTGTCAATCATGGGGGTTAAGCGGCTCCGTTGCTCACGACGCTCAAAAAGCACGCGAAGTATAACATGAAGGACAAGGTCCGAGGCGAAAGGAAGAACTATAGCCCGCGTGAGCGGGCGACAGCAGTTATGCCCCGTGCGAAGCCGCAGGCGAGCGCGGGGGTGGAACAGCGATTAAAAATACCCAAGCCCGCGCGAGCGGGCGACAGCATACAGCCCAGGGCGTCAGCCCTGGGTTACAGGCAGTGAAGAATATTCAGCCCATGAAATGGGCGGCAGCCCGTGCACACCCGCACGCGTTTTAAGGGCCGTCGCCCGCTCTCGCGGGCTTTACATTCTCATCGCTAACGTGAACCCCGCGCTGACGCGCGGGGCTTTATGCTGCCGCCCGCTCCGCGGGTTGAACCTGCCTGACAGATTCAAGACCGTAAGCCTCGCTTCCTCTTTCGCCTTTCTCCTCCCTCCTTGATAAACTGTCGGGCGGAGGTAAACAAGCCGTGGCAATCGTCATCTATACCAAGCCGGGCTGTCCTTATTGCCAGCAGGCGCGCGATTATTACCATTCCGAGGGCATCCCCTTTACGGATTACGACGCGCAGAACGACCGCGCGCGGCGCAAGGAGATGCTCGCCTATTCGGACGGTGACCCGACCGTGCCGTGTATCGTCCGTGACGGCGAGTACGTCGGGTCCGGCTGGGGTACGCCGCCGCGCGGTTGAACGGTCCACGATTGAACGGGCGGGCCGTGCGCTCGCCGAACTATTTTCCCATTCAGCGCGTATATCAGTTTTCTGAAGACACGAAATGGGCCGAAAAGCTTTCGCCCATCGTCCCTTGTCCTCAGGCGCTAGCTGCAATCATCACTTTTAAACCCTTTCACCGAAGAAGGCAGGAAATATGAGAAAAATCTCGAAACTATTAGCGCTCTATTCGCTGGTCGGGACGATGCTGCTCTCCCCTTTGAGCTTCAACGCCGTCGGCCAGAACAATTTAGTCACTCCCCCACCACCACCTATGGCAAAGAAGATTCCCAAGACAACCGAAATTAATGGCGTCAAGTTAATTGACAACTATTTCTGGCTGCGCGAGAAGACGAACCCCGAAGTCACTGCCTATCTCGAAGCCGAGAACGCTTACACGGATACGGTCATGAAGCCGACCGAAAACTTGCAGGCCGCGCTCTATAAAGAGATGGTCGGCCACATCAAGGAGACGGACGTCAACGTCCCCTACCGCGATGGCGACTACTTCTACTATTCCCGCACGGAACAGGGAAAGCAGTATCCGATCCACGCACGCAAGCACAAAAGCCTCAATGCGAAAGAAGAGATCACGCTCGACCTCAACGAAATGGCGAAGGGCCTGAAGTACCTGGGCCTCGGCGCCTACAGCGTCAGCGATGACGGACGCTATCTGGCCTATTCCACGGACACGACCGGGTATCGCCAGTACACGCTCTACGTCAAAGACCTGCGCACAGGGCAACTGCTCCCCGAAAAGATTGAAAGGACCGGCTCGGTCATGTGGGCGACGGACAACAAGACCATCTTCTACTCGACCGAAGATGCCGTCACCAAGCGCTCCGACAAGTTCTTCCGTCACGCTGTCGGCACGGACAGAAGCGATCTCATTTACGAAGACAAGGACGAGTTGTTCGACGTTTACGGCGGGCGCACGCGCGACAAGGCCATGATCTTGATCGTCTCGGGCAGCAAGACCTCCACGGAGTATCGCTACGTCCCCGCGGATAAACCCGCGGAGACGCCGAAAGTCATCCTGCCGCGCGAGGCGGAGCACGAGTACTCCGTTGACCACCGCGGCGACCTCTTCTACATTCGCACGAACCAGGGTGCCAAGAATTTCCGCCTCGTCACCGCGCCCGTCAACGATCCGCAGAAGAAGAACTGGAAAGAAGTGGTCGCGCATCGCCCGGAGGTGAAGTTGGACGACATAGACCTCTTCAGCAATCACATGGTGCTCTCGGAGCTCGAAAACGGACTGCAACAGCTCCGGGTCATTGACCTCAAGACGAACAAGTCGCACCGCATAGAGTTTCCAGAGCCCGTTTATACGGCCTTTGTGAGCACCAATCGCGAATTCAACACGCGTGTCCTGCGCTTCGGCTACCAGTCGCTGGTCACGCCCAACTCCGTCTTCGATTACGACATGGATGCGAAGAGCCGGACGCTCTTGAAGCAGACGGAAATTCCAGGCGGCTTCGACCGCGCGAACTACAAATCCGAGCGCATCTTCGCGACCGCCTCGGACGGAACAAAGGTTCCGATCTCCATCGTCTATCGCAAGGGGCTGAAGATGGACAGCAAGAGCCCGCTCCTGCTCTACGGCTACGGCTCTTACGGCTACGCGATTACGCCGACTTTTTCGTCGAACCGCCTGAGCCTGCTCGATCGCGGGGTGGTTTTTGCCATCGCGCACATCCGCGGCGGCGGCGAACTCGGCGAGCCGTGGCGCGACGCGGGGCGCATGATGAACAAGAAGAACACCTTCACAGATTTCATCGCTTCGGCCGAACGCCTGATCAAAGAGAAATACACCTCAGCGGACCGGCTCATCATTCAGGGCGGGAGCGCCGGCGGGTTGCTCGTGGGCGCGGTCGCCAACATGCGCCCGGACCTTTTCAAGGCTGTGGTCGCGCAGGTCCCGTTCGTTGATGTCATCAACACGATGCTCGACGCCTCTCTTCCCCTGACGACGAGCGAATATATCGAGTGGGGTAACCCGAACGAGAAGGCCGCGTTCGACTACATGATTACCTACTCGCCTTACGACAACATCAAGGCTCAGAACTATCCGGCGATGTTGATTAAAGTCTCGCTCAACGACAGCCAGGTTCCCTACTGGGAGGGCGCGAAGTTTGCCGCCAAACTGCGCGCGACCAAAACGGACAGCAACGTGCTGCTCCTGAAGACCAACATGGGCGCGGGTCACGGCGGGTCCTCCGGCCGTTACGATCTTCTCAAGGAGATCGCCTTCGACTACGCGTTCATGCTCAACCAGTTCGGACTGGCGAGTTAACAGGCTCGCTGCTCAAAACGAGCAGCACTGTTTGACAGAATAACTTGACGCTGAAAAGGGCGGCCTTGTCGAGCCGCCCTTTTCATTTCTCTGTATAAGAAAGTTAAGATGCATGGACTAAAAATACATCCCACGCCCATCGTCCGACGTGCGAACGCCGTGCGTCATCCACTTTTGTTCGATACCGGAACCGATTGCCGTATTCGTCAGTTCGTTTCGATTCTTTATAATCAAGCGAAATCGAATCAACGCCAAGCTCCGGCAATGAATGTAGCTCACTCGTCTCCGAGAGCCCATTGTGGTTGGTATCTTGCCAGAGACGTAAGCTTGAGAAAATGGCATCACGGCTGTCAATTAAACCGTCACCATTGCCGCCGTTCTCTGGCTTATCAAACACGGCGAGCGCAAGAAAGCCGTTACGATTAGCAGATGGCGGCTGAGGAGTAAAATTACCGAACAGCTCCGCTCCGCTATCAACTATCCCGTTGCCGTTGCGGTCGAGGACGAGGAAGGCATCGTCTGAATTACTGGCTGTCCAGCCAAGCCGCTCGGTAGCTCCATCTGCTGTGAGATCGAAATGAACTCCACCAGCAGCATCGGTTAAGGAAAAGCCGTTGCCCGAAACGTCTATCAGAATAGGCGAGCATCCGACCATCGGGTCACAGCCAGCGCCAGCGCAACTACAACTTATATCGTCCCAATCGCCGCCCAGCATTAGACATTTACTTCTCGCACCTATGTTTATGCATGTGATGCCCCCTAATGGAGGTATCGGGCATGGTATCTTTCTTGTAGAGAGTCGGGACGTACCGCAATTAGCAATGAACCCATTGACCGTAGTAGTACAAAGCTCATCTGAGAAGACGAGCGCATCAGTGGGGTTAGGATTATAATATAACTCTGCTTGCTTATAACGGCATTCATACCCCGCCTGGATATTACAAAGATAATCAGCGACAAGAGCACGCCCACATTCAGCCTGCACAGGCCAAGGTTTTATCCATGCGGTTTTAAGGAATGCCCAGATTTCCTGTCCATTGAAATCCTCGATATTCTTTTTCAGGAAATTGTTAGTGCGATTTCGCGCACTTCTGTGTGAGTTTTCACGTTGCGGTTCTTCTATGGAACTCATTCCAAAACGAGCTTTCGGGTCTCTGCGATACATTTGACCACCATTCCAAGCCGTTCCATCACTGAAGCCGATTACTATCACCCGCAGTTCTATTTTTTTTATGCTGGCAGGATATTTTCTATCCTTCAAAAAGAGCTTGATGCTATCGAGGCTTATATCGTGAAGTATAAGCTCCATAGTATCGCCGGGCAATATAGGTTTAACTTGAGGTGGTTGAGAGGTCGGAACAGGCTTTTCCTGAAAGGGGCTCCTTCCATATTCAAGATGCCAGACTGCAGGACGTTCCTGCGCTTGATTTTCAGGTCTGGGGAAGGTCATCTCGACATCTATGTATGTGACAGTTTTACCTGAAGCGTTAGCCAGACGAACTGTTAATCCTTTGAGCCATTCATCATCATCAAGGAATTTTTCTTCAAATTTGACGGCTCCCTTTCTTGTTTTCACGAGTGTTATCTTCACGGGAGGAAAGAAATCCGAGCGTTTCTCTATCAGCCTTTCTTCTTCCTGTGGCTGCCCCGCGGCCTTGCTAAAGGACAGCCACATACCTAAAAACACGGCTATCCCGATAAACGTTACTGCAATTATTTGACGATAGGTTTTTTTAGAATCGCCAAATATAGCGGCTATTCGGTGAGAAAAGGTGAACATGGCTTTGCTCCTTTGCAAGTGAGAGATGAGGTTAACAGGAGTAGGACTAGTTGAGGGGTGGGACTCTTGTTAACATAACAAGTAACAAGCGACGCTGACTATATACAGCTACTCATTCAAGCTGTCAATCTTTACTATCACCACAACCGAAACGGTTGCGGTTACGCGCGGTTCGGAGTTTAATATAACTCATCCATGATTGGCGCGACTCTCGATAATTACCGCATCCTCGAAAAGCTCGGTGCGGGCGGGCAGGGAGAAGTTTACAAGGCCGTTGACAACAGGCTCGGGCGCGCGGTCGTCATCAAAGTTCTCCCGCCGGATTTGACCGTCAAGGAGGCGAACCTCAAACGCTTCAAGCGCGAAGCGCGCCTCGCTTCGTCCTTAGACCACCCGAACATCTGCACCATCTTCGATCTGGGCGAGGCTGGCAACGTCCACTACATCGCCATGCAGTACATCGAAGGTCGCAACGTGCGGCAACTCGTCGGCGGCCGACCGCTCGAACTGAAAAGCGCTCTCTCCATCGCCATCCAGGTTGCGGACGCGCTCGCCACCGCTCACGCCAAAGGCATTATTCACCGTGACATTAAAGCTGGCAACGTGATGGTGACGGATTCCGGGCAGGCCAAGGTTCTGGACTTCGGCCTGGCGAAACTGCTCGACGAAGAGGCCGCGCGCATGGAAGGCATTCACCACACAGAGCTGACGGAAGTCGGCGTGCCTTACGGGACGGCGACCTATGCCGCGCCGGAGCAAGCGCGCGGCGACCGCGTTGACAAGCGCGCGGATATCTTCTCCACGGGCGTGCTGCTCTACGAGATGCTCACGGGCATCTGGCCTTTTCAGGGCAAGACGAGCGTTGACGTCAGGCACGCTGTTCTTCATGCCCAACCGAAACCGATTGCAGAGCTGCGTAAGGACGCGGTCCCGCCGCGCCTGCAACAGATGCTGGACCGCGCGCTTCAGAAAGAGCCGCGCGACCGTTACCAGCAGATGGAAGAGTTCAGGGACGAGCTCAAGAAGGTGCTGCGCGAAGTCAACAAGCGCAGCGGCTCGCAGTACCCGGAAGAGTTTCCGGCCGTCGCGCCGCGCCATCTTCCTGGCACGGGCGGGCCCATCTCCAAGCTCAAGCACTGGTTCCGCAGCATCACGAGTCCCAACCCGCCTCAGTCGGCGACTGCCGCGCCCCCGGCCAGCGCGCAGACATCCGAGGACGCTCATGAAACTCCGATGACGAGCCTCGGCGACCAGGAGAAGAAGAGCGTCGCTATCCTGCCTTTCAAAAACCTGAGCAATGATTCGGCGTCAAGCTTCTACGAGTTCTCGCTCGCGGATGCCGTGATCACCGAGCTTGCGCAGATAAAGTCGCTGGTCGTGCGCCCCTCGTCCGTCATCGTCAAATACCAGGGCACGGAGCGTGACCCGCGCGACGCCGGGCGCGAGTTGAACGTCAGCGCCGTGCTCGCGGCGGGTTTCCTGAGCGCGGGCGAGCGCCTGCGCGTCACGGCGCAACTGCTCGACGTCGCCACGGGCGACCTGCTCTGGAGCGACCGGATTGACGCCGACTCCGCAGACATCATCACGGTGCAGGACATCATCGCCCGGCGCATCGTAGAGGGCCTGCGGCTTGAGCTGAGCCCGGACGAGAAGGACGACATGGCGCACCGCCGCCCCACCACCAACGCGGACGCTTACGACGAATACCTGCGCGGGCGCGACCGGATGGGGCGCTTCATCTATCACACGCTGGCGCGCGAGGACGTTGATGCCGCCATCGAGCATTTCAAGCGGGCCACCGAACTGGACCCGAAATTTGCGCCCGCCCATAGCGCGCTCGGCGGCTGCTACGCGAACCTGGTGCGCAAAGGCTTCGGCGACGTGGAAGATTACCACCGCGCCGAAGAGTCTTTCGATCAGGCGCTCGCGCTCGACCCGAAGAACTTCGAGGCGCGCATGCACATGGTCTTCATACATCTTTCGCGCGGCGAGAAGCGCCAGGCGCGCGAGCTGCTCTCCGCCCTGCGCCGCGAAATGCCGAACGACGTCGGCGTGCATTTCGTCTCAGGCGTGCTGCGCCGCCTCGATGGAGATTACGAAAGGGCTTTGCGTAGCTTCGACAGGATGGTACGCTTGAACCCGGCCGAGCGCGTCGTCGCCAGTTACAACCGCGCGCGGATTTTCGTTTACGAGCGCCGTTTCGACGACGCGCTGCTCGAACTGGATCAGGGCGCGGCGATGGAGCCCGACCACCCCTTGATTAAAACCTTCCGGGCGCGCGTGCTCTACTACCGCGGCGAAGTCGAAGAGGCGGCCCGGCTGCTCAAAGAAGTTATTGAAAAGAACCCGAGACTTGACGGCGTCCGCCCGATCTATGCAATCTGTCTGAGCGCGTTGGGGCGACACGCGGAGGCCCGTGCGCAGTTGACCGAGCAGGTCAAGGACGTCGCCGCGGCGGACCACGACATCTCCTACTGGCTCGCTTCCGTCTACGCCCTGGAGGGCGAGCGCGAGCAGGCGTTCGAGTGGCTGGAGCGCGCCGTTGCGCTCGGCAACGAGAACAAGATGTGGTTCGAGTCGGACCCCAACTTGGAAAGCCTGCGAGACGACGCTCGCTTTCAGGAACTGATGCGAAAGATTGATCGCACCCGCCCCCGGCAGAGAGGCTGAGGATGAAAACTTTCGTGGTCGGAGACATTCACGGACGCCGCTCGCAGCTCGCCAGCCTTTTGAATGCGCTGCCGCGCGAGGAGGATTCCGACACGCTGGTCTTCCTGGGCGATCTGATTGACAGAGGGCCCGACGCTCCTGGCGTCGTCGCGGATGTTCTGGAGATACGCTCGGCGAACCCGGAGCGTGTGATCGTCCTTCGCGGCAATCACGAGCAGATGCTGCTCGATTTCATTGACGAAGATTCACGCCTCTGGCTCGCCCACGTGACGGGCGGCGAGCAGACCTTCCAGCAATACACGGGCTGCGCCCTGCAAGTCGAAACCGAAGAGGACTTCGACACGGCGCGGCGCAAGGTGGAGGAGAGCGTGCCGCGCGAGCATCTGGACTTTTTCCGGCAGATGCCGCTCTATCACGAAGACGATTATGCCCTCTACGTTCACGCCGGGCTGGATCAGGGCAAACATCCGAGCGAGACCGAGCCGCGTCACCTGCTCTGGACGCGCGACCATGGTTTCCACAAAAAATATCGCGGCAAACCCTGCATCTTCGGCCACACGCCGACCACGTTTCTCCCGCTGCTTGGCCGCCTGGGGCGTCACGGCATCTATATCTCGCACAGCGCCGTCGGCATTGACACGGGCTATAACTACAACTCGCCTCTGACCTGTCTTTCGCTACCGGACTTTACGCTCTACCAATCCTTCGCCGACGGCCACCTCGCAACACACCAGATCACCGCATTCATTCCTGAAGAGCTGCGCGCAATGCGTAAAGCGGCCGGCAACGGATGAGCCTTGCGAGATCAAATTGAACAGTGAAAACTCCGCGTAAGGAAAGCGCGCCGCCTCTTTTGAAATGCGAACAACAACACGCTCTTTTATTCTTAAGCCTTCGCCCCTGCACGGCATTGGAGTTTTCGCCGTCCACGACATTTTGAAGGGCACTAGACTGCGACTCTTTGCCGGTAGCGATAAGGTTCGCTACTTAAAGAGATATCCGAAACCACCTTTTGACAGATATTGTGTTCCCTGGAACGGAAGGGTCGCGTGCCCCATGGACTTCGCGCGAATGTCAATCGGCTGGTATTTGAACCATTCCGACTCGCCCAACGCTTATTACGCCAACTCCTCTTACTACGCCGCCCGTAACATTAAAGCGGGGGAGGAAGTGACAGTTGATTACGGAACCGCGTCGTAAACGGTCGCCAGCCGGCGCGTGAGCGATGGGCCGGTCGCTCCTCGTCTCTATCTTGACGGCAAAGAATCCCTACTTGTACAGTATCCCTGTACAGGAGACAATTTTCGTGGCGATACAGACAACATACACCAAGGCGCGTTCAAATCTTGCCAAGCTCTGTGACGAGGTCACGAAGAATCAGGAGATCGTGATTATTAATCGCCGTGGCTCTCACGACGTTGCCTTAGTTTCCGCCGAAGAATTAGAGAGTTTGTTGGAGACGGCCCATCTGCTCAGGTCGCCGAAGAATGCTGAGCGCCTGTTAACCGCCCTCAAGCGGGCCAGGACCAGGACGCTCAAGCCAAAGACTGTTGCCTCTCTGCGTAAGGAGCTGGGACTTGGCGAAAAGAGATAAGGCCGAGTTGCAGCGGAGTAAAGAACGTCTCGCGGTTTTCCATAAAGAGTTTATCGAAGACTTGCGCTACTGGGTGGAGGCAGACCGCAAAGTTGGGCTCAGGGCGTTTGACCTGATTGATGCCGTGATGCGCGACCCGTTCACGGGCATTGGAAAGCCCGAGCCGCTCAAATACCTGCTCGCAGGAACCTGGTCGCGACGTTTGACGCAGGAGCATCGCATCGTCTATCTGGTGGCTCATGAGAGAATTGATTTTCTTCAAGCGCGTTATCATTACTAATGCTTGATAGCTAATTCGAGCCGCCATCTTACAGCACGGGCTTCACATTTCCGCCTCGCATCTCATCCGCCTCGCCTCAGCAGTTCTTCCTTAAAAGGGAGGAAACGACAATGGAGGTTGCCAAGTGCACGCAGCTCCTCGGGATGGTCGGGAGGCCGCGCCGCTGGGAGCGCCCCTTGCTGTTTTTCGCCGCCCTCTGCGCCTTAGAAATGGTGTGGCTCGTTCTCGCTCCACTTTGGAAGGAGAGCGTAACGGGCGGAGGCTACGCGCTGGAGCTATTTAACATCCCGCCCCCCTGGGAATGGCTCTCCATTCTCTTATCCGAGTTGGCGCTGGTCTTTTCAGCAGCGCTCGTCTTCGGCCTCGTGCGAAACGTCTTTGCTATCCCGCTCGCGGCGCTCGCATATGGTTTGTTATGGCTCGGGGTCTCCTATCTTCTGATGCGGGCGCAAGTGCCGGAAGACTTACTGACCGAGCACCCTTTCTGGGACTCATACCTCGTCTATCACCTCATCAACAACTTCGTCTGGTCGCTGCTTTTATTCACCATGCTGGAGCTGGCATTGAGAATAATCAAGATTTTGCCGCTGGCTCTGCTCGCCGGGGCGGTGGCGAATTCTCTGTTGATGTTGCCCATCGGCCTTTTGCTGCCAAAGCTCCTGCTTGAAAGCGGTCCTGGTTTCCAGTCCAGGCTCCTTTACTTGTTTTTTAATATCCTCGGGCAGGTTCTCCTGGCATTGACGCTCTGGGGCGGGCTGCGCCTCTCCTCCGGCCGCTCGTCTCTGGATGAAGTTCCTCACGAACCCAGAATCTCAAGAGGCTTTTACCTGGGAACCTTGGCCGCGACGCATGGAGTGACTTTATTTATTTGTCTCTCCGTCTACAGCATCCTGCGCTTCACAAATATCTGGAGGTTAGATGAACCCATGGACAGGACGCCCATACTTCTCCTGCTTGGCCTGGCGCTGCTGTTCGTCATCTACAGCGTGGTGGTTTTTTGCCTGCTCATCTACAACATGTGGGCGACGATACAGGATGGCTACGCGAGGACGACGCCCGGTTGGGCTGTGGGCGGGCTGTTCATTCCTTTCTATAACTTCTACTGGATCTTCCAGGTGTTTCCGGGTTTCGCGACAGACTATAACGGCTTCGCCTGGCGTCACGGACTCTACGCCCCGCGACTTCCGACGGGCCTGTTCATAGCTTACGCGGTCGTCACGCTTCTGGCAGCGTTTCCCTACCTGAATTTGCTGCTGCTACCCGCAGGTTACGTCCTGCAATTGATTATGGTCGCGCAGATCTGTAGAGCTGTGAACGCTGTGCCCCCTGCGCCACCTCCCGTGCCCGCTCCCTGGATGACGCCACCGCCCTGGGCATTCAATAATCCACAGGGCGGGCAGTATTGAGTAAGGCGAAGTCAGCGGCTTGATTTGAGCTAGAAAAAAGAGGGCGCTCAAAGTTTTTTTGGCCCCCTCTTTGTCTGTCTCATACTTTTATAGATGATTGCAATTGCATGCAGACTATGGGTCAGTACCGCCTGCGGTAGCGGGCGGGTTCTAGGCGCGGCATGACCCGCCCGCTACCGCAGGCGGTACTGACATGAAACGCTCTGCTACGGGCTACGTCCAATCGCAAGTCGCTATAAATAGAATCGGTGCGCTTACAGCCCGCGATATTGAAGCGACAAGGATTCCATCCGTGCGGATTGCCCGGCAGTGAATTTATACATGCACGGATCGTCCGAGTAGTCCATGAAGTTCTCAATCGGATCAACGCCTTCCTTCGGGCAGGTGTCGCGTCCCACAGGGCAACCGAAAGCGGGTGAGCGCTCAGCCGGAGTGTCTGCGACGAAGTCGTTATAAATGGCTGCGCAGCCCCCTTGAAAAGTGTGGAAGAGTCCGAGCCAGTGGCCGACCTCGTGCGTGCCCGTGTCGCCTTGGTTGTAGGCAACTTCGCCGCAGCAGTCGCCGCCCGGCAGGCTGGAGTAGAGGCAGACCACGCCGTCCATCAGGGGATCGTCCGCATACCAGAACGGGAATGTGGCCCAACCGAGCAGGAAGCCGCCCGCATTGTTCGTGTAAAAATTGAGCACGCCCGCGTTGCCGACGTGTAGAGCCGTCTTCATCTCACGCTCGGCTGCCGTATCCGGCCCGGCATTGAACCATGCGAGATTGGTCGTGCGGTCAACTCCGGCGAGCACGAACCTGTAGGGAGTGTTTGCTCCCCCGGTCGCGCCGCCGTAGGAAGCGTTCAAGACATCTATCTGCGCCTTGAGCATTGTCATCGTCACGTCGCCGTTCGCAACCCCCTTGCCCTTGTTGATGACGTGAAAGTAGACGGGGATGGTCACAGAACCAGACTTTCTGATCTGCCCGCGGTTGCGATTGAACTGCTCCAGCGAATTTTGAATTTGAGTGGCCGTAGTTTCGTCAAGGTCTTTCGTCGCGCAGCGGTCGCGTTTCGATGCCGCGCGATTGCCGGCCAGAGTTGGAGCGCCGGGGCTGAACGAAGCGTCATTGCCCGTATTCTTCTCCGCACGGGCTTTGCTGATAAAAACGATGCCGGTTAAAACCGCAGTCAGACAGAGCGCAGCGATTGTGAGCGCCGCAAACAGTTTTCGTCTCATTTAATCTCCTCAATCCGCCGCGCTAGCGGCGCGTTTGAATTTAGCCCGGCCTTTATGGTCTTTGAATGATAGATCCGGTAAAAACTCTGGTAGCAATCGCGCTCGCTCTTGTCAGTACCGAATCTAGTCGTCAAAGACCATAAAGGCCGGGACCAGAGGTCGTCCGTTTTATTGCGTCGCGTGAGCGACGGCTGAACTCAAGCGTCGCTCACGCGACGCCGGCAATACAATCGTTGATGGGTGCCCCGGCCTTAAAAGGCCGGGCTAAACTCAGGTGTGCCGCTAGCGCGGCCACAGGGAATAAAACAATGCTCATTCTTCAAATAAATTGGTCTTCCCTGATTAAACAGGTAATGCGCGGAGATTTCCTCTACGGAGATGGCGTAGTGTGCCGCCTATTCGAATCGTGCCATCGGACGAGCATCTATTATAGGAACCGTTGACGTTTGTCAAACGTCCCCGCCCCGGAGTTTCCCCCGTGCGCTTCCCAACGACGTCGCAGATGATAGAATGTCACAGGCTCTACCCAACAATATTTCAAACACGGAGGCAATTATGCTTAAAGAAGGCGATGCCGCGCCCGATTTCAAGACCCGCGACGCTGAGGGGAACGAGGTCACGCTCTCGGATTTTCGCGGGCAGAAAGTGGCGCTCTACTTTTATCCGAAAGACGACACGCCCGGATGCACCAAAGAAGCCTGCTCTTTCCGTGACAATCATTCCACGCTCGAAGACAAAGGCATCAAAGTGCTCGGCGTCTCGCTCGACGACGAGGCGTCTCACCAGGCATTCGCTTCCAAATACAGTCTTCCCTTCACGCTCCTGAGCGACACGGACCATTCCGTCTCCGAGGCTTACGGCGTTTACGGCGAGCAGACCTGGGGCGAGAGAAAGTACATGGGCGTGGCTCGCAAGACCTTTTTGATTGATGAAGAGGGTAAGATTAAGAAGGTCTTCGATAAGGTGAACGTCGAGGCGCACGCCGACGAGGTTCTCGAAGCTTTCGGCAGCTAGAAAGAGCAGAAAGCAGAAGGCAGTAAGCAGTAGGCAGTAAGCAGTAGGCAGTAGGCAGTGGTCAGTAATCAGTCAGCCCCGTTAGGGGCGACAGAATGTAGCCAGGGGCGTGAGCCCCTGGAACATGCCATAGATTATCTAGCCCGCGCCAGCGGGCGATAGCATAAAGCCCAGGGCGCAAGCCATTAGTATCTACACAAGTCAGAAACCTCCATTTTTCTTAGGATTTCTGACTACTTGGGAAAGTGACCAGAGCGCAGCAAAGATCAGACCTGAATTT
>DASVXV010000132.1:0-21657 GCA_036392495.1 Pyrinomonadaceae bacterium | reverse complement strand
GTGACCAGAGCGCAGCAAAGATCAGACCTGAATTTGTTCGATCCGTTTTTCCTAAGATTTTTGCAGGTTTTCGAGATAGTTCAATGATTCCCAAACATCTATCAATACTTGTGTAGATACTAATGGCTTGCGCCCTGGGCTAAACTCTGCCGCCCCTCGCGGGGCTTCGTCATCTCTTCTGCCTCCTGCCTGCCCTAACACATTGGCCGCGTATAGTTTGTCTTGCGGGAGGCCGCCTTTTCTGCTACTGTACGGCGTGCGCGATTATCCTCACTTTTGAGTGGTTGAATCTACTCCATTTGGCCTTTTAAGGCTTTGCGGCCCATGGCCTTTGTCTTGGATACAGCGAGGTGACGCTATGACTAAAGCGGAACTGGTGGAAGACGTCGCGCGGGCGGCTGAACTCACCAAAAAGGACGCTGAAAGGCTCGTCGAGATAGTCTTTGAGAGCATTATCGAAACCTTGAATCACGGTGAGAAGATCGAATTGCGCGGCTTCGGGAGTTTCCGCGTACGCGAGCGCGGCGCGCGGCGTGGCCGCAACCCGAAGACGGGCGACCCCGTCAACATTCCTGCCAAGCGCGTCCCCTACTTTAAGCCGGGCAAGGAACTCAAAGAGTTAATCAACGAAGAGAGCGCCCCCTCGACGCCATCATCCGCACAGCCCGACAGCGGCACGGATGACCACATGCCTCCCGTTCTCTAAATTTTCCAGCAGTCGGAAAGTGAGCGGTCATGGACAGGCTCTGGAGTCCCTGGCGTTACGACTACATCAAATCGGGTTCCGGCGAAGAGTCCTCGCGCTGCGTCTTCTGCACGATGCTCGAAGCGGAGGGCGAGGACGAAAGCAAGTTCATCCTCACGCGCGCCACACACAACTTCGTGGTCCTCAACATCTACCCGTACATCAGCGGTCATTTGATGATCGTGCCCTACGAGCACCTTTCGGAGATTGCCTTCGCGCCGAAGGAGACGACGGACGAGATGATGGATTTAACGAAGCGGGCGCAAGGCCTGTTGCGTGAAGTCTATCACCCGCACGGGTTCAATCTGGGGATGAATCTGGGGCGCGCCGCAGGGGCCGGAGTCGCGGACCACTTTCACATGCACATCATGCCGCGCTGGACTGGCGACACGAATTTTATGACGACCGTCGGCGAAACGCGCGTCCACCCTGAAGACCTCGCCATTACATATCAAAAATTGCGAGGACGGTTTTAGAGAGCAGTAGTTAATGCATAGTTTGGAATCCTCCCCGTGATATATTGAGAACTAATAAAGGATTTCACTGGAAAGAATATGGAGCATTCCTTTTTAATATATTAAACTCATGGCGAGAGGGCTAAGGGATATGCAACAAGTAAACATGGAAGATGCGAAATCGCACCTGTCGGACTTAATTGATGCCGCAGTTAATGGCGAGGAAGTGATAATTGCTAAAGATGAAACACATCTTGTGAAGCTCGTACCAGTTCCATCCGTCAAACGGCGCCGCCAGAGTGGAAGCGCCAAAGGATTGATCAACATGTCCGATGATTTTGATGAGCCGCTCGAAGATTTTGCAGAGTATATGTAATGAAGCTTTTGCTTGATACACATACCTTTTTGTGGTTCATTGAGGATAATCCGCGTCTGAGCGTGCAAGCGAAAAATTTGCTTGAATCCGACGCGGACTTACTTTTGAGCATAGCTTGTCTCTGGGAAATCTCCATCAAGGTCAGTACCGGAAAGCTCAGCTTAGCGCAGCCCTTTAATATTTTCTTGCCGCAGCAACTTGCAGAGAACGATATTGAGATTTTGCCAATAAGCCTAACACCTCTGGATGTTGTTTCTGGATTACCATTTTATCACCGCGATCCTTTCGACCGGATGCTGATAGCGCAAGCAATGGTTGAAAAAATGGCTGTCGTAAGCGCTGACGCGGCTCTTGATGCTTATTCGATATCGCGGTTGTGGTAGGAGTTTATTCTTTTCGGATTAACGTTTCACAGCTTTACGCACTATCGCTTCGTCCTCGACCTCGCCGGCCTCGTTAATCGGAATCTCTGAAGTCTTGTTGTAGCTCACGCCGCGCTCTTCCGTGTCCAGTTCGGGGCGGGGCAGTTCCGTCAAGCCGCTGGTAATCGCGGGCGGGTTAAAGCCTGGATAATCTATGCGCGCGTGATAGATGGCCGTCAGCGCCGTGATGATGGCCTCGCGAATCATCGTGATCTCTTTCAACGTCAGGTTGCACTCGTCCAGTTGCCCGTCGCTGATGATGGCGTCAACGATCTTGGTGACAATCGAGCGAATGTTCTCCGGATTCGGGTAGGCCAGAGAGCGCGCCGCCGCCTCGCACGAATCGGCGATCATCATAATCGCAGACTCCCTGAACTGTGGCTTCGGACCAGGATAGCGAAACTCCGCCTCGTTAATGACCTCGCCCTCTTTGGCCTGCGCCTGCGCCTTACGCAGGAAAAAGTGCAGGGTGCGCGTGCCGTGGTGTTGCGGGATGAAGTCCGTGATTTTCTGCGGCAGGCCGATCTCTTTGGCGAGCTTGATGCCATAGGAGACGTGGCTCGTGATGATGCGCGCGCTCTGCGTCGGCTTCAGCCGGTCGTGCGGATTCGTGCCCGTCTGGTTCTCTACGAAATATTCCGGCGCTGCTGTTTTCCCTATGTCGTGATAGAGCGCGCCGATGCGGGCGAGCAGAGGGTTCGCCCCGACGGCGCGACAGGCATCCTCTGCGAGCTGGCCGACGGCATGAGAGTGCTGGTTCGTGCCCGGCGCACGCAGGGCTAGTTGCCCGAGCACAGGCAGGTCCGCGTTCGATAGTTCGAGGAGCTTGACGTCTGTCAGGATTCCGAAGAAGGATTCGTTAATCGGCAGCCCGCCCGCAGTGAAGATCGTCGTCAGCAGCCCACCCAGAATCCCGCAGCCCATCGCGAAGAAAATAGTTTTGATCGTTAAAGGCTGCTGGCCGTATGCGATCACGGCCACGGCCGTCAGCGCATTGACTCCGCTCGCCAGGAGTCCGGCGACAGTGACGGATTGGCGCTCGCGGTAGCGCCCGATGCCGTAAATGGCTGCCGAAGATGAGACGACCGCGTAAACAGAAGTCATGATGCCTGTCGGCGCCAGCAATCCGGCGAAGAGTGCGGTCATCAGCGCCGTGATTAATCCGAGCTGAGTGTCAACCAGCAGGGCGACGAGCAGCGCCGCGGACGCGAAGGGAATAGCAAAGTTCCAGATCGTCGGGTCGCTGAGCGGCGCATTCATGCCCCTGGTGACGATGCTCTCGGTGAGAGTCAGGCCGACGCGAATCAGTATCGTCTGGATGAGGACGGCCGAGCCGATCAGCATGAAGGCCCTTCTCACGGATAACGAGAGTGTGATGGCGGTGCTTCTGTGCTCGATGAATTTCCAGGCCAGCCAGTAGAGGGCTGCAACGATGAAGAGAAGCCCGAAGAGTTGATTCCACCAGCGGCGTCCCGTTCGTCCGTAGTCGCGTATCGCTTCGAGCTGCGCCAGCATCGGACCGGTGACTACGTCGCCTTCGCGCGCGACGATCTGGTTGCGACGTAAGAGCAAGTGCGCCATCTCGACTTTCCTGGCGGCGTCCTCACGCGCGACGTTGGTGACGACCGGGTCGAACGAGACTGTCGGCTTGACCAGAGGCCGCAGCGCCGAGAGCATTGCAGCCTTCTCCTCTTCCGTCCACCCGGTCAACTGCGCGGAGACAAGCGACGTCAAGTTCTCCTGCGCGGTCGTGAGCGAGATCATGCGGCTTTGCGGCATCGCCAGGACCGACTGCATGCCCGGGTTGCGTTTATCAATGAGCGAGATGTCCTGCTTGAGGTGAGCGGCGTCTTCGTCCTTGTAAATGTCGCGGTCCATCACCTCGCGCAGGATGCGAGTCAGGCGTTCCAGCTCCAGCAGGTTGAAGTGGTGGGCAAGAATCGCTGACGCGACCGGGCCGTCGCCTTCCCCCATCCACTTCAAGTCCTTCTTCGCTGTGTTCGAATTGCTGTTGCCGCGGGCCTCCGACTGCCTGCGCAGGTCTTCCCATGCGGCGGTGAAGCTTTGAATGGCTGTGTCCCTTGACGACGAATCGAAGATGAAGACGGGGCGGACCGCTTCGCGGGCGGCGGCACGCCTTTTCTCCGTCTCGGTCCAATCCATCACACTGATGTCGGCGGGCGAGATGACAGTCCTGCTGACTGGAAGTCCTTCCTGGTAGCTCTCCGTGTAGGTGCGCGAGTAAGAGGTGACGAGGAGCAGCGTGGTCGTGATGACGAAGAAGGCATAGCCTATGAAGAACCGTGTGGTCGGTGAGTAACGTCTGAAAGGACGCTCGATGAACCCGAGCACGGCGTTGCGCGCTCTGGCAAAAGGGGAAGTGAAACGTTTGCGGCGACGGCTGTTCATCTTAATGTTGCGCGGCGTATTCGACCTCTTCCTGTTGTCTCGAATGACCACCCGGCTTCTCCAAAAGGTCCCGAGCGAGAATCGCGCTCACGCTCTCAAGCATGGGGCGCAGGGTCTGCGGCTCTGTGGCGGAGATGGCTATCACCTTGAGCGCCCCGCTCTGAGACGCCTGGCGGAGAATGGATTCTAGTGAGTTGCGGTCGAGGAGGTCCGCTTTGTTGAAGACGACGAGTCGCGGAATCTTGCCGAAATTAAGCTCGCCCAGGATTCTTTCCACCGATTCGAGCTGCTGCTGCCAGCGTGGGTTGGCTGCGTCAACGAGATGTATGAGCAGCTGGCTCTCGCTAATCTCTTCGAGCGTGGCGCGGAAAGCGGCGAGCAGGTCGGGCGGCAGGTCGCGTATAAAACCGACCGTGTCGTTGATGATGATCTCCTGTTCCCGCGGCAGGCGGAGCCTGCGAGAGGTCGGGTCGAGCGTCGCAAACATGCGCTGCTCTGCGTGAACGTTACTCGAAGTGAGCGCGTTGAGAAGCGTAGATTTGCCAGCGTTGGTGTACCCGACGATGGAGATGACAGGGAACTCGCGCCGGACCCTCTCCTTACGACGCTCCTGCCGGCGCAAAGAGAGACTGTTAATCTCTTTTTCGAGCCGGTGAATCCGGTCGCGGACGCGGCGGCGGTCCGTTTCCAGTTTCGTTTCGCCGGGGCCTCGCCCGCCGATGCCGCCCGCGAGGCGAGAGAAGGCTGAATCCTGTCCGGCGATCAGGCGCGGCAGCAGGTATTTCAATTGCGCCAGCTCCACCTGAATCTTGCCTTCGCGCGATTGCGCGCGCTGGGCGAAGATGTCCAGGATGAGCTGCGAGCGGTCAATCACCTTCAGGTCCGTCGCCTCTGAAAGCGAACGCACCTGCGCGGGCTGCAACTCGCGGTCGAAGACTATTAGGTCGGCGCCCAACTGAAGTGCCCGAACGAGGAGCTCGTCAAGTTTGCCGCGGCCCATGACCGTGCGTGGGTCAATCGCAGCGCGCCTTTGAATGACGCTGTCGAGCACGACGACGCCAGCCGAAGCCGCCAACTCCTGAAGCTCAGCCATAGATTCTTCGGCCTCGTACATCGAGCCGGTCGTCACGCCGACCAGAATCGTGCGCTCCCGCGCTTCGGCGCGACGCGTCGTGCGGCGATTGCGCGCCATCTCTTCTTCGAGCGAGTTGATCAACGCTAGAAAATCAACGTCCAGTTGCGAAGGGACCTGTGGCTCCAGAAAAGCGTAGGGCTTCGTCTCCCCTTTCGCGTCCAATTCAGCGGCGGTGGTCGGCAAGAGGTGCGCGGCCCTGACCACGCCCGGCAGGCCCGTGCGCTCATCAACGTCCAGGGCGGCCATCAAGTCGAGCCGGAGCAGGGCCAGGTCGGTCAAATCGTCCTGTGTCAATTCTTCGCCGCGCAGGTGCGTGTGCACACAGCGCAGGCCGCGAAAGCGGTCCGAGCCGACGCGCGTGCGCTTCAAATCGGGCAACTCGATTCGCCGCGCGTCGCCGACGACGACGTATTCGACGTACCCCTTGCGGTCAATCAACGCGCCTATCTGCCTGCGTGTCTCAAAGGAGAGTTCAGTCATCTGGCGCGCGAATTCGGGCGTCACAATCTGGTGTGGCGAAATACGCCGCGAGTAGAGTTTTTCGATGCGCCGCAGTTGATTCGGCTTAAGCCCCTGTGTGTTTCCGTGTACGTTACTAATGGCTATTGTCTCCAGATGAAAAGTCTGGAGTCTGGAGTCTGAAGTCGAGAGTCAAAAAGACTCCAGACTCCAGACACCAGACTCCAGACTGACTGTAATTACAGGTAGATTGAAGCGAGCGTTGGCAGGAATCGGACGCCGTGTGAAACTGTTGGATGTTGCTCTGCGAAATCAATTCGCTCGGTCGCTTGAGCATTATACGATGACCCGGCCAGGCATCTTCAGCGCACGCAAGGCGCAGTAACCCCGCTTTCCGAAGAGTCCGGCGGAGTCTGGCTTGACCGCGGCGGATTATAACACAGTCAGCCTGGGCGTCAGCAGCGAAATAAGCGCCGGAGCGGCACCAAAAATTCCTGGAATCTTCGCATTAGACACCGCTTGCGCGCGCGTCGTATGATTAGCTCGTGAATCGTAAATCGTAAATCGTGAATAGACGAGCGGATTCCGTCTATTCACGATTTACGATTTACGATTCACGACCACAATATGGAGAGACTATACAGATGAGCGGGGCTGGACGAATTGTGCGGGTCAACCCGTCGGCGGCGATTCCCGGTGGCGAGGTAATCATCGAGTGCGCCGATTTCGACACCAGCAACGTCGGAACTTGCGGCTCTTGGTTTGAGGATTCGCCGGGGCGTCTGGTGGCGGCTTCGGCGAGTCGCGTGCTGGCAATCGTGCCCGAAATGAATGGCAGCGGTGAGGCGAGAGTAATGCTTGAGAGTAACTCTCAAAGGACTGCTCCGGCAAAGCTCATCGTCGGCAGAAAACTCGCGGAGGACCTACACCTCGTCGCCAATCCGGCTTTCGACCCGGACGACGGCTCGCTCTACGTCACGCGTTCGGGCTCGCGCGGCCAGCAGTTTCCCGTCACCATCTTTCGAATTGATGCGAACGGCGCGGTCTCGGATTTTACAGGCGAGGTGGCTAACCCGACCGGCATCGCCTTTGATAAATCGGGCCAGATGTTTGTGACCAGTCGTCTGGATGGAAACGTTTATCGCATCACGCCGTTCAAAGAGCCGGTCGCGTTTGCGCGGAATCTGGGTGTGGCGACGGGGCTGGCTTTCGACAAAGAAGGGCGCATGTATGTGGGCGACCGCATGGGCACGATCTATCGTATCAATGGCATTGGCGAGGAGAAGGCTTGGGCGCAGTTGGAGCCGTCCGTTTCGGCCTATCACCTGGCCTTTGGACCGGACGACGCCTTGTACGTGACGGGTCCGACGGTTTCGAGTTTCGAGGTGGTCACGAAGATTGACCAGAACGGGCAGCAGAGCGTCTTCTACAGGGGCCTGGGCCGCCCGCACGGGATAGCTTTTGACGCCGAGGGCTACCTTTATGTCGCAGCCTCTTTGCGCGGGCGTCGCGGCATCGTGCGGATTACGCCCGACGGGCAGGACGCTGAAATGTTCGTCGCCGGAATGAACGTCGTCGGCCTTGCTTTCAGCCAGGCGGGCGACATGGTGGTTGCCACACACGAAGCCGTTTACAGCCTGCCGCTCGGCATCCGCGGGGCGCTGCTCTGAGGATTGCGGAATGCGGATTTCGGATTGCGGATTGAAAGGACAGTTGGCAGTAAAAACAGACTGGCGTGCAGCTTTCTGCCTTGTGCCTTCTGCTTTTCTAAATCCGCAATCCGAAATCCGCATTCCGCAATTGAACTTTTTGACTCCTCTAGGTGTGCATGATAGTGTGATGGGTCGTTCTTGAGTGCGTTTGCTTTGTCCGGGTTAAGTGATGGGCAATTACGACATAGGTCAATTCATCCTTTACATGGTGGCGCTCGTGTTCTCGCTCTCTTTGCACGAGGCCGGGCACGCCTGGATGTCCAGCAGATTCGGGGATGACCTGGCGCGTTCGCAAGGGCGCGTCTCGCTCAACCCGGTCACGCACGTTGACCCAATCGGGACGTTGCTCTTCCCTGCGATAGCCTTCTTCACGCACGCGCCGCTCCTCGGCTGGGCGCGCCCGACGCCTGTCAATCCGCTCCGGTGGCGCAATAAGCGTGTGGCGAATTTTTGGGTCTCGATTGCGGGCATCCTGTGTAATTTAATCATAGCCATCGTTGCCGGGATCACGATCCGCATACTGTACGAGACGGGGGTGATTGGAAGATTCGGCCAGGCGATGGTTGTCAACAGCGATTCCGATTTTACGCTGGGGGCAATTAAGCTGCTTTACGGGTTTTTCACTCTGAACGTTGCACTGGCCGTTTTCAACCTGTTTCCGATACCGCCGCTCGACGGCAGCAAAGTTCTTTCGAGCATTTTACCGTCGAGTTTCGAGTCGGCCATCGAGGCCCTGGAGCAGTTCGGATTTATTTTGTTGTTCATCGCGGTGTTCACGGGCGTTTTCGGTGCGATCTTTAATGTCGTGTTACCGTTCGCGATGAAACTGGTCTTCATCGGCACGTAAGATAATCTGATGAAACGAATCTTCAGCGGCGCGCAGCCCACTGGCGGCTTTCATCTCGGCAATTATCTCGGCGCGCTCAGAAACTGGGTCGAGTTGCAGCACGAGTACGAGAGTTTCTTCTGCGTCGTCAACCTGCACGCCATCACACTTCCGCAGGACCCGAAAGAGCTGGCGTCGAAGACCAGAGAGGTCGCCCGCCTGTATCTGGCGGCGGGGATTGACCCGCGGGTTTCGACCATCTTCATTCAATCGGACGTTCCGGAACACGCGGAGCTCGCCTGGGTCCTGAACTGCATGACGCGCATGTCCGAGCTGGACCGCATGACGCAGTTCAAAGAGAAAGGGCGCAAGCAGCGCGGATTGGTCAACGTCGGGCTCTTCGATTATCCGGTGCTGATGGCCTCCGACATCCTGCTTTATCAAACAGACCTCGTGCCCGTCGGCGAGGATCAAAAACAGCATCTAGAGCTGACGCGCGATGTGGCGGCGCGTTTCAACCGCGACTATGGCGAGACGTTTCGCATCCCGGAGCCCTTCATCCCGAAAGTCGGCGCGCGCATCATGTCTTTGAGCGACCCCGCGAGGAAGATGGCGAAGTCCGACGAGAACCCGAACGGCAGTATCGCCCTGCTCGACGACGCAGATGCCATCGCGCGTAAATTCAAGCGCGCTGTTACGGACTCAGGCACGGAGATACGCTTTGACGAGTCGCGCCCGGCGCTCATGAATCTGCTCACGATCTACCAGCTCCTGACGCGGAAGACGCGCCCCGAAATCGAGGAGCATTTCGCGGGCCATGGCTATGCCCGGTTGAAAGGCGAACTGGCCGAGGTAGTGGTAGAATTCCTGCGGCCTTATCAGGAGCGCGTGCGCGCGATCACGGAGGATGAGCTGGACCGCGTTCTGGAGCAGGGGCGCGCGCGCGCCAGCACGGTCGCGCGCGCGACGATGGAAGATGTGAAGGCCCGTCTGGGCCTTCACGGCGCGCACAGTAGATAGGTAATGAACCACAGAGGCACAGAGACACAGAGGAAGAATAAAAAATTGAAATCGCAAAATCTGAATTTGAAACATTGTTCTCTGTGTCTCTGTGCCTCTGTGGTTTATTAATCCAGGAGTAGATGATGGAAGAGACACAAGAAATCCCGCAAGCGACTCAAACAGCGCCGCAGACCATCAGCGTCGCGGGCGCGCGGCCTGAGATCGTTACGGAGGGCGGCGGCGACGAGCTGAAGCTCATCCTCGGAGAGTTTGCGGGTCCGCTCGACCTGCTGCTCTACCTGATTCGGCAGGAGCAGGTGGACATCTACGACATCCCTGTCGCGCGCATCACGAATGAATATCTGCGCTACCTACAGCTAATGCAGGAACTGGACATCGCCGTCGCCGGCGATTTTTTAGTGATGGCGGCAACCTTGATCGAGATCAAGTCGAAGATGCTTCTGCCGCGCGACCCGCTCGCGCCAGCCGACGACGAAGAACTCCTGGACCCGCGCAACGAGCTCGTCAACCAGCTCCTTGAGCACCAGAAGTACAAGGCCGCCGCGCAAATGCTCTGGTCGCGCGCCACCGTCGAGCAGGCCGTTTTCACACGCGGCGAGATCGAGACGGATAAGCAGAACCCTGAGGTCGCCGTCGGGCTCTTCGACCTCCTGAGAGTCTTTCAGCAGATTCTCGCGCGCCACAAGGAAGAGGTTTTGCTTGAAATCGAGCGCGAAGAGATGACCATGGCGGAGATGCTGGAGCGCCTGCGTAACATGGTCCTCTCGGCGGGCGAGCTGAATCTGCGCGTCTATTTCGAACGCGCGAACTCGCGGCGCGAGCTCGTGCTCGCGTTTCTCTCTGTCCTCGAACTCGTTCGGACAACGGAAATCTCTCTCGTGCAGCAACAGACTTTCGGGGAGATTATCGCGCGCGCCAGCGCCTAAACTCTTACTGCCATGCTTAAAAAGATCAAAGAAAAATTGCAGCGGAAGACGGTCGAGCCTGAAAGCTCCGCACAGACGGAAGACGCCGGCCTGGAGTTTGAGGCCGCAATGGCGCCGGAGGACGAGGGCGCCATTATTCACGATGCGGATGCAGAGGACGCTCTGGAAGAGGCGCGTCTGCGCGCCGCCGAAAGTAATGGGAATGAGACGGCCGCGGCCGAGGAGGCGGAAACGCCGCACAACGTTCGCAGCATGTCCGAGATGATGGCGATTGTCGAGGCCCTCATCTTCGTCGCCGAAGAGCCGCTGAGCGTTAAGGCGCTCGCGGATGTGCTTAAGGAAGATCGCGGCTGGATCGAGCTGGCGCTGGAAGAGCTGGTCAAAGAGTTCAACGCCCGCAACGGCGGCCTGCAATTGCGCGAAGTCGCAGGGGGCTGGCAGTTCGCCACGCGCCCAGAACATCACGAGCACGTCCGCGCCTTCCTCAAGTCGCGCCCTTCTGCCAAACTCTCGCTCGCTTCTCTTGAGACGCTCGCCGTCATCGCCTACAAGCAGCCGATAACGGTGCCCGAAATCTTAGAGATAAGGGGCGTGCAGTCTCCTTCGGCCATCAAGACGCTTCTGGACAAGCGACTCATCAAGGCCTGTGGCCGCAAGGAGACTATCGGGCGTCCGATGATGTACGGCACGTCCAAAGAGTTTCTGCTTCAATTCGGCCTGAAAGATCTGACGGAGCTGCCGAGCATAGAGGATTTTGAAGATTTAGCAGGCGGGATCCAATAGCGTTTATGCTCGACTCCTCGCCAGTACCGAAGACCCACACCACGCGTCGTCGGCGTAACTCCGCGGCGGCCTTAGTCCTGATGGCTCATTGCGGGTTGCTGGGTTGCACATCATCGGTTCAGCCAAATAATGCTGCTCAAAATTCCGTCGTCAAAGCAGACGGCCCGGTTGTCTCCGTCAGGAATGAAGAAGGAACTCCAGTCATCAAGTATGACGAGCGAGGGCGCATCAAGGGGCTCTTCGGCTTAAGGACGGACCCTTCCGCCGACCCGACCTGCAAGCTGGAAGAGTTCACTGTTGATTTCGTGAATATAGAGCGCAACGAGTATCTGCTCTTTTCATTGCCGAGCACTTTTCACGTCTGGGTCAAGGTCGAAGGCGAGATGCAGCAAATTTTCTCCGACCCGAAAAATACGAAGGCGCGCGAGTTCCTGGCTAAAGGGAAGAAGTATCGGCTTCGGGCTTACTCGTGCGACGCCATCGGACACACTACATACGAGACGGTCAGCGTAGAATTATTGAACTAGGTTTGGGTGAGCGCATTGGAAGAACGACTTCAAAAATTGATCGCGGCGGCTGGCATTGCCTCGCGTCGTCACGCGGAGGAGATGATTGCGGCGGGCGAGGTGACCGTCAACGGGCAGGTCATCACCACGCCTGGGACTAAAGCGGACCCGGAGCGCGACCACATCAAGGTGCGCGGTCGCCTGATTAATCCACGCCTGAAGGCGCGCGAGAAAATTTACATTCTGCTCAATAAGCCCAGAGGCTACCTGACGAGCCTCGCGGACCCGGAAGGCCGCCCGCTCGTCACGGAGCTTGTGCCGCAGTCGCTCGGCCGGCTTCATCCGGTCGGGAGACTGGATTTCAATACGGAAGGGCTGCTGCTGTTGACCAACGACGGCGAGTTCACCAATTACATTACGTCGGCGCGCAACAAGGTGGCGAAGGTTTACGAGGTGAAGGTCAAGGGCGTGCCGTCCGAGAACATGATTGAGCGTCTGCGGCGCGGGATAGTTCTAGAAGATGGCGTCCGCACAGCCCCCACAGAGATTACAGGGACGGACGAGAGCGCGACCAACTCCTGGTTCGAGGTCGTCCTGCATGAAGGTCGCAACCAGCAGATCAGGCGCATGTTCGACGCCATCGGCCATTCGGTTCTCAAACTACGCCGCGTGCAAATCGGGTCTCTCAAGGACGAGCGCCTCGCGCCCAAACAGTGGCGCACACTCTCGCCCGCAGAGGTCGCGCGCCTCATGGGCGGCAAACGAAAACCGAAAGCGCAGGCGAATGCTAAAACGAAGACGCGCAGAGCGCGGCGCGGTTAACGGCGCGCGGCGAGACTGAGGTAGAATGGATTCGTAAATCGTAAATCGTAAATCGTGAATCGTGAAAAGATGAACGGTTTTCTCTTGTCACGATTTACGATTCGCGATTTACGTTCTTAAGGGGTGTTTTATGGAATTCGAGTTGACGGAAGAACAGCAACAGGTCAAATGGAGCGTGCGCGAGTTTGCCGAGGGCGAGATCGCGCCGCACGTGATGGAGTGGGACGAGTCTCAGCATTTCCCCATAGAACTTTGGCCGAAGCTGGCCGAGCTGGGGCTGACGGGCGTCATCTTCCCGGAAGAGTATGGCGGGGCCGGGATGGGATACGTCGAGTACGCGACCATCATCGAGGAGCTCTCGCGCGTTGACGGCTCGGTCGGCATCTCCGTGGCCGCGCACAATTCGCTCTGCTCGAATCACATCTACATCTACGGCTCTGAGGAGCAGAAGCGTAAATATTTAGTGCCGCTCGCGCAAGGGAAGCATCTGGGCGCGTGGGGGCTGACGGAGCCTGGCGCGGGCTCTGATGCCTCGGGGACGCGGACCACTGCCGCAAGGCAGAACGGCGGCTACGTCGTCAACGGCGCGAAGAACTTCATCACCCACGCCATTCATGCGGACACCTGCGTGGCGATGGCTGTGACGGACCGTGCGCAGAGAAGCAAGGGAATCTCCGCCTTCATTTTTGAGAAAGGCCAGAAGGGTTTTACGCCGACGAAGAAGGAGAACAAGCTCGGCCTGCGCGCGTCCGAGACGGCGAGCGTTATTTTCGAGGACTGCCATGTCGGGGAGGGGAATCTGCTCGGCGAGGAAGGAATGGGATTCGTCAACGCGATGCAGATTCTCGACGGCGGGCGCATCTCGATTGCAGCCCTCGCGGTCGGTATCGCGCAGGGAGCTTACGAATCGGCGGTCCGTTATGCGAAGGAGCGTGAGCAGTTCGGCAAGCCCATCGCGGAATTTCAGGCGATCCAGTTCAAGCTGGCGGATATGGCCGTGCAGATAGAGGCTGCGCGCCTGCTGATGTACCGCGCCGCCTACCTCAAGGACAGCGGCAAGAAGACGACCAAAGAATCTTCGATGGCGAAGCTGTATGCTTCTGAGATGAGCGTGCGTGTCTGCGAAGAGGCCATACAGATTCACGGCGGCTACGGCTACACGAAAGATTACCCGCCGGAAAAATACTGGCGCGATTCCAAACTCTGCACCATCGGCGAAGGAACCAGCGAAATCCAGCGCATCATCATCGCGCGCGAGCTGTTAAAGCAGTGACTAGGCCAGAGAATGCTGAGGCTATATGACAGAACTTAACTTAACGGCAATTTACGAAGAAGCCGAAGAAGGCGGCTATATCGGCTATATAGCAGAACTTCCAGGCGCAAATACGCAGGGCGAAACTATAGAGGAAGTGCGGGAAAATTTGCTCGAAGCCGTGCAGTTGATTCTTGAAGCGAACAGGAATGAATCAGAGCGACGGCTGGCGAAAGGCGCGAAAGTTACGCGGGAACGCTTGACGTTACGTGCGGCGTAACGATGAAACGCACAGACCTTATCCGCCACCTCGAATCGAATGGCTGTGTCTTCTTCCGGGAAGGCGCGAAGCATACAATTTATAGGAACGTTACCACGGGAGCGATGTCTGCCGTTCCGCGCCACCGCGAGATAAAGAACATACTGGCACGCAAAATTTGTGATGACCTGGGCATCCCGCGTCCCTGAGTTAAGGCTTGATGGATAGTGAAACTCTCATTAACCGGATTAGCATGGGGGACGCTCGTGCCGTCGCTCGCGCAATTTCAAAAGTAGAAGACGGTATAGGAGATGCTGCTGCGTTGATGAGGGCGATCTTCCCGCGGACCGGGCGCGGGACGGTCATCGGAATTACGGGTGCGCCCGGTGCCGGAAAATCTTCGCTCGTTGATAAGCTGGCGCTCGCCTACAGGCAGAGAGATGAGCGCGTCGGCATCATCTGTGTTGATCCTTCGAGCCCGTTCTCAGGCGGGGCAATCCTGGGTGACCGCATACGCATGCAGACGCTCGGCCTCGACAGTAATGTCTTCATTCGCTCGATGGCGACGCGCGGCAATCTGGGCGGCCTGGCGCGCGCGACAGTGGATGCGGTCGCCATCCTGGACGCGGCCGGCTATGGCAAGATCATCGTCGAGACGGTCGGAGTCGGGCAGGATGAAGTCGAGATTGTAAAGACGGCGGACGTCTCCGTCGTCGTGCTCGTGCCGGGCATGGGCGATGACATCCAGGCGATTAAGGCGGGCATCATGGAGATCGGCGACATCTTCGTCATCAACAAGGCCGACCGCGAGGGCGTCCTCAGAACGGAGAAAGAGTTGGACGCCCTGCTCTCACTCGCCATGCGGCCGGACGCCTGGCTGCCGCCCATAATCAAAACGGTCGCAACCGAGAATAAAGGTGTCGGCGACCTTCTGGCCGCGATTGAGAGCTACGGCCAGTTTCAGCGAAGCGCCGAATCGAGTCTTGAGCGACGTCGTGCAATCGCGCGCTGGCGCATTCTGGAACTCCTGCGCGAGCGCCTGCTGGCGCAAACTCTGAAGTCTGATTCCGCATCAGAGAGACTCGACGCGCTCGCAGAGGAAGTCGCCGCCAAGCGCCGTGACCCTTATTCCGCTGTGGAAGAAATTTTGAGAGCAGTGGTCAGTGGTCAGTAGTCAGTGGTCAGTAAAAAGCCAAAGCTAAAAACTGCCACTGACCACTGACCACCGACCACTGACTACTGATTATGAAAATCGAGCATATCGGAATCGCCACACGCGCGCTGGATGATGCGCTCTCGTTCTGGCGCGATGCGCTGGGACTTGAGCTGACGCACACGGAGGTTGTCGAAGAGCAGAAGGTCCGCGTGGCGATGCTGCCCGTGGGCGAGCCGCGTATTGAGTTGCTTGAGCCGACGAGCGATGATTCGCCTGTCGCCAAATTCCTGGAAAAGCGCGGTGCCGGGATTCACCACATCGCCGTGCGCGTCCAGGACATCCGCGCGACGCTTCAGAGGTTGAAAGAGAAGGGCGCGCGATTGATTGACGAGACTCCGCGCACGGGCGCGGGCGGCTGTCTGGTCGCCTTCATTCACCCGTCATCTGCGAACGGAGTCCTTTTGGAACTGGTGGAGCATGTCGGTTCTGAAGTGAGTGATTGAAGAGCGAAAGAAGAGCTAAGGAGAGCGGAATGATTGCTTGTCATAAATGTGGAACTACTTTGGCTGAGGGACAACGGGTTTGCCCCGCGTGCGGCACGGATGTCGCGGAGGCCCCGCAAGCGGGTGCCGCACAAACAACCGGGGGGCAAGTTCAGAAGCAAACGGTCCAGCCGGTCCGCAAGTCGCCTTATGCCCCTACCGGAGGCGTGAATCCGACTCTGAAGGCCCTCATCGCCGCCGGCGTCGCTATTCTTTTTGCAGCAGGTTTGGTCTTCTGGCAGGTAAAGGCCGGGACCGGAGTGGACATCTCCTCGGATGATCTTGTGAAGTTAGTCGAAACTTTCCCGGAGCAGGAGCAGGCAGTTTACTCCAGAAATAAAGAGGCGCGTCAGGAACTCGCCAAAGAGCTTCGTGAGTTGCTCGCGGTGGCGGAAGAGGCCAGGGCGGCTGGCATCGCCGACCGTCCGGAGGTACAGCGGCAGTTGGCTCTTTCGCGCGCAATCGTCATCGGACAGACCTATATTGAAAAGCAGAATAAGGAGGCTCCTGCGGGGGCTTCCTCTTTTGTCAGCATTACACAGGCCGACGTTGACGCCTTTTTAAAAGAGCCTGGACAGGAGCAGAAGTTTGAAGAAGTCATCGCCGATATCAAAGCGCGAAGTCAAACGGGGACCGACATACCTCCAGAAAGAAAGCAGCAGTTTAAGCAGCAGTGGGCGGAGTTCATGATCGCTGAACGGCGCGGCCTTCAACAGGGCCTGGACAAGGACCGGAAAGTGCAGTTACAGCTCATGCTGCAGGAAGCACGCGTTCTGGCCAGTTATTACGCCAGGGAACATTTGGCCCCGCGCATCAAAGCAACGGACGCAGAGGTTGATGCCTACGTCGCCAAGATACGCGGCAAGGCAGAAGATGTCCTCAGACGGGCACGCGCCGGCGAAGATTTCAGTAAACTTGCGGCAGAGTTTTCGACAGATCCCGGCAGTAAGACGAGAGGAGGCGACCTGGGCTGGTTCGGGCGCGGACAGATGATCAAGCCGTTCGAGGATGCTGCCTTCGGTCTCCAGCCAGGGCAGATCAGCGATATCGTGGAGACGGAGTTCGGCTACCACATCATCAAGGTTGATGAGCGCGGGATGAGGCCCGGCGAGGGCGGCGAGGAGGAGCAGGTCCATGCCCGTCACATCCTGATCGGATACGGAATAGAGCAGGCGGACCCGATGGCCCCGCCGTTGCCGCCGCGCGAGCAGGCGCGAAGGGCTGCCGAACAGGACAAGCAGAAGAAGATCATTGACGAGCTTGTCGCGCGCTCGCGCGTGAAGGTCGCGGAGGATTTTGATTTCAAGTTGAGCGACAGCGCGGGCGGCAAGGAGCGCTGATGTGGCTTGGAGATTATCGAGTAGAGGTTGTCCCGGACACAGAGTTCCGGCTGGACGGGGGCGCAATGTTCGGCGTCGTCCCGCGCAACCTCTGGTCGCGCGCCTGCCCGCCGGATGAGCATAATCGAATCCGCCTGAACATGAACTGCCTGTTCATAGAGGCGGCAGGAGAGCGCATTCTAATCGAAACGGGCATCGGGGATAAATGGTCGCCAAAGCATGAGGCGATGTACGGAATCACGCGCGAACGCCCCCTGGCCGAATCGTTAAAGGCATTAACGAACGCGAGCGCGGACGAGATCACGATAGTCGTCAACACGCACCTGCATTTTGATCACGCGGGCGGCAACACGAAGCTGGATGAAAGCGGGCGCGTCGTAGCGACTTTCCCGAACGCGCGCTATTTCGTCTCGCGCCACGAGTACGAGCATGCTTTGAGGCCGCACGAACGTGACCGGGCAAGCTACATGCCTGAGAATTGGGAGCCTCTCGAAGAGACCGGGCAGCTTGAATTAAAGGAAGCGGATTACGAAGTGGTGCCGGGCCTGCGTATGGAGACGATTAGCGGGCATTCGCGCACGATGCAGTGCGCTAGGCTGGAGCGAGGCGGGCAGACGCTCTACAGTTTCGCCGATCTGGTCCCGACGCGCGCCCACGTGCCGTTCGCGTGGATCATGGGTTACGATCTCTATCCGGTCGAAACGCTCGAAGCGAAAAAGCGCCTGCTGCCCCAGGCGGCACGCGAGAACTGGCTCTGCTTCTTCTATCATGACCCAGACGCTCCGCTTTGCCGCGTTGTCGAAGAGGATGGAAAGTTTCGGGCGGTCGGATCTGAAGAGATGCGAGTTGGATTTATTCCGGGCGAGTGAAATTGTAGGGGCAGGGACAAGTCCTCTGCCCGTGTTTTCATTATGTAATCAGGCGGGCAGAGGACTTGTCCCTGCCCCTACAAAATATTATGACGACAGCACAGATAGGCATTATCGGCGGCAGCGGCCTCTACCAGATGCCTGAGTTGAAGGACGTGGAAGAGGTGCGGGTTGAGACTCCTTTCGGGAATCCTTCGGACGCGTTCATCACGGGGACGCTCGAAGGCGTGCGGGTTGCATTTCTACCGCGCCACGGTCGCGGTCATCTCTACACCCCTACGAATTTGCCGTTCCGCGCAAACATCTACGCCATGAAGCTGCTCGGCGTCGAGCGCATCCTTTCGGCTTCGGCCGTCGGCTCTTTGCAGGAACAGTATGCGCCGCTCGACATGGTCATCCCGGACCAATTCTTCGACCGCACGCGCGCGCGCGCCAGCGAGTCAACCTTTTTCGGCGAGGGCATTGTCGCGCACATCACGTTCGCGCACCCGGTCTGTAGCGAGCTTGGCGACGTGCTCGAAGCGGCGTGCGGCGCAGCAGATGTCAGGACGCACAGGGGCGGAACCTATCTTTGCATGGAGGGTCCAGCGTTCTCTACAAAAGCCGAGTCGAACGTCTATCGCTCGTGGGGAATGGACGTCATCGGGATGACAAACCTGCAAGAGGCCAAGCTCGCGCGCGAGGCCGAAATCTGTTACGCCACGCTCGCCCTGGTCACGGATTACGACTGCTGGCACGAGGCCCACGACGCCGTCTCTGTCGAAACCGTCGTCGAGTATCTCAACAAGAACGTGCGCAACGCACAGGTCATCATGCGGGAGGCCGTCAAGGCTCTGACCGGGAAGCCGCGCGGCTGCGCTTGCGGCTCGGCCCTGAAGAGTGCGATCTTCACTGCACCGAACCTGTGGCCGGAAGCCACGAAGAAAAAATTGGAAGCAATCATTGGTAAATACAGTGACAAGTGACGAGTGACAAGTGACGAGATAAAACCCGTCTCTGCTCGTCACTTATCACTCGTCACTTGTCACTGCTTTTTGGAGGTGAGTATGAAGAAAACAGTTCTAATAATCGGCCTGATGGTGTCGGGCTTTTACTTTGCTCCTGATGCGGTGGCTCAGGGGACGGCGCAGCGCGGGCCGGACGCCTCGCTCGTTCGCGATGCAGACCTGGAGAAGGATTCTTTCCACAATCTGGAAGTCGCGCGGCAATATTTCAAGCTGAAGAAAGCCTACTTCGCAGCGCTCAAGCGCTGTGAAGAGATTATCGCGGGCAATCCGAACTTTGCGAAGATTGACGAAGCGCTCTACATGGCGGGCATGAGCAGTTTCTACCTTTCTCAGAATCGCGGCAAACAAAAGGCCGTCTCGCTTCCGGAGAAGAATCGTTTGTCACCCGAAAAATACCGCGAGGATGCGCGCAATTACCTGTCGCAACTGGTCAACGAGCACCCGGAGAGCTCCTTTAGCAAGCAGGTGTCGGATGCCCTGCGCGATCTCGGCGGACCATTGCCGAAGAACAGTAGTCAGTAGTCAGTGGTCAGTGGTCAGTAATTGCGCGTTGGCAAACTTGCCGCTTTATCCTACGAGGTCTGGCTTCGGCATCGTGCTTTTTCTGACCACTGACCACCGACCACTGATAACTATTCTCAAAGGAGTGATTAGAACAGATGTCCTTACTTGTTGTCGGGTCGGTGGCTTTTGACGAGGTGGAGACGCCGTTTGGCAGGCGCGAGAAGATGCTGGGCGGGTCTGCGGCGCACTTCTCTATCTCCGCGAGTTTCTACACGGACGTGCGCGTGGTCGGCGTCGTCGGCGGCGATTTCAGCGAAGAAGATGGAAAAGTGTTTGAGCAGCACAAAGTGGACACGACCGATCTCGAACGCATCCCCGAAGGGAAGACCTTTCGCTGGCGCGGTCGCTACGATTTCGATTTGAACACGGCGCACACGCTCGACACGCAGCTCAACGTCTTCGCGGATTTCAAGCCGAAACTTTCGGAAGCGTCCAGGCAGTCCCGCCTGGTCTTTCTGGGCAATATCCAGCCCGAATTGCAGCGCGGTGTCCGCGAGCAGGTGAAGGACGCGGAACTGGTCGCGCTGGACACCATGAATTTATGGATAGACAGCGCGCACGACTCGCTGCTCGAAGCGATCAGGGGCGTCAACGTCGTCATCATCAACGACGCGGAGGCGCGCCAGCTTGCGAACGAGCCGAACCTGATTAAGGCTGCGCGTAAAGTTCTGTCCTGGGGACCGCGAGCTTTGATCGTCAAGCGCGGCGAGTACGGTGCGGCGTTGTTCACGCCCGAAACCTATTTCGCCATCCCGGCCTACCCGCTTGAGTCCGTCTTCGACCCGACGGGCGCAGGCGACACTTTCGCCGGCGGGTTCATGGGATACATGGCGAGCCAGGAGACCCTGGACGAAGCCGCGATGCGGCGGGCCATGATCTTCGGCTCCGTGATGGCCTCCTTTAATGTCGAAGAGTTTGGGACCGAGCGCGTGCAGCGCTTGACCTACGACGAGATCAACGAGCGCTTCCACAGCTTCAAAGAGATAACGCATTTCGAGGAGATACCTTTCGAGCGCGCCGTGCGTGCAACGCGGTAGCGAGTTTCGGGTTTGAAGTTTAGAGTTTCGGGTTTAAACTAACTCGAAACTCTAAACTCGTAACCCGAAACCTTTGTGGAGACTCTATGTTCTGTCCTGTTTGCGAATCCGAGTACGAAGCCGGCATCACGCGCTGTCCTGACGATAACGCGGAACTGGTCGAGCGTCTCACGCCTGAGAACACTGGGCGCGATAGCTCCGAAGCGCGGTTTGTGCCGCTACATAACATCGGCTCTCCGGCCGAGGCGGAGATGGTCAACGACATTCTGATCCAGAATAATATTCGTTCCGCCGTACAGTCAGGCGGCATGGACGCCTTCTCGCCGCTGCTTTCGACGACCTCGCCGGGGGCCATGGTCCTGGTGGACGAACGCGACTTTGACCGGGCCATGGAACTCTATAACGCCTACTTCGGCAGCGACACGACGCCCCTGACGGGCACGACGCTGGACGAAGACGTAGAGGAAAGTATGAACGATGAACGCTGAACGATGAACTATAAAGACTTCGTCTTTCATTCATCGTTCAGCGTTCATCATTCATCGTTTCAATCATGTCTGACCCACCCGCAGAGGCAATTCTGGTCTTGATGACGGCTGGAAGCCGCGAGGAGGCTGTGCGGCTAGCTGATATTCTGGTGATTGCGCGGCTCGCGGCCTGCGTGCAGATTTTGCCCGAGATGGAATCGGTCTATCACTGGAAGGGAAACGTCGAGCGCTCTGCTGAAATCCTGCTCCTGGCTAAAACCACGCGTGCGAATTTCGTCGCGCTCGAAGCCGCAGTGAAAGCGCTTCACAGTTACGAGACGCCGGAAATCATCGCGCTGCCCATCACAGAAGGCTCCGCCCACTACCTCGAATGGCTCACCAGTAATGTTATCCCACAAAGCAGCTAATACCGAAATGCAATCAAAAGAGAGGAAGAGATTATCCACGAAATCACACGAAACGACACGAAACAACAAGCACTTTTGTGTTGTTTCGTGTGATTTCGTGGATCGTATCACCTCTTTTCTTATTGCAACTTGGTATA
>DASVXV010000131.1:0-42937 GCA_036392495.1 Pyrinomonadaceae bacterium | reverse complement strand
TTTCGAGACTGAGGAAAGTAGAGAAACAGCACTGTCCACGAAACCACACGAAACCACACGAAACAAACCACAGCAATTTCGTGTCGTTTCGTGTGGCTTCGTGGATCGTTCTCTTTCCGTCGAGAATGAATAGACCCTGTTCACTGCCGCGCCGCAGGAGGCGGCTATGCTATACTCTCTCCAAAATTCATCAGAAAGAGGAGTCGCATGAAACGCTACGCTATCGGAGTGTTGCTTCTTGTGCTGGCGCTCGCCTGTGGTGCGGTCGCTCAGACGTTTCGACCATTTACGATCAACGATCTACTGAAAGTCCGCCGCGTCGGCGACCCGCAGCTTTCGCCTGACGGGAAATGGATCGCTTACACCATCACGGACATGGACAAGACCGCCAATCGCGGCATCCCGCAAATCTATCTCGTAGCAGTCGGCGGGGGCGAGCCGCGCCTGCTCCCGACAGGGCCGCGCACAAGCACGCCGCGCTGGTCGCCCGACGGCAAAAGAATCGCTTACGTGAGCGGCGGCCAAATCTGGACGATTGATCTGGCTACCAACGACATGAAGAAGGTCACGAACATCTCCACGGGCGCGGGCGATCCCGTCTGGTCGCCTGACGGCACGATGATCGCCTTCGCTTCGGACGTTTACCCGGAATGCACCACGGACGATTGCAACAAGCAGAAGGACCAGCAGGCCGAAGAGAGTAAGGTCAAGGCCAAAGTCGCCGAGCGGCTGCTGTTCCGCCACTGGAATGTCTGGAAGGACAACAAGCGCACGCACGTCTTCATCGTCAAGCTGAGCAACGGGGACACGACAGACATGACGCCGGGCGATTTCGATTCGCCGCCCTTCAGCCTGGGCGGGCCGACCAACTACGCCTTCTCGCCAGACTCTAAGAAACTGGCCTTCGTCAGCAACCGCGACAAGGTCGAAGCCATCTCCACCAACAGCGACCTCTTCATCGTCCCCGTCACGGGCGGAGAGCCCACACGCATCACCCAGACCAACATGGGCGCGGACGAAGGTCCTGTCTTTTCGCCGGACGGCCGCTACCTGGCCTACCGCTCGCAGGCCCGCGCTGGCTTCGAGAGCGACCTCTGGAAGCTGATGCTCTACGACCGCGAGAGCGGGAAAACGCGCTCGCTCACGGACAAGCTGGACAATTACGTCGAGAGCATCACGTTTGCGCCCGACAGCCAGAAGATCATCATCACCGTCGGCGAGCGCGGGTTTGCTCCCATTTATGCCGTCCCCGTAAACGGCGGCGCGATGACGAATCTGGTCCCCGAAGGCTTTAATGGCGACGCGCAGGTGAGCCGCGACGGTCGCACAATCGTCTTCACGCGCAGCAGCTCCGTCATGCCGACGGAGATTTTCCGCGCCAACTCGGACGGGACCGGCGTTGCACAGGTCACGCGGACCAACGAGGCTTTCCTCTCCGGCTTCAAGCTCAGGCCACAGGAGCCCGTCAACTGGAAAGGCGCGGGCGGGACGACCATCAACGGCTGGCTCATCAAGCCTGCGAATTTCGACCCGTCGAAGAAATGGCCGCTGCTGGTCCTGATTCACGGCGGGCCGCAGAGCGCCTGGAATGATAACTGGGGCTATCGCTGGAACCCGCAGGTCTTCGCTTCCGCAGGCTACGTCGTCTTCACGCCGAACCCGCGCGGCTCGATTGGCTTCGGGCAGAAGTTCGTTGACGAGATTTCGGGCGACTGGGGCGGCAAGGTTTACACGGACATCATGAACGGCGTCGCCCACGTCATCAGCAGCAACAGCTTCATAGACAAGGAGCGCATCGGCGCTGCCGGAGCTAGTTACGGCGGTTACATGGTCAACTGGATCGAGGGCCACAATAACGACAAGCGATTCCAGTTCAAAGCCCTGGCCTCGCACGACGGCGTCTTCAACCTGGCAAGCATGTACGGCGCGACAGAGGAGCTGTGGTTCACTGACTGGGAGTTCAAGGGCGCGCCCTGGACGAACCCTGCGATGTACGAGAAGTGGTCGCCGCACATGTTCGTCAAGAACTTCAAGACGCCAATGCTAGTCATCCACGGGCAGCTCGACTATCGCGTTCCGGACACGGAAGGCTTACAGCTTTTCACGGCGCTGCAACGCATGGGCGTGGAATCCAAGCTGCTCTACTTCCCGGACGAAGGCCACTGGGTCCTAAAGCCGCAGAACTCTGAATTCTGGTACAAGACCGTGCTCGGCTGGTTCGAGAAGTATCTGAGGCCGAACTCTTAAGCTGTAAATCTGTGATGCCAAAACCGGCGGAGGCTTATTCCGCCGATTTGATGAACTCGGAGAGAACGGCTGCGTCCTTACGAACAGTCTGGCTAGATATGCGACCGTAAACTTCCTCAAGTTTGAGAGCAGCGCCCGGCTGATATGGCGTCAAGGCCAATGTGATGTCTTCTTTCTGAAGAACCGCATTGGCCTGGATGTCTTTGGTGGCAATCACCTGGTGGCGCAAAACATCACGAAAGCGAAGAGGCGTTTGGCTCGATATCTTTCGCGCCAGGATCAATCCCTCAAGGTTGTCACCCGGCTTGAAGTAATCGCTCTCAGGAGGCAGCAACGCCGGGTATAAATCGCCTGACTTGAGCGCCCTCCCAGACTCCAGGCTGTCTGCTGTAATCAGTGCCCGGTCACGTAACCCGAGTGGGGAAGGCAACCCCTGAAGTCCCCCCGCCGCGCGCAATGCCAGTGCCAGTAGCAGGAGCAGCACGGCCATTAAGACAAAGATCTGAAGGTTATCTTTCCAGCCCTTCCAGTGACCTTTCAGACCGCGCCCGAACCTTTGGAGGCCGCGCCGACATCGCTTACGCCAGGGGTCGCCATCTGGCAAAGGCTCACGCAGCACTCTGGCCGCCAAGCCCTCAAGCCACACGTCCGGCAGAAGGTCCATCGGCACGAGTTCGGGCGGCACAAATTCAATCAGGCGATCAGGTTTGATGTCCGTGTTGATGGACATGTACATGATCCCATAATTGAAGAAAGGCGGCTCAATTTGCGCCTCAAACTCTTCGGTCGTTCTGATCTTAGCGCGGCATAGCGCATCCACCTCGTCGGAATGGATCCCTTCGAGACTGCTGATGTCGGCCATAATCTCCTTCACACCCCGGCTAAATCAGTGGTAGCTGCTCCAAACTACTAAAGGCATAGTTCTTACCAATTCCCAATGTCTGGCACGTAGATCGGAGCTTCATGCGCAACATCGTCTCTTGCCGGCGCAAGTCTGCCGCCCTTACGACTGCCCTTCGACGCGCCGCCTTTACTACCTCCCTTGCTGCCTTTAGAGCCGTAGCCCTTCTTGCTGCCTTTCTTGCTCCCGGATGTCTTGCCCGGCTTCTTGCTGCTTTTCTTACTGCTCTTCGTCCCTCTACCTTTCTTAGTCGCCATAGGGTTCGCTCCTTTCAGGTTGGGTATTAGTTTGCCCGGTTAAAAGAGATTCTTCATCAAGGCACACGCTCTCGTTTTATCATTCGGCCAGGCGACGCTCATGCCTTCATGATTTCTTGCGTTGAATCATAGAGTAGGTCAAGGTCTTCTCCTCGCCGTAGTCGAGGTCCCTGATCTCGAAGTAAAAGGGATTTGAGCCTGAGACAGTTGCCGCCTCGCCTGAGATGAGAGCCGAGTTCCAGACGTAATCGAAGCCATCTGGCAGAGTGTCTCTGACGACCACATTCTTCATCAATCGCTTCTGCCCATCCTCGTTTTTTACGCGCACCGCAACGGTGCTGATCCCGTTAGCATCCGATGCGCCTCCCCCGCGCGCAACCTGTAAGCCCACCATGAATGGCTCATTATTCAAATAGCCATACGCAAAAGTGTTTGCGGTTACGTAATCGGCCAGGCGTGTTCGGGGCGGATCGCCATAGATGATCTGCCGGGTGATGCTCCCCCACAGAGCACGTTCTTCAGTCCTATTGACAGGGACTCGTTTATAACCTAACTGCTTGAGCAGGTCCCAGCGATACAGATCAACCGCGCTCTTAAGCATATTGCCCCAGTCCCTGGCCTGATTAATCGCTGACAGGTATGAGACGTAAGCCACGAACGCGAATGCGAGGATTTCAATCCCCCACCAGACCCCGGCGCTGCGTGAAGCCAGCGGTATCGGATATAGCAATCCGACAACGAGGATGGTTAAAGAAAGGAGGGCACTTAAAAAAGAGATATTGATGACAAAATCCAGCGGAGTTTTAGCGTCCTCAACCGCCGCCGCATATTCCTTATCAAGCTTGGCCCGCAATCGCGGCCAGAGAGTTTCGTGCTCCATGTTGTACTGCCGGGAAGTGTAGCTATAAAAACTCCGCACGTTGTTACCCAATCGCGTCGGGAGCATGGAAGAGCTAATAGGAAATTCGTTAATAATCTTTTGTCCGACGACGGCTCGCCGATGTTCGATCTTTGCGAGCAGCTTCCTATACTTAAGGCTATCCCGCTGCCTCAGTTCGCTTCGCAATACCAGAGTACGCCTGATCAGGGACTCGGCTTCATGCAATTGAATCTGGTAGCGCCGGATTCGCCACTGGCCGACCCATGTATTGCTCCAGGTGTAGCCTTCATAGAAGCGTGTTATCGCAGAGTGGAAGCTGAATAAGAGACCGCTTAAAACGACCGTCACCAATGTGAAGACCACAATGGTTTGGGAATCCAGTACGGTAAGTTGTTTGAGAAATTGCCAATCGTATGGGAAAAGCGGGATGACAAAAACCATCCCGAGAATGAGAAACGTCACGACAGGCAAGAGAGTGCCCAGGATCAGGGATTTGCTAAACTGCCCTGAAATAGATGAAAGAATGCTTATCATGTGCACCTTCCCCACCGACCAGCCGAAGCGGATTCAACATTCCAGCGCCCTCGGCGAGTAATTTCGCAGGCGGCTATTGAAGAATGCGCAGAAAAGAGTAGAAGTGAGACCCGCTGCGCATTTAATCTGCAAGTTGACGCGCACCATAATGCAGAGACTAAAGCTTGTCAAATATTTTCCGCGGTAAGGCGTCGGAGCGTTTTCACGAAAACGCTGGCCGTGCTCGGCGGCGGCTCACTCAACATCGGCGGCGCTTCTCTCGCGGAGGGGACTTCCTCATTCTGGCATTTACTCGCCTCCTCACTCGTGCTATTTTGCCACTCTCGCCCAGAAAATTTGTTTGCAGCGCGAGCGTCTGCGCCCGGATGATTTAACGTCTTTCACTCTTCTGAAGCGTCGCAGACGATGAGCCGCTCCGCTGGACTCCTCGCCCTGATCTTAATTTATCGGGCGCAGCCTGCGTTTTTCCGGAGGCCGCGTTCGATCCTTCACCAAACGGAGTTTGTCCTCATGAAAAACCTGGCGCGCAGAATCTTCGTCGCTTTCGTTTTAACTTTCACACTATGCTTTGCTCCACTCACTTCGCTCTCCGCAGATTTCAAGCGCGAAGTCATCTATCAGATCATCACGGACCGTTTCTTTGACGGCAGCACGACCAATAACAACCCGGCGCAGAGCGCGGGCCTCTATGACGCGACGCGCACGAACTGGCGCGCCTACTGGGGCGGCGATCTGCAAGGGATTCAGCAGAAGATGTCATACCTGGCCGGGATGGGCGTGACCGCGATCTGGATTTCGCCTCCGGTTGATAACCTGAACACCAATATCCCGGATGGGGGAGGTAACCCGACAGCCTCTTATCACGGCTATCAGGGACGCGACTTCAAGCGCATCGAAGAGCACTTCGGCGACACAAGTAATTCGTGGACGCCGTTCGACAATCTGGTCTCGGCCGCGCACGCCAACGGCATCAAGGTGATTATAGATTTCGCGCCTAACCATTCGACGCAAAATAACGCAGGCGAATTCGGCGCGCTCTACGATAACGGCACACTTCTGGGCAACTACACCAGCGACCCGAACGGATACTTTCATCACAATGCGAACATTTCGGGCGGCGGCTGGGACGACCGTTATCAAGTCGAGTACTACACGCTCTTCGATCTCGCGGATGTCAATCAGGAAAACCCGACGATGGACGCCTACATGAAAGCTGCGGCGCAGCTTTTCCAGCAGCACGGTGCGGATGGCTTTCGCATAGATGCCGTCAAGCACGTGGGCTGGGGCTGGCAGTACAGCCTGGCGAACTCCATTTACACCTACGGCGACAGTTTTCTCTTCGGCGAGTGGTATCAGGGCAACACTTCGGACCCGCTCTATCACGACTCCTACAAGTTCGCCAACAAGAGCGGCATCTCGCTTCTTGACTTCCCGCTCAACACAGCGATTCGCAATGTCTTCGCATCGAACGCGAACTTTTCAGAGATTGATACGGTGATTAGTCAGGAAGGCAGCAACTTCATCTGGAAAGAAGACCTCGTCACCTTCATAGACAATCACGACATGGCGCGTTTCCTTTCCGTCAACAATAACAACAACCGGCTGCACGAGGCGATGGCCTTCGTCCTGACGGCGCGCGGCATCCCGTGCATCTACTATGGCACGGAGCAATACCTGCACAACGATACGAACGGCGGCACGGACCCGTACAATCGCCCGATGATGCCCGGCTTTTCGACGACCACGACCGCGTATCAACTGACCAACAAACTCTCCACGCTCCGGCGCAACAATCCGGCTATCGGCTACGGCTCGATGAATCAGCGTTGGATCAACTCGGACGTGTACATCTACGAGAGAAAGTTTTTCAACAGCGTCGTCCTCGTCGCCATCAACAAAAACGAGACATCTTCTTACAACATCACGGGACTCAACACGTCGCTGCCCGCAGGCAGCTATTCGGACTACCTGACGGGCCTTCTCGGCGGGTCCTCCATCACAGTCAACTCGGGCTCCGGCGGCAACAATCCGGTCGCCAATTTCACGCTACCCGCGCACGCGGTCGCGGTCTGGCAGTACGTTGAAGGGGCAAGCGCGCCGCAAGTCGGCTCGATTGGTCCGACCGTTGGGCAGCCAGGCGTTAAAGTCACCATCGGCGGTAAGGACTTCGGCTCGGCGACGGGCACGGTCAAGTTCGGCACGACGACCGCAAGCGTCGTTTCGTGGTCTCCGACGAAGGTCATCGTCACGACGCCATCGGTGACCAACGGCAACTACAACGTCACCGTCACCAATTCATCCTCTCAGGTATCGAACGGCATCCAGTACACCGTGCTGACGGCCAAAATGATTCCCGTGACTTTCACGGTTTACAACGCGTCGCCGACGCAGGTGGGCGACTACATCTTCCTGACCGGCAACACGGTCGAGCTCGGCAACTGGAGCACGACCTGGGACGCGGCGGTCGGACCGATGCTGACGCCAAATTATCCGAACTGGTTTCTCAACGTGAGCGTGCCCGCCGGGCAGACGATTCAATTCAAGTTCATCAAGATCGCAGCCAACGGCTCGGTCACCTGGGAAGCCGGAGCCAACCACACCTACACCGTGCCGACGAGCGGAGTAGGATACGTCAACGTGAACTGGCAGTATTAGGAGAAACGATGAACGCGGAATGATGAATGATGAATGAAAGACAAAAGCTTTTCAGTTCATCATTCATCATTCCGCGTTCATCGTTTTCATTTACAATGAAGCGCCTCTCGATCTTTACCGGCTTCATCTTGCTGCTGAGCTTTGACGTTCGGCAAACGGAAATCTGCATTGCTCAATCCCAATCCACGCCGCCAGCCGACGCTCAGCCGAAGCCTGGCAACAAGCCTGCGCCCAAGATCAAGATTGAGGTCTTAAAGAAATATGTTGGCAGATACGCTCTTGAGGTCGGCATCATTCCTATCTCCACGCTTGACGTAACGCTGGAAGATGACGTGCTGTGGGTCAAGCCCTCGCTCGTCAAAAGGCGAAGGCTGATTCCGCAATCGAGGTCCCTGTTTCTTGACGAAGTCGAAGGCACCAGATACAAATTCAACAGGGACTCAGACGGCAATTATTCAACGCTGACTTTTGAGTACGAAGGAAGCCAGTACACGGCCGAGAGAGTCGTTCTGCCCCCGCCGAGTCTCAAGGGGAACACGACTTTCCGTTTGAAGGGATACCCAGAGGCGAGCATCGTCACGCTGGCAGGCGCTTTCAATAACTGGGATCAATCACAGCTCGTCTGTGGCCGCGAGGGTGATGAATGGATCTGCCGCATTGATCTTGAACCGGGCTATCACACCTATAAATTTATCGTTGACGGCAACTGGGTGCTTGATCCGGATAATCCGAACACAGTGCTGGACGATGCCGGAAATACAAACAACGTTCTCATCAAAAAATAGCCGTCGAATAATATGAAGAACTCTCAACTGACAGAGCTTGATCGGACTGCGCTACGCGAGCGTCCCGAGGGGCAGGCCATCATGCATCAGGATTGGGGCAAGCTGCTCTTCATGCACTGGCGCATTGATGAGAAACTCTTGCGCCCTTTAATCCCCGAGCGACTACAGATTGACACTTTCGACGGCTCAGCGTGGATCGGAGTCATTCCTTTTACGATGTGGGACATCAGAGCCTTCCCGCCATATCTTCCGCCCGTGCCGGGTTTGAGCCGGATGCACGAGCTGAATGTACGCACCTACGTTCACCTGGATAAGGTCCCGGGCGTCTGGTTCTTCTCGCTCGACGCCAATAGCTCTATCGCGGTGACGACGGCGCGAATGTTCTTCCATCTCCCATACTTCAACGCGGAGATGTCGCTTGAACAGGAAGGGAATAAAATCATTTACTCATCAAGCCGCACTGAAGATGACGCTCCGTCTGCGCGGTTTGACGCGACCTGGAAGATCGGCGAGACCCTTCCCTTCTCGCATCCGGATTCGCTCGCTTTTTTCCTCACGGAGCGCTACTGCCTCTATGCCGCGCACAAGCGCAAGCTCTATCGCGCGCGCATCTTTCACGGGCCCTGGCCGTTGCAGAAAGCCTCGCTCTTATCCTGCGATTCGACGATGGTTGAATCCCACGGACTGCCGACCCCAGAGGGCGAGCCTCTGCTGCACTACGCGGAGGAATTGAGCGTGGACATCTGGCCGATAGAAGAAATGAAAGGCAAAAGGTAAAAGTAAAAAGGCAAAAGTTAAAGACGGGGAGAGCTTCGCTTTCGTCCACACTTTTGCCTTTTACCTTTTGCCTTTTTACTTCACGATTCTCGCCAGCGGTCCCGCAGGGTCAATCGCGCTCTTTAAGACGCTATAAGGGATGAGCACGTCATGCGGACCTTCGGCGTAGGAGGCCACCTGATAGGCGTCGAACATTATCGAGAGCCCGCGTCTGGTCAGGGTCCAGGCCTTGAAGTTCTCCTCGCTGGGGCCTGCGCCGCGCTCGATCCAGTCAGAGTCCGGGTCCGGCCCGAGCTGTTTCTTGAGATTCCTGATGGCATAGTTGGAGATCAGGCTCAGGTAGTTGGAGTTCGGCTTGAAGAGGTCTGAGAGATTCAGTTGCTTCCCCGATTGTAGATCGTAATTGAAGACGAGCGAGTTATTGTTGGGATGCGCCGCGCCCTCGCCGTAGGTGTTGACGCCGAAATGTATGCTGACGAGGTCGTTCGTCGCCAGACTGACGACGTACCCGGCATCGTAGTAGCTGCCCATTGATGACATCGGCGTGTCCGGCGGCTCGTAATCCTTCTTGAAGTCGGCGACCTCTTTCTCCATCAGCTCCTTGAGCTGCTGGTTGAGCGCGGCCAGGCGCGCGTCGCGCGTTGCGCCGACGGCCTGCGGGTATCGCGCCGTAATCGTGTAGCGCATCTTTTTGCTGGCCTCTTTGATCCTCTTCGGGACGAACCTCAGGGCCGCGCGGCGCTGCGTGGCCGCTGCTGCCAGAGGCTGCCCGATGATAATGACGCTCAAGAGAAGCGCGATTGAAGAGAGCGTTGCGAGAGTTCTTTTCATCTTGTGTACCTTCCGTGACTGAGACTTGTGTTACATGAACGGAGAATTTGAGGTGCGGGAGAGTTATTCCTACTGTTTTCCGGCGACCCTCGCCAGCGGCCCTTCCGGATTAATCACATTTTTCAAAATGCTATAGGGGACGATCACTTCCTGCGGGCCACTGGAATAGGGAGCGACCTCGTATTGATTGAAGGTCACTATTAATCCTTTGCTTGTGATGTTCCAGTTTCGATAGTTCTCCTCGCTCGGACCGGCGCCTCTCTGAATCCACTCCGCGTCAGAGTTTTCCCCCAACTCTTTCGTGAGGGCTTTGATGCAGTAGGCGGAGATCGGTTCGAGGTAGTTCGAGTCATGCTTGAAAAGGTCCACGAGGCTGATCACATAACCAGAGTTGAGATCGTAGTTGAAGCCGATACTGGCGTGGTTTCCATGAACCGCGCCCTCATAGTATGTATCAACGAAAAGCGCGAGGCTGACGATGTTGTTGGCCGAGTGCATCACTCTGTAATCCGACTCGAAGGTGCTACCCGTGGGACCAAACTGTTCCTCGGGCGTCTGGAAATCTTTTCTAAAATTGTAGACTTCTCCCGCAACCAAATCCTTGATCTTCTGGTTAAGCCTTATTATTCGCGCATCTTTCGCGCCGACGGCCTGCGGATACCTGGCCTTGATCGTGTAGCGTAGTTTCCTGCTCGCTCCTCTGATGTACCTGGGCGCGAATCTGATTCGTGCTGCGCGGGCCTGAGCTGTAGTAGAAGTCGTCCCTTTCCCTGCGGCGGCGGCCTGATTGAAGCTGAGGGCGTTCAAAAGAAGCGCGGTTGAAACAAAGGTTATGAAGATTCTCTTCATCTTCGGCATCTCTCTCGGTCACCTGTCATTGTCACGAGGCAGCAAGGACGCATTCGGACTCCCTTACTCGGGCCTCTCGGGCGGCGGCACGACGGCTGTGAAATCATCCGCGAAGCGGCGTGCGTAACCGTCCGTCAACTCTTCGACCCTTTCCAAACGTGGCGAGCGGACGACCAGTCCCGCGTGGTGCCGTTTCTTGACTCGATAGACGATCTCCGCGTCCGTGTAGGCAGAGGTGTCCGGATACTCCTGTCTGGCGAGCGAGAGCACTATGCCTCCGTACTCTTTGCGCGTCTCCGGAAGTTTGTAAGACCCTTCGTCACGTTCCATCTCGATTCGCGCCCACTCGCGCCAGATATTTATCCCGCTCGACGCTTCCAGGGTCTCCGCGATGTATGCCCCGCCGACGCGCGCCGCAATCTCCAGAAAGTAGAACTCCCCGTCTGCGGCGCCCTTGATAAACTCCGCGTGCGCCGCTCCGTGCATTAGACCGAGCGCGCTGATTAATTTGCGGTTGATCCTCAAGAGCTTCTTATGGTCTTCGGAGTTGTGGCGGACGGTCTTCGAAATGAAGACGCCGCCCTGGTGCGTGACGTCCATGGGAGGTCGCCCGTAGGCGTTCGCGCCCGCGAAGACCACCTTGCCGTCGTTGACGAGCGAGTCCACATGATAGACAGTGCCCGGCACGTAGCGTTCGAGCAGGTAGTAGGGCGAGCGCTCGCCCAGTTTCTCGCGTGCGTCCAGGGTGTCAATGGTCCGCCAGACCTGTTCGGAGTCTTCGAGCTTCTTGATGCCTATGGCGGAGACGTCCGAGCGCGGCTTCATGACCCAGGGCGCAGGCACACGCCCCATAAACTCGCGCAGCTCGTCGTAGTTGAGCACGTGTACGAAATCTGGCACGCGAATCCCCGCGGCACGCGCCTTGACGCGCATTGAAAGCTTGTCGCGAAAGACGCGTGCCTCTGTGCCGGTCATCCCCGGCAGGCAGAGGTGCTCGCGCGCCATGCCGGCCGTGATGACGTCGAACTCTTCGAGCGCGATGATGCGGTCAATCTTCTGCGGGCGCGCGAGCTGGCTGGCGAGGTAGATGAAGAGTTCTGCCGTGGCATCGTTAGGTAGCGCGATGATGTCGTCGAGGCTTTCGCGCGGCCAGTCTTCGTGAAGAATCTTCTCCCTGGTTACGAGGACGACGCGGCACCCCTGACGTTTACACTCGCGCAAAAATTCGACGCCTTTGAAATAGCTCGCCAGGCAGAGGAAGGTTTGTGCGCGCCGCTCAGTCTCAGTCATAAGCTCTCCGCGACTCGCTTACCCATCGCTGGCGTCATCCTGCACGCCCGTCAAGGGGTCTGCGTCGAGTATGGTGTTCATTCCTTCATTCTCTACTTCCGCGGTCGGCGCATCCGGCTCCGCCACGTCGCCCCGTTCCTCCTCACGCGTCGGCTCCGGTCGCTCTGCGGCGGCCTCGTTTTCGGTCCGCGAATTGTCGTCCAAAGTCATGCCCTCATGCTCCCTTTTTTATAGGACCCGTCGCGTCATTGTCGAAATCAGACGCGCTTTTTAGCTCGGTCGGTGTTGCGCTGGGTACCAGATTGGACGTATATAGCATAGAACGCCGGAGCAATACAGATGGCGGGTCGGTCCCAATCTGTCTCAGCAGAAACCAGAAAGCTCAGTTAAGGGGCGACCAGTGTGCAGCCGGGGGCCAGGCGCGAGAGCCGGGCGGCGCTCGGGATGAGCAAAGTCTAAATAACCTGAGTTGCAAGTTATCAATTGCCACTAGCACAAGCCTAGTGGACAAGGGTTGGTAAAAAGAATCGGCTTGAGCCGAACTATCAATACAATTCAATTCTTTATTGCTTGAGCCGAATGATTCGGCTCAAGCCGAAAAGCTGAGAGCAGCATTAACCACTAGGCTTGTGCTAGTGGCAACTGAAATATTTCCAAGATATCGATGATTAGCAACTGAGGTTAAATATGATTTTCCGCGGTCCATATAGCGATGTCACCATCCCTGAGATTCCGCTAACGGAATTCGTCCTGAGGCGTGCACGCGAGTTGGCGGACAAACCCGCCTTGGTGGACGGCACAAGTGATCGCGCGATGACCTACGGGCAGTTGAGCGAGGCAGTTCGGCGCGTGGCCTCGGCCCTGGCGGCCCGTGGCTTTCAGAAAGGCGACTGCCTGGCCATCCACAGCCCTAACATTCCGGAGTACCCGGTCGCCTTTCTATCGGTCGCCACTCTCGGCGGCATCGTGACGACGGTCAACCCGCTCTACACAGCCGACGAGATTCGCCATCAACTTAAAGACTCGCGCACAAAATTTCTCCTGACCATCCCACAGTTAATCGAGAGGGCCATTGAGGCCGCGCGCGACACGGGGGTCGAGGAGATTTTCGTCTTCGGCGAAGCGGAAGGGGCAACGCCGTTTGCCTCACTCCTGGCGGGCGACGGCGTTGTGCCCGAAACCAGCATCAACCCGCGCGAGGATGTCGTGGCGCTCCCCTATTCGAGCGGGACGACCGGATTGCCGAAAGGCGTCATGTTGACGCATTACAACATCGTGGCGAACCTGAGCCAGTTCGACGAGCACGACCGTCTTTCGGAGCGCGACACGCTGCTCGCCATCCTGCCTTTCTTTCACATCTACGGCATGAACGTCGTCCTCAACGCGGGCCTCAGCAAAGGGGCGACCATCATCACGATGCCGCGCTTCGAGCTGGAAGCGTTTTTGGGCGCGCTCGAACGGCACAAGGTGACGCGCGCTCATCTGGTGCCGCCGATCATTCTGGCGCTCGCCAAGCACCCGTCGGTTGATCGTTACGACCTCTCCAGCCTGCAACTCATCATGTCCGGCGCCGCCCCTTTGGGCGCGGACCTGACGGAAGCCTGCTGCCGGCGACTGAACTGTCTCATCAAACAGGGCTACGGCATGACGGAAACCAGCCCGGTCACGCACATGTGCAGCGAGGAACCGGAAGAGATGAAACCCGGCTCCGTCGGGCAGTGCCTGCCGAATACCGAGTGCAAGGTTGTTGACCTTGAGACAGGGGAGGCTTTAGGCCCCAACCGGGAGGGGGAAATCTGCGTGCGCGGTCCGCAGGTCATGCGCGGCTACCTGAATCGCCTCGAAGCGACCGCGAAGACGATTGACGAGGAGGGCTGGCTGCACACTGGCGACATCGGCTATGTTGACGACGAAGGCTACTTCTTCATAGTGGACCGCGCCAAGGAGCTGATCAAGTACAAGGGCTTTCAGGTCGCGCCCGCCGAACTCGAAGCCCTGCTGCTGACGCACCCTGCGGTCGCGGACGCCGCCGTCATTCCCTGCCCGGACGAGGAGGCGGGCGAGGTCCCGAAGGCTTTCGTCGTCCTCAAGGGGGAAGCGACCGAGGGAGAGCTTAAAGATTTTGTGGCCGAGCGCGTCGCGCCCTACAAGAAGATTCGTCAGGTGGAATTCATTGACCAGATTCCGAAATCGCCTTCGGGCAAAATCCTGCGCCGCCTGTTGGTTCAACGCGAACGAGAAAGGAAACCGAACTGATGTCACCCGAAACCATCTCCAGAGCAATCAAGACCTATTTCGCGGCCATCCGCGCGATGGACACCGAAGCTATTGTCGCGACCTTTGCCCCGGATGCGACGACTTATGACCCGGTGGGCGCGCCGCCGACCGTCGGCCACGACGCGCTCAGGCAGTTTTTCACTGCAATCATCGCCGCCTTCGACAAAGTCGGGCTGACTGAGGATCACGTGTTCATCGCGGGCAACGGGGCCGCCGTCAAATGGACCGGGACCGGCAAAGGCAAGAACGGGCGCGCTGTGAGATTCGAGGGGATAGACATTTTCGAGTTCAACGAGGATGGATCGATTCAGACCATCCGCGCCTACTGGAACCCGGCGGAAGTGATGATGCAGTTGCAAAGTTAGTAAATCGTGAATCGTAAATCGTGAATAGAGATTCGCTCTCGTTTATTCGTCCAAAATCATTCAGGGAGCTTTCCCATCATGTCATCGCAACTCGAAGCTAAACAGACGGCGTGGTCTATTCCCGGCTATCTGGAGACCTGCGCGGGCCACCTGAGCATCAATGGTGTGGACGCGCTCGCGCTCGTTCGCGAGTACGATTCGCCGCTCTACGTCTTTTCAGAGCCGCGCATCCGCTCGAACATCGAACGCTTAAAGCGCGCCGCGCGACAGGTCAACCGCCCGGTCCGCTTCTGCTACGCCTCGAAAGCCAACTCCAACATGGCTATTCTCAGGACCATCCTTGAGGCCGGGATAGACATAGAGGTCAACAGCGGCGGCGAGCTTTACAAGGCGCTGCGCCTGGGCTTCCGCCCCGAACAGATCATCTTCAACGGCACGAGTAAATCGGACGCGGAATTGGACGAGGCCGTGTCCGCCGGAATCTATTCCATCAACGTTGACTCGATTTACGAGATCGAGCTCGTGGAAAAGGCCGCGCGCCGGATAGGCCGTCGCGCCAACATCGCCCTGCGCCTGACGCCTGAAATCGGGACGCGCTCGCACCTGGGGCTGCAAACCGCGCTGCTCACCTCAAAGTTCGGAATCTCTTACTCGGACGTGCTCGACGCTTTCCGCCGCGCCCTTGAGAACCCGTCGCTCGTCCACGTCAGCGGGATACACATACACGTCGGCTCGCAGACTCCTGACGTGGAGCCTTTCGCCGAAGCTTTCAAGGCGATGTGGGAACACCTGGTCACGCTGCATCGCGAGACAGGGCACACGCTCGAACACATCAACTTGGGCGGCGGAATTCCAGTCAACTACCTGCGGGATAAATCCATGGCGGACCAGCTTCCCGAGCACGAGCGCGACATGCTCGGCGCGGAGCTTGAGCCGGCGGAAGTGCTCCAGGCGGCGTTTGCCGCCGCGCGACAGTCGGCGCGCGAAGCTGAGGCCGAACACCTGCTCGACCGTGTGACGATTCTTCTGGAGCCTGGGCGCAGCATCATCGCCGATGCCGGACTGGTGCTGACGACCGTGCGCAACATCAAAAGGCGGCCGGAGACTGAGGATGTCTGGCTCCTGACGGACGCGGGCTACAACCTCCTGCTCTCTATGAACAATTACAAGTGGTACTACCACCTGATCTCCGCCTCGCGCGCCGACGAGCCATCGGACACCGAATACAAAGTCGCCGGACCTCTGTGCGATTCGGGCGACGTCTATTTCGACATCGAGCGCGAGGGCCGTCTGCCCGACTACAGAAAGATTCCGGCAAATGTTGAGCCCGGCGAAGTCCTGGCGCTGCTCAACAGCGGCGCCTACTCGCTCGCACAGATGTTCCATTACAACGGTCGTCCCCTGCCCGCCGCCGTGCTCGTGCGCGAGGGCGGAAAGGTCGAGCTCATTCGCCGCCGCGACACCTACGATGACCTAGTTACCAATGATGTTTGGTAGTCAGTGGGCTTTGAGTTCTGAGTTGCGAGTTTCGGGTTGCGAGTTAAAACAGGACGGAGATTTGGACTCAAACCTGAAAGGAAAGGTCATGGCGACTTTCCAAAGTTTTGAAGATATTGAAGCATGGCAAAAAGCCCGAGAACTGACTCGAAAGGTCTATGCGATTTCAAATGCGGGAACATTCTCCAGAGATTTTGGGCTGCGTGACCAGATACGTAGAGCTAGCGCTTCAATCATGTCAAATATTGCCGAAGGATTCGACAGGAGTGGAACAAGAGAATTCATTCAGTTCCTTGCTATAGCTAAAGGTTCGGCCGGTGAAGTTAAATCCCAACTCTACATCGCAATTGACCAAAATTATATTGATAAAGAGACATTTGATCGCTTGTTTGCCCTAGCCGCCGAAACAGGTCGCCTGATCGGGGGCCTCATTAATTATTTACGTAATTCAAGTATTAAAGGGGCGAAGTATAGATAAGCTTCAGTCCCAATCCACCAGCCAACTCGAAACTCGAAACTCGGAACTCGAAACTTATGTCCAAACCCGCACCCAGCAACATCACGCTCATTCGCGGCTTAACTCTCGTGGCTGCGGCTTCAGTCGTCATCGGCAACGTCATCGGGACGGGCGTCTTTTTGAAGGCGAGCGTGATGACGTGCAACGTCGGGACGCCCGGCATGGTGATTACGGTCTGGATCGTGGCGGGTCTGCTCAGCCTTGCGGGCGCGCTCACCTACGCCGAGCTGGCGGCGATGATGCCTCGCGCGGGCGGCGAGTACGTCTTTATGCGCGAGGCTTACGGGGCGCGTTGGGGTTTTCTCTATGGCTGGATGCAAATCTTCATCGCCAAGACAGGCTCGCAGGCTGCGGTGGCTGTGGCCTTCGCCGGTTTTCTCAACGATTTCACGGGCAAAGCGCTCAAAGATCCCTTCTTCACATTAAATATTTTCGGGTATCTGGTTGATTTCGGCTACCTGCAGCTCATCGCGCTCGCTTTAATCGCCATCTTTACGCTGGTCAATTGCGCCACAGTGATAGCTAACGGGTGGATTGCGACCATTTTGACGGGCGTCAAAATTGTTCTCGTGCTCGGAATCGGGCTCGGAGCTTTCATACTGGCGAGCGGTAACTGGGGTCATTTCAGTATGGCTAACGTCGGGGGACTTTGCGAGGAGGTGAATCAGGCTTCGATGTTAGGGGTGGCTGGTTTCAGCGCGGCGATGCTCGGCGCGCTGTGGGGCTACGACGGCTGGAACAATCTCACACTCGTGGCGGGCGAAGTGAAGAACCCGCAGCGCAACATTCCGCTGGCGCTCATCGGCGGGACGGTGCTGATTATCCTGCTTTACGTCTTCGTCAATCTGGCTTACTTCTACGTGCTCACGCCGACGCAAGTCGCCAATGTCCCCAAATCATCTCAGGTGGCGACAGAAGCGGCCAAAAGCTTTTTAGGCCCGGTCGCCGTCGGCATCATCCTCGCTTCGTTGATGGCCTCTTCGATAGGCACGCTTCATACTTCGATTCTGACGGGCGCGCGCGTGCCCTATGCGATGTCGCGCGACCGCCTCTTTTTCGACAGGCTCGCGCGCCTCAGCCCGCGCACGCACGTGCCCGTCGGGACGCTCGTGGTACAGGGCATCTGGGCCGGAATTCTGACGCTTTCGGGCTCGTTCAATACTTTGACGGATTACGTTATTTTCGGCTCCTGGATCTTCTATGGCCTGACGACCGCCTCCGTCTTCATCTTCCGCCGCCGGATGCCCAACGCCGAGCGGCCATATCGCGCCTGGGGCTACCCCGTTGTGCCCATACTTTTCCTGCTCGTCACCGGATTTCTACTCTTCACGACGCTGCTGCCTGATCCGGCAGCCGGATTGAAGGGCATCAATCCGAACGCCTTTATCGGTCTGGGGCTGATCGCGCTCGGCCTCCCGGTCTATTGGTATCTGTCGCGCAAGCACAGGGTCGCGTATGAAGGAGCGCCGCCGCCGGATGAAGAGAGCGGGGAGAGCCTGGGATGAAGTACTAAAGTGCGGCGCGACGTGTGTTGAAGCAACTCAGCCACATAGAGAGTTGGACCGCGTCCCTTAAAAATATTCTTGACTTGTGGTCCGGCTTGGCTTAGAAGCACGGACGCTCGACCCAAAATCAAATCAGGCGCGCGAGGCCAGGGCTTCGCGCGCCACTTCTTTGTCGTCGAAGTGAAAGACCTCGCGGCCGATGATCTGGTAATCTTCATGCCCCTTGCCAGCGATGACGACCAAATCCCCCCCGCGCGCCTCACGAATCGCGTAATGGATGGCCTCGCGCCGGTCCGCGATCTTCTGGTAGGGCTTGTTCGCCTCACGCATCCCCGTTTCGACGTCCGCCAGAATCCTTAATGGGTCTTCTGTGCGCGGATTGTCCGAAGTGAGAATCACGACATCGGAGAGGCTCGCTGCGGCCTCGCCCATCGGCGCGCGCTTCGAGCGGTCGCGGTCGCCGCCGCAGCCGAAGACAGTGATGATTCGACCGGGCGTGACGTCGCGCGCCGTCTTGAGGACATTGACGAGCGCGTCGTCCGTGTGCGCGTAATCAACCACCACGGCGAAGTCGCCAGCGTGCGTCACGCGCTCGAAACGCCCGGGAGCCCCCGCGCAGGTCTCAATGGCGCGCGCAATCGTGTCCAGGTCGTAGCCGAGCGCCAGCCCCGAACCGGTAGCGGCCAGAATGTTGTAGATGTGCGGGCGACCGACAAGAGGCGAGCGAAGCTGGCGCTCGCCCGAAGGCGTCTGAAGCGTGAAACTCATTCCCCCTAGCGAGTGCTCCACATTGCTGGCCGTCACGTCGGCTTTTTCAGTCAAAGCGTAGCGCATGACATGCGCGCCCTTATCCAACAGCTCGACGGCCAGCTCCAGTCCGCGAGGGTCGTCAACGTTGATGACAGAAGTTTTCGGAGTCCCGCCGAGGCTGCCGTCGAAAAGGCGGCGCTTGGCGGCGAAGTAGTTTTCCATCGTGCCGTGATAATCCAGGTGGTCGCGCGTCAGGTTCGTGAAGACGGCGATGGCGTACTGGAGCGCGTCGCAGCGGTGCAGGTCCATGGCCTGCGACGAGCTCTCCATCACGGCCATGCGGCAACCGGCGTTGACGGCGCGGCGCAGGATGCGCTGCATATCTGTGGCTTCGGGCGTGGTCCGCTCCGCCTTCCAGCGCTCCTGATTGATTCTGTACTCGACCGTCGTCGTCATCGCGACCGCCTCGCCCGCGGCTTCCGCTATCCCGGCGACGAGGTACGTGGTTGTGGTCTTCCCGTTCGTGCCCGTGATGCCGACGAGTTGAAGCTCGCGCGACGGGTGATCGTGGACCTCCGCGGCCGAGAGCGCCATCGCGCGCCGAATCTCTTCCACCTGAATCCACGCTCCGTCGAAATCCTCCGGCCGTTCGAGCTCGGAGATGACGCCGACGGCGCCCTGTTGCATCACCTGATCCACGAACCGGTGTGCATCAACGAGCTCTCCGCGCACGGCCGCGAAGAGCGTGCCGGCGCGCGCCTGCCTTGAATCATGTGTCACGTCGAGGACCTCTGCGTCCGCATCTCCGGTGATCTGCCCGTTGATGGCGCGCGCCACATCACCCGCCGTCACCGCTCTCTTCTGTTTCGTCGCTTCAGCCAAATTTTTCACCATCCGTTCAAAGATTTCTACAACACGCAGATTATAGTCTGTAGAGGCAGGGACAAGTCCACAGCCGCTTCATTGCTGGAGATAGTTTTAAGCCCCGTAGGGGCGACAGAATTTAGCCCAGGGCGTCCATCCCTGGGTTAAGACGCAAACAAAATATTCAAGCCCCGGTAGGGGCGACAGTCTAAAGCCCAGGGCGCAAGCCCTGGGTCACCAGCAGGAAGAAAAAGAAAAGCCCATGCGAATGGGCGACAGCCCGTGAACGCATGCATGCAATTCAAGGGCTGTCGCCCGCTCGCGCGGGCTTGCATTTCAAATCGGCGCTGTGACCCAGGGCTGACGCCCTGGGCTTTAGACTGCCGCCCCTGACGGGGCTTGGTCCTCTTTAAATTTTTTGACCGCCCTTAAAAACGGAGCGGGCCGAAACCTTGTCCACACACCTACAAATCTCTTGCTACCTTGAAATGATACAGGCAGAATGCAGCCACTAATTGAGCTGGCTTTTATCTCGTTCGGAGTTTCCATGAAATCAACTTTAGCCATCGGTTCGCTCCTGGGCATCGCGGCCCTTCTCTCCGCGGCGCTTCCGCGCGGCAGCAGTAGCGGCAACGAGGCCGCGCCTCCCCAGTACGATCTGCTCATCAAAAACGGCCGCGTGATTGACGGCACGGGCCGCCCCGGATACGTTGCGGACGTCGCCATCAGGAATGACCGTATCGCGCGCATCGGCAAATTCCCTAAAGCCCGCGCACGGCGCGTCATTGATGCGCGCGGGCTTGTGGTCGCTCCGGGCTTCATAGACCTCCTGGGCCAATCCGAAACCAATCTTCTGATAGACCCGCGCGCCATGAGCAAGGTGATGCAGGGCGTGACCACGGAGATCACAGGCGAAGGCAGCTCGGTCGCGCCGATTAACGACCGCCTGATTGCGGAGGACGCTGACTATTATCGCCGCTACAACATCAACGTGGACTGGCGCACGCTGGGCGAATATTTCGCGCGCCTCGAACGCCAGGGTATGGGCGTCAACCTGGGCACGTTCGTCGGCGCGACACAGGTCCGCGCCTACGTCATAGGCTTCGACAACCGCCTGCCGACCGTGGACGAATTGATAGAGATGCGCAGGCTCGTCGCCAACGCGATGGAGGAGGGCGCGCTAGGTCTTTCGACTTCGCTGCAATACGTCCCGGCGCGCTTCGCTAAGACGAACGAGCTTGTTGAGCTGGCTATGGTCGCCAAGCGCTACGGCGGAATCTACGCGACGCATCAGCGCAGCGAAGCCAACGCGCTTGACTCCTCGCTCGAAGAGGTTTTCGAGATCGGGCGCCGCGCGCGCATCCCTGTTGAAATCTGGCACCTGAAGACCGCCTACAAGAAGAACTGGGGGCGGATGCCTGAAGTCTTAAGACGCATAGAGGCCGCGCGGGAGCGCGGACTGAAGATCAGCGCGGACGTTTATCCCTATATCGCAGCGAGCACGTCGCTGACGGCCTGCCTCCCGCCGTGGGCCCTGGAAGGCGGGACCGAGCGGATGCTTGAGCGACTGCGCGACGATAAAACTCGCGCGCGCCTGAAACGCGAGATCATGAATGACTCCAGGGAGTGGGAGAACATTTACCTGGGGAGCAATGGCGGGAGCGGCGTGCTCATCAGCTCGGTCGTCCACACGGAGCTCGAAAACTTTCAGGGCAAGCGCATCTCAGAGATCGCTGCCGAACAGAATAAGGACGAGCTGGACGCGCTCTTCGACCTCCTGATAGCGGACCACGGCGGGACGAGCGCTATCTATTTCATGATGTCCGAGGAAGACCTGCGCGCAGCGCTTCGCGCGCCCTTCGTAGCCATCTGCACGGACAGCGGGGCGCGCGCCACGGACGGCCCGCTCTCGAAAGCCAAAGGCCACCCGCGCGGCTGGGGCTCATACCCGCGCATCCTCTCGCGCTACGTGCGCGACGAGCGGCTGCTCTCTCTGGAAGAAGCTGTACACAAGATGACGGGCATGCCCGCCTCGCGTGTCGGCCTGAAGGACAGAGGGATATTGCGCGAAGGCGCTTACGCCGACCTCACCATCTTCAACCCGCAGACCGTGCGTGACCGCTCGACGTTCGAGCAGCCCAATCAGTACCCGGAAGGCATCCCCTACGTCATCATCAACGGCCAGCTGAGCGTTGACAATGGAGCGCGCACGAAAGCGCTGGCGGGCCGCGTCTTGCGCGGGCCTGGCTACCGCGGCGCTAATTCCAGGTCCACTACGAGCGGCAAGTGATCGGAGGCCAAGGTCTGGCGCACGGCCGCCCCTCTGACGTGGATGTCCTTGCTGACGAAGACGTAATCTATCCTCTTAGCGGGCTTGTCCGCCGGATACGTCAGTCCGTCACGCCCCTCGTCCTTCATCGCATCGCGCCAGCCGTCCGTGAAACTCCTTTGCATCAGGTCGTATGAAGTTCCGTTGGGCTCGTCGTTGAAATCCCCAGCGATGATGAGCGGGCCCTTCAAGTCCGCGAGCGCCTGTAGGAGTTGTTCCGTCTCGAAGAGGCGTCCATCGGCGAACTGGTAGTCGAGGTGCGTCGTCACGAAATGAATCACACGCCCTTTGACCGACACCTCGACGCGCAGCAAACCGCGCCTTTCGGCCTCGCGTTTGTTCGCGTAGCGGCGATGATCAATCGAGCGGATGGGGAAGCGCGAAAGGATGGCGACGCCGTATTTACCTCCCTGATAATCCAGGTTGGGCGCGAAGGCGTATTCCATCTGCGTGAGGCGCGCCAGCTCCACGATCTCATCTATCCCGTTCGTGCGGCGCACGCCGCGGTCCACCTCCTGCAAGGCCACCAGGTCCGGCTTCTCATTTCGGATGACTTCACTGATGCGCTCCAGATTCAGCTTCTTGTCCATGCCGATGCCGACATGAATGTTGTAGGTCATCACGCGCAAATGTACCTTTGCGCTCGCGGGTTCGAAGGTCGTCGCCGTCGCGCTCGGATTGAGAAGGACAGAGGGCGCGATGAGCGCAAGGCACAGGATGAGTTTGACTGGAAGCGATTTCAAAGTCGTCTCTAAAGCCTCGGTCCAATTCAGACCTTGATGAAGATTCTTTTCCGGTAGAGCAGCCACATCAAAAAGAGCCAGAAAAAGATGTACACGATGGCGTAGCAGAGCGAGGCGTTAATGGGCGTGGCCCACGAGGCGAAGCCTCGTTCGAAGATGAATGTTTGCAGATGACCCATTTTGCCGTTCGTGCGGGGAAGTTGCCAGTGCGTATCCGTCAGGATGCGCGCGAGCAGACCCGAGAAGACGAAAAGCGCCAGAGCGTTGACGCCGAAGATGACGAAAGGTTTCGTCCAGCGCCTGTAGCCTTTAATGTCCACGAGCCAGTAGCAGACGGCCAGCAGTTGCAGGGCCATCCCCGCAGTGAAGATTGCGTAGGAGCTTGTCCACAAAGATTTGTTAATCGGAAACCAGAAGTGCCAGGCCCAGCCGACGACGATGGCGCACGCTCCCGCGAAGAACATGCCCCCTGCTTTTTCCAACTGCGTGCGCGTGGAGCGCAGCCAGTGCCCTGTCAGGACACCCGCGAGCGTCGTAGAGATTGCGGGCAGCGTGCTCAAGACTCCCTCCGGGTCGTAAACCACGCTGCCTTTCCAGGTGTGCGGCCCCAGCAGCCAGCGATCTATGTAAGAGGCAAGGCTTCCTGTCTGGCTGAGGTCGCCCGCGCTGTATCCGGGCGCCGGAACAAGGGTCATCAATAACCAGTAGAGCAAAAGAAGCGCGCACGCGATGATGGCCTGCGTCTGCCAGCTTGTCTTGAGAGAGATGAGGGAGGCGACGAAGTAACAGATGGCTATGCGCTGGAGCACGCCCGGGATGCGAATCAACGCAAGGTTGAAGTAAGGAAAGCCGTTGAGGAAGAGGCCGAGCGCGAAAATGATGATGGCGCGTCTGATGACCTTCAGCAGGAGGTCATACTCGTCGCCGCCGCTCGCCGTGCGGCGCGCGAACGCCAGCGGGATCGCGACGCCGACGATGAAGAGGAAGAAAGGGAAGATCAGATCCGTCGGCGTCCAGCCATGCCACTCCGCATGTTTCAGCGGCCAGTAGATGTGGCTCCATGATCCGGGATTATTCACCAGGATCATGCCCGCGATGGTCAGGCCCCGAAACACGTCTAGCGAGAGCATGCGCCCTGAGAGACCGCTCCTGCTTATTTCGGCTGAGGCTTCCATTAGCGCTTCCCTGAATATGTTGCGCTCCAAGCGCCTTTTCACTATTGTGTGGTCGCCGGAGAATTTTTCTTGAATGTGCGCGTGCTGAGAACTATCACGGCGGTGATTTGAGTGTCAATAACTTCACCACAGAGGCACACGGGGAGGAAATTTTGAGTTTTGAATTTTGAATTGAGGCCAAAAGCTTTTAATTCATAATTCAAAACTCAAAACTCATAATTATTCTTGCCTCTGTGGTTAATTACCGCTTGCCCTATCTACAACTGAAAAGGATGACGCCTTGTCTTTAATGCTTCAGGAGATCGCCGAGCAGCCGGCGGCGCTTGAGAAAACGATTCGGGAGGAGAGGAGCAAGGTCGAGCGGCTCGGCTCATTTCTGAAAGAGCGCGACCTTGACCTGATAGTTCTGGTTGCGCGCGGCAGCTCGGACAATGCCGCGCTCTTCGGTCGTTATCTGCTTGAGATAACCACCGGCATCCCCGTCTCGCTCGCAGCGCCCTCGGTCCACACAATCTACAACGCGCGCTTGAAACTCTCGCGCGCGCTCGTCATCGGCGTCTCGCAATCAGGCGAAGGCGAAGACATCAATCGCGTCCTGGAGAACGCGCGCGCGTGCGGGGCCTACACCGTCGGAATTACGAATGAAGCCTCTTCGGCGATGACTAAACTGGTTGACGAGACCCTCCTGATGCACGGCGGGCGCGAACGCTCAGTCGCCGCGACCAAGACCTTCACGGGACAGTTGCTCCTCTTCCACATGCTGGCGGGGGCGCTCTCGGACGGTTGCTCTGCCCCCGCTTACGAAGCGATTCCGGAACATGCCGCGCGCGCGCTCGAACGCCAATCAATAATCGGCGAGATCGTGGAGCGTTACGTCTTCATGGAAAACTGCGTGGTCGTCGGGCGCGGCCTGATTTACGCCAACGCTTACGAGCTCGCGCTCAAGTTGATGGAGACCTGCTACGTCGTGGCGGAGCGTTTCTCGTCTGCGGACTTCCTGCACGGACCGCTGGCGATGGTCGAGCGTCACTTCCCTGTCATCATCTTCGCGCCGCCGGGGAAGATGCTCGACGGCGTTCGCCAACTGATCGAGCGTCTGAGAGAGCTTCGCGCGGACACGCTCGTCATCACTGCGGACGAGCAAGCGGCGCACGCCTGCTCGCGCTCCATCATGATGCCGGGCGAGATCGGTGAATTTCTAGCCCCGGTCCCGTACATCATTCCGGGCCAACTCTTCGCAGCGCTCCTGGCCGACGCCAAAGGATTGGACCCGGACGCGCCGCGTTCATTATCAAAAGTAACACGCACGCTCTGAGCGACAGATAAATCCAGATGCAATCAGACGCAACACACGCTTTGCCGATTGAGAAAAGTCGCGGGCACCTGTTACGCATTCTCGGCATCGGCTTCGGCCTCGCCGTGACGATTGGCGGCACCATCGGGATGGGCATCTTTCGCACGCCCGGCGACATTGCAGGAGGATTGCCGAACGCCTGGCTCTTTCTGGGCGTCTGGGTCGCCGGCGGAATCTACGCCTTCCTGGGCGCGATTACCGTGGCGGAACTCGGCGCGGCCTTGCCGCGCTCGGGCGGCTTTTACGTCTTCGCTCACCGCGCGTTCGGCTCATACGTCGGCTTCGTCGTCGGCTGGAGCGATTGGCTCTCAACCTGCGGGACGCTCGCCGTCATCGCGATGGTGGTCGGCGAATACACTGGCAAACTCTCTCCAGCGCTCAAGGGTTGGGAGGCAGGCGTCGCGCTCGCGACTATCTGCTTCTTCACCTTCCTGCAATGGCGCGGGCTTCGCTGGGGCAGCCGGACGCAGAATCTGACGAGCTTACTCAAAGCGCTGGTCTTTATCGTGCTCATCGCGGCCTGCTTCATCGGCGGCAAAGGCTTGATCGGCGAATCCACAGCTCAGCCGGTGATTTTCGGTCTGCCATTAATCGCGGCCCTGGTGAAAGCTTTGCAGGGCGTGATTTACGCTTACGACGGCTGGTACGGCGTGATCTATTTCGGCGAGGAGGTTCGTCACCCTGCGCGTGACGTCCCGCGCTCGATGATCGGTGGCATCCTGACAGTGATCGTGATCTATCTGCTCATCAACCTGGCGCTCGTTTACGTCCTACCGCTCTCCGAGATTGCCGGTAAAGAACTGGCTGTCGGCGCTGCGGCAGGAACCTTTTTCGGACCGAGCGCCGACACGATCATCATGGCGCTAGCCATCGCCTCTATGTTGAGCACGATTAATGCGTATCACCTGACAGCGCCGCGTATCCTGCTGGCGATGAGCCGCGACAAGCTCTTCACAGAACAGGCCGGGCGCATCAACGAAGGCGGGACGCCGACCATAGCACTTTTTCTGAGCGCGCTGGCCGCAGTGATCTTTATCCTGACCGGGACTTTCAACAGGGTGCTGGCGATCCTGACTTTCTTCTTCGTCATTAACTACGGGGTCTCATTCCTCTCCGTCTTCGTGCTCCGCCGTCGCGAGCCCGAACTCCAGCGCCCTTACAGGGCCTGGGGCTACCCCTGGACGACCGCGCTCGCGCTCCTCGGCTCAATCACGTTTCTCGTCGGCGCGATTACGAGCGACCTTGAGAACAGCGTCTATGCGCTCATCCTGCTGGCGGCAAGCTATCCGGCTTACCTGTTACTCAAATGGATTAGCAGGCAAGGCAAAGAAGCATGAAGTCAGTACCGCCTGCTTAAGCTGGGCGGGTCAGACTAAACGATGAACGATGAACGATGAACGCTGAACCGAACGGCAGTCTTTTCATTCCGCGTTCAGCGTTCCGACTTCCGCGTTGCAGACGCCCGCCCGCTATCGCAGGCGGTACTGACAAGAGCGCATTGCGCAACTGTCCCGCGTTCGCCCGCATGACTGAGATAAAGTCGTGTGCTATTCTTTGATTAACGGATGATCTCATCCAGAGTAAGTTTCCGATAATCCAAGTGCGAAAGTGGCGGAATCAGGCAGACGCGCACGGTTTAGGCCCGTGTCCCGAAAGGGGTGGGGGTTCGAGTCCCCCCTTTCGCACCAAGGGTTTTTGATGTTTCGCAATTCGTTATTCTAATTTTTTGTGGAAGGGAGGCCCGCTCGGAGCGCATGTTCTGGCGCTTCGGAGCGGGCTTCAAATTTTATGAAGACTGAAGTCGTTGACCTGTCTCCCACACGCAAGGAGATCAAGATAGAGATTGAGGCGGACGCTGTTCGCTCCGCCTATGACAGCATCTCGGACCGTTACGCGCAGCTCGCGAGCGTCCCAGGGTTCCGGCGGGGCCATGCGCCGCGCTCCGTGGTCCGCACACGCTTCAAAGACAAGATTCGCAGCGAGGTCCTGCAAGAACTCGTCCCGCAGGCAGTCCAGGACGCCATCTCTGAGCACTCGCTGGAAGTCATCGGCGAGCCTGAATTGCATCTGGACAACACCGAGGGCCTCGACAAGATGGGCACCGAACCCATCTCACTGCACGTGCACGTAGAGGTCCTGCCGGAAGTAAAACTCGGCGAATACAAGGGTCTGGAGGCAGCGCGCCGCCTTCGTCCCGTCGGGGACGAAGACGTTGACCGCGTCATCGAAGGCTTGCGAGATGCTTCTGCCTCTCTGCAACCGGTCGAAGACCGCGGCGCGGAAGTCGGCGACACTGTGACGGTCAACTTTCAAGGCAAGTTCGTAGAGACGCCGGACGAGGAGGACATCAACGTCGAGGACGTTGACGTGGAGATCGGCGGCGCGGGCGTGCAGCCTGAGTTTACCGAAAACCTGCTCGGCGTCCGCGCGGACGAAGAGCGGACTTTTACGGTCAACTATCCGGAAGATTTCACTTCGAAGGGGCTGGCCGGAAAGAAGGTCGAGTACAGGGCGAGCGTGACGGCCGTGCGTCGCAAAGAGTTGCCGGAGGTGGACGACGAGTGGGCGAAGAGCCTGGGCGACGAGTTCGAATCTCTCGCGCAGTTGCGTGAGAAGGTGCGCGAGGATTTACAGCAGCGCGCCGCCGTTGAGTCCGACAACAGCCTGCGCAGCGAGGTGATGCGAAAGCTGGTCGAGGCACACCCGTTCGACGTGCCGGAGACTTTGCGTGAGCACCAGGCGCAGCACCGCCTCGAAGCGGCCGTGCGCGACATGATCGGGCGGGGCATGGACCCGCGCGGCCAGGACATCAACTGGGAAGGCGTGCGCGAGTCTTTGAAGGCGCAGGCGGACTTTGACGTGCGCGGCTCGATGCTCCTGGAAGAGATTGCGGAACGGGAAAAAATCGAAGTCAGCGACGAAGAAATCGAAGCTGAGATTAACTTGATTGCCCAGAGTTCGCGTCAAGCGCCGGAGCAAGTGCGTGCTGCCTTGACAAAGCAGGGAGGCACTACTAGCATCGCCGATAGGTTGCGCAATCGCAAAGCGCTCGACCTGATTGTTGAAAACGCGCGCGTGACGGATGAGGAATGGAGCGAAGAAGAGCAGAATTCAGAATCCAGAATTCAGAATTCAGAATGATAAAGCTGAATTGCTCCTCTTCGATCTTTCTTTTCTTCTGGCTTCTGGATTCTGACTCCTGAATTCTGCTTTTGAGGAGAGGTTTTGTATGGCTTTAGTCCCGATGGTCGTCGAGCAGACGTCGCGCGGCGAGCGCGCCTTCGACATTTACTCGCGGCTTCTCAAAGACAACCTGATCTTCATCGGCACCCCCATTGACGACACGATTGCGAATCTGATCGTCGCACAGCTTCTCTTCCTCGAAGCTGAAGACCCGGAGAAAGACATCTGGCTCTACATCAACAGCCCCGGCGGCTCGATCACTGCCGGGATGGCGATCTACGACACGATGCAGTTCATCCGGCCAGACGTCGCGACCATCTGCGTCGGCCAGTGCGCCTCTATGGCCGCGCTGCTTCTGACCGCGGGCACTAAAGGCAAACGCTTCGCGCTCCCGAACTCTCGCATCCTGATCCACCAGCCTTCGGGCGGCTCGCAGGGCCAGGCCACTGACATCCGCATCCAGGCCGAAGAGATCATCAGAATGCGCGAACTAACCTCACAGATTATCGCCAAACACACGGGCCAGTCCTACGATGCTGTCGAGCGTGACGTCGAACGCGATAAGATCATGTCGGCCATGCAGGCCAAAGAATACGGTTTGATAGACGAAGTGATTACGCACCGTGAATAAATTATGAATTATGAGTTTTGAATTTTGAATTAAAAAGCTTTTGGCCTCAATTCATAATTCAACATTCAAAATTCATAATTCACTAAAGAGATGATTGCGAAGATGAAAGCGCGTACGTTTCGCTGTTCGTTCTGCGGGAGGTCGCAGAACGAGGCGGGGCAGATTGTCGCCGGCGCGCCGCAGGCCGCACCCGGCGTGCCGCGCCAGATGGTCGGGAAAAGCGCCTTCATCTGCGCCCTGTGCGTGCGCCGCTGTAACAGAATCATTGCGGGACTTGAGAAACAGAACGCTCCCGCCGCAGTTTCCCCCGAATAATTGAAGAGTTCGACCGAATTTAAACGGAGTTCCCCAGACGCCTATGGTACGACGAACTGATGACACGTTGCGCTGTTCCTTCTGCGGCAAGTCGCAGAACGAGGTCAAGAAGCTCATTGCGGGCCCCACCGTCTATATTTGCAACGAGTGCATAGACATCTGTAACGAGATCATCACGGACGATCAGCAGGCCGAATCGGTGGCGGCGCGGCCTCCGCTGCCGAAGCCCGGCGAGATCAAGAGCTTTCTGGACGAATACGTCATCGGGCAGGAAGAGACCAAGAAGCGCCTGGCCGTCGCCGTCTATCAACACTACAAGCGGATCGAGATGGCGCGCCGCCGGACCGATGTCGAGATTCAGAAGTCCAACATCCTGCTCATAGGTCCGACGGGCACCGGCAAGACGCTCCTGGCACAGACGCTCGCGCGCATGCTCTCGGTTCCCTTCACCATCGTTGATGCGACGACCCTGACGGAAGCGGGCTACGTCGGCGAAGACGTCGAGAACATCATTCTCAAACTCTTACAGGCTGCCAACGGCGACGTCGAGCGCGCGCAGCAGGGCATCATCTACATAGACGAAGTTGATAAAATTTGCCGCAAGGACGAGAACCCTTCGATCACGCGGGACGTCTCTGGCGAGGGCGTGCAGCAGGCGCTTCTGAAGATTTTAGAGGGCACGGTCGCGAACGTTCCGCCGCAGGGTGGACGCAAGCACCCGCACCAGGAGTTCTTCCCGGTTGACACGACCAACATCCTCTTCATCTGCGGCGGCGCGTTCGTCGGGCTTGAGAAGGTTATCGAAAGGCGCATGCGCAATAAGTCGCTGGGCTTTAAGGCGGACATCAAATCGGGCATTCACCGCCACTCCGAAGCTCTCTCCGCCGTGCAGCCGGAAGACCTAGTGCGCTACGGCCTGATTCCGGAGTTCGTCGGGCGTCTTCCGGTCTGCGGCGTGCTGCACGAACTGGACGAGGGCGCGCTGATTAAGATTCTGACCGAGCCGAAGAACGCGCTCGTCAAGCAGTACCAGAAAAAATTCGACTTTGACAACGTCAAGCTGAAATTCACGGACGACGCGCTCAAGAGTGTCGCCCGCCAGGCCGTCGAGCGCAAAGTGGGCGCGCGCGGTTTGATGATGATTCTCGAAGAGCTCCTTCTTGATGCCATGTACACGCTCCCATCACAGAAGCGCATCAAGGAGTTCGTCATCACCTCGGAGATGGTCGAACGCCGCCGCGCCGTTCCGGGCGAGGGGTTGACGGGCGTTGACGGCGCAGCCGCCTGACAGGATTTAATCCTTCACTCAAGGAAGGAATAATCCCTCGTCTCCAAAAATCGCGTTACCATTCCTCCGATTTGTTGTACTATCGCGGACGCTCAAGCGCTTTACCCGAATAACCATCTTAAAGGGAGAAACTTCCATGACCCTGGTCCGTTCAAAACGTTTCATCCTGATATCCCTCATCCTCCTGGCGCTGGCCGCGGTCGCGACGCCTGTCACTTCAGGAACGGCTGCGACGGCGCAACGCGGAGGAGAGTTCATGATCGTCAACAAGTCCAGCTACTCGATTTATCATCTCTACCTCTCGCCTTCCATACGCAGGGCCTGGGGGAAAGATCAACTTGGCCGCAGGGTAATCAAGCCCGGCGATTCATTCACACTGCATGGCATCCCCTGCGGGCTTTACGACATTAAGGTTGTTGACCAGGACGGAGATGCCTGTGAGATCCGCGAAATTGCCATGTGCAAGGATCACACGCACTGGGACATGACCAACGATGACCTTCTGAGGTGTGAAGGATTCAGCGAGTAAACAGACAATTAACAATTCGGAATTAAAAAATTATAGAATGGAAGATGAAGAGTACGTTTTTCATCTTCCATTCTGCTTTTTATGCGACATGGATGCTAAAGATTTCGTCGCTTGGTGTGCAACTCAGAAAAACAAGTATCCGTCGAGTATGCTTTCGAGGTGTTTCTCACTTTATACTTTGCCGCTAGTAGAGCTATTGGCACCGGACGTTGTGTTGCTCTCAGGTCTCGATACTCACAAATTCGCATCTGCTATTCAAAGCCAGCTTCCTGACGCCCGAATAATTACAATGCTTCATTTTGCACACCGGAAAGGCTATGCCGCCGAACGAACAGAATTAGATCGTGTTCGAAATTTAATTAAAAACTTCGCCCAATTATCTTGATATAAAGCCGTGGTCAGATCATAATTCACCAAGATGGTTATGAAGAACAAATATCAAGTTGTACCGCCTGTATCTGCTAAGAAACCTCCGAAAGCAGATGTCTCCGATGCGGAATTCCGTCGGCGGCTGAAGAATATTGCCGAATGGAGGAAGAAGCGCCTTGCCCAGCTTCGCTCCAAGAATTCGCGTTGAGGTTTATGTTCCCATTCGTTATGAGCCTGCCTATCAAGCTACTCTCTCTTGGCTCATCAGAGAATTCACAGAACTGCGTGGCGGCTGCACGGTTATTGAGAATGCCGGAGGGTATTATCTTTCTCAGGATAATGAAATCATAGATGATCGTGTGAGCGTGGTCTATTGTGATTTCCCTATGAATTGGAATAGACGGGCGGAGCGAAGCGAAGTGCTGCAATATTGCGCGGGGCTGCAAACGTTCTTGCTTGAGAATCTGTGGGAAGAGGCAATTCTCATCGTTGCTTATCCAGTTTGGCATCAACATCAATAATTTCTAATCTAACATTTTCCGAATTTCCCTTTTTACTTTTACCTTCTCTCTGTTCTACAATTAGCTTGGCTTACAGGAAGGGCGAGACGGCGTCAATCGGCTCGCCCTTCTTCACAGGTTGAAACGGTTCAGTCACAGAGTTAAATCGAGTTATGGAAGAATATTCAGATCGCACCCCTTCTGACCTCGCGCGTTACCCGATGGTTCCGATCCGCGACGTCGTCATCTTTCCTTTCACCAAAGTCGCTTTCAAGATCGGCCGCCCGGGCTCCGTGCGCGCGCTCGAAGAAGCGTTGGCCGGGGACCGGACCATCTTCCTGGCAACCCAGCACGACGCGAGTGTGGACGAGCCGACGCCCGAGCAGATTTACGGAGTCGGCACACTGGGGCGCATCCTGCAATCGCAGAAGCAGGAGAACGGCCAGATTAAGGTCGTCGTCGAGGGTCGAGAGCGCGCCACGACCGTGCGCGTCGAGAACGACAACGGGGCTTTCACGGCCCTGGTCCGCCGTGCGCCCGTAGTCAACGAGGAAGGTCCGCGCGCCGAAGCCCTTGTTCAAAAGATCAATCAGCTCGTCGAGCAGCACCTGCGTCTCGCGCCGGACGCGCAGACGGACGCTCTGCAAACCGCGCTGCGCAACCAGAACGCTTCGCACCTCGCGGACGCCCTGGCCTCGCAGCTACGCATCTCTGTCGAAGACAAGCAGGGGCTTTTGGAAATCTTCTCGACACAGGCGCGCTTGCAGCGGCTCGTAGAGCTCCTGGAGATGGAGCTCGACAAGCGGCAGCTCGACCGCACCATCCAGACGAGAGTCAAGCGCCAGATGGAGAAGGCGCAGAAGGAGTATTACCTCAACGAGCAGATCAAGGCGATTCACAAGGAGCTGGGGCGCAAGGACGAGAAAGCCGAACTCGAAGACCTGAAGAAGAGGATCGAAGAGGCCGGGATGACAGAGGAGGCCAAGGAGAAGGCGATGCAGGAATTGCACCGCCTCGAAGCCATGCCGCCGATGTCCGCCGAAGGCACAGTCTCGCGCACCTATATTGACTGGCTATTGAGTGTGCCCTGGAAACAGAAGACCAAAGAGATCAAGGACCTCTCGAAAGCGGAAGAGGTCTTGAACGAAGATCACTACGGGCTGGAGAAGGTCAAGGAGCGCATCCTCGAATACCTGGCCGTGCGCCAGCTCGTCAAGAACCCGAAAGGCTCCATCCTCTGTTTCGTCGGCCCGCCGGGAGTTGGCAAAACCTCTTTGGGTAAATCCATCGCCCGCGCCACTGGAAGAAAATTCGTGCGCCTCTCTCTGGGAGGCGTCCGCGACGAGGCGGAGATACGCGGCCACCGCCGCACATACATCGGCGCGCTCCCCGGCCAGATCATCCAGATGATGAAGAAGGCCGGGACGGTCAACCCGCTCCTTCTGCTCGACGAAGTGGACAAACTGGGCGCGGATTTTCGCGGCGACCCGTCGGCCGCGCTCCTGGAAGTCCTGGACCCGGAACAGAACAACACCTTTCAGGATCATTACCTGGATGTGGAGTACGATCTTTCGCGCGTCTTTTTCATCGCCACGGCAAACGTCTTGCACACGATTCCGCCCGCGCTTCAGGACCGGCTTGAGATCATACGCCTTTCGGGCTACACGGAGCGCGAGAAGCTGGAGATAGCCAAGCGTCACATCGTGCCGAAGCAGGCCGAAACGAACGGCTTGAAGCCCGAGCAGGTCGAATTCACGGACGAAGGTGTGCTGGAGATCATACGCCACTACACGCGCGAGGCTGGCGTGCGTAACATGGAGCGCGAGATCGGCTCCTGTATGCGCAAGGTCGCCCGCAAATTCGTCTCCGACAGCGCGGGCGAAGGCTTCAAGGACGTCGTCACAGGGGAGCGCGTGCGCGACATGCTCGGTCCAATCAAGTTCCGCCAGCAGGGCGTCGCCGCCGAAAGCGAAATCGGCCTGGCGACGGGGCTGGCCTGGACAGAGGTCGGGGGCGAGGTGCTTCAAATAGAGGCCACGCTCGTGAAGGGTCGCGGCGGCGTGACCCTGACCGGCAAGCTCGGCGACGTGATGCAGGAGTCGGCGCAGGCTGCTCTGACCTGCATCAAGGCGCGGGCTGAACGTTTAGCCATGAGCCTGGATTTCATTCGCAAGCGCGACCTGCATATACACATCCCAGAGGGCGCGATCCCGAAGGACGGGCCGTCTGCGGGCATCACCTTGGCGACCGCGATGGCGTCTGCGCTATCGCGCGTGCCCGTGCGCAAGAACGTGGCGATGACGGGCGAGATCACTTTGCGCGGGAAGGTCCTGCCCATCGGCGGCGTCAAAGAGAAGCTGATGGCCGCGCACCGCTTCGGCATTACGACGATTATTCTGCCGAAGGACAACGAGAAGGATTTAACGGAAGTCCCGGAAGAGGTCAGAGGCGTGCTGGACATCAATCTCGTCGAGACGATTGATGAGGTGCTCACCCTCGCGCTCGAAGACGCCTGCCCGGCGGACGCCGGGGCGGTTGACGGCGCGAAGACCCCGCCAATCTGGACGACCGAGCCGCCATCACAGGGCTTGCAAACGATTGCTGAGTAAAACAGTGACAAGTGACGAGTGACGAGTGACGAGCAAAGACGGGTTTTATCTCGTCACTTGTCACTCGTCACTTGTCACTTCTTAACGCTTCCCTCGCCTTACATTTGCCGCTTCAGCGACGAGGCGGCGACAATCACTTTTCAAGTTGGTTGGCTCTTAAACCTTCGCGGACGGGCGTTTGTGCACGAGCCCGTCCCCTTTCGATGGAGATATGAGGATGAGCAAACATCATGACGCGGATCTGATTCTTAAACTGTACGACCTCCGGCGCGAGGAGGTGATGCGCCAGGCGCGCAACTGGTTCTTCGTGGACTTCAACCCCGAGAGTGTGCAGGACATCCAAACGGTCGTCATGGGCGAGCATTCGCCCTACTTCCGCATGGTCACGACCTACTGGGATATGGCCTGCTCGCTCGTCAATAACGGCGCGATTGACTCGAAGATGTTCAGCGATGCGAATGCCGAGCACATCGGCGTCTATCTCAAGCTTGAGCCATTACTGACAGAGCTTCGAGAAAACTTCAACATGCCGAACTACATGCAGCAGATCGAAGAGTGCATCAAGAATGCCCCCGACGGCGAAGAGAAGCTGACCAAGATGCGCGAGCGCGTGCAGCAGTTCAAGGCCATGCGCGAGGCTGCGGCAAAGACGGCCCAGGCGAGCTAAGAGCAGGGGTCAGGGGTCGGGGGTTGGGGGACAGTAAAAGCATGCCACCGGCCCCCAGCCCCCAACCCCCAACCCCTATGAAAATTACCAGCGCCGAGTTCATCAAGAGTGCGTTTGAGGAGGGGCACTGGCCGCGCGATCCTCTGGCGGAGGTCGCGTTCCTGGGCCGCTCGAACGTCGGCAAGTCAAGCCTGATCAACTCGCTGCTCGGGACGCGCGGGCTGGCGCGCACCTCTTCGACGCCTGGCCGGACGCAGTCGTTAAACTTTTTTCTCATTAATAATCGTTTCCGTTTCGTAGACCTTCCGGGCTACGGCTACGCGCGCGTTCCCCGGGAGATAAAAACGACCTGGGGCGAGATGGCGACCAACTACCTTGCCAAGCGCGAGGGTCTTGTGCTATCAATTCAGATTGTAGATTCGCGCCACGAACCCACAACATTGGACTTGCAGCTTAATGAGTGGCTCGCTGCTCATGCGAAGCCGCGCATTGTAGTCGCGACGAAGTCCGACAAGCTCTCTAATAACGAGTTGCGAAAAAATATCGAGCGGATCAAGAAGACGCTCGACGCGGAGCAGGTCATAGCCTATTCGGCCGCGACGGGCAAGGGACGCGAACAGGTTTGGCGGGCTATCGAAGAGGCAATCTGACCGATTGCGGATAACGGGATTGCGGAATGCGGATTGAAAAGAAGAGCGCCACCCGCTTTTCTTAAATCCGCAATCCGCATTCCGCAATCGAATTGGGGCCACGCGCCGGGAGCATGCGGCATCAAACTGAGGCCCCGGAAAATTTCACGAGCAGTTGACTGAAATCCAGAAAACGTGAGACAGTTGAACAGAATCGCACCGTCGTCACCTCGCCACCCGGTTGTGAGAGGATAGCCCCACACGCGCCTGTCCGAACGTTTCGCGCAACCTTAGTTTTCATCCCCGATTCAACCATTTTGGCACTAATCACATTGACAACAAACGCGACCGGCATGAGCCCGTCGAGAGAAGAGAAAGCATAGATGAGCGGCCATCAACCGACAGGCCGCATAGAGAAGAACTGAAATGTCACAACGTACACCACGCACGCGCGCTTCGAGCGCCAGCAGCAGTAGCAACGCCGGCGGAGAGAACGGCTCGACGACAACCACAGCCACCGCCGAGGCCCCGCCGGAGGAAAAATCCCCGGCCAAGGATAATAAGGCCGAAGACATCTTCAACCTGTCGGAGCTCAAGGAGATGTCCATCTCCAAGCTCACGCAGATCGCCAAGGGCATGGATGTTCCGGGCGCGACCGGCATGCGCAAGCAGGAGCTGATCTTCAAGGTCCTCGCCGCGCAGACCGAAAAGAGCGGCCTGATCTTTTCCGAGGGCGTGCTCGAAACCCTGCCCGACGGGTTCGGATTCCTGCGCGCGCCGGAATACAACTACCTGCCGGGCCCGGACGACATCTACGTCAGCCCTTCGCAGATTCGCAAATTCGACCTCCGCACAGGCGACACCGTCTCGGGCCAGATTCGCCCGCCCAAAGAGGGCGAGCGCTATTTCGCTCTCATCAAAGTCGAGGCCATCAACTTCGAGGCCCCGGACCAGGCGCGCGAGAAAGTCTTTTTCGACAACCTGACGCCGCTCTACCCGACCGAGCAGCTTCGGATGGAGACGGCCAAGGAGAATCTTTCGGCCCGCGTCATTGACCTGGTGACGCCCATCGGCAAGGGGCAGCGCGCCCTGATCGTCGCCCCGCCGCGCACTGGCAAGACGATGCTTCTGCAAACAATCGCCAATTCGATCACGGAGAATCACCCGGAGGTGACTCTGATCGTGCTCCTGATTGACGAGCGTCCTGAGGAAGTCACGGACATGCAGCGCTCCGTCAACGGCGAGGTCATCTCCTCGACCTTCGACGAGCCGCCGACGCGCCACGTGCAGGTCGCCGACATGGTGATCGAGAAGGCCAAGCGCCTCGTCGAGCACAAGCGCGACGTCGTCATCCTGCTCGACTCGATCACGAGATTAGCGCGCGCCCACAACGCTGTCGTCCCGCCCTCGGGCAAGATTCTTTCGGGCGGTATTGATTCCAACGCGCTGCAACGCCCCAAGCGCTTCTTCGGCGCGGCGCGCAACATCGAAGAGGGCGGCAGTTTGACGATCATCGCGACCGCGCTGATTGACACGGGCTCGCGCATGGACGACGTCATCTTCGAGGAGTTCAAAGGCACAGGCAACTGCGAAATCCATCTCGACCGCAGGCTCTCAGACAAGCGCCTCTTCCCTGCCATTGACCTGCAGCGCTCCGGCACGCGCAAGGAAGAGCTCTTGATCAGCAAGGAAGATTTGAACCGCATCTGGGTGATGCGCCGCGTGCTCAATCCGCTCTCGCCCGTGGAGCAGATGGAAGTCGTCCTCGAACGCCTTGAGAAATCCAAGTCGAACGCGGAATTCCTGGCTTCGATGCAGAGCTGAAAAACAGTGACGAGTGACGAGTGACAAGTTTAAGGCCTGCTCTTGCTCGTCACTCGTCCCTTGTCACTCGTCACTGTTCTTGTTAGTATCCGACTTAACGCTCTACTAACTTGTGCTTTTTGGGCGCCGCTTTGATGGGCGTGCTGTAAAGAGTTTTGCGCGTTGCGATACTTTCGTCCGAGGCTGTGCCTTTCGCCAAAACCGGCGGTCTGGCGGATGTTGCGGGCGCGCTGCCCAAAGCCCTGCGCGAAAACGGGCAGGACGCGAGTCTCCTGCTCCCGCTCTTCGAGCAGATTGATCGCCGCCACCTGAAAGAACAGATCATTGACAACCTGGATGTGGATTGGCGCGGGCGACTGTATCGCGCACGCGTCTGGTACTCGGACGCTGCGGGCGCGCCATCATTTTTGATTGATGCGCCCGAATATTTCGCGCGGAACTCGATCTACGGCTTTCGCGACGACCACGAGCGCTTCGCCTTTTTCTGCCGCGCCTCGTTCGCGCTGCTGAAGCGTTTGGGCAAGCCCCCGGACATTGTCCACCTGAACGACTGGCCCGGCGGTTTCGCCGCCGCAGAGCTTCGCTCCCGCCGCCGATACGACTCTTTTTACTCGGGGACGCGGACGCTCTTTTCGATTCACAACCTCGCTTACCAGGGCGCGTTCGACCCTGGCGAGCTGTGGGTCCTGGGGTTCGGCGATGATGTGCGCGAGGCGTTCATGATGAACGGCACGGCGTCGGCCCTGAAAGCGGGCCTGCTCACGGGCGACGCGCTTTCGACCGTCAGCCCGCGCTACTCTCTTGAGATTCAGACGCCGGAGCACGGGCACGGGCTCGAATGGATTTTGCGTGCGCGCCGAGACCGCCTGACGGGAATCACGAACGGCGTTGATTACGACGTCTGGAACCCGGCGACCGATGCGCACCTGCCGGCCCACTACGACGCGGACAATCTCGAAGGCAAGCGCGTCTGCAAGCTGGAACTCCTGCGCGAGTTCGGCCTGCCTTTGGACCTGGACCGGCCCGTCATCGCGAACATCTCGCGGCTGACCTCGCAAAAAGGTTACGACCTAATTAAAGAGGCCGGCGGGGCGATAATCGAGACCGGGGCTTTCTTCATAGCGCTCGGTTCCGGGGCGAGCGAGTACGAAGACTTCCTCCAGGCGCTGCGCGACCATGCGCCCCGCCAGGTCGGGGTCTTCAAAGGGTTCAACGAGCCGCTGGCGCACCGCATCGAGGCTGGCGCGGACATTTTCCTGATGCCGTCGCTTTTTGAGCCGTGCGGGCTGAATCAGATGTACAGCACGCGGTACGGCACAGTGCCTGTGGTCCGTGCGACGGGCGGGCTCGACGACACGGTCCAGGATTTCGACAGGGTGACGGGCCGGGGCAACGGCTTCAAGTTCGGGCGCTACTCATCCGGGGCGATGCTTGATAAAATCTATGAAGCGCTTTACTGTTATGCTGAACCGGACGTCTGGCGCAGGATTCAGCGGAACGGGATGAGCGTTGACAATTCGTGGCGGGCCGCCGCGCAAAAGTATATTGATCTTTACCGCCGGATCGCTTGAGAGGCGGCCCCGGTGGTTTTGGGTTGAACCGAGGTAAAGGAATAACTAGAGGACGCGCAAAGGAGAGTTCAGCTCACGTTGCCCGACGTCCAGGAAGAACTTAAGGAGAAATAGGATATGAGTGAACATGTAAATGAGGTGAGCGACAGCTCTTTTGAGAAGGACGTCCTACAGTCGGACAAACCCGTGCTGGTGGATTTCTGGGCCGCCTGGTGCGCGCCCTGCCGGATGCTCGCGCCGACCGTAGAGGCCGTGGCCGAGAAGTACGCGAGCGCGGCCCGCGTCGTCAAGCTCAACGTTGACGAGAACCCGTCGGTCTCGCAGCGTTACGGCATCAAAGGCATCCCGACGCTCATTCTTTTCAAGGGTGGCAAGGAAGAGGAGCGCGTCGTCGGCGCGACCAGCAAGGAAGCCATCTCACGCATGATAGACAAGCACGTCAGCGCGGCCAGCGCCTAACCCAGGGCTTCGCAGAGGTGGCGCGGGCGGTCTCGTCGGACACACACCGTTTCCGCGCCACTCCTGTCTTCAAAAGAAACACGCAGTTCTAAACCAGATGTCAGATGCTGGATGTCAGAAGTTAGTAAAAACTGACATCCAGCATCCAGCATCTAACATCTGCCTTTATGAAAAAGAACTCTCCCCAGCGCCGCCGCTCACTAGAAGAGCGCCTTGCGGCAGCCAAGCGCTCACGCGCCGTCGAGGACGCAAAGTTTCGCGCGCGCCAGGCGCAGGGCAAGCTGAGACGGCTTGTCAGGGCAAAGTTTCGCAAACAAGAGGTCATCGAGTCTCTGGCTCTACGTCGCGGCGAATGTAACCGCTGCGGCGCGTGTTGCGAGATTCTTTTCAAGTGTCCCTTCCTCAAGAAGTACGATGACGGAACGACCACCTGCGGCATCTATGAAGATCGCCCAAACGTCTGCCGCCTCTTCCCCATAGACAAGCGCGATCTCGCAGAAGTGCGTGGAAGCTGTAGCTTCTACTTTATCGAAAAGCCGGTCAAATTAGAGAAAGCGAGCTAAAGGCGGGGGACGGGGACCAGGGGTCAGGGGCCGGTAGAAGGCTTTTTACTGACCCCTGACCCCTGGTCCCCGTCCCCTGACTTATGATTATCGTCGTTATCGGCGCGCAGTGGGGCGATGAGGGCAAGGGCAAGATCGTTGACCTTTTGGCCGAGCGCTTCGAGATTGTGGCGCGTTACCAGGGCGGGCACAACGCCGGCCACTCCGTCTATGTCGGGGAGCGCGCGTTCGTCCTGCGCCTGTTGCCTTCGGGTATCGTCCACGAGAACAAAACGTGCGTGCTCGGCAACGGGATGGTGATTGATCCGAAGGCTTTCTTCGAAGAGGCCGATCAACTGGCGTTGCAGGGCGTGAGTGTCACGCCGGAGCGCGTGCGCGTCAGTTCCCGGGCGCACCTCATTCTCCCTTATCATCGCGCGCTCGACCACACGAGCGAAGAGCGCCTGGGCAATGAGCGCGTCGGCACCACCTTGCGCGGCATCGGACCGGCCTATGAAGACAAGGCAGGGCGGCGCGGCATACGCGTCGCGGATGCGCTCGTCCCGGAAGTCCTGCGCTCAAGAATCGAGCGCAACCTGGAAGACGCCAACCGGATCATCTCCGCCTACGGCGGAGACCCTTTAGACGCGGATGAAATCTACGACGAGATTTCGCGCCTCGCGGAACGCCTCGCGCCCTTCATCACGGACACGACCCATTTCATGAACCAGGCGGCCCGCGACGGCCGCAGGATCCTGATCGAAGGCGCGCAGGCCACGCTGCTGGACGTGGACCACGGCACATATCCTTTCGTCACCTCATCGAGCACGACAGCGGGCGGCGCGGCCATCGGCCTGGGCCTGGCCCCGCAGCGCATCACAGGCGTGCTCGGGATTGTTCGCACCTACACGACGCGCGTCGGCGAGGGTCCTTTCCCGACGGAGATGCTCAAGGGCGAAGAGGAGTTGGGGCAGTTGATAAGGGAACGCGGGCGCGAGTACGGCGCGGTCACAAGACGCCCGCGCCGCTGCGGATGGTTCGACGCCTTCGCCACGCGCTACGCCGCGGATATTAATGGTTTCTCATCCGTTGCGCTCACGAAGCTGGATGTGCTGGACGCGCTCGATGAGATTAAAGTCTGCACGGGCTATCGCCTGGACGGGCGGGAGATTGATTCCTTCCCCGCCGTCTCGCAGGACCTGCGCCGCGTGGAGCCCGTCTACGCGACCCTGCCCGGCTGGAAGACTTCGACCGAAGGCATCACGGAGATTGATGATCTTCCGGAAGCCGCACGACGTTACGTCGAATTCCTCTCAAGCGCCATCGGGGTCGAGATCGGCATGATCTCCACAGGGCCCGAGCGCGGGCAGACTATCGTGTGCCGGGATTCGACGCTCGCAAAATGGATCGGCGATTAACTTTCGGCCTGAACATGGTAGAGCAACTGGCTTTTAACCAGCAGGTCGCAGGCAGCGTCTAGTCAGATAATTTAATGCCAGTTCGGCGTAAGGACGAGAAAACGCTTTTAGCTCCGTCAGGAGCGAGATGTTTATAGCCACAGCGTATTAAGAAAGTGTTAGCTCCGTTAGGAGCGGAATGTTCGACGTTTTTACATTCCGCTCCTAACGGAGCTAGGCTTAATCCCTCACTCTGCGGCTACAAACATTACGCTCCTACGGAGCTTTCAACGCCTGACATCGAACTCACGTAAAGTTACATACACCGGCAAGCTGCTCTTTTCGTATTCCCGACGGGCATGAATCTGGTCCCGTTCCAGCGATACTGTGTGATCTCGTTGTGATCGCACCGCCCGCCGTTGGCGTAGATTCGCTCCAGGCTGATCGTGCCGTCCTCTATCTTCATGTAGTGATCCAGCTCGCAGCTCACCTCCTCGGCCACAGCGAAGGTCTCCAAGAGGACGAGCCGCCCGTTCTGCAAGGTATAGACGCGCGCCTCTGCCGTCTTCGGAGCGCCGATGTTGCCGTAGCGCAGGATGAAAGCGACCTCCTCTTTCTTGTCCCCTGTCAGGTCGCCGAAGTATGGACCGTCCGCCATTTCCAGGGCCCACTGCAGATCGGGTCCAAGAGTTTCCGCGTAGAACCCGTCTATCAGCTTGTATGCTTTCCCGTTGAGCGTGAGCGTGTAGTTTTTGAAATCAACCTGTTGGATGGTAATGATAGAGGGCTGCGACTGTGGCGGGATTCGCTGTCCCCTGCGCGATTGACTGAAGCCGCTGGCGGCACCTAAGACGAGCACTAAAACCCCTATGACGAATCGGCTCAATATGGCTCTCGCTCCTTTATTGAACTGCGGATGATCATCACCTATATGAATAAGCTAAAAGCGGCGACTTTACAAGCCATCCGGCGGGTCGGGGGATTAAAGGCACTGCGGCTTGCGACTCTTCCGGGGCGCATGTAAAATGCCCCTCATCCAGCA
>DASVXV010000130.1:0-7427 GCA_036392495.1 Pyrinomonadaceae bacterium | reverse complement strand
AAGTGACCAGAGCGCAGCAAAGATCAGACCTGAATTTGTTCGATCCGTTTTTCCTAAGATTTTTGCAGGTTTTCGAGATAGTTCAATGATTCCCAAACATCTATCAATACTTGTGTAGATACTAATGGCGTAAGCCCTGGGTTAAGGTACACAAACAATATTCAAGCCCCGGCAGGGGCGACAGAACGTCTGTCGCCCCTGCCGGGGCTTGATACATATTCTCGGATCTATTCCCAGGGCTCACGCTCTGGGCTAAAATCTTTCGCCCTTATCGGGGCTGAAGAGTTTAGAAGGTGTACCTCAAGCCGACGATGACGCGGCGGTTCCCGCCGTTGGTGCCCCACTGGTTGAGGAAGCTGGCCGCATTGACGCGCCCTTCGGGGATACCGAAGTTGCGCGTGTTGGTGGCGTTGAAGAGGTCTGCGCGAAGCTGTAGCCTCTGATTTTCGGCAATGCGTATGTTCTTCAGAATTCCGAAATCAACGTTGCCGATACCGTCGGCGCGCAGGATGTTGCGCCCGGCGTTGCCCACACGCTGTCCTGTGGTCAAGGTCCTGAAGAGCGGGTCTGCGGGTCCCCCGGCAACGCCGCCGGCAGCGAGATAAGCCTGCCTGATTCGGAACAGCTCTTCGATGGTCATGTTGGAAATATCAAGACCGCCACTTACATTCGGGCGAATCGCGTTGCCCACCAGGCCGCTGATCCCGTTCAATGCTCCCGTCGGATCAGAGCCATTCAGGGGCGTGAAGGGCGCGCCGCTCTGGAAGGTGAAGAAAGAGTTTACCTGCCAGCCGCCGAGCAGATGTCCCAAGACACCTCTCTGGTCGCGGAAGTAAGGCAACTCATAAACGAAATTGCCCGTGAAGCGATGTGGACGATCATAGGTCGAGCGCCCGCGGTCGCAAGCTCTGCAATAGGAGTCCTGCGCGACGGCCACCTCGCCGCTCGACGGGTTGAAGATTTCAGAGCCGTCGTCAATGAACGAGCTCCAGGTGTAGTGAAGGCCGGCGCTGAAGCCGCGGCTGAGGCGCTTGTCCATGCTGACCTGTAATGAATGGTAGATTGACGACCCGGCATTATCGCGCAGCCGGATGGTCCCGCGCGTCGGATCAACGCGGACCAGTGGGTTGCTGAACGGAACGGTCGGGTTGCCGTCAATCGTTAAGAAGAGATTGGTTCCCTTCGTCCCCACATAACCGACACGCAGGATGATGTCTGTTGACATTTCGCGCTGCAATTCAAAGCTGAACTGATCGTAAACGGGCGTCTTGAAATCCTCGCTGACGATGGTCCGCGCAATGGTCGTCGGGCTAAACGGAGGATTCTGCAAGTTCGCGAAGGCGTTGCGCGTTCCGGGACCTCCCTGACTGGCCGGTATTGTCCCATCAACAGGGAAAGTGACAGCCGCCACGAACGGGAATGCGCTCCAGATATTGAGCGCGATGTTCGTGAAGGTGTAGTCGTGCGTTCGCGCGTAGCCGCCGCGGACCACTAACCTGTCGCCACCCGTGATCCAGCCCATGATTCCATCGCTCCGCGTGCGCGGGTTCCAGTTGAACCCCAGGCGCGGCTCGATGTTGTTGTTGTCACGCCCCGGAATAGGCGCCACCTGGAAGAGCGGGTTGCCGCCTGCGGCGGCGAGAACCGGCTTGTTAAACTCAACCAGGTCCTGAATCGGCTGGCCCGGCAGCTCGTAGCGCAAACCGTAGGTCAGAGTAAAGTTCGGCTTAATCTTCCACTCATCCTGCCCGTAGAAGAAGAAATCGTGCCAGTCCAGGTAAAGAATTTGCGCCGTGCCCGGCAGGTCCTTGTTGATGATCGCGGTGTCGGCGATGTCGTCTATAAAACGCTGTAAGGACGAGTACGCCAGGCGACCGCGGACCGTGGGTTTGAAGAGTTGATTCAACTGGTTGCGGCGAATGTCTGCGCCGAACTTATAGGTGTGAGTCCCCTTCGTGTAGGAGAGATTGTCCTGCACCTGGAAAGTGTTGCGGAAGCTGTATTGCGGGAGGTTGACGCCGAGGCCGATGGCCGTGCGGGAGGTGTCCGCGTTAAAGCCCGTCAGACCCAGTTGCGAGACCTCTATGGACGGAATCAGCTCCGAACTCGGATCGGACGGCAGTGTGCCCGAGGCGTTGCGCAAGTAGGCCCCGCGCAGCTCATTCACCAACCTGGAAGTCAGCACGCTCGTCAGCATCAGGTTTACTGCCTGAGTGCGCGCCAGACTCGAAGAGGAGAATCCGGGCGGAGTGATCTGCCCTGCGCCGACGCTGTTGGAGTCCTGATAAAGATAGCGACCGCTCAAGGTCTGTTTATCCGTGAAGCGATGATCAATGCGGAATGACGCCTGCCAATCATCGAAGAGCACGGATGTCGTCCCCGTCAGCGAACCGAGCGGCACGCTGAAGGTCTGCCCGTTAGCTGTGAAAGTCGCATTAGTACAAGCCGGCGAGCAAGGCGCCTGTGCGGCGGGAAGGAATCTCAGCACGGCGGCAACCTGCGGTCGCGCTCCTACAGCCGATTGGAGGACCTGTCGTCCAGCTTCGGTCGGAGCGCCCCTGAGCGTCGTTCCGGTGCCCAACTGGCGGTCGAACCAGCGCTGGACTGAGGCGAAGAAAAACGTCCGGTCTTTGCCGCTGATGTAAGATGGTCCGCCTTCACCAAAGCGCGGCAGGTGCAGAGGCCCGCCAAAAGTTCCCCCGATCTGATTTTCAATCCGATACGGGGCCTTCGTCCTTGAAGGATCGGTGGCGGTCGGATTGCAGAACCCGGCCCCTTTTTGAGTGTTGCTGCATGCGTTCAGCGCATTGTCGTTATGGAACCAGAAAGCAGAGCCATGAAATTGGTTCGTCCCGCTTTTGGTAATGGCGTTGAAAACGGAGCTCCCGTTGCGCCCGTACTCGGCTGTGAATTGATTGGTCACCAGCCGCACTTCCTGAATCAGGTCCGGATTGTTGAGCGGCACGGCCGATCCCGCCACGCCGAAGTCATTATTATCCTGACCATCAACCATGAAGTTATTGGAGCGGACGCGTCCTCCGTTTGAAGAGTAGTTGGTGCCGCCTGCGAATCCCGTCTGCCCGGACCCCAGCTGGCTGACGCCAGGGGCCGAAAGGGCGACGTTGTAGACGCTGCGGTTTGTGGCGAGCGGCAATTCGGCGATGCGCCTCTCGTCGAAACGCACGCCGACCTCCGCCGTGCTGGTGTTGAGGAGCGATGCGTTTTCAACAATCGTGACGGTTTCCTGCACTCCCTTGGGCGTCATCGCCACGTCCACGACCGCCTTTTGATCTACGACGAGCGTGATCCCAGAGCGCACATATTTGGCGAAACTGGTTGCTTCGACCGTCATCTCATACGCGCCGACAGGCAACCCCTCAAAACGATAGCGGCCATCACTATCCGCTTGAGCCGTGCGAGATTCATTCGTTCCCACATTTCGTACTGTCACGGTTGCGTCGGGAATGACATCTCCCTTTGCGTCAGTGACACTGCCGGAAATTGAGCCTGTCGCCTGAGCCATAGCTGGCACACCTGTGACGAGCAAAAACGCAAAAAGTAGAAGGAGAAAAGCTAAGCTTCTTTTCATAGGGGGCATCCTCCTTAAGGGTGTCGAAAGAGAGACAGATTTCGGATGAGCGAGTGGAAATCTTCTTAAGTGCGAGGACCCTGCGTGGTAGGTTCGAAAACCAAGTAGGCAAGCTACATTCCAACAGGGAGAGGAAAGAAGAAATGGATTCTAAGCCCTCTGATTGGCGGATTTAAAATCACCCGAGGGAGAGCCGCTGAAGTTCAGTTCTCCGAAAAAATGGAAGGAAAAGGCGGAATTTGAATTTTTGAGGCGTTTAATCGCTGAAGACCCAGGCAAGCGCTCCTTGCCAATTATGTGGGGGAATCTTTATAATCCTGATTCCTTCAAGGGACGTTCGTCTGGCGTTTGAGACGAGCGCTATGTTATGGGGCATTGGTGTAACTGGTTAACACGCCGCCCTCTCAAGGCGGAGAGTAGGAGTTCAAGTCTCCTATGCCCTATTTACCTTCCTGTCAAGAGCAAAGGCTCTTGAGCCCGTATCAAGCTATTACCTCATCCACCCGAGCGAAAATATATGACGAAGAGGGACAGCGCTGCTCGCAAGAGTGCTTTTCTGGGAATGCCTCATGGGACGGCGAATTATCGCCTGAGAAAGTTGATCTTTTTTGAGGTCCTACGGAAACATGATGAGAACGTTTGCTTCCGATGTGCCGGAAAGATAGAAACGGCGGAAGATCTCACGGTAGAACATAAGCAACCGTGGGAAGGGGTAAGCGTTGAGCTTTTCTGGTCTCTGGATAACATAGCGTTAATCAAACTCGCTGGAACGGGCTGCAAGTTTGGTGCAACAAGTGTGTGCGGGAGTGCGCCAGACGAGTGCGTAAGAAATAGCTTCGCGCGATCTCTCAATTCCAACCTCGACTCTATACATTAAAGCTTCATTGATTCTGCTTCTCCCTCTTTCAGCCTTTTAAGAAAAACTTTCTCATGCGCGCTCTCCAGCGAGTATGATGCAAGGCAGATCTGCATCATTCAATCCCGTTTTTGAGGAGAAGCCACACTGTGACGGCTGAAGAGAGAAGACTTCGGAAATCGGCGGAGCGCGCGGAGCACTGGAAACGTTGGGGGCCCTATCTGTCTGAACGCGCCTGGGGCACTGTGCGCGAGGATTACAGCCGGGACGGCTCGGCCTGGGACTACCTGCCGCACGATCACGCGCGCTCGCGCGCCTACCGCTGGAACGAAGACGGCCTGGCGGGAATCTCGGACCGGCATCAACAGATCTGCTTCGCCCTCGCGCTCTGGAACGGGCGGGACCCCATCCTGAAAGAGCGACTCTTCGGGCTGACGGGCCCCGAGGGCAATCACGGTGAGGATGTCAAAGAGTACTACTTTTATCTGGACTCAACGCCGACACACTCCTACATGAAGTACCTCTACAAGTACCCGCAAGGAGAGTTCCCCTATGCGTCGCTTGTCGCGGAGGGGCGCAGGCGACGGCGCGATCAACCCGAATACGAGCTGATGGACACAGGCATCTTCGACGAGGACCGTTACTTCGACGTCTTCGTCGAGTACGCGAAGGCAGACACGGAGGACCTTCTCGTTCGGATTGAGGCGGTGAATCGCGGCCCCGACGCCGCCCAGTTGCATCTTTTGCCGACCCTCTGGTTCCGAAACCGCTGGTCCTGGGAGCACAACTCCCCGCGCCCCGATATGCGTCGGATCGCCAGCGTGACGGACGACGCTCTGGTTGAGCTGGAACACGACTATTATGGGCGACGCCTGTTCTACTGCGAGGGCGCGCCCGAGCTACTCTTCACCGAAAACGAGACGAATAATCAACGGCTCTACGAAGCTGCGAACAGAACGCCCTACGTAAAAGACGGCATCAACAACGCCGTCGTGCACGGCATGAAAGAAGCTGTGAACCCTGAACAGGTGGGCACGAAAGTCGCCGCGCACTACCGTCTTCATCTCGGCGCGGGGGAAAGCGCGACCGTTCGCCTGCGCTTCACGGAGATGAATGAAACGTTGGATGCCTCCGACATCTTCGGCGCCAGCTTCGATCAAATCTTCACGGAGCGCAGGCGCGAAGCCGACGAGTTTTACGAACGCGTCATCCCGCAGGACCTCTCGGCGGACGCGCAGAATGTCATGCGTCAATCGTTCGCAGGCATGCTCTGGTCAAAGCAGTATTACCATTACGTCGTAGAAGACTGGCTCAAAGGCGACCCGGCCTATCCTCCCCCGCCGGAAGAGCGCTGGCACGGGCGCAACCACGACTGGCGCCATCTCTACAACGCGGACGTCATCTCGATGCCTGATAAGTGGGAATACCCCTGGTACGCCGCCTGGGACCTGGCCTTCCACTGCATCCCTCTCGCGCTGGTTGATTCCGACTTCGCCAAAGAGCAGCTGATTCTCATGCTGCGCGAGTGGTACATGCACCCGAACGGGCAGATTCCTGCTTACGAGTGGGCCTTCGGGGACGTCAACCCGCCCGTTCACGCCTGGGCAGCCTGGCGCGTCTATCGCATCGAGGAGAAACGTAAGGGCGGGCCGGACCGCAATTTTCTGGAGCGCATCTTTCATAAGCTGATGCTCAATTTCACCTGGTGGGTTAACCGCAAGGATACTGAAGGGAACAACATCTTCGAGGGCGGCTTTCTCGGCCTGGACAACGTGGGCGTCTTCGACCGCAGCTCTCAACTTCCCGACGGCAGCTTTATAGAGCAGTCGGATGGCACGAGCTGGATGGCGATGTACACCTTGAATCTTCTGGCGATTGCTCTGGAACTGGCCCGCGAGGATCAGGCTTACGAAGACGTCGCCAGCAAGTTCTGGGAGCACTTCATACACATCGCGCACGCGATGAATAACATCGGGCGCGACAACGTTGATTTGTGGAACGAGGAGGACGGCTTCTACTACGACGTACTGCACACGCCCGAGGGTCACCACATCCCGATGCGCGTTCATTCGATAGTCGGGCTGATCCCGCTTTTTGCCATCGAAACCTTAGAGCCGGAGATGTTGGACCGCCTGCCGGGTTTCAAGCGGCGCATGGAATGGTTCATCCACAACCGCCCGGACCTGACGGGGAACGTCGCCAGCATGGAACTGCCCGGCAGGAAAGAGCGGCGCTTGCTTTCGGTCGTCACACCGAGCCGCTTGCGGCGCGTCCTGAAAATGATGCTCGACGAGCGCGAGTTCCTTTCGCCTTACGGTATCCGCGCTCTCTCGCGCTTCCACCTGGAGAACCCTTACGTGCTCAGGATCTACGGCAGGGAGCACCGCGTGGATTACGAACCGGCGGAGTCGGCGACGGAACTTTTCGGAGGCAACTCCAACTGGCGCGGGCCCGTCTGGTTCCCTGTCAACTATCTCATCATCGAATCGCTACAGAAGTTCTATCACTATTTCGGCGATGATTTTAAAGTCGAGTGCCCCACGGGCTCCGGGCAGATGATGAACCTGTGGCAGGTGGCCGCGGAAATCTCGCGCCGTCTCTCCAGCCTCTTCCTGCGGGATACGGAGGGGCGCAGGCCAGTGAACGGCGCGTCCGCAAAGCTTCAAACGGACCCGCACTGGCGCGACCTCTTACTCTTCTACGAATATTTTCACGGCGACAACGGGGCGGGATTGGGCGCGAGCCATCAGACAGGCTGGACGGGACTTGTAGCAAAGCTTCTGCAACAGAGCGGAGAGTAATAGGAAGTGCGAGGATAGCCCGCGAGAGCGGGCGACAGAGTAAAGCCCAGGGCGTCAGCCATTAGTATCTACACAAGTCAGAAACCTCCATTTTTCTTAGGATTTCTGACTACTTGGGAAAGTGACCAGAGCGCAGCAAAGATCAGACCTGAATTTGTTCGATCCGTTTTTCCTAAGATTT
>DASVXV010000129.1:0-17006 GCA_036392495.1 Pyrinomonadaceae bacterium | reverse complement strand
GCAAAAATCTTAGGAAAAACGGATCGAACAAATTCAGGTCTGATCTTTGCTGCGCTCTGGTCACTTTCCCAAGTAGTCAGAAATCCTAAGAAAAATGGAGGTTTCTGACTTGTGTAGATACTAATGGCGTGAGCCCTGGGTAAAGGATGCGAGATTATTGTTTAAGCCCCGTAGGGGCGAAATAGTTTATGTCGGCCCTACGGGGCTTAAACAATAATCTTGCTTGATTCCAGGGGCTCACGCCCCTGGCTACATTCTGCCGCCCCTACGGGGCTTCCCGCCCGTTTCCTACTAATCGCCAGTCGCTATCAAATGATCGGCTTTATCTTCAGCTTCAACTGCTCCGCGGGATCGTCTTTCGCTCTTCCACTGGCGGCGCAGGGCCTTGGCGTCGAAGGCGTGGCGTGTGCCGTCACGCAGGTTTTCGACCGAATGCTGGGCGAGGGCCGCGATCAGGCGATAGGCTTCGGCGCGCGGCATACCCTTCGTCAAATCTTCAAGCTCTTCGTAGGTCAAAAATCTTCCGATGCGGGCGCCGATGTCGCGGCTTCTGATGATGTTCGAACCCTTCGGCATCGCTTCGTGAGTGCCCACCAGATAAATCGGCAGGATGCCGACGCGGCAGGCGAGGGCCAGGTATCCGATGATCGGTTTGAATTCGGCGATCTCGCCTGTCAGGGAGCGCGTCCCTTCGGGGAAGATGAGCGCGTTGTAGCCGCGGTCCAGGAACGAGCGCGCGTGGCGCAGGGATTGGCGGAGACTTCCGCTGCGCTCAATCGGGACCAGATTCGTGAAATTCTCCATGTAGGCGCGCTTGTATTTGTTATCGAAGAAGTAGTCCGCGGCGGCCAGTGCAACCAGGTCGCGCCCCGCATCGCCGAGCGCCATCTTTGCCAGGCCCATATCAAGATGGGAGGTGTGATTCGGCGCAACGATGAAGTTCGTGTGAACTGGAATGTTCGTTCGTCCTTCATACTTCGAGCGTAGGAATTTCTCGTAAAAGACCCGCTGCAATGCGTCCAAACCCTTGTTCCCGATGTTACGCACGAAAGCTGGGATGTGAATCTCGTCGTCCGCCTCGCGCTCTTTTTCAGCGCGCGTCGCGCTCGCCTGCTTCCGCGCAGCCGTTTGAGCTTGCCGCGTCACGACGCTTGCAAGCTCGCGCAGGTCGTAAACCTGGCTCAAAGTGTCTGGAGAGGCGAGCACGCCCCCGGCGTTCTCAATCGCCGTGGCGAGCTCGACGTACATGAGACTGTCGAAGCCCAGGTCTCCGAGGCGCGAGTTGAAATTAATTTCGGTGCGCGGACGGCTTGAGACCGCGGCGACTATGTCTAGCAGCCAAGTGGCGTCGCCAGCCTTCTCCTCACGTGCGGCGACACGCGAGGTCGCCTTCGCGCTCTTTTCGAGGACCTGCATCGTTTCGAGGACTTCATTGCGCTTGACCTTGCGCGTGGCCGTGCGCGGCAGATCGTTGTCCCAGAAATGATGGACCTTGATGCGCTTGTAGAAGGGAAGCGTTGATGAGACGTCGCGCAGGTGCTCGCCGATGCGCTTGCGTACCTCCTCGCGTGAGAGCGTCGCGTCGTGCTCGTAATTCGGCACGATCATGCACGCGACCTTTTCGCCGATGCCGTCGGGGAGGCCGATGACGCTCAGCTCCTTGATGAAAGGCGAGGTCTCATAGGCTTCTTCGACCTCGTCCGGGTAAACGTTCTTGCCATTGGTGTCAACGATGATCTCTTTCGAGCGGCCGACGAGATACAGGTTCCCCTCGTCGTCGAGCCTGCCGATGTCGCCCGTGTGCAGCCAGCGGTTGATGATTGTGCGCCGCGTCGCGTCCTCGTTCTCGTAATAGCCGACCATCACGTTCGGTCCACGCGCGATGACTTCGCCGATGCCGTGCTGATCGGCGTCCAGAATTTTCACTTCGATTCCGGGCAGCGGCTTGCCGACCGTCCCGGCTACTAACTTGTTCTGCGGGCGCGTGACGGTCAGGACGGGCGAGGCCTCGGTCAACCCGTAGCCTTCGAGGATTGTGAAGCCGAGGCCGTGAAAATCCTTCTGCACTTCCTGGCTCAGCGAGGAGCCGCCGCTGATGAAATAGCGTATGCGCCCGCCCAGGCCCTTGTGGATCGGATAGAAAGTCAGCTGGCCCAGGTTGAGCGGCGTGTTGTCGCGCATCCACGAATTGAAGCGCATCAGAAGGTCCGCGACCGAGCCGATCAGTTTGCTACGCTCGTTGAATTTGGTCTTGATGCGGCGATGCAGCAGCTCCCAAACCGCCGGGACGCCCACCATCCCCGTCACGTGCCCGTTCTTGATGGCGCGCGTCAGGGCCTCGCTCGACAGCTCTTCCAGATAGGTTATCTGCGCCCCGCGGCTCAGGGGCGCGAGGAAACCTGCTGAAAATTCGAACGTGTGATGAAGCGGCAGGACCGAGAGCACGCCGTCGCTCGTCGTCATCTCGATGATGGACGAGAGCATCGAAGTCATGCTCGTCAAATTCCTGTGCGAGAGCATGACAGCCTTGGGCTGGCCCGTGGTACCGGAAGTGAAGATGAGCGAGGCGATGGACTGCGCCTGAACGCGCGCCGGTAGAAGAGCGATGCGCTGGTCCTCTGTCTGCTCGTCCGCCATCTCGAAGACTTCATCGAAGAGCCAGACGCGCGTCTCCCCCAGCCCGGCCTCGTCAAGCCGTGCTTTGAGGTCCGAATGCTTCTCGTTCATCTCCTGGCTGAGGACTAGACCAGCCGCGTCTCCGGCCTGCGCGAAACTGACGACCTTTTCGGTCGAGCTTTCAGGATCAACGGGGATGCAGGTGGCACCGGCCTTGAGCACGCCGAAATAGGTCATGCCCCATTCGGGCGCGTTGTGGCTCAGGAGCATCACGCGCTCGCCCGCGCGGACTCCCTCGCTCGCAAAGAAGGCGGCGGCGCGTGTGGCGAGCTCGCGCAGGTCCGCATAGGTGTACTGCTCTTTATGCCCGTCGCGCTCGATGCGCATGGCGACGCGCGTGGCGTGGCGCTTGGTCGTCGTCTCGAAAAGTTCGAGGATGTCGCGGTAAGTATAGACGCGCTTCGGCTGCGCGCGCATATCCTCTTCGAGTTTCGGGAAGACCCATTTCTTGAGCCCGGGGAAATGTGTGTGCATCCAGTAGTCGTACCAGTCGAACTTTTCCGGATGCCAGGCCAGGAGCGGCTGCTCGTCTTTGCGTATCCGCAACATCAGTGAGCGGACATTGTCCGAGCGAAAGATGTAGGCGTTCTCGACCGTGAAGGGGCGGAACATCTCAAAGGCTTCCTGGGTTTCGCGCGTCAGCTCCTCAAAGCGGTCAACCTTCTTTTTAACCTGGTCAATGACCTCCGTGACGCGACCTCCGCCCCAGCGAGGTCGCACACGGTCGAGCAGTGTGGATACTTTTTTCGCCGCGGCGTTAATCATCGGCGTCGAGGTCCGGTCAAAATGGGCCGGGGTAACAGGCTTGGTCTCCATGCGCGCGGCAATCTGGTTGACGATCTTGAAGCCCGTATCCTTTTCCAGGAAATGCTTCCGTTTATAGAGACCCAGGAGGCCGACGATGCGGCGCATGTCGTTCGGGTTCGAATCCCCTGTGGCAGCCTGGTGCACGAGGCGCGGCTCTTCAACGCAAGCCTGTGCCGAGACGGCAAGCATCACGGCGGCGACGTGGTCAACGGGCGTGATGTCCAGAATCAATTTCTCATTGACCGGAATCAGCGACTGACCTTTGAGGGCGATAAAGATTAGAGGTGCGGTCGTCGTAAAGCCTTCGTTCCATCCAGGGAAGGGATACGAAAGGGCGGATTCGACGATTGAGGGGCGGACGATTGTCCGAACGATGTCTGTCTCGGCGGCGACAAGCTGTTCGCCGAGGCTCTTTGTGTAAGTGTAGATGTTAGGCCATCCCCACCAGGCGGCGCGCTCGATGCCCAGGTCCGTCAGGCGCGTGCGGGTCCAGACTTTTCTCTCTCTCGCGACCGCCAGGCCCATCGCGTCCAGATCATCCGGGTCGCGTCCTTCTTCCACCAGCCGTTTGCGCGCCAGCTCGCGGAAACGAGCGGCCATCAGCGCGTCTCTGGCTTCGTCCCGGACGCGGTCTGCGAGGCGCGCGCAATCCCTGATCTCCTGCTCGACGGAGAACTCGACGCCCTGCATGTCGTCTTCTTCGCGGCGCGGGAAATAACCTATGACGGGGTCGCTCTCCCAGATGGGACCGGAACGATTCCCCGCCACGAAACAGGTAGAGACGTGAACGAGCGCCGGGCGCTTCATGCGCTTGGTAAACTTGATGACGTTTTCGGTCCCGACGACGTTGGTGCGTAGCGCGCTTTCAAGAGTTGGGTTGAAGGTGACGTTGCCGGCGCTGTTGATGACCACGTCAGCGTCGTCGGCGATGCGCTGGGCTTCCTCTTCCGTGTAGCCTAGATTGGTTTCCCCGATGTCTCCGCCGACAATTTCGACCTTATCGCGTATGAAATCGTCAAAGGCCGCCCCGTAACGCTCCCGCAATGGATCGAAAGGCGGGGCCGTGATGACGTTGTTCCAGAAACGCGTGTGAGATTCCTCGATGGAGCGGGCGCGCACGGTCACATAGACGCGGCCGATGTTCGGAAAGCGATAGAGCAGCATCGAGAGCGTGACCTTGCCCAGAAAGCCTGTGCTCCCGATCAGGAAGATTTTACGATCCCTGTAAATTTCTGTTGGAGATAGTTTCATTCAACCCTACTCCATGTCAGCAATCCCGATCATCGGTTGGTGAAGCATTGTGATCTCGGCGGATCGTCCCATATAACTGCGTGCCATTGCAATCGCTTCCGTCAGGTTGTCTGCACGCTCCCAGCCGAGCATCGCCGGGACGTGTGCGTTCTCCGCGCCAGCGGCGATGACGCGGCCCACGTGCTGGCGCCCGTTCTCGCCCCAGTACCACATAAAAAACGGGTGCGCGCCGTGATAGGCGTTGCCGCGGCGATACATCTCTATGTAGCTCGGGTTGTTGGCGAACTCTCGCTCATATTTTTCGCGCAAAGTGAAAGCGTCCCGCGTCTCTGGCAGGAGGCGGTTGAAAAACTCTATGTAACTCGGGTGGAAATTGTGGTCGAACTCGTCGTAGCACGGGTGATGAAGGATGAGCACGCCGCCTTTTTTCAGGAGCGGTTTTCCACGGTAAAAATTGAAGTGATAGCCGAGCGCCATCACCTGCACGAGCAGCGGGTTCAAAATCGAATAGACGTTGTAGGGCGAGATGTCCGGGATGCCCGTGACGAGGATGTCGCACTGGCCTTTAATCGGAATGGCGTACTGGTCGAAACCCTTTTCGATGATCTTTTCATGCACGGGCTCGGTCCTTCCAGCGTGGCAGGCGATCATCTCGTACTGTGCGGGCATCGAGTGGAGGAGCTTGCGGCGCGCGGCGCGCGGCAATTTGCTCATCGTCCGCCGGATGGTCTCGAATTTCAGACGGTCGAAAGAGGTAAAGTCATCTTCGTTCTTGAGCAGGAAATCGAGCGTGCCCGTGTACATCCGGTTATTAATCGCCGTCTCGATGTGAAAGACGTTCATCTTCTCGTCAACGAGTTTCCCCAGCCGGATGACCTTGTGGTTCAGTTCCGAGCGGGCCGGGTCCATGTAGCTGTCGGAGTCGCGGATGGTTTGCGGCTCGTGGTGCGCGCGCAGGGACTCGTAATCGCAGAGGCCGACGGCCACGGACTTGTGCCCACCGTCCATCGGGACCAGATTGATGTTGACGTAGATGACCAGATCGCTCTCGGCGCAGCGCCGATTGATACGGAGCGGCTCTTTGTGCTTGGTCTCGCCGAGCGTGACCAGGCCTTCGGGCCACTCGGCATCGTGGTTGTAATAACGGTCCGGGTAAAACTCGTCGAAAATCTTCGACCCGGCCATGCGCTTCATCTCCCACTCGGTCATCTTGCGGTGCAGGGAGTTGGCGATGATGATGTGCACGTCGTCAACGCCGTGGCCGGCCAGCATCTCCGCGAGAATCTCCAGCACGGTCTGCCGTATGTCCGGCGTCGCCATCGGCGGCAGGGGCAGGCTGATGTCGTCCACAGCAATCGTCACCTTCATGCCCGGGTAGAGCTGCGCGAAAAGGGGATCGCAATCGTGCGGGTGATTGAGCGCGTAGCGAATCGCGGCCTCGCGGTTGGGCAGTCCCTTAATCGGAGGCTTCGGGTAGATGACGCGCGTCCCGATGGGCAAGTCTTCGAGGATGAAGTCCTCGCCCGAAGGCATGACGCGCGGCGCGCTGTCGCTGTCAATATAGACGACGGATTCGTGCGTCTTTCGTCGAAGTTGTAAGCTCATGCGTTCGTGAATCGTAAATCGTGAATCGTAAATCGTGGGCTTTATCTATTCACGATTTACGATTCACGATTTACGTCATTTCAAATTAAGTATCGGCCAGTCGTGGTGCAGCGCCGTCTGGCGCAGGCGCATGTCCGGGTTGATCGCCGCCGGGTGTCCCACGACGGAAAGCATCGGAAGGTCCGACATGCTGTCCGTGTAGGCGTACGAGTCGCTGAGGCTGATGCCTTCGCGCTCTGCAAAAGTTCTAATCCAGGACGCCTTCGTGGCGGCTGCCAGGACCGGCGGCAGTAATCTGCCGGTGGCGACTCCATTGACGAACTCCAGCCGGTTCGTCACGTAATCGTCAATCCCCAGATACTTCATTAAAGGCACGACCGAAAGATCGAGCGCGCCCGTGACGACGACCTGGCGCAGACCCAGGCTGCGTGATTTTTCGATCAATTCAAACGCGCCGGGGAAAATCGCCGGCTTTAAGACGTCTTCAAATAATTCTTCGGCGAAGAAACGCAGACGATCTTCCGACTCACCCTTGTACCTTTTGAAAAAGAGATCGTTAAAGACCTTGCGGCTATATTGGTCCGTCACGGCGAAGACCGGGATGCTCAGAAGCGTCGAAGCGCTTTTCTTGAAAGTGCGAAAGAGCCCCTGCTGGTTCTTCGCATAAAAACCGAGCGTATGGACAAGATTAGTGCTGACTAAAGTTCCCTCTAAGTCGTAGAATGCAGCCGCAGCCACTATCGTCCTCCGAATGCGTTTGTGCGCTTCTCGCTAGTTCGGTCAGCGCCGTGGGTTTGTACTTTATCAGGAATAAAGCGTGAATATTACATTATTCTGCGGAATTTGGGTAAGCTATCGCGCAGGCGGGCGCCTCATCCCGGTGAACTTAAAAGGTTTAAGCCGAGTAAGGGATGAGCGGATGGGAGCAGATATTGCCCGACCGCAGCGCTCTCGCCGCAGGCGGCACAGGAGGCAACGAGGCATTGTTGAAGAGCGCGCGCCTACTTGAATTCGGGAGGTGGGAGATTCCGCATCGGTCCGCAATTATTTCTGAGGCTCACGTTCTTCGGATTGGTTGTGAGCTTTGAAAGGAGAAGCTGATGAAGATACGACGCTTGATTTTGACTCTTTTGATTACTCTCCTGACGATGGGCGGTCCTGTTAGCGCGAGTGATGCGAGCAGGGTCGAACCCGCGCCGGCGAATTCTGAAACAATACCGACGGTCAGCCTTTGCCAGCTGGCAGCCAACCCGCAGAGCTACGACAACAAGACCATACGGCTGCGCGCCTCTTACCTTTTCGATGTCCAGCCAACAGACGACCCCTTCTATCATCTCTACGATCTTTCATGCAGCCCCAAGGAGAACCGGATCGCCCCGAATTTCAAATGTGTGGGCGACGAAGGGTGCAAGAAATTCAACAAGCTTCTCAAAACGCATGCCCGTTATAACGAGGGGCGAACGATGGGGCGGGTCGAGTTAACAGTTGTCGGGCAGTTCCATGCGCCGAACGGTAAGGGTTACGGACACCTGGGAATGCACCCTTTGGGAATGGACATCACACAGGTGGAGCGCGTCAGGCCGATAGCGCCGAAGACGCCGTGGCCCTAAATGCAAGGCAACCTGTCCAATGAGTGAGGGGAAATGTCCCTGCGCGACACTTAAAAGGCTGGAAGGCGCGAGCGTGCCCGCATACATTTCCGCTTACCTGGACCCGACGGGACGCGAAACTCCGGCAGAGCCGGACCGCTACCGCTGCCGAGTCTGCGGTTGCGTTTGGGAGCGGCGCACTCCGGAAAACGAGCAGGAGGGGGAGCGACCGTCGTTAATAAGGCAAAAGTAAAAAGGTAAAAGGAAAAAGGAAGAAGAGCGAGCCCCACGTCTTTCACTTTTACCTTTTACCTTTTTACTTTTGCCTTTTTCTCACATTCTCAATCCGGCTTGCAGAAAATGAAAGGGGACGTGTTCGGCGTCGCGCCCGGCGTCGTGCAGGAGATCGAGCATGCGCTGTGCGCCTGCGTAGTTGAGCGAGTGGATGAGGATAATCGCGTCCGGTTGGCGGTCCGGATGAGCGGCGAGCCAGGCGGCGACTGCGTAGCCGGTCCGCTCGTCGTCCGGCTCGTCCGAAGAGTAGTGCTCGTCCGCCAGGTCATGGTCGAGAAGAATCGCCGTATAATCGCGTTCGGTGAGCCAGTTGATCGCCTGGCCGACGTCGCAGGTTAAATCCAGAACATGTGAGGCCAGCTTCTCCTTAAACCATGAGCAGCGCATTTCGTCGTCTTCGACAACGAGCACACGCTTCAAAGGGTTCAACTTCATTCTCTCCTATTGCTTTCCTGTGATCTTCTTCAATTCTTCCAGGTCCCGTTTGAGCGCTTCGAGTTTCTGCCCGGCCTCTGCCAGTTTCCCTGCGGCCGTGAGGCGCTGATATTCGGAGAAGTCCTCTGAGGCGCGCATGATGAGTTGCTGCGCGTTTGCAGGCAGGGCTGTGACCGTCGTCGGCTGCGGGGTCTCCGCAGGCGGTTTCGGCTCGTCCTTGGCCTGCTCCTCTTTGGGCGGCGTGCCGGGCTGAGCGGGTTTGCCGAAGAACTTCTCACGGGCAATCTCATAAGCAGGGCGCGGGTCCTCCTTGGTCGTCTCGCCGAATTCGAGCCGGTCCTTCGTCGCGAGGATCACAAAGCGCAGTTCCGGAATGGGAGTGCGCTCGGACTGTAGGAAAACGGGCTCGACGTAAAGCAAGGAACTGCCGATGGGAATGACGAGCAGGTTGCCGCGCCTGACGCGCGAGCCCTGCTGGTTCATGAGCGTGAATCTGGCCGAAAGCGTCGGGTCCTGGTCAATGCGTGCCTCTATCTGCGACGGACCATCAATCTGTCTTGATTCGGGAAACTTATAGACGAGCAGGGACCCGTAAGCGTCGCCATCACTGCGGCCCGCCATCCAGCCGATCATGTTCTGCCGACCGGCGGGCGTGAACGGAACGATCTCTACAAATTCGTTCTGCGTCTGCTCGCCAGGCAATTTCATCAGCACGAAATAGGGCTCAAGGGCTTCGACCTGTTGCTGCTGCCGCTCTCTGTTCAAAGGGGCTTGACTCGCCACGCTCCACACATCCTGTCGCTGAAAGAAGATGCTCGCGTTTGTCGTATGGTACAGGCCGAAGACATCGCTCTGCGTCCGAATCAGCGTTTCGGGATAGCGGATGTGAGCGCGCAGGTCTTCGGGCATTTGGTCCCTATTTTTGAAGAGCGCCGGGAAGACGGCCCTGTACGCCTTGAGGAGCGGGTCTTCCTCATCGAAGACGTAGAAATCAACATTCCCGTTGTAGGCGTCAATAGTCGCTTTGACGCTGTTGCGAAGGTAATTGACCGTTTTCTTCCCGGCCCGGTAGTGAGTCGAATATGGATAAGTCGCGGACTCCGTGTAAGCGTCCATGATCCAGAAAAGGCGGCCGTCGTTTGTGATGACGATATACGGGTCGTCGTCGTACATGAGAAACGGCGCGAGGGCGTTAACGCGGTCGCGTATGTTGCGGCGCATCAGGACGCGGCTCTCCGAGGTGATTGCATCGGAGAAGGGAAGTTTCGAGATATCGCCCAGCGACCAGGCGAGAATCAGCCGCCGGAAGAACCCCCCGAGAGGGATGCCGCCCGTGCCCTCGTAAAAAGTCGGATTGTCTTTATCGCCCTGCGGATAGTTGAACTCGGGCTGCTTCGTCTTGACATAAACGTCCGTGGTCGTTTCCTGGCCGAAGTAGATTTCCGGGCGCGTGACCTTAATCTCCGGCGCCCTCGGATCGGGTTCGACCGGCATGTTCTTGAGCAGGAGGTCCGGCTGCCCTTCGGCTGTAAAGTCTTTGGCCGTGTTCATCGTCACGCCATAACCGTGCGTGTAAATCAGCTTCTCGTTAATCCAGGTGCGCGATTGCGTCGGGAGCTTGTTAACGTCCAGCTCGCGAGCCGCGAGCATTACCTGCTTTGTCTGACCGCCGATTGTATAGCGGTCAACGTCAACATCCGGGAATTCGTAGTAGGGGCGAATGGTTTGAATCTGGTGAAGCGTGTCACGCAGCGCTGCCCAGTCCCAGAGGCGTATGTTGTCAAGCGTGGAGCTGTTGTTGGCGAGATCGAAACCGGCAATCGAGATGTCGGGGTCAAAGGCGCGCGGCTCGACTTCGATCTTATAGGCCCTGCGGGTCCATTGGATATTATGCTCGATGTACGGCGTTTCGCGCCCCAACTCGTTCGGCTTGACTACAAAACTCTGCACGTAAGCCGGGATCAGCATGCCTGCGACGATGTAGGCGAGAATCGGGAGAGCGACGGCGGCGATGGTCAGGCGCAGCTTTCTTTTCGTTAAGGCGTTGAGAACGGCGACGCCCGCGGCGACGATGAGGGTGATGGCGACGATCATCAGGCCCGGCAGGTAATAGTTGTCCTCCGTGTAGGTCACGCCCGAGAAAGATTGATGGTCCTGCCAGAGGTAAGGGAAGCGCGCCAGGTAAACACGCCACGCGAGAATGATTAAAAGACCAGCGAGCGCGAAAGAGACGGCAGCGAAACTGGTCTGGCGCGCGGCATCTTCCGCGGCCCTGCTCAATTTTTTCTGCGTGCTGGAGAGGATGACGAAGGCCACAGTGGCGATGAGAATGACCACCGCAAGCATCGTCAGCCACTTGTTCAACATCTGGTGTACCGGAAGCGAGAAGAGATAAAAGCTGAGCGGCTTATGAAAAATGGGATCGGGTGTGGGAGCGGACGGTTGATTCAGGTAGAGCGCGAATTCTCGCCAGCCGTCTTTCATCCCCAGCCCGAAGAAGAGACCGAGCAGGATTGAGAGCCCCCATGCGACCGGGCGGAACAGGCGGGCAGGGTTAATCTGCAAGGCCTGGTTGTTGACCATGATGGTGCGCCGTTCGAGGGTGCTGGCGGAGAAAGTGCGTTCGAGCAGCCAGAACGCCGTGCGCAGGATGGCGACAGTCAGCACGGCAAAGATGAGAAAGACGAAAAGCTTCATTCGAAAGATGTACCAATAAACGGAGGAGTAGCCGAGCGAATCGAACCAGAGCGCGGAGACGTAGATGGAAGTGGAGCGGAGGAGCATGAAAATAAGCGCAATCACAATCGCAATGATTATTATTCGTCTACGGTTGCGCCTGGGCTTCGACGGCCCGATATCGATAATCTTATCGTCTTGATCAATAGGGATTGGGGTGTCCATGCGCCATAGCATACGCCTAACAGCGCGCAACACTCAATACCATTTGCTTTCGGACGCGAAGAAAAGGCAAAATCGCCCTCGACCCTGAAGCTGCGATTAATCATCTGCTTGAACCACAGAGGCACAGATAAACTTAGAGCCCGACGAGGCGTCAACGCCTCCGCCTTCCGTCTCTTTCTAGTTGCCCTCGCGGGCTTCCTGACGCTCTCCTGCTCACAAGCGCCGCCGAAGCAGCCCGGACCTTTCAACGCTGTTCGCACGCTCGCCGGAGTGAATTCCGTTGCCGGTCCGGCACGCTTCGGCGACCCGTTCGGCATCGCCGCCGCGAAGGATGGGACGATCTATCTTTCTGACGGCGAGAGCGGGCGCGTCTGGCAAATCAATACGGACGGCGCTCAAAAAGTTCTCGCCGAAAATCTCAACACGCCTTCGGGGATTGCGCTTGCGCCTGACGGGGCGCTCATCGTCGCGGATACAGGCTCACATACTATTAAGCGCATCGAGATGCAGGACGGTCGCGTATCGGTCGTCGCGGGAGTAGAGAACCGGGCCGGCTTCGCAGACGGGGAAGCGGGGGCAGCTCTTTTCAACGGTCCAATCGGCGTGGCCGTGGGCAGAGACGGGACGATCTTCGTCGCAGATACCTACAATGATCGGATTCGCGCTATCGAGGCGCGAGGGCGTGTGAGTACGATTGCAGGCGGCGACGAACCGGGATTTGCTGACGCCGCGACGGGAGCGGAAGCGCGTTTCAATACTCCCTGCGGGCTGGCTGTGGATGCGTACGGAGCTCTGGTCGTCGCGGATACAGGGAATCATCGCCTGCGGCGCGTCCAACTGGATGGAGCTGTCACGACGATTGCCGGAAACGGCTCGCGTGCCGCGATAGACGGGTCACTGCTCTATGCCTCATTTAATGAGCCTACAGGCGTCGCTGTTGCCAGAGACGGGACCATCTATGTCGCGGAGGCGGGTGGCTCGGATGTGCGCGTTTGTGAATTCGGCTTCTGGCCGAGGGTTTCGACGCTCGTGGGACGAGAGCATTCGGGTTTATCCGACGGCACGCTCGACCGGGCGCGTTTCAATCGCCCATCCGGCCTGGCCCTTTCAGTGGATGGCGCGCTTCTGGTCGCGGACACGGGAAATAAAGTTGTCCGAGCAGTCGTTAGAGAAGGCGACACGCGCGGCGTCGAATTGTCGCCCGAAGTGATTGACGCTTTACGCCTGAAGGCTACGGAGTTTCGCGCCCTTGCGCCTCCGCGCTGGCCTTACGATCCGCCAGAGAAACCGCGCGAGATTGCGGCGACCTTCGGGGAGGTCCGCGGCGAAATTGATTTTGGAAAAGATGCCTGGTTTCATAACGGGCTCGATATTCCGGGGGCTTACGGAGAGACTGTGCGTCTCGTGCGATCCGAGCGTTTGTTGCGCCCGCTCGCTGTGGATGATGTCGGAGGAGCCAGAGAGAGAATACGCTTTCCCTCGCTCGGTTACATACACCTGCGCGTGGGGCGCGACCAGGAGAACAGAGCTTTCGAGGACGAACGCTTCGTCCTGCATCGCGACGAGCGGGGAAGAGTAGCGGACGTTCGCGTGCGGCGCGGCACCAGTTTCGACGCCGGCGAGGCCATCGGCACGCTCAACAATCAGAACCATGTTCACCTCATAGCAGGTCCAGCCGGGGCGGAGTTCAACGCGCTCGCCGCTCTGGAACTGCCCGGCGTAAAAGATACAGTCGCGCCTGTGATTGAGAAGGACGGCGTTCGCCTCTTCGACCATCAGGGAAAAGAGCTGACCGGCGGGCCTGCGACGAAAGATCGGAAGCGCCCTGAAGAATCGGAAAGCGTGGTAACACTCCGGGGCGATGTGAGAGTAGTTGTGCGCGCTTATGACCAGATGGACGGTAACGCCGCGCGACGCCGTCTGGGTCTCTACAGGCTAGGCTATCAGGTGCTCAAAGCGGACGGGACGCCCGCGCCCGGTTTCGATGAGCCGCTCTGGACGATCTCTTTCGAGAGTTTGCCGGACGACTCCCGAAGCGCACCTCTGGCTTTCGCGCAGGGCAGCAAATCCGGGGCGACAGGCGAAACGATCTTCGCCTACATCGTCACGAACAGGGTTCGCGACCGCCTTGCGACGGAAGATTTCTGGCACACGGCGCAGCTTCCGGAAGGGAACTATATCTTACGCGTCTTCGTTTCGGACTTTTTCGGAAACCAGAAAACACTGGATACACCCGTGCGCGTCGTCGCCCAGGGCTCCGGATAATTGTCATCGGGGTTTCTCAAATTATCCTGGAAGAGTTATATTGAGGCCACTGTCAACAGGCGATTTCTCGTTCCCGCAGCAAACCTTTTTTTGAGGAGAGAAAAACCAGTGAATATACGTCGCGCGCATCGTCAACTGTTGCTCGTCACAACGCTCATCTCGCTTCTCTCGGCCATGATGTTTTCGTATTCATCATCGGCGTCCGGCGGGGACAAAGAGAAATCACCGCCGTCCGTGATTCGCGTTGCGCCGCCCGCCCCTGTTTTCGATCAGGAGGCGCGGCTCGCGGAGTTGGCTTCGCGTCGCCAGCGCGTCGCGGAGAAGATAGGCACGGGCAGCATCCTCGTCCTCTTCAGCACGGAGCCGCGCGTCTACACGAATGATGTGGACTATCACTACAGGCAGGAGAACAATCTTTATTATTTGACGAACTTGAACCAGAAGGGCGCGACGCTCGTCCTGATGCCTGGGAATCCGCAATTGCGCGAAATCCTCTTCCTGCCGCGGCGCGACCCGGCGGCAGAGACCTGGACCGGGCACATGTACAGCCCGGAAGAGGCGCGGCAGCTTTCGGGCATCAGCGAGATTTGGGAGGCCAGGGAGTTCGAGCCGTTCATGCGCTCGCTCAGGCTGCGGCAGGCTTATCGCCCGAAAGGCGAAGCTCTCTTAATGACGGCAGCGGTGCAGCCGGTCGTTCCTCCCGTCCCGCAGACGTCACAAATGACCGCCGGGGGGACTCCCGTTCAGCCTGCGGCGACGACCAGCCCGGCTCCTACGAACATTTCGACGATCAACACCCCGTCGGCAACTCAGCCCGTGGCGCAGCCAGTCGGCGCGCCCGCGAGCACGACCGCCGCAGCCGCGCCCCCGACCGGCTACGAGACGCTATTCGCAGCGATGGGCAAGGACGAGGCCGCGCTTTACTTGATCGTTCCGCGCGAGGATGACAGCCGCGAGTACAAGCCGGAGCAGAATTTCGCGACGCAGTGGGCGAAGACCGCGAGCGGCTTCAACGTTCGCAACGCCGCGCCGATCTTCGCGCAGATGCGGCTCAGAAAGTCTCCTATGGAGTTGAAGCTTTTGCAGCACGCCATAGACATCACGACAGAAGCCATCGGCCGCTCGATGGCGATAGCCGGGCGCTCGCAGTGGGAATACGAAATTGACGCCGAAGTCCTCTACACCTTCAAGCGTCGGAACGCGGACCACTGGGGCTATCCTTCCATCGTCGGCTGCGGGCCGAACGCGACGACGCTGCACTACGTCGAGTCGCAGGGGCGTCTCAAGCCGACAGACCTGCTCCTGATGGATGTCGGCGCGGAATACGGGCACTACACGGCGGACGTGACGCGCACCTTCCCGGTCGGCGGCAAGTTCACACCCGCTCAGGCAGAGATTTATCAGATTGTTTACGACGCGCAGGAAGCGACGGCGCGCGCCACGCGTCCAGGCGCGATCTTCCCTCAGGATGTGCATAACGCTGCGGTCGAAAAGGTCAAGGACGGGCTGTTGAAATTAGGACTCATCACGGAACGCGACGGGATGATTACGATCAACAAGAATCTGCCGCCGCAGCCGCAGTACCGCGTCTGGTTCATGCACGGAACCTCTCACTGGCTAGGGATGAACGTCCACGACGTCGGCGGGCGCAATGTGCCTTTGGAGCCGGGCATGGTTTTCACTAACGAGCCCGGAATCTATATCCGCGAGGACGCGCTTGACGTGCTGCCGAAAACGCCGGAGAACGAGAAGTTCATCGCCGCTGTGAGGCCGACTTTTGAGAAGTACAAGAACATAGGCGTCCGCATCGAGGACGACATGCTGGTCACGGCCAGCGGTGCCGAGTGGATGACGAAAGCTCTGCCGCGGTCCATCGCGGACATCGAGGCGTTCATGGCTCGCGCTCAGAAAGAGGTACGAATTAGCGCGCTTGAGATGCCCTGGTGGGAGAGTGGAAATTTTCGGCTGTCGGCCATGACGTTGAATACGCGAATGCTGCCACGAGCCGGGCAGCATTAGATGGGAAGCAGTTAAAGCCTATCTGTATTCAGGTATAAACAATGTCCGCAACGCCTCATCCAACGACTGAAATCTTTTGTGCTTACTCACGCACGGATGAAAGATTATTTAACGGACTAAGGAAACATCTTAGTTCGTTGAAGCTGTCAGGCGCGAGTGTCGAATTGCATGAGCGCAGGATTGGCGCAAGTGGGCAATGGGATAGCGAGATTGATGAGCATATTAATACTGCAAATGTCATCTTGCTCCTCATCAGCGCGGATTTTATAGCTTCAGATTACTGCTTCGGTCCTGAAATAGCGCGAGCTTTGGAGCGGCATAAAGCTGGCGAAGCTCGTTTGATCCCTATCATCCTTCGCCCGGTTGATTGGAGAAGCGCGCCGTTTGGCACACTTCAATCCCTGCCGGCTGACGCCAAGCCTGTAACCACCTGGGACAACCGTGACGAAGCCTTTGTTGATATTGTCAAAGGGATTCGAGCGGTTGCTGAAGCTCCGGCCTTACCTCCCGTATGGAACATCCCGCATAACCGTAATCCGAATTTCACAGGACGTGAAGATACTCTATCCGATCTGCACGCGACATTAACGGCGGGTCGCCCTGTGGTCCTCATAGGACTTGGCGGAGTCGGTAAGACACAGCTTGCAGTCGAATATGCTTTTCGCCACGCGGCGGACTTTTCGGTCGTCTGGTGGGTGCGGGCGGAAGAACCGACGACACTGGCCGCCGATTACACAAGTCTCGCGGGACAATTAGGACTGCCGCAGAAAGACGCGACGGAGCAGCGCATCATAGTAGATGCCGTGCGGCGTTGGTTTGCTGAAAATGCAGGCTGGCTGCTCATCTTCGACAATGCAAGCAACCCGTCGGACGTTTTGAATTATCTCCCACAGGGAACCTCCGGGCGCGTGCTTATCACCTCTCGCAACCCCGACTGGTCAACTGTAGTGCGGGCTACTCGATTAACTGTTCTAACCCAATCCGAGGCGGTCGAGTTTCTTCTCAAGCGAACGAGACAATCGGATAAAAAAGCCGCCGCCGATTTGGCCGAAGCATTGGGAAATCTGCCGCTGGCGTTAGAACAGGCCGGGGCTTACATTGATGAAACGAAATCATCCATCGGCGATTACCTGGCTCTCTTTCAATCACAAGAGCAAAAGCTTT
>DASVXV010000128.1:0-6996 GCA_036392495.1 Pyrinomonadaceae bacterium | reverse complement strand
GCGCGGCAGAAGCTGCAATACGACCTTTACTACATCAAGAACCAATCGCTCGCGCTCGACGCGGCGATTCTCTTCGAGACCGTAAAGACGATTCTTTTCGGGCGGGGCGCACGTTAGAGGCGCACCGCGCGACAGGTTTTTTTGGAGGTTTGAACTAATGAAGATAAAGCATTCGCTCACAACCGCGGCGCTCGGGTTAGCGCTTTTGACCGCGTCCGCACCCACACTCAACGCGCAGACCGCTCCGCAGGAGGAGAAAGAGAAGCGCGGGGGAGTCGTGGGCGCAATCTTCGGACAGGACTCTAAGGCGAAGAAGGACGCCCAGAAGAAGAATGCCCCGCCGAAATCTTCAACGGGAGCGCCGGACCGCTTGGAGCCGGACGACACGAGCAATCTGGCCTCGGACGTCCCGGCCGAAATCCAGGCCGGACGCCGCGAGCAGCAGTCTGAGGAAGAGGCCGCCGTGCTCCCCTATTACAATAACTTCCTGTCGAGCTACAGGCTGGGACCCGAAGACGTCATCTCCATAGTGGTCTTCGGCCAGGACCGTTATTCGAAATCCGGTATCGTCGTGCCGCCCGACGGCATCGTCTCTTACTACCTGATTCCCGAAGGCATTCACGTCGTGGGCAAGACCACGCGGCAACTAGAGAAAGAGCTGACCAAGCGGCTCGACGAGTACATCATTGATCCGAAAATAACCGTCTCGCTCGACAAGGCCGTCTCGGCGACCTACTCGGTCGTCGGCGACGTGGCGCAACCCGGCGTGCGAACGATGACGCGCCGTTACAGCATCACGGACGCCCTGGCGATGGCGGGCGGCGTGCTCAACACGGGCGACAAATCGAAAGTTGTGATCCTGCGCCAGCGCGGCGACGGCACCTTCCACCCGATTCCCGTGAACGTCAAGGAGATTGAGCGTGGGCGCGCCAAAGAGATGGCCTTCCTGGTGCCCGGCGACCAGGTCATCGTCCCCGGCAACCGCTTCAAGAAGATCAAGCAGTGGACGGAAGTTCTTTCCTTCGTCAGCTTCGCACGCATCTTCACTGGAGGATGGTGAGAAATGATGAACGATGAATGATGAACGATGAATGAAAAGCAGGCTGCTCGTCTTCATTCATCATTCATCATTCCGCGTTCATCCTTTCAGGAGAGATTCATGGCTAAAAATTCCGTGCATCCGGCGACGCCGCTGGCCCGATTCATCACAGAACGTTTGCGCGAGCTCAATCTCAAGCAGGTGGATTTCTGCCGGCAGACGGGATTCGATCAGGGCTTACTCTCGAAGCTGCAATCGTCCGTGATTACGACGGTCAACCTCGAAAGCGCGCTGAAACTCTCCGACGGCCTGAAGGTCGCGCCCGGCGTGGTCCTCTCGCTGCTCGACAAAACGGACGCGCACCGCCTCCTGCAAAAGCTTTACGGCAACAATGTCTGCGCCAAGTGCGCCGGAGAAACGCTCACACCCGAACCCGTCCAGTCCATCACGACGGCGGCCCAACAGGCATTCACAATGGGGCGCGACATGACGCCCGTACTCGTCATGCTACGCCATCTCTCAGCCACACGCCGCACGACGCCCGAAGGGGCGGAGCGTATCGCGCATGGCGGCCACTTGTAAGATGAAAACAGAAGACAGAAAGCAGTTGGCAGAAGGCAGAAGGCAGCAAGCTACGCCGGCATGGCGTCCGCTCACTGCTTACTGCCCACTGCCCGTTGCTTGCTGCCTACTGCTTGCTGCCTTCTCTCTTCTCTCCTGCGCTCAGCGCGCAAATGCGGCGGGAGCCTGGACGAAGCAGCGTTCGGGGTCGCTCGCCTGGCTTCACGGGCTCTATTTCCTGGACGAAAATCGCGGGTGGGCCGTCGGCGGCAAGGGCATGCTGCTCGTGACCGAAGACGGGGGGAAGACCTGGCAGACGAGGCCCCGCCCGGCGGAGGACGCCTTGCAGGACGTTTACTTCGCGGACGAGCAGAACGGCTGGCTGGTCTGCGAGCGGAGCATCTACGATCTCAAGACGAATGACGAACCGCGCACCTATCTCCTGCGCACATCGGATGGAGGCTCGACCTGGAAGAAGATCAACGTCATCGGCAAGGATGTAGACGCGCGCCTGGTGCGCGCCCTCTTCACACAAGAGGGGCGCGGCTGGGCTTTCGGCGAAGGCGGCCTGCTTTACACGACGCGCGACGGCGGGGAGAACTGGGAGCGACAGCTTGTGCCGACTCGCCACCTGCTGCTCGGCGGCTCTTTTCTGAACGGCAAGCTGGGCTGGCTGGTCGGAGCAGGCACGACCCTGTTGCAGACCATTGACGGCGGCGAGACCTGGCGCGCGGGCACGCTTCTGGACCTTGTGCCGGTCTCGGATAAGAGCAGGGAGGCAGCGCCGCGCGTGCGCTTTACGGCGGTCTCTTTCGTCGATCAAAAGCGCGGCTGGGCCGTCGGCGCGGAGGGGCGTGTGTTTGTGACGCGCGACGGCGGGCGCACCTGGGCCGCGCAAATCTCCAATGTCAGGGCGGACCTCGCGGACGTGAAGTTCTTCGACGAATTCGAGGGGTGGGCAGTGGGCGCCGCGGGGACTCTGATTCACACAGTGGACGGGGGCGCGCACTGGACCGTGGAGCCGAGCGGCACGACGCACGCGCTCGAACGTCTTTTCTTCGTCGGACGCCAGCGCGGCTGGGCCGTGGGCTTCGGCGGCACGATCATCAGTTACACAACGGATGGCGCACGACCACCAGCGCCCGGGCTGAAAAGGAATTCGTGAATCGTGAATCGTAAATCGTGAATCGTCGAACCGAGCCGTTATCTATTCACGATTTACGATTCACGATTCACGACATAGTGGAGGAAGAAATGCAGGTTGCAGTGAATAATTCAAATCAACGGGCCGGGGCGCTGCGCTTCTCGTTGAGCATGGCCTTCATGCTCGTCTTCTGTTTCGCGTCGGCGCAGGCGCAATCTGATGCGGCGAGTAAGCCTGTGACGGGTGAGGGCGGCAGCAGCAGTAGTGCGGAGCAAACGTCCGACGTACAGAAGACGCGCGCGCGCCGTACTGCGGAGACGACCGCCGCCGAGAGCGAAGCCGGAGCGAGTGAAGAGGTTTCGGCTGCTTCGGAAGAGGTCACCGCTCCGGAGAAGGGCGTTGATCGTCTGAGCGCTCTGCGCGCGCAGATCGCGGATGCCAGGAACGCCTCAGAGCGCACTCGCCTGCAACGTATGCTGGTGGATTATCTGGTGGCGCTCAACCGAAAGAGCGAAGCCGTCAACGAGCTTCGCGCGATGTCGCGCGAGGAGAGGCTCGACCCCATAGGCTTCTACAACATCGGCAACGCGCTCGCGCGCCTCGGCGATACGGACACGGCGATTGACGCTTATCGCAAAGCCATCAACCAGCGGCACGGCAACTACGCGCGCGCCTTCAACAACCTGGGCGTGCTGCTCCTGAGGCAGGGCCGCTGGGACGACGCCCAGCAGGCGCTTATCTCCGCGCTCAGGCTGGAGAATTTCCATTACAGCGAGGCGAGCTACAACCTCGGGCGTGTTTACGCCGCGCGCGGCGAGGCCGATCTGGCGATACGCGAATGGAGTCGCGCTCTGGCAGTGCAGCCGGACCACACGGACGCCGCGATAGCGCTGGCGCGCGCGCTGGCCGAAGACGGCGACGCGGAAAAAGGAATCGCCCTTCTGGACCGCTTCATCACGCGGCGCGGCCCGACCAGTGAAATCATTGAAGCCCGCAGGGAAATCATGTTCGGCGACGGCCCCGTGACCGCAACCGCGACGGCTTCGGCCGCTCCCGCAGCAAGCGCGGCGAGCAGGAATACAGCTCCGCCCACCATCGCGCGCGATAACAGCGCCATGAGTGCGGCCGCTGTGAGCAGCCCAAGCACGAAGCCCGTCAAGGCTTCCCCCTCGAAGTCCGAAAAATCCGATAACAACAAGCGGGCCGCCGCTTCCTTGAGAAGATTGACGGTGGACCGTGAGTCTTATGATTGGTTAAAGCGCGCGCGCCAGGCTCGTGAAGAGGGGCGCGGTGAAGAGGCAGCGACTTTTTACAGTCGTGTACTCGCGCGCAACGGCGGAGTTTTCGCCCCGGCGAATCTGGAGCTCGGTTTCGTCCTCAGCGGTTTGAAGCGTTACGACGAAGCCGCGCAGACCTTTGCTGCTCTGGCTGGCCGCGAAGGCTCGCGCTACCCGATAGCCTATTACCACCTCGGGCGGCAGTACGAGCTGCTCGGAAAATTTGGCCTCGCGGCGGAGGCTTACGAGAAAGCTGTTGCCGCTTACGGCGAGGAGAACCCGCAATTTCTTCTGGACCTCAGCCGCGTCCGCGAAAAGGATGGTAACGCCGGGGCGGCGCTTGCGGCGATGGAATCTTACGTCCGCCTCAGCCAGAAACTGGGGCGCGTCCCGGACTGGACCGCCGAGCGCCTCGCTGAGCTGCGCCAGAAAGCCAAACAGTAAAGGTCGTAAATCGTGAATCGTAAATCGTAAATCGTGAATAGAGAAAAGCTGGTTTCTTCTATTCACGATTTACGATTCACGATTTACGATTTACGATTCACGATTTACGGCTCTTCTGATAAGATTCCGCTTTCGTTCCCCGCAACAAATCAATTCCGCAGAGGAGGAGTCGCCTATGTGTCTCTTAAGCCGGCGGCTATTTGTAGCCGTCCTGTCTCTCATCATCCTGGGCCTCGCGGTAACTGCCACACGGAAGAGCCGCGCCGCCTTCAACGCAAGTGACCCGAACCCCACGGAACTCTTCGCCGATACTCCTCAAAAATCCGTCAAGTCGGGGTTCGATGTAAACAATCTGGACCGTAGCGCCAACGCCTGCCAGGATTTTAACCGCTTCGCCAACGGCGGGTGGATAGACAAAAATCCCATCCCCGCCGCTTACTCGCGCTGGGGAAGGTTCGAGCTGCTCGGTGAGGGAAACCTGAACATCCTGCGCGATGTTCTAGAAGATCTGATGAAACGCAAGAACCTCAAGGCGGGCAGCAACGAGCAGAAGGTCGCCGACTTTTACGCCAGCTGCATGGACGAGGCCAAGATCGAAAGCGAGGGCTTGACTCCGCTCGCGGACGAGTTGAATCGCATCAACGCGATTAACGACGTACTCAGTCTTCAGGACGAGATCGCGCGCTTCCACGCTCATAAGATTCCGGCTGTCTTCGGCTTCGGCGCGGCGCAGGACTTCAAAGACTCGAAGACTGTCATCGCGCAGGCTGTGCAGGGCGGCCTGGGGTTGCCGGACCGCGACTACTACACGAAGGACGACGCGAAATCCAAAGAGATACGCGCCGAGTACTCCAAGCACGTCGCGCGCACTTTCGAATTGATGGGCGACGACGCCGACAAGGCCGCCGCGGCGGCCCTGACCGTCTTGAAGATCGAGACGAAGCTGGCCGAGAATTCCGTGACGCGCGTGCAGCGGCGTAACCCGGAAGCCAACTACCACCCGATGATCAAGGCGCAGCTCATAGAGATGACGCCGCACTTCGACTGGGGGCGCTACTTCCGCAACGTCGGGATGCCGGAAATCGGCAAGGTCAACGTCGGGCAGCCGGACTTTTTCAAGGGCGCCGACAGGCTGATGACCGAAATCCCGATAGAGGATTGGAAGACGTACCTGCGCTGGCACCTGATCAACTCCGCCAGCTCAACACTCCCTGCTAAGTTCGTCGAGCAGAGTTTCAACTTCAACGGCAAGTACCTACAAGGCACGAAAGAAATCCTGCCGCGCTGGAAGCGTTGCGTCGCCTCTACGGACCGCGCGCTCGGCGAAGCCTTAGGCCAGCTCTACGTCGAGAAGACTTTCACGCCGCAGGCGAAAGCGCGCGCGCAGGTGATGGTCAAGAATCTGGTCGAGGCGCTGCGCGAAGACCTCCAGACGCTCTCTTGGATGTCGGACGAAACGCGCAAGCGTGCGATTGCCAAGCTGGACGCTTTCGTGCGCAAGATAGGCTTTCCGGACAAGTGGCGCAGCTACGAAGCGCTTCAGGTGACGAAGGGCCCTTTTTACAACAACGCGGTCTCGGCCGGGCAGTTCGAGTTCAAACGAAACCTGGGCAAGATCGGCAAGCCGGTGGACCGCACGGAGTGGGGCATGTCGCCGCCGACCGTAAACGCCTACTACAATCCTTCGATTAACGAGATAGTCTTTCCGGCGGGCATCCTGCAACCGCCTTTCTACGATCCGAAGGCCGACGATGCTTTCAACTACGGCGGCATCGGCGCGGTCATCGGCCATGAGATGACGCACGGGTTCGACGATCAGGGCGCGAAGTTCGACGCCGACGGAAATCTCGTGCAGTGGTGGACGCCCGAGGACTACAAAAAATTCAGCGAGCGCACGGACTGCGTGGTCAAACAGTTCGACGCTTACGTGGTCGAGCCGGGACTCAATCAGAACGGGAAGCTGGTCGTCGGCGAATCGGTCGCGGACTTAGGAGGACTGACGGTGGCCTTCGCCGCGTACCAGAAATCTCTACAGGGCAAGCCGCGCCCGAAGAACATAGACGGCTTCACGCCGGAGCAGCGTTTCTTTTTGGGCTGGGCGCAGGTCTGGGCGCAGAACATAAGGCCGGAGGCCGCGCGCCTCAGGACCGCGACAGACCCGCACCCGCTTGGAAGATTCCGCGTCAACGGTCCGCTCTCGAACATGCCTTCGTTCGCGCAAGCCTTCCAGTGTAAGCCGGGCGACGCGATGGTCCGCGCGGAGCGTTGCCAGATTTGGTGACAGGGTTAAAGGAGGCCGATGCAGGCCAGTTCCGCGAGAAGCGGAAGAATGTATCCCGGAAAGAAGCAAAGTAATGTGTCTCAAGCCCCGTAGGGGCGACAGAATTTAGCCCAGGGCTAACGCCATTAGTATCTACACAAGTATTGATAGATGTTTGGGAATCATTGAACTATCTCGAAAACCTGCAAAAATCTTAGGAAAAACGGATCGAACAAATTCAGGTCTGATCTTTGCTGCGCTCTGGTCACTT
>DASVXV010000127.1:0-11638 GCA_036392495.1 Pyrinomonadaceae bacterium | reverse complement strand
AAATCTTAGGAAAAACGGATCGAACAAATTCAGGTCTGATCTTTGCTGCGCTCTGGTCACTTTCCCAAGTAGTCAGAAATCCTAAGAAAAATGGAGGTTTCTGACTTGTGTAGATACTAATGGCGTAAGCCCTGGGTTAAGACGCAAACAAAATATTTGAGCCCCGGCAGGGGCGACCGTCTAAAGCCCAGGGCGTTAGCCCTGGGTCACCAGCAGGAAGAAAAAGAAAAGCCCATGCGAATGGGCGTCAGCCCGTGCACGACCGCATGCAATTTCAAGGGCTGTCGCCCGCTGACGCGGGCTTGCATTTCAACTCGGCGTTGTGACCCAGGGCTGACGCCCTGGGCTTTATTCTGCCGCCCCTCGCGGGGCTCCGGCATCTTTGCTTTTGCGCCAGCTGTTAGAAATGAAGCGAACTGAGGACTACTCTTTGTTCTCTTCCTCGGAAGAGGAACTGCTCGAAGCCGGGCTGAAGTCGGCCAGTTCGCCCAGCGAAGCCATCCCGCTTTTCACCTCGGTCGAATAAGTTTTGGTGTCCAGGATTGGCTCGTCCGACGTGGCCGCGCGGGCCGAAAGTCCGATCTTCTTATTCTCCGGATCGATCCTGAGAATTTTGAAATCCATCTCCTGCCCGAGTTGGACGACATCTTCCGGTTTGTCCACACGCTCTTCCGAAAGTTCGGAGATGTGGCAGAGGCCCTCCAGATTGTCGTCCAGTTCCACGAACGCGCCAAAGTTTGCGAAGCGTGCGATCTTGCCCCGAACAACATCACCGGGCTTGTGCGCCGTCACGAAACGCTCCCAGGCGTTCGGCTCAAGGTCCTTGATCGAGAGCGAAAGCCTGCGGTTCTCCGCGTCAATACTGGTGATGACGGCCTCTATCTCCTGCCCCTTTTTCAGAACCTCGCCAGGGTGCTTGATGCGCTTGGCCCAGGAGATGTCCGAGACGTGTACGAGCCCGTCAACGCCGTCCTCGACTTCGATGAACGCCCCGAAGTCAGTCAGGTTGCGGACGCGCCCCTTGACGCGCGAGCCGATCTGATATCGGTCCTTCAAGGTCTGCCAGGGGTTGGACTGGACCTGCTTCATCCCCAAACTGATACGCCGCGCCTTCGGATCAATGCTCAGGACTTCGACCTCCACGTCGTCGCCAGGGTTGACCAGCTTCGAGGGGTGTTTGACGCGCTTCGACCAGCTCATCTCCGAAACGTGAACGAGTCCTTCGATGCCCGGCTCAAGCTCTATGAACGCGCCGTAATCGGCCACAGACGCCACTTTGCCGTTGAGGCGGCGGCCTACCGGATAGCGTTCTTCGATGCTGCTCCAGGGGTCCGGAAGCAACTGCTTATACCCGAGGGAGACGCGTTCGCGGTCGCGGTCGAACTTCAGGACCTTAACCTGGACCGTATCGCCGACCTTGAAAAGCTCGTTGGGATTTTGCAGCCGCCCCCACGACATGTCCGTGACGTGGAGCAGGCCGTCAATGCCGCCCAGGTCAACGAACGCCCCGTAGTCGGTCAGGTTTTTAATCTGACCCTCGACGATGATGTCCTCTTCGATCTGGTTGAGCGTCTGCCCCTTCTTGCCCTCGTTCTGCTCTTCGATTACGGCCTTGCGCGAAAGGACGACGTTCGAGCGCTTGCGGTTGAGCTTGATGACCTTCGCTTCGACTTCCTGGTTACGAAGGCTATCGAGGTTGCGCACGGGTCGCGTGTCAACCTGGGAGCCGGGCAGGAAAGCCGGGATGCCGTCAATGTCAACGCGCAACCCGCCCTTGATGCGCTCCGTGATGCGCCCCTTGATGGGCGTTCCAGACGCGTAAGCCTTTTCCAGATCATCCCAGGCCTTCATTCGCACGGCGTCGGCGCGTGACAAGACGGGGAAGCCCTCGCTCGTCTCCATGCTCTTGACGAGCACGTCAACTTCGTCGCCGGCCTTGACCGTCAGTTGCCCGCCCTCCATGAACTCTGCCTGGTTGACGATGCCTTCGGACTTATAGCCAAAGTCAATGACGACGCCTCGTTCGGTGACGCCGACGACCGTGCCGCGCACGACCTCGCCCTCGTGGAAGCCGGCCTGTTCCTGCTCGAACTGTTCGAGCATCGCACCGAAATCCGAGCGCGATTCTTCTTCGTCTTCGTCAACAGTTGTGCCGGAAGGCGTGTCTGTCTCGGCCGAAGGCTTGGACGGAGCGGCCGCAGCCTGTGCGCCCGCAGCCTGTTGATTTGTGGTTTGCGGCGTAGATACTGTCTCGCCGGTTGATGGTTGATTGTCTGTCACCTCGCCGTCAGACGGCTTGGTTTCTTCAATTGACATGCGGATTCTTTGCCAGACCCCTCCTAAAGATTGCAGCGCTGTTGTTCGAGCCTTTGAAGCGCCATCCCCGGTTTGACCAACTGGTCCCGCCTGGGCGCGTGTTCACACGCGCGGCGGACGCGAAAGAGCGGCCTCTTTCTAAGAGCTATGGTGATCTCGGTCGGATTAGCGAATTGAGGTGAGAGGGAATGCGAGCCGTTGAGATTTGGAAAAGGAGGTTAATTAAAGTTTTCGATTTCCGTCGTGCCCGTAGTCACCCTTCTGCTCCGACCTGAATCACCAGCCGCTTGACCGGGTAGGGCTGAAATTTACACGCCGTAATGGGGCATGTCAAGGCGTAAAACTGTAGGCGGAAGGCAGTAAGCAGAAGGCAGCCGGGACTAAAACCTGCATTTCCTGCCTTCTGCCTACTGCCTTCCGTCTTCTTATTGTTCTCACTGACTACCGCCGTAAGAGGCAGTTCCGCCGCGCTCGGCGACATAAATCCCGGCCGAATGTGAGCCCACGAAGAGCCTGTTCGGGTTCGATGAATCGAAGGCCAGAGCCCAGATCCGCTGGCTCGGAAGGCGCGCATTGCTCGGGTCAATACGCATCCAGGTCATCCCGGCATCGGTCGAGCGATAAATACCGCCGCTGTTCAAAGTCGTGCTGCCACCGCCCTGATTCTGGTAGGCGTTGCCGACGAAAATCTCGTTGCCGTTCTGCGGGTTGATAATAATACTGGCGTAATCGCCGTAAGGCAGATTGCCGCCGCGACGCATCCAGCGCTCACCGCCATCATGCGAGATGAAGAGCGACTGCTTTGTCCCGACATAGATGAAGGCGGAGCGCTGCGGGTCCTGCTTGATGGCGCTGATGGGGACGTTGGTCGGGATGTACGAGACCTGTCGCCAGGTCTGCCCCCCGTCGCGCGAAACGAGCACGCCCGAAGTTGCCGTGCCGACCCAGATGGTGCTCTGATTCTGAGCGCTGGTCGAGATCGCGGTCGTGCGTGGATCGGCGCCGGGGCCGTAGGAAAGCTTCTCCCACCCGCGCGCCGGATCAAAGGTGCGGTAAAGCCCAGCGTTGGTTGCGGCAAGAATCCCTGTCCGCCCGTTCTCGTCCCAGGTGTGCGCCAGCGCGTTGATCATGTCGGTGAGGAAGAAGGTCGGCGTCGGCAATTTACCGGCGGGGGTGGAAGTCCCTATGCCGCCAGCGAGGCCGAGCGTGGCGAGCGTGGCGTCGTCAAGTTTTCCTGAGACGGGAATGCCTTTATCGTTCTGGAACTGCCTGATGACGGCGACGGTCCGCGTTCCGGCGACACCGTCGGGCGTGCCGACATCGTAGCCGGCCGCGTTCAGAGCCTCCTGCGCCCGTTTCACTAAATCATCGGGGCGCTTTGCGGCGGAGGTTGCAGCCGCTTTTTTCCTTCCGGTCGTTGCCTTCTTCCCTCCCCCTGGCTCGGCTTTCGGCGAGCCCAGGGGCGACCATGAAGCGCCGCGGTCCGTCGAGCGGTAAACTCCGTAGTTGGTTCCGAGATAAATGACGTTGCCGTCGCGCGGGTCCTGCAGGATTGAATAGCTGATGACGCGGTTCACCTGCATGTTACGCATCGAGGGCTGCCACGTCAGACCGTTATCGTTACTGATGAAGAAGAAGCCACCGCCGGTCGTCGTGTTGATCGTCGTCGCGTAGACTCTTCCGGGCTTTTCGCGGTCCGGGAGAATGGTATTGGCGAAGCGCCCGCTGTAGCCGCCGTTGCTCGGGACAAAATTTTTGCCGCCGTCGTGTGAGACCATCACGCCATAATTGTTCGTCCCGATAAAGATGGTTTGCGGATTGCTCGGATGTACGGCGATGGAGTTGATCTCAAGCTGCTTGGAGGTCGTCAGCGTCCAGGACTCGCCGCCGTTTTGTGAGCGCCAGAAACCTTCTGTCGTTCCGGCGAAGACGACGCCCGCAACCGAAGGATGCTGGAGGATTGCCCGCGTGCGGCGCGACTGCGAGGGGATACCCTGAACTTTACGCCAGCTGGCGCCCGCGTTCTTCGTCTCGTAGATGCCGCTGCACGCCGAGGCGATAACGTGATCCGCATTGCGCGGGTCTATATCAATGGCGAAGATGTCTGAGTCGTCAATGATTCCGTTCTTGATGTTAGCCCACGTCTGCCCGCCGTCAGAAGTTTTGTAGGGTAGATACCATGTGCCGGCGTAGATCACCTCAGCGTTGCGCGGGTCAATGGCCAACGATTCGACGTTGATCAGACCGGGAGTCGCAGCCGTCGGAATCTGCATCCAGGTTTCGCCTGAATCCATCGAACGAAAGAGGCCGCGGTTCGTCCCGACGATTATCATGTTGGGATTTTTGGAGGACTGCGTCATCGAGTGCAGAGCCTCTTCTTTGAGCGCAGGCGCTTCGCGCCAGGTCCGCCCGCCGTCCACAGATTTGAAAAACCCGCCGGGCTCTTTGTGGCGATGGCCCGCCATGTAAAGCATGCGCGAGTCGCGCGGGTCAACGATAATATGATCAACGAAAAGTTTCGGACGATTGAAATTGTAGAGCAGCCGCCAATTCTGGCCGCCGTCGGTCGAGGTGTAAATTTGCCCGTCGAGCGTGCCGAAATAGAAGCGCTGGGGATCGTTCGGATCAACCACCAGGGCGCGGACATCGCCGCCCGATGGTCCGGAGATGCGCCAATCCATAGCGTACTGCGCGGACGCCGGAGCTTCCGGCTCGTTATTATCCGCGCTCACGGCTTGAACGCGCGCTCGCTCGACGAACGCGAAAGCCAGTAGAACAAGGAGAGTGAAGAACAAAAGAGAGCGTCTTGCCAGTCGGGTTATCATCATCATCAGTATTATCTCCGCCTTTGGATTAACAGGTTATCTCCTCTAGAGGCCTCCGGGCCGCAATTATAGAGTATCGAAGCGCGCCTTGCTACTAACGGGAGCAAAGCTGGGACCGTTCTCTTACGATGCGGGACGAAGAAACAGTCGTTGTATTGCGAAAGCACTACCTTCCGCCGGACAAAACGAAGCGGGCGATGCTTCCCTAAGAAGCATCGCCCGCGTTTCGGAAGAGGTCGCGCCTGCGGTTGATTGAAGACGCGAGCGTTAATTAATTACTCCTCGCCACGACGACCGCGACGACGTGCGCGACGACGATAGGTCCTCGGCGCAGGCTTGCACTCTGGGCAGGGCGACACCGTCGCCGAATTGGTCGGCGTCGGAGCACCAGCACCCGTCGGGCAAATCCAGAGCTCGACCGTCAGCTGTTCGCGGCAGCCGCCGTTGATTACCGTGAGTCGGCCGCGATCAATACCGCGGTTGTTCACGAGATAATCAATGGCGCGCGTTGAGCGCTGGTCGCCTTCGGTATCGCACGAGCCGAAGATGACGTAGTAGCCCTGCGTACCAGGCTCTTGCTGCAACTGGATGGCGAAGTTGTCGAGTCTCGCCTTCTCATCGTTGAAGCGAAGATCTGCGTACCCGTCAAATTGACGACATCCCGGAGGCACACCGACCGTGAACGAGCAGGACGCTGAATTGGTCGGGCAGGATGGATCAATGCCGCCAATATTGACAGTCGCCGTGATCGTCTGGCCGCCAGCGCCGGTCGTATCTATGGTGATCGAAGGCGTGCCCTGACCGCCGCTGATGCTGCCGCCAGAGACAGACCAGTTGTAGGTGTAGGACGCATTCGGATTACCACCAGTAACGTTGACGCTAACTGTCGCGGGCTGACCTTGCTGGATAACGTCCGTCGGACAGTAGATGGCAATCTCCGGACACGGCGGGACGCAGCAGTTCGGCGCTGGCTCTGCCACCGTGACGGTGGTTGAAGAGAAGGCCACGCAGCCGCAGCCGTCGTCAACTTCGACCGTCGAAGTGTAGGTGCCGGGCTGAACGCCAGTCAGGTCCCAGGTCACGTTGGCGCCGTCGCCAGTGATGCGGCCGCCCGTGGTCGTGTACGTGTAAAGCAGCGTATCGCCGTCCGGGTCCGTCGCGTTGGCCGAGAGCTGCACAGTGGTCGGAGTGCCGACCGTGCAGTTCGGTTGCGGGCTTGTTCCCGGCGGGCAAGGCAGAGTGATTGTTGAATACGACGCCGACAGAGTCACGGTCGGCGGCTGGTTCGGCAGATACTCGGGCGTGCGCGGATTGCGACGTCCGATCCAGAACTGCCCGATGAAGCCGTTGGCGTCCTCAGATTCAAGGAAGCCGCGCGGGAAGCCGCCCGTGGTCGCCGGAACAGTTGTCGCGGGAATGACCGTGATGGGCTGCGGCCCCGGCGGGTTCACGTTAGTGATCTGATTGACGGTGGTGGTGGCATCGCGCCCCTCAAACAGCGAGCGATCCTGCTGGTTGAGATGCAGGCGATATGCAAGGCCGAAGCCCATCCAACGACGCGGATAGATCTTCACGCCTGCCAGCGCATCCACGGGACTGTTCTCGAAGGCATTCGGCGTGCGACCGCCGACATACTGCGTCGAGCGCAGTTCCAGCACGGGCTGGAAGTACTTGTTGATCGGGAAGTCGAAGCCGACGCCCGCGATGAACTCGTCCGGTCTATCGAGCAGCGTGAACTCACCCGACGGGAACGTGCCCTTCGGGTTGCTGTTCAGGATGTAGCCGAGGTTGGCAGAGACGTTGACCGAGCGGCTCAGACGACCGTCCACGAAGAGGATCAGACCGAAGTCGCCGATGTCGCCGCCAGGGCCTGCGCCACGCTGCATCTGATTGAAGCCGCTGGCATCGTCCGCCTTGTCAGGCCAGAAGCGATAGAACGGAATGATGCCGACGCCCAGAGGGTTGTTCGGCCCCGTCCAGCGCCACTTGGCACCGATCACATAGTTCGTAAAGCTCGACTCGCCGTAGAGACGATTGATGAACGGCGCATCGGGCAGGTACGCAGGCGCGATGGTGAACGTCGCCGGCACTGTGATCGGATTGGTCAGAAGCGTTATCGGAAGCGTATTTGTCGCCAGGACGATGCCCGGCAGGATGCCTCCGACCACCGAGCCGATGCCCGGGAAGTTGTCAGCCGGCCCGAAGTTGCCGCTGTTTGATTGAGCGACGGGCACGCCCAGGGTGAAGGTGCAGCCGACACAGCCAAAGCCACCCGGATTAGCTCCGCCTGGTCCCTGACCGAAAGTCCCGGCCGAGCCGCCGACAAACGGCCACGGCACGAACGGCTGGTTAAACGCCGGGCGGAAAACTGCCGTCCCAGCTATCGAGCCCGCACCGCCGGTCACGGTCGGGGCCAGAACGATGGCCGGCCCGGAACCCAACTGCGGAAACTTCAACTGCGAGTTCGGCAGATAGAAGCTGGACAGATGTTGTGGTTTATTAACTTTGATGCCGCGATAGCCGTTCGTCTTGAACCACAGCTCAAGATGATCGCCCAACCCGACGTTGAAGCTCAGCGGGACTTCCACTATGTCAACGTCGCCGGGATCGCGGTCAAAATTACTGTATGCGATACTGAAAGTGTACTCCCCACGACGCAGCGTCTGCCCGTCATAAATGGTGAAGAGTCCGGTTGGCCCGCCTTCGGGGCCGCCAGTGCCTACGGCTGGAGAAAGGTTGCGCGGATCAGTCTCCGGCCTTAACGTTTGGGCTGATACTGCGGCACACAGCATCAACGTGGCGAGCGCAGCAACCAGCGCTCTTCTCGCGAGTCTCATCGCATTCCTCCTGCGAAATGAGTATAGAAAATTTCGTAAATGAGAGGCCGCGTCCTGAGCAAAGGGGCTTTGGGGTTCCGAGCGGATGTCTATTTGCATCTGGCAATTTCCTCGCAGACATCCCGCGCTTTACCGACAAAGGCTTTGCGGGGCGCGGACGCTCCAAACTACAAGCGTTCGACAAAAAGTTAAAAGAACTGCTACCGCCCTCGACCCGTTACGGCTTGTAGTGGAGCGGAGCAGCGAGAGGAGCCGAGCCACTGTGTGCTCGTTGGCGCTATAACTACCAAACCGAGCGCCTCCCGACTGTTCTCAAGTTCTAACTGTTAACCTTAGACCACTGCTTATACGCAAACAGTAGAGTAATGTCAACAATTTAGAGAATTAAATCTAGTATGCTCGGCTTTCGTGCGACGGTGAAACTTTCGACTTTGCCGCACATACTGATTTCCGCCAGACCATACTCTACATTGCGGCGGAAATCAAGACTTTTTCACGACTTAGCGGAAAAACCTTCTGTGTTTTTTCCGTCACGCATATATGCCACGCATCCGTGTATCATAGGCCACGCGGTCAATCGCGAGCATATAAGCGGCCGTTCGGGTGTCAACCGAATGGGAATCGGCGTACCGGCAGAGGTCGTTAAAACTGGCGACCATCGTGTCATGCAGCCGCTCATTGACCACATCTTCGCGCCAGAAATAGCCCATTCTGTCCTGCACCCATTCAAAATAGGAGACCGTCACCCCCCCGGCGTTGGCCAGAATGTCCGGGATAACGAAGACTCCCTTGTTATGCAGGATTTGATCGGCCGCCGCGGTCGTCGGCCCGTTGGCGCCTTCGGCCAAAATCTTACACTTGATTCGCTCGGCGTTCTCCGAGGTGATCTGATTCTCCGTGGCGGCCGGGACCAGCACATCACAGTCCAGCTCAAGCAACTCCTCGTTGGTGATGAACTCCACACCCTCGAAATCCTCGAACGAGCGCGTCTGCTGGAGGTGCTTGAGGGCTTCGTGAATGTCTATCCCGTTCGGGTTGTAGATGGCGCCATGAACGTCCGAAATGGCGATGACTTTATAACCCGCCTCGTGCATCAGACGCGCCCCGATGCCGCCGACGTTCCCGGAGCCCTGGACGACGACACGGGTCGTGGGCGGGGTCATCTTGAACCGCTTGATGGCCTCGTCGACGACGAAGAGAATTCCCCTCCCCGTCGCTTCGCGTCGCCCGGAAGAGCCGCCGAGATCAACCGGCTTGCCCGTGACGACCGCCGTGACGGTGTGGCGCGCGTGCATCGAGTAGGTGTCCATAATCCACGCCATCGTCTGTTCGTTGGTGTTCATGTCGGGCGCCGGCACGTCCTTCTCCGGTCCGATGAAATCAATTAACTCCGCCGCATAGCGGCGGGTCATCCGTTCCAGCTCGCCCATGGACATTTGCGTGGGGTCGCAGACGATGCCGCCTTTGCCGCCCCCGAACGGGACGTTGACGACCGCGCACTTCCAGGTCATCCAGGCCGCCAGCGCGCGAACCTCGTCAAGGGTGACGTCTGGCGAATAACGAATGCCGCCTTTGGCAGGGCCCCGGGCGAAGTTGTGCTGGACGCGATAGCCTTCAAAGACCTGGATGCGCCCCGAATCCATCCGCGTCGGGATGTAGACCTTCAGCTCGCGGTTCGGCACACGCATCACCGCATAGAGGTCCGGGTCAAGGTCTAGGAGCTGCGCCGCGCGATCAAAGCGCGACATCATGGACTCGAACGGATTGTCCTCTTTGAAATGGCGCACATCGTCCGCAATTGCGCTGATTGCGATTGTCATGATCCCTCCATCAAATAGTGGTCAGTGGTCGGTGGTCAGTGGTCAGTTAAAGCAAGCGTTCTTAACTGACCACTGACCACCGACCACTGACTACTTTTTTAGAACCTCATTCATCGCTCCCGAGCGATAGCCGTGCAGGTCGAGAGTGACGTAGCGAAAGCCGAGCGCACGAAATTCCCTGGCGAGATGATCAACCACTTCGCGCCGGAGCGCACGGTCAAGCTCCGACGGCGCGATCTCCAGCCGCACTATCTCGTCGTGGTGGCGCACGCGAAACTCCCTGAAGCCGAGCTCGCGCATGATCTCTTCGCCGCGGTCCACATCTCTCAACCTTTGAATTGTGACAGCCGTGCCGTAAGCGATTCTGGAAGAGAGACACGGGCTTGAAGGTTTATCCCAGGTCGGGAGCCCTGCGCGGCGGCTCAGCTCGCGGACTTCTCGTTTGCCCAACCCGACCTCTATGAGCGGGCTTCTGACATCGCGCTCTCTGGCAGCGGCGCGCCCGGGGCGGTAATCGCCCAGGTCGTCCGTCGTTGAGCCGTCAACGACAAAGGAGAACCCGCGCTCGCGCGCCAGGGGAGCGAGCTTTCCGTAGAGTTCGGTCTTACAGAAATAGCAACGGTCAGAGGCGTTGGCGCTATAGCGCGGATCATTTAATTCATCCGTCCGGACAAACTCGTGCCGGAAGCCGAAACGCGCCGCCAGGCTCTCTGCTTCATCACGCTCGCGTCCCGAAAGGCTCGCCGACTCTCCCGTCACGCACAACGCTCGCCTTCCCAGCGTCTTGTTGGCGACGTATGCGACGTAGGCGCTGTCCACGCCGCCCGAGAAAGCCACGACGACCGCCCCCATCTCGCTCAACAGAGCGCACAGTTGCTGCTCTTTGGCTTCAGCTTCCGAGGAGACGCTTGTCTGCTCTCCCTGTGCTGTTTCGGGCACCGCTGGTTCGACAATCACACCGCTACTCACAATCTTTTCGAAACATCAGGACCGGATGAAAAGGCCGCGTCCTTTTTCGTTTCACCTTTAATCTATTTTGGGAGCGTCTTTGCGCGACGCAAATGTTATCACAAGCAAGTAGTAAGCGGAAATGATTATGTAAGGAGAGTCTGAAAGAGATTCTCTCTCCCTGCGTCCTGCGCCTCATCCCAGGGTCTGTTCATGCTACAAGCTGAGGCGAAGTAGGATTCACCGCAGAGGACAGAATAATTTTGAGTTTTGAATGTTGAATGTTGAATTACTGCTTTCAATTCAAAACTCAAAATTCATAATTCAAAATTTCCCCCGCGCCTCATCCCTTCCCTACTTGCTTTTCGCTCATTGCGTGTTAAGATTGGGTCCTCCCCACAAGGCGATTCTACACAGGGCTTCGGTTTCGGAAAGTTGTAGTTGCTTGCGATGCTTTCGCGCTTTCGCTTTCACGCCGCCATTCTCTTCGCGCTTCTATCCTTTTGCGTTCCCCCGGCACACGGCCAAGCTTCTGATGAAGACACGGACTCGGACGAGAAACCTGCCCGGCTATTTCAGATGGGCCAGGATGCACACGAGGCCGGCGACCTTCAACGCGCAATAGAACTATATGAGCGGGCGATCAAGCTTGAACCGGAGTTCCCGGAGGCAGAGTACCAGCGCGCCAGCGCACTCGTCTCGCTCAACCGACTGCCGGAAGCCGAGAAGGGCTTTCTGCGCGCCGCGGAACTCCAGCCGGAATGGTCGCTTCCGTATCTGGCGCTCGGCAAACTCTACCTGCGGCTGGAGCGACTCAGCGATGCCGAAGAAAAGCTCGTACGCTCGTACGAACTCGACGGGAAGAATAAGGCTGCCCTCATCGCGCTCTCAG
>DASVXV010000126.1:0-27771 GCA_036392495.1 Pyrinomonadaceae bacterium | reverse complement strand
TTTCCAGACAGGCTTCGCAGAGGTTGGCTGAAACTGCTTGAGACTTCGGTGGTTGATAGATAGTTCGCATCTTCCTGATAGGAAGAACAAAAGCTTAACTCAGCCCTTTTTCCCTTTCTGCTCCCGAAACTGACCGATTACAGAATGATTAACGAGAAATATTCTGCGCGCCGGAGATTTTTTTGATGTCGCCCGCCAAACATATATGATATTCAGAGTGTGTGACGAGCATCACACTCCTTTCGGGAAAAGTATGTTAATAATTGACCGTAGGTCTGGGAGGGGATAGTTCATGCAGATTACTGTCCTGCGGGAGACGCAAGCCAATGAGGCGCGCGTGGCGCTCGTGCCGGAATCCGTGCGCAAGCTCGTGGCCCTGAAAGCCGCGGTCGCCGTGGAGAGCGGCGCCGGACTTCTGGCGGGCGCGACCGATGACGCCTACCGCGAAGCGAGTGCGGACGTCCACGTAGATCGGGAGAGTCTTCTGGCATCTGCCGACGTTCTCGCGGCAGTCAATCGCCCTGCGGCCGAAGATATCGGCCGTCTTAAAGAGGGCGCGGTCGTTCTGGGGTTCCTGCGCCCTCTGGATGAACCCGCCGCGCTTGAACCCGTGGTCACGCAGAAGCTCACGGCCTTCGCGATGGAGCTCATCCCGCGCATCACGCGCGCGCAGGCGATGGACGCGCTCTCTTCTATGGCGACTGTGGTCGGATACAAATCGGTCCTGATGGCCGCCGACCAGATTCCGCGCATGTTCCCGATGTTGATGACGGCGGCCGGAACAGTCCCACCGGCGCGCGTGCTCGTGCTCGGCGCGGGAGTCGCAGGGCTTCAAGCCATCGCCACGGCGCGGCGTTTGGGAGCGGTCGTCGAGGCTTACGACGTCAGGAAGGCCGCGGGCGAGCAGGTGCGCTCGCTCGGCGCGCAGTTTCTGGAAGTTGACCTCGGCGGGATTCAGACGGAAGACGCAGGAGGGTACGCGGTCGAACTCTCGGAGGAGGCGTTGAAGCGCGGGAGGGATTTGATCGCCGAGCGCGCGAAAAGCGCGGACGTCATCATCACTACGGCCCAGGTGCCCGGACGTCGCGCGCCGCTGCTCGTCACGGAAGAGGCTGTCCAGGGGATGAAGCGCGGCGCGGTCGTGGTTGACCTGGCCGGAGCGACTGGCGGCAACTGCGCCGCGGCTCGTCCCGGCGAAACGGTTGAGAGAGAGGGTGTCTTGATCATGTCGCCCCTGAACCTCGCGGCGACCGTGCCGGTCCACGCGAGCCAGCTCTACTCGCGCAACGTCACGGCATTCCTCAGCCTCCTGATTAAAGAGGGCGCGCTCAACATTGATATGGCGGATGATGTCGTCGGTCCGGCGTGCGTGACGCACCGGAGAGAATATGTTCATCCGCGCGTGGCAGCAGCGTTGGAAGAACTTGCGGGTCGGTGAATCATTATTAGGCTGGTGAGGTTGAAAAAACGCAGGCTTTAGTTTTCAATTCCTGTAAGGAAGGTGGCGTTATGAGCACATCCGCACAAGATATTCTCGAATCCTTTGATCAATTGCCTGACTCAGACAAGCAGGAAGTGGCTTCCGAAATCCTGCGTCGCACTTTGAGCTTTGATATATCACCTCTATCTGAAGATGAGCTGGTCCTGAGCGCAGAGGAGATTTTCCTGGAACTTGATCGAAGAGAGGCGGAAGATGCCCAATCCTAATCGCGTTGAAGTTTGGCTCGTTGACCTTGGATACGCGGCGAAAGTCCGTCCCTGCCTTGTTATCAGCATTTCAATCTTAGAAAGAATCACACTATGTCCTCGGAAACCTTGATCGCAGCGTTCTACGTCTTCGCGCTCGCAGCCTTTCTAGGCTATCAGGTGATCTCGCGCGTGCCGCCGTTGCTGCACACGCCCCTGATGTCTGCGACCAATGCCATCTCTGGCATCTCGCTCGTCGGCTCCATCGTGCTGGCCGGGACGGGGGGCAACCTCGTCAGCAAACTGCTGGGCTTCACGGCCGTCACCTGCGCGACCATCAACGTCGTTGGCGGCTTCGGCATCACGGACCGGATGCTCAAGATGTTTAAGAAGAAAGAGACTGCGCCCGAGAAGAAGAGCGAGGATGAGAAGCCTTGAACGCGACCAAATATATCATCGAGTTTAGCTACCTGGTCGCCTCAATCCTCTTCATTCTGGGTTTGAAGGGGATGAGCCACCCGGAGTCCGCGCGGCGCGGGATGCACTTGGCGGAGTTCGGGATGCTGATGGCGGTCATCGGCACGCTGCTCCATTCCGGGATGAGCTACGAGTGGATCATCGCGGGCCTCCTTATTGGCTCGACCATCGGCGCGATGATGGCCGTCTGGGTCCCGATGACCGCGATGCCGCAACGGACAGCGCTCTCGCACGCCTTCGGCGCGTTCGCCGCCGCGCTCGTCGGCATCGCGGAGTATTACGAGCACGGGGCCGAACTCGGGCAGTTCAAGATGACGGCCATAGGTTTTGAGGTGATGCTCGGCGCGCTGACGACGACCGGGAGCCTCATGGCCTTCGCCAAGCTGCAAGGATTGGTGCGCGGCACACCCATGACTTTCCGCGGGCAGAACGTCTTTAACATGACGCTGCTCGCCGCAACCATCGGATGCTTCGTCTATCTGCTCGTTGTGCCGACGGCCGCGCCTTTCTTTTACGTGATGGTCGGGCTGGCGTTCCTGTTCGGTATCCTGCTCGTGATGCCGATCGGCGCAGCGGACATGCCCGTGGTGATGTCTCTCCTGAACTCTTACGCAGGACTCGCGGCCGCCGCGACGGGCTTTGCGCTTTCGAACAACGTGCTCATCATCGCGGGCACGCTCGACGGATTTTCGGGCTTCATTCTTTCGGTCCTGATGTGCCGCGCGATGAATCGCTCGATGACGAACGTGCTCTTCGGCGCGTTCGGCAGCGCCGGGGCGGCGGCCGCCGGGGACGGCGAAATGGGTACGATGCGCGAGGTCAGCGTGGACGACGTCGCGGTCCAACTGGCTTACGCCAATCAGGTCATCTTCGCTCCCGGCTACGGCATGGCGACGGCGCAGGCCCAGCACATCGTCCGCGAGTTGGCGAGCGTTCTTGAAAAAAGGGGCGTGAGCGTCAAATATGCAATTCATCCCGTGGCCGGTCGCATGCCCGGACACATGAACGTGCTGCTGGCCGAAGCCAACGTGCCTTACTCCTCTCTCTACGAGCTGGAGCAGATCAACCACGAGTTCCCGTCAACGGACGTGGCGGTCGTCATCGGCGCGAACGACGTGGTCAACCCGGACGCGCGCGATAACCCGAACAGCCCGATTGCGGGCATGCCGATCCTTGAAGTTGACCGCGCGCGCTCCGTCGTTGTCTTAAAGCGCGGCAAGGGCAAAGGCTTCGCCGGCATCGAGAACCCGCTCTTCTTCAAGCCCGTCACGGGCATGCTCTACGGCGACGCGAAAGACTCTCTGACGAAACTCGTGCAGGCCGTGCAGCACGCTTGAAGAAAGGTAAAAGTAAAAAGGTAAAAGGCAAAAGGAAGGACGAGAAGCTTGCTCTTCATCCTTCCTTTTGCCTTTTTACTTTTACCTTTTGCCTTTTCAAAATCAGTCTAAACATTTCGCCCCGCAGCATCGTATAACCCTTCTCGCTGAAAATCTTGCTTTAGCAAATAGCTCAAAGATCAAAGATTATCGCGCTGGCGGCCAACTGGCACCGAACGCTTCTGCATCTTATGCCGCCCGACAGGTGCCGCCCCCTGGATTTAAGAATATAGCTATAGCGGAGGAACCATGATTCGAAGATTAGTCCTGATTTTTGTCCTTACTGCCTCGCTCGCGAGCCCGCTCACTGTCCTGCAAGCGCAGCAGCACAGGAGCAGCAAAGCGTCGTCGAGCGCGCCCACTTCGTCGCTCACAGCCGCCCGGCGCCTCGCGGATCAAATTACTGCGGCCCAGTTGAAAGATTATCTTTACTTCATCGCTTCGGACGAGATGGAGGGGCGCGACACGCCTTCGCGCGGCCTGGACCTGACGGCCAAGTTTCTCGCCACGAGCCTTTCGCGCTGGGGACTCAAGCCCGCGGGCGACAACGGCACATACTTTCAACGCATCGCCATGCGGCGAACCAAACTCGACGCGGCCACGACGCGCGTCCAGGTCAACGGGCAGACGTTTAACTTCGGCGAGGACCTGCTCGCCCAACCCGTGGCCGGAAGCGCGAGCGCGCCGCTCGTTTTTGTCGGGCACGGCTGGGTGGTCAAGGGCAAGAACATAGACGCCTATCAGGGCGTGGACGTCAAGGGTAAGATCATGGTGGTTTTGGGCGGCGGCCTCCCGCGTGGCGTGACCTTCGCGGATTTGAGCGGCGGGAAGCAGGGCGTTGACTGGATCAGCCCGGACGCCTACGCGGAGAGCCACGGCGCGCTCGGCGTTATCGCGATTCCGAATAAGCAGACCGTCACGAACTGGGAGCGGCTGCGCCAGAACTCGACGACGAGCGGCACCATTGCGGTCGAGAAATTTCAGAAGCCGGGCGAAGGCCCAAAAGTTCCGCGGGTCACCATCTCGGAGAAGATGCTCACGGCCCTGATGCAGGGGGAGAAGGAGACGGCCGCAGCGCTTTTCAATCGCGACACGGCCGAGAACATCAAGCCTTTCGATTTCAGCGCCGACAAGAAAGTCAGTTTGACGGTCGGAACCAAAATTGAGCAGGTGTTCACGCAGAACGTTGTGGCGATTGCCGAAGGCCGTGATCCCGTTTTGAAGAACGAGTATGTCGCGCTCGGCGCGCATTACGATCACGTCGGCACTGGAGCTCCGGGCGGAGGCCGCGCGCCTTCGGCCAAAGACCCGAACGACGTCATCTGGAACGGCGCGGACGACGACGGCTCCGGGACCGTGGCGCTGCTCACAATCGCAGAGACTCTCGGAAAGAATCCGCCTGCGAAGCGCTCAATCCTTTTCGTCTGGCACTGCGGCGAGGAGAAGGGACTCTGGGGGTCGCGCTATTTCATTGAGAACCCGACAGTCCCGCTCGATAAGATCATCACTCAAATCAACATTGACATGATCGGCCGGAGCAAAGCGGCGGGCGACCCGAATCCTGCGAACAAGGACCTTTCGGGGCCGAGCGAAGTTTACGTCATCGGCTCGCGAATGATGAGCACGGACCTCGGCGAGCTGTGCGAAAAGATCAATGCTTCTTATCTCAACCTGGCGGTGAGCCACCGCTACGACGACCCCAAAGACCCGAACCGCTTCTTCTACCGCTCGGACCACTACAACTACGCGAAGAAGGGTATCCCCATAGTCTTCTACTTCGACGGGACGCACGAAGACTATCACCGCCCCGGCGATGAGCCGCAGAAGATTGACTACCAGAAGCTGGAGAAGATCACGCGCACAGTCTTCGTCACCATGTGGGAACTCGCCAACAGGCCGACACGCCCCGTGGTTGACAAGCCGCTCCCGGCGGACGTGGCAGTGGACTGACAGAAGGCAAAAGTAAAAAGGTAAAAGGCAAAAGGGAGGATGAAGAGCAAGCTTCTCGTCTTCACTTTTGCCTTTTTACTTTTACCTTTTGCCTTTCTTTCATTTCCATTCGCCGAACCGCTCGCGCGCGTAGTCGCGCCGCTCGCTCAAGCGCCGGCGCAGGAGCAAGATTTGCTCACGCCTGAATTCCAGCAGCCCCCAGATGAGCAGGATCAGCGCGCCCACCGAAATCAGATAGACCTTCAGAGGTATCTGCAACCACTCAACGCTCGTCACAGTCAACGCCACAAGCTCCAACACGAGAGATGTTGCGCCGACGAGTAAGGGTGCGCGCAGGCGGCCCAACCCGCCGAAGATTATGAGCGCGAGCGAGGCGCAGAGCGTCGCCAGGTCACGCCACAGCGCGGGCACCTCACGCAGCACGCGGAATTCGAGCGCATGCATCAACAGCGGCGCGGCGAGCAGCAGACTTCCAACCCAGAGAAGCAAGCTGGTGTCTCCAGCGTACTCTTCCCACTTGCGACGCATTGAAAGAGACGCGATCAGAAGCAACAGGAGAGCGACCGGCGATGTGTAAATCTCTATGTCGCCGAGGGGATCGTAGCCGGCGCGCAGGCAGATGAGGGCGAAGGTCAAAACCAGACTGCAAAGCCCTGCGCGGAAATAGCGCACACGCGCACGGCCTTTGGAAAGTAAGCTCGCACCGAACGAAAGAAGGGCGAGCGCTCCCAAAGCTACGGCCGGCGCAAGGAGCAGCGGCTCACCCACGCGCAGGTGATTGAGAGCCTGCCCGATACTCACGCCGGCGACCGCTGCGGCGACCAATGCGGCCATCACGGTCGAAGGCCCCGCCAGCCACTCAACATTACGCGCCCGCGCGTAGCTCGCGGTCAGAAAGAAGATCGGGAAGAGCGCGATGATTGAAGCGGATGCAAACCACCGGACCTCCACCTGCAATGCTATGAGAAGCGCAAGGCACAGCGCGCAAAGGTGCAGCCCTGAAAGAGCGACGGGCCACTGCCGCCGCAAGTTGGCCGCGCGCTCGCCCCAATAAAGGAGGGCCAGGCAGAGCACGACCGCCGCGCTCATTCCGCCCTCTTCAATACGATAGATCGCGGTCGTGAACCAGAGCGCGGCAGACGCCACCACGGCGCAATCCGCGACAAGGCGGATGACGCCGATGCGCGAGAGACGATCAGTTATGGCCGAGAGCCGAGAGCCGTGCCTTACATTTTTCTCACGCTCTGGGCTCAACAACCTGTCGGCAACCTCCCGCAAAAGAAAGGCCGCCATGATGATGGCTGTGGCGACAGGCCACGCGGCGGGCAGTGCGCCCAGAGACTTCAATGCGTCCGCGGTCGCCCCGACCAGAATCAATGAGGCAACGGAAAAAAGCGCCGCCCCGAAAACCGAACGCTCGAAGCGGACGCGCAAGAGGCTGTAAAGGATTGAGGCCGAAAGCAGCGAAAACATCCCGCCGCGCAGATTATCCCCCGTCCGAATCCCCTCCCCCACGGCTTGATTCAAAACGAAGGCGACCGCGGCGGCCCTTAAGAGCAACAACACGCATCCTATGTCGGCTATCCGCAGGAAAGGAATCGTGAGCTGCGTCTCGCGCCGCAAGCCTCGGGTCAGCCGCGCGACCGCGTAAAGAATGAAAGGCCACAGGGCGCAAGCCGCGTAGAAGAGGGTTTCGGATTGCAGGTCCAGGCTGAGGACGACGACGAGAAATGCCGCAGACGCGAAGAGGGCGGAGAGGTGCGCGAGCGTTGCGGCCATGACTTTCTCGCAGAGACGTGGCGCACTCGAAACAGCGAACGTCGCGGCCAGGAAGAAGAGAATCGCGCCGTGCGTGAGCGTGTACGCCGGAGCGTTGGAAATCACTGCATAGATGATGGACGCCAGCGCGACACTCACTATCAGGCTCGCGCGGTGGAGCGCGACCCGCGGCGCATGGTCTCTCAACACTCGCGCCAACAGAGAAGCGGTGAACGCGGTGAACGCGAGAATTAGAGCCCGCCACGAACTTGAAAGGTCGAAGCCGTCCGTCGCCAGAAACTCTGTCCAGAAGAGGGCGAGCGCGGCGATGGCGTAGAGCAGGACGCGCCGGTCCGTGTAAATGTAGCGGCCCGTGAACCACGCCGCGTAAGCTCCCATCGCAAACAGCAATATCCCGATGCCCGGGTCGTACTCGCTTGAGCGCAGGCGCAGGATTCCGTCGGCAAAGGAGGTCGTCGTCCCGAACCGCAACGGCATGTAAAAGAGCACGGCCAGAGCTGCGCCGACGAGCGCAACGTGAACCAGCGGCGGCCCCCAGAGCTGATAACTCAGCGCGGATTGCGGATTGCGGAATTCCGATTGCGGATTACCTATAGATTGTTTTTTATCGTCCGTTGGTTTTCGTTTCTCGTCATTCTCCACGGGGAACAGGCGCGAGAGGTGCAGGAAGACGATTGAGGCCGCGCTCAGCAAGAGGGCGTAGAGGCCGAAGGCTTCATGCTCGACGCGGTAGACGAGCGTCCAGGCCGTACCGATGGCGGCGATGCTTGCGAGGTAAACATAGAGTTTCTCGCGCAGCAGCGCGGCCGTGTGAGCGTAAAGCAGCGCGCAGAATGCGCAGACGAGCCACGCGCGGCCGTTGTTCTCAACCAGGCCAGAGCGGACCAGGAACCAGAAGTTGACCGGGACCAGAAGCGACCCAGTGAGCGTCAGGGCTCTGCCCGTTAAGCGCAGCCTCGTTCTGAGGATGGTGAGCCAGCCCGCGACCGTTGCGCCGACTGTGCCCGCCGCCAGCAGCCCGGCCTGCACCACTGGCTCCTGGAGTTTCAGGTAGAGAATGTCGCGCAGCCAGATGACGACGCCGACCACGAGCATCGCCGCGCCCGTGTAGAGCAGGACACGTATGGTGTGCGGGTCCGCGAGCGTTTCCAAGAGGGTGCGGCGTGGAGCCCGCTCAGTTTTCGGGGGCATCCGCGCGCCTCCCGGCGGCCGGACCGCTGGAGGAAAGGAATGCGTTGAAGGCTGGGGTAATTGCTCGCCCGGATAATTTGTGCCGGGAGGCTCGTGCCGTGCCTGATGTTCGGCTGGCTGGACATTTATCTGCTGCGACGGAGCCGCCGGTCCTGGCCGTCTGCCGCCGACGGCGAGGCGCGCGCGCAAATCCTCCCGCCGCCGCTCATAATCTTCTCGCAGGGCATTAGCCTGTTCGCGCCCGACGAAGCCTTCCGCCTCCCAGCGCTCCAGTTCCGACAGCAGATAATTGAGGCTGCGAATCTCCTCCGCAGGTGTAGCAGTAATCTTTGAGCCGCACGCCCCGCAATGTCTGATCGCAGGTGAAACTTCAGCGCGGCAGATGGGGCACTGTGCGGATTCAGGAGGCTCGGGAGAGGAATGCATAACGGAGACCGATTAGTGCTAACTCTTTGACGCGCGCGCCCGTACCAGCAGGCGATATGCTTCCGAGCGGCTGATGCCCATTTCGCGCGCGACCCTTTTCAATGCGCCGCGCGCATCGAGACCTTCTCTTTCAAGCTCGGCAACGCGTGTTGCGATCTCTTCCTCGGAAACTTGCCCGTGGACTCCGATTTCGGTGCGGTCTATCACGAGCACCATCTCGCCGCGCGCCGCATCTTCCGTAGCGAAGCGCTCGGCCAACTCACTCAAACGCCCGCGCGCGACCTCTTCATGAAGCTTGGTCAGTTCGCGCGCGACCGCCGCCTCGCGCTCCCCTAAGATTTCGAGCGCGTCCGCGAGTGCCTGCCCGATGCGGTGCGGAGCTTCGTAAAAGATCAATGTCGAATCGAGGGCGCGCGCTTTCATCAGCTGCGCCCGGCGCTGCGCCCGGCGCGCGGGCAGAAATCCGCCGAAGAAGAACTCATCCGTCGCCAATCCAGAGGCGACGAGCGCGGAGACGAAAGCCGTCGGTCCGGGGATGGGAACAACTCGCGCTCCGCTGTCGAGCGCGTCATTCACAAGACGGAAGCCCGGGTCGCTGACGCCGGGCGTGCCAGCATCGGAGACTACGGCGATGCTCGCGCCTTCGGACAACAAGGCGCTGAGCTTTGCGGCGCGCTCGCGCTCGTTGTGTTCGTGATAGCTGACCATACGGGTTTTGATGTCGTAGTGGTTGAGAAGCGTTCCCGTTCGGCGCGTGTCTTCGCAGGCGATTAAATCAACCTCTTTGAGCACGCGCAAGGCCCTGAGCGTAATGTCTTCGAGATTGCCGATGGGTGTTGCCACCAGATAGAGCGTGCCTGCCATGTCTTTATTTTGGCACACGGGACTCTTGAAAAGCGAAAGCCTCGTTCACTCTTTTAAAGTGAACGAGGCTTAACGCCCTCGATGCGTGAGGCCCGAACAAGGCAGACGCACCCGTGCTCTAAGGTCTCAGGTTTTAGAAGGGCAAGCGTCTCCACCACGGATCGTTGGTGTTGCCCCGATTGTCCCTGCGGCGGTTGTTGCGGTAATCGTCATCGCGGCCGTAATAACCGTCGTCGCGGCCGTTGTAGCCCCGGTCGTTGTAGTTAAGGCCGTAGATGTTTGCGATCAGGCGCAAGTCCTGGCGAATCTGCGACCAGTCTGACTCAGTGCGCGAGTCCAGCCGCAAGCGGTACATCAAACCGTCTATCCGCGAGCCGAGCTGCAAGAGTCTGCGCGCTTCATTGGAGGAACGGTTGAGGTCACGGCCGTCGTCAACACGATTCCTGAAATTGCTCGCCGTGTTGCGAAAATCGCGTGCGATCTGATTGATATTATCTTCGCGGCGCGAGTCGTCGTAGCGGCTGCGATCAAGCGAGCTGTCCAGATGCCTCTGAAAATCACCGCTCCTGTTGTCCACACGGCGCGCGGCGTCGCGCAAAGTGCGATTGTCATAGCGGTCGCCGTACTGGCCGTAATCTCTGTCGCGTCGGTAATCACGGTCGCGGCCCCACTGCGCTGATGCCAGCGCGGGCAGGCACAAAGCCACGAGAGCGGCAGCGAGGAAAGTTGTAAGTCTGCGTCGGTTCATCGGTTTTAATCTCCTAACAAGATTTTAAGTGCCCGCTTATCCTTTGAGTTTTTTAAGCCTGTCGGGCGGTCCATCAAGCGCTTCATCCGGGGACACTGGAGATGAGAGCGCGGTCTGCCGCCGAGCTCCGGCAAGCATCGTGCCGAAAGGCCCGAGTGAAGATTGATGAGACTTACAGAAGGAGAAATAGTGAAGAAACGTCTGCTTTTCGCTGGATTCTGTTTGATTAGGAAACAACGCGCGCCACCCGCCCCGCTCGAAAAGGTGCAGACCGTATCGCATATCGTAAAAGAGTTGGCAGCAGGCAATGGGCAGTAGGCAGTAGGCAGTAGTCAGTGGGTTGTAAATGATCAGCCCCGTTAGGGGCGACAGAATTTAGCCAGGGGCGTCGGTCCCCTGGAATATGTATGTAAATATGTTTTGAGCCCCGCGAGGGGCGACATCTGTCGCCCCTCGCGGGGCTCAAAATATCTTTGGATGTGCCTTAACCCAGGGCTAACGCCCTGGGCTTTAGACGGTCGCCCCTACGGGGCTGACTGATTACTGACCACTGACTACTGACTACTGACCACTGCCCACTGCCTACTGCCAACTGTTTCAGGTGCTGAGCAATCTCCTGACGTGTTGCCGGATGCGTGCCTCTAAAAGCTCAGTGCGCGTTCCCTCTTTTTCCAGCACGAGCCACTGCGGCGTGCCGCTTTTCGAGCGGACGAGCAGTAGTTCTTCGTTGGCGGACTTGATTCCGAAGTGGCGGAGGTAGGCATAGGCCAGTCCATTGCCTGGCACCACGCCGTCACGGGGCGCGCGCGGCCAGCCGGCCTCAACCATTAATTGCCGCACGCCGGCTTTGAAGGTCAAAAGCTGTCCGACCATCGTCGCGTTCCCGACGTCGAAGCGGTGGCCCTCCTTTTTGATCACCTGCACGCCGGCCCCGGCACGATTGGCTTTGCCCGCCAGATCCGTGAAGCTCTCAAAGAGCCACTGGATTCCGGTCGAGCGCGCTTTATCGTTTGAGGCGCGCAGGCGCAGGTATTCGACCAGATCGCCGCGCCCGGCGGCACGCGCACGCCGCTCGGCCTCGGCCAAAACCTGCGTCCATTCTTCATCAAGTTCACTCATATAATTCGTAAATCGTTTATTCGTAAATCGTGAATCGCAAATCGTGAATAGAGAAAACCGCCTTTCGACGATTTACGATTCACGATTTACGAATGTTATCATGCCCGCTCGACTCACTGTTACTATGAACAAAAGCTGGCGTCAGAGATTTGCCGCACACAAGAGGGACGCGCTTGCCGGGTTCTTCATCTTCGCCGTCACGCTCGCGACGTTTCTGGTTTCGCGCGTGCACCAGGTTGGAGATTCGCACTTCACCATGCTGCTCAGCGAGAGTCTGCTGGAGCACCGTAGTTTCGCCCTCGATAATTACAACTTGTCGAATGTGGAGCTGAGCGGTGGAGGCGGCTACGTCAAGCTCGATAAGCTTTACCAGCTGGAGACAGTCGGCGGCCGCGTCTATTACCTCTTCCCGCCCGGCAGCTCCATTTTGTCGCTGCCCTTCGTCGCGCTGATGAAAATTTTCGGCGTCACGCCGGTCAACCCGGACGGCAGCTACAACCGGTATAATGAAGTCAAGATTCAAGTCGCGCTCGCTGCCCTGTTGATGGCGGCGCTGGCGAGCGTCTTCTTTTTCACCGCGCGCCTCGTTTTGCCCGCGGGCTGGAGCGCGCTCGTCGCTCTCGGCGGTGCCTGGGGCACGCAGGTTTGGAGCACCGCCTCAAGGGCTCTCTGGTCCGACACCTGGGGAATCTTTCTGCTCGGGGTCGTGCTCTGGATGCTGCTCGCCACCGCCTCCGGCAAACATCGCTTGCGCCCTATTTTACTTGCAAGCCTGCTCGCGTGGATGTATTTTGTCCGCCCGACAAATTCGATTCCGATTTTAGCCATCACCGTCTATGTGCTCGTTTTCCATCGCCGGTCGTTTGTCTGGTATGCTGTCACCGGAATCCTTTGGCTGGCGGCCTTCGTCGCTTACTCCTGGTATCACTTCGGGCAGGTATTGCCGAACTATTACCAGGCGAATCGCCTGACGTTCGATCATTTCGGGGAAGCTCTGGCGGGCAATCTCATCAGTCCCGCGCGCGGGTTGCTCGTTTATGTGCCGGTGCTTCTCTTCATCTTTTACCTGCTGGCGCGCTACAGGAAACATTTGACTTATCAGCGCCTCGTGCTGCTCGGATTAGTCGTCATTACGAGCCACTGGATAGCGACTTCGGGATTTATACACTGGTACGGCGGACATGGTTACGGCCCGCGCTTGATGACGGGCGTCGTCCCCTGGCTGGTCCTGCTCGGAATCCTTGGTCTTCAGGCGAGGCTGAACTGGCGCGAAGAGCAAGCCGCCCGCAAGCGCCGGACATGGAGAATAGAGAGCGCTCTCGGTGGGACGCTCCTGCTGATGAGCATGGTGATTAACGGCCTGGGTGCGACGTCGCACGCCAATTGGCTCTGGAATATGAGGCCCGTGGATGTTGACCAGCAGCCCAGCCGCATCTGGGACTGGCGCCATCCACAATTTCTGGCAAAGTGGCAGAGTTAAAAGCAGGAGACAGAATTCAGGAGTCAGGAGTCAGAATCCAGAATAAAAGGCTGCAACCAGCTTTCTTCTGATTTTCTTTTCTTCTGACTTCTGGATTCTAACTCCTGACTCCTGCTTTAAGAAAAATCACATATGACACATTCACGTTATTCTCGACGCGCACTCGCTTTCGGACTTTCGGTCTTACTCCTTTTCACCCTGCTTCCGAGCGTGTTCGCGCAACGCCCGGCGCGCCCGCGCGCCGAGCAAGCGGCGACGCAACCAGCACCCCAAAGAGCAACGGCCCGGGTACATCCGCGTCTCGTCCTGCTGATCGTGGTTGACCAGTTTCGCTACGACTATCTCGAACGCTTCAACGATCTCTTCGTGCCGAACGGCCTCAGGCGGCTGATGCGCGACGGGGCGAACTGGACCGAGACCAATTACGATCACATGCCGACCTACACCGCGCCCGGACACGCCACTTTGATGACGGGTGCGTGGCCCGCAGAGACCGGCATCGTCGGCAACGACTGGCCCGACCGTGATACCGGCAAGATGGTGACGAGCGTGTCGGACGAGACGGCCGTTTTGCTGGACGGCGAAGAAGGCGAAAAGGCGTCGAGCCCGCGCCGCCTGATGGCCTCGACCATCGGCGATGAAATACGTCTCAAGACAAATGACCGCTCGAAAGTCATCGGCATCTCCGTTAAAGATCGCGCGTCAATTCTGCCGTCGGGCCGTCACGCCAACGCGGCCTACTGGTTCAGCCAGCGCTCGGGCCGCATGGTCTCTTCGAACTACTACTTCAACCAGCTGCCAGCCTGGGTCAAGAGCTTCAACGACGCGCGCCCGGCGGATAAATATTTCGGAGCGCGCTGGGAACGGCTGCTGCCGGAAGCGGAATACCTGAAGCGCGCGGGCGCGGATGCTCCCCCTTGGGAGAACATCGGTCCCATCAAAGGGGACACGAACACCTTCCCGCACACGGTCACGGGCGGCGCGGGCGCGCCGGACTCAGATTTTTACGGAGCGCTCGACTACACGCCTTTCTCTAACGACCTGCTGCTCTCTTTCGCACAGGCCGCAATTATCAATGAAAAATTGGGCGCGGACGAGGACACGGACGTTCTGACCTTGAGTTTTTCGGCCAACGATTACGTGGGCCACCGCTTCGGGCCGTACAGCCAGGAAGCCATGGACATCACGTTGCGCGTGGACCGCTCCATCGCCGCGCTTCTTGATTTCGTCAACACCCGCGTCGGCCTGCAGAACACTGTCGTCGTCTTCACGGCGGATCACGGTGTGGCGCCCATCCCGGAGCACGCCAGCGCGCTCGGTCTGAGCGGTGGGCGCATCAGGACCGCTGACGTCCTGCGCGCGATGCGCCTCGGAATCAGCGCGCGCTACAACCGCAAGAACGAGCAGCCGGACCCGACCATTGATTACGTGCAAAAGTTTGAGAACCGCGACGGCTTTTACAACGGCAATCTCTACTTCAATCCGGTGGCGCTGAAACGCGACGGGATCAACCAGGAAGAGATTGAGCGTGTGGCCTGCGAAGCGGCGATGACTGTGCCGGGCATCAGCCGTTGCTTCACGCGCATGCAACTGCAGCGCGAAGGAATTCCTTTCGCGGACCCGGTGGCCCGGCGCATCTTTCACGGCTTCTACGCGCGCCGCAGCGGCGACGTCATCGTCCTTTACGAGCCGTTCAAATATTTCGGCGACGCGATCCCGGCCACGCACGGCTCTCCCTATTCTTACGACACGCACGTTCCTCTGCTGATGATGGGGAGCGGGATTGTGCCGGGCCGCTACAACCAGGCCGCCACGCCCGCGGACATCGCCCCAACGCTCGCGTCCATCTTAGGCTTACAAGCCCCGAGCAACTCCGTAGGCCGTGTTCTGGTTGAAGGCATTAACAGAAAGTAGTTTGAATTTCACATGTGGAACTTATTGAAACCAAGCAGCCGCACCTTTGCTATCCCGGCAGCGATCATTCTTGCCTGCACGCTCTTTGCGGCCAACACGCTTTCAAACGCGCAGGAATCCGGGCAGACAGGTCCGACCCGCCCTGCAGGTCATGTCAATGATAGCGCCGGAGTCTTGGACGCCAGCGTTAAGGAGCGGCTGGAGAATATGCTCGCGAACCTGAAGCAGCGCGGGCAGGTGGAGTTTGCCATCGTCACAGTCAAGACGACCGAGGGCAAAAAGCTTTACGACTATTCACTAGAGCTTGCGCGCCAGTGGAAGATAGGCTTGATGCAGAATCGAAACAAGAGCCTTCTGCTGGTCCTGTCCACAGACGTAGGCGATTTCTTCCCGCAGGTCAGCCGCGGTTTAAGAGACGAGCTGCCCGATGGTTTCATGGGCGAGATGGGCAACCGGATGCGCGAGTCTTTAGCTAAAGGCAATTACGACGAAGCGCTGACTAACGCTGTGCAGATGTTCGTCAGGCAAATTGCGGAAAAGCACGGCTTCAGCACCGAAGGCATGGATCAAGCGCCGGCTGCCACCGTCGAAGTGCCGAAACAGACCACGGACCAACTGAGCACAGCGCCGGCCGTCACGTCAGAGGCGAAGCCCGCGGAGGCGAAAGAGCCTACGGAGACGAAAGAGCCTGCAGAGACTCCGGCAGCGACGGAAACAACCGGGACGACTGCCGACGCGCAAAAAACGGCGCCGGCCAGGCAGCGTTCGGTCAGAGATGTCTTCACGAAAGAGGGTGCGAAGAAAGAGCCGACGACGAAAACAGTCGTCGTCTCGCGCGACGCATCGGAGAAAGAGGAGCTGGACGGGTTCGCCGCGCTCCCTACGGCCGAGCGCGTCGAGAAACTCAAGGCCTTCATCGAGGCGCACCCGCGCTCCAGCTTAAAACCTTACGCCATAGAGCTGCTCGTCAGCGCTTACGCCACGTTCGGGGATGAGAAGCTACAGGCAGGGGATGCGGAGGGCGGAGTCGCGCAGTTTAATGAGGCACTCGTGCTGACCACCGCCACGATGTCCGATACTCTCTTCTCCAAAGTTATTTCGCAGATTCCGATAAACCTGTACATGCGCGGCCAGCGCAGCACGTCAATTGAAGCCGCGCGCCTGATCGAGGCGAAGGTCAAGGACAACCCGAAACGCCTGCTCGCGCTCGCGGGCTTTTATCTCAGCCTTGAAATCGCCGACGAAGCGGCCCGTCTAGGCGAGCTGGCAGTCCAGCTTGCCCCCGACATGGCAGCCGCACATCAAGTCCTGGGCGCGGCGCGTCACATCTCTTTGCGCCTGGACGAAGCGGCGAGCGAGTACGCGCGTGCCGTCGAGCTCGATCCGAAGCTCGTCTCGGCTCGCCGTGGCCTCGCCGATTTACGACGCGCGGCGGGCAAGGCAGAGGAAGCGCTCGCGCTCTACAGGGAGCAGTTGGCGGCTGACCCCGCGGACAAAAGCGCGCGCGCCGGAATGGTGCTTTCGCTCTTCGATCTCGGAAAACGAGAAGAGGCGGAGAGCGAGATGCAGGCCGCGCTCAAGGAGGACGCGAAAAATCTGGCGCTGCTCGTCGGAGCAAGCTACTGGTACGCTGCGCACGGTGAAGCGGCACGCGCGCAGGAACTCGCGACCAAAGCCATCGGGATTGAACCGCGCTACACCTGGGCGCACATAGTCCTCGGGCGGGCGCTCGTGGCGCAGAAGCGTCCCCTTGAAGCAGAGCGCGTGCTCACGTTCGCGCGCCGCTACGGAAACTTTCCGACGCTCGATTACGAGCTGGCGACGGCTCTCGCGGCTTCGGGTTTTTACGAGGAGGCCGCGGCGGAGCTCTCGCGCTCCTTTACGATCAAGGAGGGGCAGATTGAGACGCGTCTGGCCGGGCGCAAAGTCGCGAGCGCTGCAACGTTCATCGAACTGCTCGCGCCCGAGCGCCGCGCCGGAATCTTTCAACACAATGCGGCGGACACGGAAGAGAACGCGCGTCTGCTGAAAGGGCTCCTCGAACTCAACTCCGCTGTGAATGCGTTGGACAGGCAGGGAGGAAGCATCAACCCCACGCTCCTGACAAAGGCGCGGGAGGATTTCCTCGCCGGCGAGGATTCGATGCGCACCTTCCGGCAGCTTTACATGGCCAATCGCCTGCTGCGGCGCGGGGCAGAGTTTCAGACGGTGATTGAATTAGCGGAGGCTGCGGCCAGCGGCGTCGAAGCGGCTATTGAAGCTCCCGTGGCGACCGTCGCCGTCATGGCGGACGAGTTGCGCGAGGCGCGCGCGCGCGCCATCAATACAGGTAACGTTTTGACCATAGGGGAGGTCAGGCGCAACATCCTCGCCAACATCTTGCGCGGGCGCATTGAGGATTTAATCGGCTGGGCACTCTTCAATCAGGACAAGACGGCCGAGGCCATCACGCACCTGAAACGTGCCATCAGCGTGCTCCCCGAAACGAGCACGTGGTGGCGCTCGGCGGAGTGGCATCTCGGCGCGTCGCTCGAAGCGGCGGGCAATCAACAGGAAGCGCTCGCGGCTTATTTGAAGAGCTACAACCCTGCGACGCCTGACCCCGTGCGCCGCGCCATCATCGAAACGCTCTACCGCAAAGTCAACGGCACGCTCGACGGCCTCGACGCCAAGATCGGCCCTGCCCCTTCCGTCTCGTCAAACGCGAGCGGCAACCCGAGCGCATCGCCGCAAGCGACACAGCCCGCAGCGACGACGACGGAGCAGCCCAAGACAGAGAGCAATGAGCAGAAGCCCGCTGAGGACAAGCCTCCGTCAAAGCAACCTTAAGGGAATGCTCCGTACTTTAAAACGATGTTCTTTATCTTTTAGGCACGAACGATATACATCTATCTGCGTAAGATACAGATTGATAACGTCCGCCATAATATTTATATAAAGTCACCCAGAATCTCTGGACATTTATGGCGCAGAAGCCCATTGGCACTCTGCTCTCTATATCTCTATACCCGTTTGTAAACTTGTGCCTTACATTCAACCCTTTATCCTCAAGGAGCAATTTGTACCCGCCGCCCAACTTTTGATATACCCAGTAAGAGCAATTGCCGCCCGCTCCGCACCAATCACTATGGTCAATATGCAGCAAGAATTCTTGAGTTGAATCCCCATTCAGGTCGCGCAGTTCGTATTTCAGATTTTTGTGTAAGATCTCTAAATCTTTCTCTGATAGACGAAAGTTATTTCTGTTTGCATTTATATCCTTGATTAACTGCTCAACTAATTCCCTCGGGATTTCGAAGGCAATACTGTGGTTCTCGGCGGGAAACGAGCTAATGCCACGGAACAAGGATGCAACGATAGCAAGAATAATTATACTTTGCTTCATATCTGGTTTCTCACAAACCACAGAGCAATCAATTACTGTTTATATTACAAAACTATAGCTATAATCCGTAAGGCGCGGTGTTTTACATCGAACGTTAGCTTTCACCCTACTGTCAATCGGAACCAAAATGATGCAGGCTGAAACGCTCAACTGCCCGACCTGCGGCGCTGCCGCCATGAGTGACGCGACGCACTGTTCGTTCTGCGGCGCGCGGCTCGCGACGGTCGCCTGCCCGCGCTGCTTCGCGATGATGTTCGTGGGGAGCAAGCATTGCTCGCACTGCGGGGCGAAGGCGACCGTGGCCGAGGCGGTCGAAGCAGCTTCGCGCAAGTGTCCGCGATGCCGCGTGGAGATGCAGGCCATGACGGTCGGCAGCGCCAGTTTGCGCGAGTGCGCGCGCTGCGACGGGATGTGGGTGGACGTCTCCTCCTTCGAGCAGATTTGCAACGAGCGCGAAGAGCAGGCGGCGGCGCTCGGCTCGGCGGCGCTGGTGCCGAAGCAGCACGGCGCGACCTCACCCAATAAGGTGCGCTACGTGCCCTGCCCTGAGTGCGGCCAGTTGATGAACCGCGTCAACTTCGCGCGCTCGTCCGGCATCATCGTGGATGTCTGCAAAGGACACGGGACATGGTTTGACCGCGAGGAACTGCAACAGATCATAGAGTTCATACGCGCCGGCGGCCTGGAAGCCTCGCGTGCACGCGAGAAACGCGAACTCGAAGAGGAAAGACGACGCCTGCGCCAGGAGCAGCTCGCAGCGATTCATCAAAATAGATCTTTCCCGAACATGGACGACCGCGAAGACAGGCGCGCCAGCGTTGTTTCCGCCGCGAGAGAACTGCTCAAGTTGATGATAGATTGAAGTAATAGAAACAATTGAGATTTATTTAGCCGTCGAAGACGGCGGCAGCATAAAGCCCAGGGCGTCCGTCCCTGGGTAACAAGTCCCGGTTTGAGACGCCAGCCCGCGTGAGCGGGCGACGGCCCTTAAAACGCGTGCGGGTGTGCACGAGCTGCCGCCCATTTCATGGGCTGAATATTCCTCCATGACTGTAACCCAGGGCTGACGCCCTGGGCTTTATGCTGTCGCCCGCTTGCGCGGGCTATCATCTGCATTTCTCCCTACGCCTTTCCACTTGCTTTTCTGCACGCATCAGTTACACTCAAACGAAAGCACAGTCGCTCTCCCAGGTTTTAGATTTTCGACGCACGCGCGCTACGGTCTTTGATTTACTGCGCGCGTTAGCTTTTCTGTCTTTATGGCCGCTGTTTCGTTGAGGCACGAGAAGAAGCGTGGAGCGCCGTCGCTCTTCGAATATCGCAAACGCTACCCGCTGACGGTGGCGAGTTTCGGCTCGCTCGGCGACCGTGAAGCATGGCTGGACCGCATCTGGGAGCTGGACGCGCGCTGGCTCAGCGAGCGCGAGAGCCCGCGAGCGAGCGCGCCGGAAGCGATTGTGCGTGGTGCGCCGCCCGCACACCTGCCGGTCGAAGGCGAGTTTGAGATTATTTACGCGGGAGGCCAGTTGGGACTGCTGCACGCAGCCGTGATGGCCTCGCGTTACAAACGGCGCGTGATGGTCTTCGACGCGGGCGCGGTCGGGCGCGCCGAGCGCGACTGGAATATCTCGGGCGACGAGCTACGCGGCTTCGAGGGCGCGGGTCTTTTCACACAGGAAGAGATCGAGGCGGCGGTCGTCAATCGTTACCGCTCTGGCTTCGTCAAGTTTCACGACGCCGGGTCGCGCGTCAAGACTCCGCCGCTCTGGATGGACGGCGTGCTGGACGTCGCCGTCGAGGCGGACCATTTGCTCGCCCTGGCTGCGCGTAAACTGTTGGCGAGCGGGAACGGCTCTGTGATGGCGGGCGGCCTGCGGTTCGTGCGCTGTTACGTTCAGCCGGACCGCGTCACGGTCGAGACGGAGGACGCGCGCACGAAGAAGAGAAGCTTGTACGCCGCGCGCCTCTTCGTTGACGCGACCGACAGCAAATCAACGGTCGCGCGCCAGCTGAATGACGGGCTCGCCGTCACGCACGTTTCGCCAACGGTCGGGACGGTTTCGCGCGGACTGGCGCGCGGGGCTGAACCGAATCAGGTTGATTTCAGCGTCGGCGAAATCCTGGTGAGCAACGAGGACGCGCGCGACCACCGCCAGCTCATCTGGGAGGGTTTTGCCGGAAGCCGAGAGCGCGACGAATACTCGACCTACCTCTTCTTTTATGACGCGGTGGATTCGCCCGCGGACAAATCGCTGCTCGCGCTCTTCGAGCGTTACTTCGAGCAGCTCCCTGGCTACAAACGCGCTGGCGCGCAGTGGCGCGTCGTCAGGCCGGTCTTCGGCTACGTCCCGAGTTTTCACCCACGCAGCTTAATGGGTCGCAAAAAGCGCACGGCGGCAGAGCGCGTGATGCTGGTTGGCGAAGCGACCGGACTCTCGACCCCCGTGACTTTCGGAAGCGTGGGCACGCACGTGCGGAACCTGCCACGCCTGACACACCTGTTGGAGCTGGCGCTCAAGGCGGACCTGCTGGACGCCGCCTCGCTCTCGGAGATCAGCGCGGACGTGCCGCGCGTCGCGCAGGCTTCGGGTCTGGCGGAATTCCTGCGCCCGACTCCGCGAAGCGCCCCCTCGACCGTCAACGAGACGCTCAACGCTGTGATGGCGGCGCTGCACTCTCTGGACGAGCGCGTGCGGCGCGAGCTTTTCCAGGACCGGATGACGTTCAATGCGCTCAAACGCCTTCTGGGCCGAACCTTCAAGCTTTACCCGCGCATCTTCCAGCGCGTGCGTGAGCACTTCGGCGCGCGCGGCGCTTTCTGGTGGCTCGCGCAGATTGCTTCGGCGGCATTTAGCGAGCGCCGCGCTGGTAAAGATTTACCTGAAAAGAATCACGGCGAGGACGCAGCACAGGAGTTCGCGCGCTGCCTTGCGCTCTATAAAAATCGGTCCGGCGCGGACGATCATCGCTAACCGCCTGCGCCGGACTGACATCAAGTTAATCGCTCAATGCTTTCGCACTATACACTGAGCGTTCTGGGCAATAAACAGTTAAAGGGGCAAGACAGAGGCGCGCCCGCGGCGTGCCTCTTTTTGTGCACCCCTCTATCCTCCAGTATTCCCTGGCGTCTCCGGGTCGCCCGTCGCGCTTTCACCACTTCCGGGAGTTTCCGGGTCGCCTTCTCCAAAGGCTTGAACGTCGTCTGTTGCGCCTGGTGTTTCCGGGTCACCCGCTTGGGCAGCTTCGCTACCGCCCGCGCCTGGCGTTTCCGGATCGCCGACTGTGTTTTCTTCTTCTCTCATATGAATATCTCCTTTGATGAGGGGTTGTGTGTGCTACTTCCCGGCGTCTGGGACTGCTTCGCCGAGCTGTTTGTGCGAAATCTGTATGTCCGGTCTGGCGAGGTAGTTTGCAAAAAATTCCTCGCCCCATTTTTGCCGCAGTTGTGAAAGGACGTTCTCCGCCTGCGTTATTTGCTCGGACGCCTTTTGCTCATCCTTTTTAAGACGGCTGGCGCGAGAGGCTATCACCCACGCGCGCCACTCCGACTCAAGCTGCCCGGCGCGTTTGGAACTCTCCTGAGCCTTCAGCGCGTTAGCGAGAGCGCCCTGCGCGTCTCTGTTTTCAACCAGTACTTCGGCCAGCGCGAGCCACGCCCTCGAAAGCAGGCTGACGTCGCCCGCCCCTTCGGCCAGCTCGACCGCTTCAACGCAAACTTTCCGCCCTTCACGCGCCGCGCCCGAGAAGGCTTCGGCCAAACCGAGCGTGTATTTGGCCTGGATACGGACGCTTTCGTATTGTTTCCCGGCCAGCTCCAGCGCCTGCTGGCTCTTCATTTTCGCCTCGGAGTAGCGACCTTCGCTCAGGGCGATCTGGGCGTAATGCAAGGGGACTTCCGCCAGGACCGGCTTGATGTTGTTGTCGGACTGGCTTGCCAGCTCTTCCGCCTGGCCGAGAGAGGCGCGCGCCTCCGCGTAGCGGCCCACGCGCCACAACACGGCACCGCGGTTCATCAGGCTGTAGGCCATGTTCCGGCGGTCGTTCAAAGACCTGTGAATCTCGTAGCTCTGTTGGTAGCGCTCGATGGCCTCCGGGTAACGCTCCTGCTCGGCGAGGGCCGTGGCGATTTCGCCGTGCGAGAAGGCTATCTGCGCCGGATACTTTGATTGCTCCGCGAGATCAAGCGCCTGCTGGAAGGCACGCAGCGCCGCTTCGTAATCGCCTTTGCGGCGGTTGGCGCGCCCGATGACGGTCAGGCAGATGTGTATGTTCGCGCGATAGCCTCCCTGCTCGAAAAAGGTGAGCGCCTGTTGGGCATAAGCCAGGCCCTCGTCGGTCCGCAGCTGCTGGATGTACATGCTGCCCAGGTTCTGCAGGATAATGGCTTCGCGCAGGCGCGACTTACTTCTCCTGGCGAACTCCAGGCCGCGCTTGTAATTCTTCTCGGCCTCCTCGTAATTGCTGCTGACGAAGAAGGCGTAGCCCAGATTATTGAACCCGAGCGCGATCAGCGAGTCGAGGCCGCGCTGCTGCGCGAAGTTGATGGCATCGTTCGCGTAATCCTGCGCCTTTGAGTTTGCGCCCTGCATGTAGGCGAGGCGGCTCAGTTGCAGGAGCACGCCGATTCTCTGGGCATCATTGCCGCTGGCGCCGGCGAGGCTGAGCGCCTGCTGCAACTCCACGCCTGCCTCTTCCAGCTTGCCCGCGTTGATTAAGACCTGCCCGCGCTCGTAGCGCACGCTCGCCTGGCCTTCGACATTACCCGAAGGTACGTAAACGGCTTCGGCCTTCTGAAAAGCAGCGAGCGCCCCGGGCATGTTCTGCTGCCGCCCGTAGAGGACGCCGAGGCGCAAGTAGGCAAAGGCGTTCTGCTGATCGCGCGTTATCGCCTGCATGTAGTTCTCAACAGCTTTGCCAAGCTCTTCGTTCTTTTCGTACGCGCGCCCGAGGTCAACGTAAGCGTGCGCCCGGTCGGGCGCGAGGCGCGCGATTTCGCCGTAGGTTTTGACGGCGCGCGTGAAGTCGTTTGAGACGAGCGCGTTGATGGCTTCGAGCCCAGCGGAGTCCTCTGGCGTGAGCGCCGAGCGGTCCGGCACCAGGGCGGAGACGCGCAGCATCTCGTCCTTAGCGTTATCCGTGTAGCCCATCTCCAGCCAGCTCTCGGCCAGGCGCGCGTGCGCCATCGCAAACCTGTCGTCCAATTCGACAGCCTTCGTCAAAGCCTTGCTCGCCTGAAAAAAGGCCCCGCTCCGCAAAGCCTCCACGCCTTTGTCATACCAGGCTTGAGCCTCTGCGGAGGGTTTATAGGTTCCGGGCCGCCGCAAGTAGAGAATCGCGAGCACAACGATTCCGGTCGCCAGCACGGCGATGATGACTAACCCGAGGGAGACGCGCGGGCGGCGCAGGCCGTCCGTCACAGTCGTCAGAGCGCTCGCGCGGCTTGTCCGGCGGGGGCTGCCCGGCTCCGTCGTGCGGTGCAGATCATCCTTGATCCGACTGATGCGGCGCGTGTCAGCGCCGACCGCTTCGTGCAACTCACGCAGGTCTTCGATCAGGTCCTGGGCCGACTGGTAACGCTCCTCAGGCTTTTTCGCCAGGGCCTTCATCGTCACACGGTCGAGCGCTGGAGGCACCTGCGGGTTAACGCTCGAAGGAAGAGGCGGGTCCACATGGATGATCTGCGCCCCGATCTCTATGACGCTTGCGCCGGAGAAGGCCGGACGGCCCGTGATGCATTCGTAAAGGAGCGCCCCCAGGGCGAAGAGATCGGAGCGCCCGTCAACGCGCGCGCTCGTCGCCTGTTCGGGAGAGAGATAAAGGGGCGTGCCGACGATGATGTCGCTGCGCGTGTGCGTCGCCAGAAGAGTCTGCGCGTCCGGGCTGGCCTGTTTGTGCTCTTCGTTCAACTGCTTGGCGAGACCGAAGTCGAGGACCTTGACGTTCCCGCGCTCAGTGATGAAGACGTTCGAAGGCTTGATGTCCCGGTGAACGATGCCGTGCTCGTGCGCTTCAGTGAGCGCGGCGGCCACGTCTTCGATGATCTCCACGGCCCGCGCGAGCGTCAATTCGCTTTTGTAGAGGAGGTCGCTTAAGGGTTGCCCCTTGACCAGCTCCATGACTATGAAGGGGTGGCCCTCTGACGTTTCGCCGTAATCGTAAACGCACGCGATGTGCGGGTGGTTGAGCTGCGAGGCGGCGCGCGCCTCGCGCAGGAAGCGTGCTTTGAAATGGTGCGTGTCAGAGTTGGAGGCGGAAAGAAACTTGATGGCGACGCGGCGGCCGAGGTGCGCGTCTTCCGCCGCATAGACCACACCCATCCCGCCCTCGCCGAGCTTTTCGAGAATACGGTAATGGGAGACGGTCTGGCCGATCATGGCTCTTGGGGCAACGCGTCTGGCGAACGGAAGAAAAACGTCTCACGACGACAGCCCGGCTGCCGCCGGTTAAGGCAGGTCCTCAAGGACAGAGCGCTGGCGCACGCCTGTATTCTGCGCCAAGTCCGAGAGTTTTCCAAGCGGAATCGCGCGCTCGCCTTGAGGAGAGATTTTCTTCGCAGCGGGAAGCAAAGAATGAATTATGAATTTTGAGTTTTGAATGTTGAATTGAAAGCCTTAATTCAACATTCAAAACTCAAAATTCATAATTTCTCTATCGCTCAGGGAAGCTTTGCTTCGAGGACTTTTCGCTCCTGCTCCAGGCGAAACTCGCGCAGCCTGTCCCTCAGCTCGGGGCGGCTGTTGGCGAGTATCGCGATGGCGAAGAGCGCCGCGTTGGTCGCGCCGGCGCGTCCGATGGCGAGTGTGCCGACGGGGATGCCCGCGGGCATCTGCACTATTGAAAGAAGGCTGTCCATCCCCTTGAGGGCCTTACTCTCCATCGGCACGCCGAGGACCGGAACGAGCGTCTGTGCGGCGAGCACCCCGGCCAGATGCGCCGCGCCGCCCGCCGCAGCGATGATCACCTCTACCCCGCGCTCCTCCGCGCCTTCGGCGAACGCCGCGGCCTGCGCCGGGGTCCGGTGCGCCGAGAGCACACGGCACTCGTGCGGGACATCGAAGCGCGTCAACATCTCGTCCGTGTGCTGCATCGTCTCCCAATCGGAGGTGCTGCCCATGACAACCGCCACCAGCGGCTTCGCCGACGAGGCGGCGGAATTAGTCTTGTTCTCTTCCATGTTCATTTATCTGTAAACTGGAGAATTTGCCACAGAGACACAGAGGCACAGAGAAAAAGATCAGGATTTCAGAGGCCAGCTTTTGTGATTTCAATTTTAGCTTCTTCTCTGTGCCTCTGTGTCTCTGTGGCTAAATTTTATTCCGTGTTGGGATTGACTTCCGATTTGATCTCTCCGCTATCCGGGTTTTCCGCGCCCGGAATGAGAGAGCCTGAAGGCTTCACGCCTTCGAGTTTCTCCGACGGGCTGAGTTCGGCCGTCGGCTGCTGTTCCTCGTTCGTCGGTTCGTCTTGTCTCTCGTTCTCATCCATTATTGTGTCTCCTTGCCTAGGAAAAAGCTGTGAGCGCGCAACGACAACCCATGAATAAAGAGCATTTAATTCCGCGCTCATCGTTCCGCGTTCATCGTTTCTTCTCATTCGCCCTGGTCGAGCGAATAGCCGCGCTGGCCGTCGAAGTTGCAGAGGTTCTCCGTCTTGATGAAATCGAAGCCCGCGTCCGCGACGCGCCCCAGAAGCCCCACGATCTCCTGGTGGCTTATCGCCCTGCCTTCCGCCTGCGGCACGAAGCGGCAGCGCCAGTGGTCCGAGCAGAAGGTTTCGGTGTGCCCGCCGGGCCAGACCTTGACGCCGCGGTTGCTGATCATCGCCAGCCTCAACTCTTCCCCGGCGGCTTCAGCGAGCGTTTCGCCCAACTGGTTCGCGGAGCCCCCGACCCAGTCCAGAAACACGTCCACGCCGACCAGCTCTTTCCTGGAGCGCGGTCTCTCGCTCGCTCCACTCGCGCCCGCGCGCATTTCGCCCTCGCCCGCATTGTAGCTGACGGACTTTAAGGTCTGCGGCGTCTGCCCCAATCGCTCGACGACCGCTTCTGCGAACTCGCGCGTCCCGACTTTCTGCGCGCTCACGCCCTCCGCATAAATGTCGTAGGTGTGGACGCCGTCCTCTATGGTCCGCAGCCAGGCGTTATGGACGCGCTCGGCGACGTCAGCCTGATTGATGTGGACGAGCATCATCACTGCGCCGAGGAGCAGCCCCGTCGGGTTGGCCAGATTCTGGCCCGCGCGGCGCGGCGCGGAGCCGTGAATCGCCTCGAACATCGAAACGTTCTCGCCGATGTTCGCGGAGCCTGCGAGGCCGACGGAGCCTGCGATCTGCGCCGCGACATCCGAGAGCACATCGCCGTAGAGGTTCGGCATCACGACCACATCGAAAGCTTCGGGCGTGTCGGCGAGCTTGGCCGCGCCGATATCAACTATCCAGTGCTCGTTCTCTATGTCCGCGTACTCGGCCGCCACTTCGTCGAAGACTTTGTGAAAGAGGCCGTCCGTGAGCTTCATGATGTTGTCTTTGGTGAAGCAGGTGACCTTCTTGCGGTTGTTGCGGCGCGCGTACTCGAAGGCGTAGCGCACGATCTTTTCGGAGCCCGGGCGCGAGATCAGCTTCAAACACTGCATGACCTGTTCGGTCTGGCGGTGCTCGATGCCCGCGTAGAGGTCCTCTTCGTTCTCGCGCACGATGACCACGTCCATGTTCGGGTGCTTCGTCTTGACGAACGGATGATAAGAGACGCAGGGGCGCACGTTGGCGTAGAGCCCGAGCGTCTTGCGGACCGTCACGTTCAGGCTCTTGAAGCCCCCGCCCTGGGGCGTCGTAATCGGGGCTTTGAGGAAGACCTTCGTGCGTCTCAGAGACTCCCAGGCGCTCGGCTCGATCCCGGCGGAGTTTCCCGCCAGATAGACTTTCTCGCCGATCTCTATGGTCTCGATTTCGATGCGCGCCCCGGCCTCTTTCAGGATGTGGAGCGTGGCCGCCATGATCTCCGGGCCGATACCGTCGCCGTGTGCGACTGTGATGGGAACGCTATTCGGCATAATGACAGTGCGCCTTTCTGTCCGGGCTGAAATAATTAGCTTGAATGTGAAGCAATATAAGCTAAAAGCGTTGATGCAGGCAACGATGCTGGATTAAATTGAACCGGAGCGCGAATTGCAGAGCTTTCATCCACGAGACCATTTTGTAATCGCGGTTCATCGCGCCCGGTCAATTTCTGCTTTGGACGTCCAGGGTCTATTCATTCTCGACGGAAAGAGAACGATCCACGAAGCCACACGAAACGACACGAAATTGCTGTGGTTTGTTTCGTGTGGTTTCGTGGACAGTGCTGTTTCTCTACTTTCCTCAGTCTCGAAAATGAATAGAC
>DASVXV010000125.1:0-24531 GCA_036392495.1 Pyrinomonadaceae bacterium | reverse complement strand
AGCGCAGCAAAGATCAGACCTGAATTTGTTCGATCCGTTTTTCCTAAGATTTTTGCAGGTTTTCGAGATAGTTCAATGATTCCCAAACATCTATCAATACTTGTGTAGATACTAATGGCTGACGCCCTGGGCTTTATGCTGCCGCCGCTGCCGGGGCTCGATAAATAATCTACGGCATGAGCCAGGGGCGTAAGCCCCTGGCTACACTCTGTCGCCCCTGACGGGGCTATCGCCTTTTTGACTATCTGATTCAAGGATAAATCACATTGTAAAGCTTCTCTGCGCGCTCCGGGTCAAATGTCTTGAGGAGGTTGTACTGTTCAAGGGCCGAGTCGCGGTCGTTGAGTGCGAGATAGGCAAGTCCCAGATCATAATAGGCGCGCCCGAAATCTGGTTTTAGTTGAATGGCTTTCTTGAGAGCCTCCACGGCATCTGTGTACTGCTTCAATTTCAGGTAGGCCACGCCGAGGTTGTCGTAGGCTACGGGGTCGCCAGGCTTGAGCACCGTCACCTGTTTGTAAGAGGCAACGGCTTCCGTCAAACGATTAAGACGAAAATATCCCTGCGCGATTCTCTCAAACACCTCGACGAAATCCGGGCGCAGGCGGATCGCCTGTTTGTAAGCCTGTACTTCATCTTCCGTGCGGCCCATCTTGCCGTAGGTGATTCCGAGCGCGAAATGTGTGTCGGCGTTGTTCGGGTCCAGCCGGAGCGCCTGCCTGTAAGCGTCCACGGACTCTTTGAACTGGCCAAGGTACGACAGCGAAGAGCCGATGTTGAGATAGGACTCCGTCGAATCCGGCTTGAGACGGACCGCCTGGCGCGAAGACTTGAGGGCTTCCGTATGGCGTCCGAGCATCCCGTTGCAGAATCCGGACTGAGCCCAGGCTTCTGCGTACTCCGGGTCAGCGTCCGTGGCCTTCTTGAAGTAGGGCAGCGCCTTTTCGCAATCGTCTCTCGAAAGATAACCGAGGCCCTGCATGTAAAAGCGTTCGGCCGACGCGCGCTGGCTGCGACGCGTGGCGGCGACCAGTTCTCCGAGTGTTCTGGACTGTCCGGCCTGGAGCTGAACGACGCGGTCCGAAGGCACTGCGAAGTTGAGACTCTGCCCGTCCGCGAGTTGAAGTGTAGCCACGCCGACGACCTCGCCGCGCATGTTGATGACGGGGCTCCCGGAGGAGCCGGGCGAGATGGGCGCTGTAATCTGTATGATGCGGCCGAAATTCTGTATGTCGCGCACGGCCGAGACGATTCCGTTCGAGATGCTGCCTTCGAGGCCGAGCGGATTTCCGATGACGACTATGGATTCGCCCTCCTGCGGCGAGGTGCGGACGACCGTCAGCGGGGTCGCGATGTTCGGCGGAATATCAACCTGTAAAAGCGCTATGTCGCCCTCGCCGTCCACGGCGAGCACTCCTTTCACGATATAGGTCAGATCATTGACGGTGTGGACCTCCGCCTTAAATGCTCCTTCGAGGACGTGGCGGTTGGTGACGATGCGGTCCTGCGCGATGAAGAAACCGCTGCCGCGCGACAATCTCTCGCCCTTCGCGTCGTAGGTGACAATTGCCACCACGGAAGGCTTGATGCGGCGGACAAGCTCAGGCAGATTTTCCTCCTGACCGGCCGCCCTTGAAGTCGGCAGGAGGAGAAAGATTAGAAACGGAAGAAGAGCTTTCACGCCTCTCATCGGAGAATAAGGATAACTCACTTACTGGTCAGGCGTCGTACTTGTGCCTGCGTAAATAGAAGTAGAGAAAAATCAGAGCGACCCCGCCGCCAAGCAGAACGAAATACCACAATTTCATGCTCGCCCATTGCTGCGGAGTAAAATCTCGCCAGCCCGTTTCGCTGCTATGCATCGCGCTCGGAATCACATTGAAAAGAAAAACGAGACAGAGGAGAATCACGGCCAGCGCAATTGAGGTCAACGTCGCATACACGAGCCAGCGAAGGGAGAGTTTTTGAGGCGGGCGAACGTGTGACCTCAAAGACTGAGTGAACTCCCCCATCAGCGGGCAGAAACAGTGTCTGCACACCATCGCATTCGAAAAATTCTCTAACCCGCAAGATGGGCACCTGGTAGAAGCCACTGTCTATATCCGCTGCGTAGCAGCGCTTGAATTTATCCCGGCCTTTCAAGACCGGGGCATGATGAGAATTTGATGGTTGGCGTCGCGTCAGCGACGATTGAGTCTATCGGTGAGATCAATCGTCGCTGACGCGACGCGATTAACTTCAGTCCCGGCCTTGAAAGGCCGGGATAAATTCATCTGGCCGCTAACGCGGCCTAACGCTTATTCAAAACCCGCTTACATTTAAATCTTACAATCCCGCGAGCGCCAGGCCCTGCACGTGCTCGACCACATTTTTAAGTTTTACTTCTTCCGTCTGCTTCGTGCGGCGGTCGAAGAGCTCGACCAGACCGTCGCCGATCTTCTTGCCGACGGTGATCCGATAGGGGATGCCGATCAGGTCCGCGTCATTGAACTTAACACCCGCGCGCTCGTCGCGATCATCCAGGAGCACGTCGAGTCCGGCGCGCTGTAGGTCGTGATAGAGTCTCTCGCCGGCCTCGCGCAGCTCGTCCTGCTTCATGTTCGTGATCGTGACGACGCAATCAAAAGGCGCAATCGCTTTCGGCCAGATGATGCCGTCCGCATCGTGGTGAAGCTCTATGGCGGAAGCCATGATGCGCTCGACGCCTATCCCGTAGCTGCCCATCACAATCGGCACTTCCTTGCCATCCTGCGTCAGGACGGTCGCGCCCATAGAGTCGGCGTATTTCGTGCCGAGCTTGAAGATGTGGCCGATTTCAAGGGCCTTGGTGACATTGAGCGTGCCGCTCTCGCAAGCGGGGCAGCCCTCGCCAGAGGCGACCGTGCGAAGGTCCACCCATTGGTCAACCGGGATGTCGCGCGAGATGTTGACGCCGCGCAGGTGGTGGTCATCTTTGTTCGCGCCGGTCGTCATATTGCGTCGACCTTTCAAGGCTAAGTCGGCCAGGATGCGTAGCTCTTTTTTCTCCCCAAGTAACCTGAAAGGCTGATTCTCGCTTGTAGATTCAGGGTTAGCGACGGGGTTGAAATTACTTTCCCTTGCCTTTTGTTTTGCTCCAACACCGCCTAAACTGCCAGGACCTGCGCCGAGTAATTCCTTAATTTCTAAGGGGTGTGCTGGGCGGACAGAAGCACCATCCAGCGCTGCGGCTAATTTCGTTTCATGCAACTGATGATCACCGCGAAGGAGAACGAGTACAGGCTGTGTCGCGCCTGCGATATAAACTAAAGTCTTAATCTGCCGGTCAGCCTCTGCTCCGCCTGGGAACGTCGTCAAATCCTCAATCGTGCGCACGCCGGGCGTCGGAAACTCTACGGGCGCGTCCAGGCCGATGCCATCCTTGACTTCCGGCAAGCGCGACGTGGCCTTTTCGACATTGGCCGCGTAATCGCAGTTCCCGCACGTCGCGATTAAGTCCTCGCCCGCGTCCGTGCGGACCATGAACTCATTGGACTGCGAGCCGCCCATAGAGCCTGAGGAGGCTTCGACGATAACGAACTTCAGCCCGCAGCGCTCGAAGATTCGTTTATAAGCCTCGCGCTGGTCCTCGAAGGATTTGTCCAGCCCGGCCTGATCCACGTCGAACGAGTAAGCGTCTTTCATGATGAAGTGGCGCACGCGCATGAGGCCGGATTTCGGGCGCGGCTCGTCGCGGAATTTCACCTGAATCTGATACCAGACCTGCGGCAATTGCTTGTAAGAGCGAATCTCGTTGCGCGCAATCGAAGTGAAAATCTCTTCGTGCGTCATGCCCAGACACATCCAGGCCCCTCTGCGGTCCTTGAGCTTGAACATCTCATCGCCCATCACGGCCCAGCGCCCGGACTCCTCCCAGATCTCGCGCGGGTGCAGCGCCGGCAGATAAAACTCCTGCCCGCCGATGCGATTCATCTCTTCGCGCAGGATTTGCATGATTTTCAGGGCGATGCGTTGCGCGAGCGGGAGCATTGAATAGACGCCGGAAGCGAGCTGCCGCACGAGTCCCGCGCGAAGCAGGAGACGGTGCGAGACGACTTCGGCATCCGCCGGGTCCTCGCGAAGCGTCGGGATGAAATATTGTGACCAGCGCATGGGGTTTCAATTTCCGTTCTTCTAATAATGGGCAATCCGAAAACTCATTCTCGCCCACGAGCAGCGTTTAAGGCAAACGGAGGGGAATTATGAATGTTGAGTTTTGAATTGAAAGCCTTAACTCATCATTCATAACCGATATTTCGTGAAGTTGGATATTAGCCCGCGAAAGCGGGCGACGGCATAAAGCCCGGGGCGTCAGCCCCGGGTAACGAACAGGGTTTTAAAACGCAAGCCCGCGCGAGCGGGCGACAGCCTTTGAATCCCGTGGGCAAGTCCAGAGGCTGCCGCCCATTTCATGGGCTTCGGTGTTTTTCCTGACTTTCATCCCGGGGCTAACGCCCCGGGCTTTATGCTGTCGCCGTCTTCGATGGCTCAACGTTACTCTGCGTAACATGAATAAACCCTGCCTGGAACTAAAGCAATACTTTGCGACCCTTCAAAAGCGTGGTTTAATATCCATTCACCAGCAGTTGGAACCTCTCAAACGGAGCTTTAGCGATGAAAGTTGCGCTCGCCAGCGATCACGCGGGATTCGCTGAAAAAGAACGCCTGAAACCCTTGCTCCAGGAAATGGGCCTGGAAGTCGAAGACCTCGGCGCGGTCTCGGAAGAGTCCGTTGATTACCCGGACTATGCGCGCAAAGTCGCCGAACGGGTCGCGCGCGGGGAAGCGGAGCGGGGCGTGCTGGTCTGCGGCTCTGGTATCGGAATGGCGATTACTGCCAATAAGGTTCGGGGCGTGCGCGCCGCCGTCGCCTGGTCCGAAGAGAGCGCCAGGCTGGCGCGCCAGCACAACGACGCCAACGTGCTCGCCATCGGCTCACGCACCACAGGGCAGGACGAGATACAGAAGATCGTGCGTACCTGGTTCAGCACAGATTTCGATGCGGGGCGACACTCCGCGCGAGTCGAGAAGATCAAAGAGATCGAGAACAGTCTGGAGTCGTGAGTCTGGAGTCTGGAGTCAAAAGCTAATAACTGTTTTTGACAAGTTGACTCCAGACTCAGAGACTCCAGACTCCAGACTTATTGATGAGGAAAAGAGATGAACGAAAAGTTTAATGCGCGGCTGGCGGAGGTTGATCCTTTAATCGGCGGCGCGATTGACGATGAAGTTCGCCGCCAGGCCGAGGGGCTTGAGTTAATCGCGTCGGAAAACTTCGTCAGCGAAGCCGTGCTGGAAGCGATGGGTTCGGTCTTCACGAACAAATATGCTGAGGGTTATCCGAAGAAACGTTATTACGGCGGCTGCGAGTGGACGGACGTGGTGGAGCAGGCGGCGATTGACCGCGCTAAAGAACTCTTCGGCGCAGAGCACGCGAACGTCCAGCCGCACTCCGGGGCACAGGCGAACATGGCCGTTTATATGGCCGCGATTGCCTACGGCGATCAGATTCTCGGCATGAACCTCTCGCACGGAGGGCACCTGACGCACGGGCATCCGATGAATTTCTCGGGCATCAGTTACAAGGTTGCGGATTATGGCGTCTCGCGCGAGACAGAGCAGATTGACTACGACGAGCTGCAACGCATCGCCGAAGAGCACAGGCCGAAACTGATTGTCTGTGGCGCTTCCGCTTATCCACGTACGATCAACTTCGAGCGCATCAGGGAGATCGCCAAAGGCGTCGGGGCGCGCGTCTTCGCAGATATAGCGCACATCGCCGGACCCATCGCCGCCGGGCTTCACCCTTCACCAATACCGCACGCGGACTATGTCACGACCACGACGCACAAGACCTTACGCGGCCCGCGCGGGGGATTAATACTATGTCGCGAGGAGCACGCCGTCGAGGTCAATCGCAAGCTCTTCCCTGGCGTGCAGGGCGGACCGCTCGTACACATCATTGCGGCGAAAGCCGTCGCGTTTGGCGAAGCTTTGCGAGATGATTTCAAAGAGTATCAGCGCAGCGTTTTGAAGAATGCGAAGGCGTTGGCGGCCACGTTGCAGGAGCAGGGACTACGCATCGTCTCCGGCGGCACGGACAATCACCTGATGCTGGTTGACGTCTTTATGGGAGGCAAAGGCATCACGGGCAAGGATGCGGAGAAGGCCCTGGAAGCGGCGCACATCACCGTCAACAAGAACACAATTCCTTTCGACACCAACAAGCCTTTCGTCACCTCCGGCATACGCATCGGCACTCCGGCCCTGACCACACGCGGGATGGGCGAAGAGGAGATGAAAACGGTCGGGCGTCTCATCGCGGCGATCCTGCACGAGCCGCAGTCAGAGGAGGTGCGCGGCAAAGTGCAGCAGGAGGTGATGGACCTCACGGCGCGATTCCCGCTTTACCCGAAGCGGCTGAGGCCCAGGCCGGAGCAGGAAGCCATGGGAGCGTAGATGAAAACCATCAAAGCCATCGGACTAGCTGTCTGCACAGACGAAAAACGGCTCTTCGCTGACATGAGGGTTGAAAAGAGCAGGTCTCCAATTCAAAGAGAGCGCAGCCTCATTTACATGTATGCGAAGAAGGCTCAGGCGGGTTGATAAACGTCAACCCTTATCTGGCGGAGGTCTTTATGAACAAAGTATCCCATCTTCTTGCCTCAATCGCCCTGATTTTGTTTGGAGTCGCAATTACCAAGGCGAGCGTTCCTGGCAAATCTTCATTCGCTCCCCTGCAAAAGTTGGGGGTCGAGTCGCTGCAAGAGCAGGGTGCGTCCAAAAGCAGCGAAGGCGCTGAAATGAGGTTCGAGGGACTGCAAAACATCTCCGAATCAGACGTGAGCAAGATTCTTCGTGAAAAGCGGGCGAGCATCTCGAAAGAGGAGATCAAAGACAGATTAAAACTCCAAAAGGCTGAGAGCGTTATCAAAGAATATCTTGGGGAGCGAGGCTACCTGAATGCAACCGTGACAATCCGTAAGGAGCGGATTTCACCAACCGAGAGAATCCTCATCTTCGTTATCAATCAAGGCGAGCGCATACGGATTGCCGATATTCAGTTCGAGGGCAATAAAGTCTTTTCAGGTCTGCAACTGCTCGATTCCATGAAACCGGCGCGCCAGAACGCCGGTTATAGTTGCTCGCCTCCGGAAGAATATGATTCTGATCTGCTGGACTTCTGTTTGCGCCGAGCCCAGTTTCATATGCGTAGTAAAGGTTATCTCCAGGCAAAACTTGACGAACCGAAAAAGCAGATGACCGAGCAAGGTCTCAAACTTATCGTGCCGGTGAGGGAAGGGGAGCTTTACAGGATCGGGGAGATCAAGATTGAAGGAGCGAAAATTTTTACGGCAGGTCAAATCCTCGGGATGCTTAGTCTAAAAACAGGTGACGCGGCTAACGGGGAGGCTATCGGGCAATGGTTGCAGGTTAAGGTAAAAACCGCTTACGAGGAATTAGGCCATATCCAATATGAGTACGAAGTCGAGCCGACTTACAACGCCAATCCCGAAAACGTTAATGAAGGAATAGTTGACTTCCAGATTACGATAAGCGAAGGAAAGCGATTCGTAATTCGTAAAATAGATTTCAAGGGCGCAAAGCCCATGTCAAACGAAGAGCTGCTCCGTCTTGTATTCGTTCAAACGGGCGAGCCTTATGCTCGAAAACAATTGATTGACAGCGTCAGAAATCTTTACGAGTTAGGCTTGTCAGGAGGGGATGCGGACAGAGATGTTGACTATCGCACGAACGATGAAGAGGGTCTGTTAGACATCATCTTCCTTCTGAAGGATACTGAGAGACAGGCGGAAAGCAATGGCGGGCATACGCAATTGAACCGTCGTGTAGTATCACCGAACTAAATAAACTTGATGGAAGAAATCTTCGGCCCCGCCGGTTTAGTCGCGCGGGAGCACCCTGAATACGAATATCGCCCCGGCCAGATTCAGATGGCTGAGGCCGTCCTGCGCGCGTTCGAGGAGAAGCGCCATTTGATCGTCGAGGCGGGCACAGGGACAGGCAAGACGCTCGCCTATCTGGTCCCGGCAATCGCAGCGGCGACGGCGCGCGGGAGCCGGGTCATCATCTCGACGGGCACGAAGAACCTGCAAGAGCAGTTGATGGAGAAGGACATTCCGTTCCTACAGCAGGTGCTGCCGCGAAAATTCACTGCTGCGTACATGAAAGGGCGCTCGAACTACGCCTGCCTTCAGCGCATCCGCCGCGCAGAGAATTCGCCCGTCCTCGAAGGTCTGGACGAGATGGACTACTTCGATGAGGTCCGCAAATGGGCCAGGGAATCGCAGACGGGCGACCGCGCGGAGCTGACGGACCTTCCCGAAAATCTCTCTTTCTGGCGGCACATAGACGCGCGCTCGGAAATCTGCGTCGGGCAGAAATGCCCTGACTACGACGCCTGCTATATCACACGTATGCGCCAGCGGGCGATGGACGCGGACATTGTGATCGTCAACCACCATCTTTTCTTCGCAGACCTGGCCCTACGCAACAACGAATACGGACAGGTCCTGCCGGACTATTCGGCTGTGATTTTCGACGAGGCGCACTTGATCGAAGACGTCGCGGCGGAATACTTCGGCTCGCAGGTCTCCAATTACCAGTTGGAAGACCTCGTGCGCGACCTTTCGACGCTGCCGATAACGAGCGTTGAGGTGAATAAAGAGTTGACGCGCATCGCTTCCCGCGTCACGCGCTTCGCGGATAATTTCTGGATGGGTTTTCGTGAAGGCCGCGGCGAAGAGGGAAGAGCGCCCATCCTGCCGGGCACGTTCGCACGCAAGAGGACGGACGGCGAGATCGAAGCGACGCCATTGGGCGAGGCTTATCTGGGCCTCGACGGCGCGCTCGAAAGGATGGAGACGACGCTCGATGCTATGGCGGAGCAGCCCCTGGAGGTGGAAAACCTTTTGCGGCGCGTCCGCCAGATTCGCTTCGACTTGCAGTTCATCGTCGCGGGCGATGACAAGCACTTCGTTTACTGGATGGAGCGTCGCGGGCGCGGGCTTTTCCTGCGCGCCTCGCCGATAGATGTATCCGGCCTCTTGCAGGATAAACTGTTCGAGAGGGTCGAGACGGTTGTGATGACTTCGGCGACGCTCGCCTCTGCTGGCAACTTCAATTTCATACGCGAGCGCCTGGGGCTGGACGAAGAGACTGATGACCTGATTGCCCCTTCGAGTTTCGATTACGAGAGCCAGGCGATTCTTTATCTTCCAAAAAATATGCCGGACCCGCGCTCGCCACAGTTCGCGGACGCCGCGGCGGAAGAGGTCATCCGTCTCCTGAATGCGACGGAGGGTCGCGCCTTCGTGCTCTCGACGAGCAAGGCTGCGATGAATAGGCTTTATGAAAGTGTGGCCGCCAACGTTGATTTCCCATGCTTCCTGCAGGGGACAGCATCGAAGGCCGGTTTGTTGGAAAGGTTCCGCGGGACGCCGAACGCAGTGCTCTTCGCTACGTCCAGCTTCTGGCAGGGCGTTGACGTGCGCGGGAGTCAGCTCTCATGCGTCATCATAGACAAGCTGCCATTCGCGGTGCCTTCCGACCCGGTGGTCGCCGCGCGCCAGCGATACATAGACGACCAGGGCGGGACCAGCTTTTACGAATACAGCGTGCCCCAGGCGATTATCAGTTTGAAGCAGGGGCTGGGACGCCTGATCCGCAGCACTACGGACCGGGGCGTGCTGGCCGTTTTAGACCCGCGCCTTCGAACGAAGGCTTACGGGCGAATGTTTCTGCAAAGTCTGCCACCCTGCCGCGTAACTTCCGACATCGAAGAGGTCGCTTTCGTCTTTGACGATGAGTTTCAGGTTTCAAGTTCCAAGTTTCAAGAGCGGATGACAACTTGATCGCTGTCACCTTGCGCCCCTTCGCGCTGGCCTTTAGACTTGAAACCTGAAACTTGAAACCTGAAACTTAAAGATATGTTTGAAGTGATGATCGAGCGCAACTTCTCAAGCGCGCACCAGCTGCGTGGCTACAAGGGGAAGTGCGAGAACCTGCACGGGCACAACTACAAAATAGAAATCTACGCGCGCGGGCGCGAGTTGAATAACATCGGCCTGCTGGTGGATTTCGTAGAGCTGAAAGACGCGGCCGATGAGGTCGTCCGCTATCTGGATCACCGCAACATCAACGAGTTGCCGCCGTTTGATGTGGAACTGAACCCATCGGCTGAGAACCTCGCGCGCTTCATCCTCGAACGCGTCGCCTCACACATCCGCGACGAGCGGGTCCAAATCTTCAAAGTCCGCTGTTTCGAGACGCCGACGAGCGTGGCGACTTATCAGGTGGATTAGAGAAGGCAAAAGGAAAAAGTAAAAAACGTGAGTTCGAAGTAAACAGGGACGAGGTAGGATCCATCAGCCCCCGAAGGGGGCGGAAGATTTTAGCCAGGGGCGTCCGTCCCCTGGAACATGTGCGTAGTATGTATTGAGCCCCGGAGGGGCGACAGTCTAAAGCCCAGGGCGTCAGCCCTGGGTCACAGCGCCGATTTGAAATGCAAGCCCGCGTGAGCGGGCGACAGCCCTTGAACTGCATGCGGGCATCCACGGGCTATCGCCCATTCGCATGGGCTTCGATATTTCTTCCTGCTGGTGACCCAGGGCTTGCGCCCTGGGCTAAATTCTGTCGCCCCTGACGGGGCTGGTGCATGCAGACAGCTCTTAGGCCGAACTCACGTTAAAAAGGCAAAAGGGAAGAAGAAGAGCCTCACGCGCTCCGTCTTTCCTTTTGCCTTTAAGAAGAGACAAGCTGCGCGACATCTATATTGTACTTCCTGATCTTGCTGTAGAGGCGCGGGCGATAGATGCCTAGAAGATTAGCCGCAGCCTGTTTGTTGCCGCCGGTCCTTTGCAAGGTCTTTTCGATGACGAGCTTCTCGATGTCTTCGAGCGTCATGTTGGGCGGCACCTCCCATTCCGTGCTGGAGCCGGTGCCTTCCGGCATTGAGCCGTTGTCGAATGGCAGGTCAACCGGCTCGATCTTGTTGCCTTTGGCGAGGAGCACCGCGCGCTCTATAACGTTCTGCAACTCGCGCACGTTGCCGGGCCAGGTGTGCGAGAAGAGTCTTTGATAGGCGGCCTGTGAGACGCCCGTAATCGGGCGGTCATACTTCTGCGAGTACATTTTCAAAAAATGTTCCGTCAGAAGCTGCGTGTCCTCAGCGCGCTCGCGAAGGGGCGGAACGTGAATCGTAATGGTCGAGATGCGGTAGAAGAGGTCGTCGCGCAGGAGCCCATCGCGGATGGCGTCGGCGGGCAGGCGGTTCGTCGAGCAGATGAGGCGAAAATCAACCGCATAGGTTTTCTCCGAGCCTATCTTGCGATAGCTACGCTCTTGCAGGACGCGCAGGAGCTTCGGTTGAAGCTCAACCGGCATCTCGGCAATTTCGTCCAGCATCAGTGAGCCGCCCGCGGCGTGCTGCACCAGGCCCTCTTTGTCCGCGTGCGCGCCCGTGAAAGCGCCCTTCGTGTGGCCGAAGAGTTCGGATTCGATCAGCTCTTTGGGAAGCGCGGCGCAGTTTACTTTGATGAAGTGTTTTTTCGAGCGGAGAGAGTTGTAGTGGATGGCATTGGCGATCAGTTCTTTGCCGGTGCCGGATTCTCCGACGATGAGAACGTTTGCATCCGATTTGGCGACCGACTCGATGGTTTCGTAGATGGTCTGCATCTGCTTCGAAGCGCCGATGATGTTGAAGTACTCGGCGCGCGTCGAGAGACGGTCGCGCATCATCTTCGTCTCCGCGCGCAGCTCAAGACTTTCAAGGGCGCGGTCAACGAGCGGCTGCATCTGCTCAAAATCGAAAGGCTTCTCGACGAAGTAGAAAGCTCCAGCTTTGGTCGCCTCGACAGCGCGGGCAACTGTGCCGAAGCCTGTGACGACGATGACTTCCGTTTCGGGGCGGACGTCTTTCATATGGCGCATGACTTCAAGGCCGTCCATGTCCGGCAGTTGCAGATCACAGATGGCAAGGTGATGTGCCCCGCGATCAAAAAGCTCGATTGCCTCCGCCCCGGTCGCCGCAGTGTCAACAGTGTATCCCTCTTCAACAAGATTCTGCTTGAGGGAATCCGCCATCATCGGTTCGTCGTCAACTACCAGAATGCGTGCCTCTGTTCGTTCCACCTTTTCTCGCTCCTATTCCTTGAATCGTTTGTTCGTGAATCGTGAATCGTAAATCGTGAATAGATGAAATCAATCTTTTACTATTCACGATTTACGATTCACGATTCACGAGCTTGAAGTGGCAGGCTGACGCGCAGGACGTTCGCCTCGTGCGCGACTTCTCCGCCGTGTGTTTGGATGATCTTGGCGGCGAGCGACATTCGTAAACCCTCGCTGCCCGCGAAGGAACTGAAAGGATCGCAGCCGTTAGACGGTCTCACGCCGCGCCATTCGATTACCGCTCGCTCCCCACCTGCCTCTGGCCGCAGATGAATCCGCAGTCTTCCAGAATCCTCCTGCGTGGCGGCTCCGCGCGCGAATGACGTGATGATGATAAAAGCTTCGGAAATCGCCGCCGCGTCCAGCTCGCCCGCCAGCGCGTCCGTTTCCGTCACAATCTCGGACGCTTCGACGCCTTCGATGCGGGCCAGGATTTTGAGGAGGTCTGTTTGTGGCTGGCGACGAAGCTCAACCGGTCGCCCGTAGCGCACCAGCGTCGTCATGTCCGACGCAGCCCGTTCGAGCCCGGCGATCAATTTCGCTACCGTCTCCTGCTCGTCCGCCGGCCGTTCGCTCTTCTCCATACGCTTTCGTAAGAATGTGGCATAGAGTTTGAGACCGTTTAGCTGGTTTTTTAGGTCGTGGACGATTTGGATGGAAGCGCGCCCGATCTCTTCGAGCGTCTTTGTGTCCTTTAACTCCGATTTTATCGGCTTCATATTGCTCTGCAAGCCTTGCCGCTCGGTAGAAGCGGCGACCACGCCCGGGGGCCCGTAGGCCAGGCCGCGTGTACGAATTAAACCCAAAAGGCTTTATCTGTTGTGTTGCGTTTCGATGCGGCATCTTAGCAAAAAAAATTGGCGTATGCTAGTCATGCATCCGTGGCAAGGTGCAAAGACAATATAAATTGGCTATTCTTTTCGAAAAATGGAGAGGGATGGGGATGAGTCGAACGGGCGATAGCCCTCCGCTAACCATCATGGTTGTGGAGGATTTTGAGGATAATCGTTTTATGATGAGACGATTATTAGAGATGAGCGGCTATCAGGTCCTGGAAGCCATCAATGGCGAGGAGGCCGTCCGTCTGGCTCAAAGGGAGCGGCCTCACCTGATTCTGATGGATTTGAGCCTGCCGCAGCTGGACGGCCTGGCCGCGACGCGACGCATACGCCAGCACCCGGAACTGCGCGCCGTCCCCATTGTGGCCGTTTCCGCCCACGATACCGCCGATTTTCATGCAGACGCCCTCGCCGCCGGCTGCAACGATTACGTCACCAAGCCCATTGATTTCGACCAGTTGGAGGAGCTTTTAAACCGATTATTGCCAAAGAACAGTGGTCAGTAGTCAGTGGTCAGTGGTCAGTTAAAAATAGAACGGATACTGCTTTTAACTGACCTTCTGACCCCTGACCCCTGACCCCTGACCCCTGTCTGATGCCTCAACAATTCACCAATCTGGTACGCAAGCACGAGGGGGCGATAGTGCGCGCCTGGGTGGATGAGATGTTTGCGGACCGGCGCACGGTATTGACCTCGATGCTCTCCTACGAGCAGCTCGTTGACCATCTGCCGGAGATGCTCGAAGAAATCTCACAGCTACTTGACCGCGCCGCCCCGGACAATGAGATTACTGAAGCTTCCAGACGTCTGCGTTCATACCCACAGGTGCGCTTCCATCAGGGGGCGCTGATTGATGAAGTGGCACGCGAGTTGATGAATTTTCGAAAGGTTATTACAGATTTTTTGTGGCGCGAAGGTATCAGCGCTACGCAAGGGGATCTTTGGGAATTGCGCGACGCGCTGCGAATCGCTGACAGCTTCGTGGACGAAATGATTATTCAGACAGTACTGATTTATGCCACAAGCCTGCGCCCGCCTGTCGAGACGCGCTCTTCCGTCTGGCCGCCGCCCCGGCGACGCCGGACCGATTTCCCAAAGCCTTGAAGGACCATGGCGAGGCTTACAGGAACATTGCCCCTTCTAAAGAGCGTGCGTGCCAAACTTCTCCTGGTGCTCGCGGTTCTTTCTCTGCCTCTGCTCGTTGTCAGCCTCCTGCAGCTCAGCCATTACCGGAGAGACCTGGACGAGCAAGCGGCCACGCTCGCGCGGATTGAGACCACCGCTGCGGCCGGAGCGCTCCACTCCTGGCTCGAAAATCACCCTTCTTACGCCGCGCACGCGGGCGCGATTCCACCGGAAGAGGCCAGAGACCTTTACGCGCGCCTCAAGAGAGACATCGCGAACGACGAAGAAACAGTCATCGTCGTCTTCGATTCTCAAGGGCATGTGGTCGGGAATCCAGCGTCCGGCAACCTCGCCCCGCTCTCCTTAAACCCCACGATGAATGCTCAGCGCGCAGAGTGGAGCGATAGTGTGCCGCGGATGACGGGGGTGAAACGTGTCGAGCCTTTCGGGTGGGTGGTCGCCGTCGGCCTTCCCATGGCGGAGAACACGAGCGCGGGGCGGTCCACCATTTTTCTGGCGGCGACGTGGGCTCTTGTTTTGCTGGCCTCGATCCTCCTGGGTGTTTGGGCGGTCGGGCGATTCACAAAGCCTCTGAGAAAACTTGCGTCCACGGCCGCGACCATCGGTGAGGGCAATCTGGGCGAGCGTGCTGTTGTCGAAACGGACGACGAAGTCGGGGCTCTCGCGCAGAATTTCAACGTGATGACCTCGCACCTCCAGACCAAGTTTGACGAGCTGCAGACGCAGGGAGCTTTCATCGAAGAGGTCCTGGACGGACTTCCGCTGGGCCTGGCGGTCCTGGACGAGCGCCTCATCGTCAGGAAGTCCAACTCGACTTTCGCGCAATTCGTCAACCGCGATTCGGACCGCCTGACAGGGCGCGGCCTCTACGAAGCCGCCGCGGGTCTGGCCGTCTTAAGCGACATCATCGAAGACGTGCGCCGGACACGCAAGCCTTTCGTCACCTACGGTCTTCCGTTAAATCTCGTCGCGCGTAACCGTGAGGAAGCGGGCGAATCTGATGCGGGCGCTTTCTGGGACGTGATTATCTGGCCGACGAGCGCGCGGAGCGCCGAACGTGGCGACCTGATTCTGATCCTGTCGGAAGTCTCAAAACGCGTCCGCGCCGAAAAGCTCGCCACGGCGGCTTTCGCTTCCGAGCGGACCCGCGCAGCGGAGCTTGAGAGCGTCATCAACCAGATGAATGAAGGCGTCGTCATCATTGACCAGAGGGGGCGATACCGCGTCAACCCTGCGGGCGCGCAGATCATCGGGCGCAAGCCAAGCGAGCTGCGCGACGGGGCGCCCGCCTTAATCGCCGACATGTCTTTCAGAGACCTGCAGGGGCGCGAGCTCGATGCTGGAGAGCACCCGCTCTGGCGGGCTCTGGAGTTGCGCGAGTTCATTTCCGGTGAACAGCTTGAGATAGTCAGGGCAGATGGCGAGCGGCGGGTTGTCGCCATCTCCGTCACGCCTCTTACGGGTGAAGACGGGGGGCCGCTCGGGGCCGTCGCGGTCTTTCGTGACATCACGGAAGAGGTCAAACAGCACGGCGAGCTTGTTGCCGCTTACGACCGTCTGCGCGAGCACGACCGTCTGAAGTCTGCATTCGTCTCAAACATCTCGCACGAGTTGCGTACTCCGCTGAATGTCATCATCGGCCTCTGCCAACTGCTCATGCGCGACCGCAAGTTGCCGCTCGCGCCTTTGCAGGAAGAGGCTGTGACGCGTATGGAACGCAATGCGCGCTCGCTGCTCGAACTCGTCAACGACCTTCTGGATTATTCACGCCTTGAGGCGGGGCGCTCGGCCCTTCATCTGGAGCAAACGGACCTCGGTGAGATCATCGGTAGCATCGTCAAAGATTTTCAGGCGGAGGTGAAGGATAAAGCGATTGATCTACGCTCGGAGATTTCGCCTGAAATCGGCCAAATTCTGACAGACAAACATAAACTCCAGCAGGTGCTCTCGAATCTGATCGGCAATGCCATCAAATTCACCTCGGCGGGCAACGTTACGATCCGTGCAGAACCCGTCGGCGAAGACCGCTGGGCACTCGAAGTGCGCGACACGGGGATAGGAATTTCCGGCGATGCCTTGAGCTACATCTTCGACGAGTTTCGTCAGGTTGATGACCGTCTGGCGCGCTCTTACGGCGGCACAGGGCTGGGGCTCGCGATCACGCGCAAGATTGTCGAGCTGCTCGAAGGGGAGATCAGTGTGGAGAGCGCGCCGCAAGCAGGCAGCCGCTTCCGCATCATCTGGCCGCGAATCATCAGGCAGCGCACAGGCACAGGCTCGCTCGTCGGGAAGATGGTTCCGCAGCCGGGCGAAAGCCTTGGATTGCGTCGCCCGAAGAGATTGATGAATGGATAGCGGGCCTGAAGCGAACTCTTCCGGAACATTTTTTGTGAGCCTATTGTCTAAGGTTTTGAGAAGCCGGCGGGTGGGTGTATCTTTAGTTCCGGCGCATCCGTATCCGCAGCTCACAAAGAGAAGGGCATGAGCGATGTCAATCACAGGTGAAAATATCAATCGGCCGAATGAAGCCGATAAGACTCGGCGCACGATTTTCATCGTTGCCGGAGCAATAGCTCTACTCCTGATAGGGTTTTTAGTCTTTTATCTGACGAGGCGATCTGAGCCACAGCCGGGCGCGGCTGTGCCGGAAAAGAAACTGGAGTTGAGCGAACAAGACCAGAAGCTCAATGTGGGCTTTCGCGCTGGCTCGCCCGAGTTTGAAAAGTATCGTGAGCAGATCACTGTCACTGAGCCGGACGCGATATACGCCACCAATGCCGTCGGCACCATGGAGGTCACGATGGCGACAACCCTCTTTAACTCGACGGGGCGCACGATAACCGGGCTGGAGATGAAAGGCAGTATCGTTGACTATCAGAACAACCTGATTAAAGAGCTGACAACGGTCGTCATTCCGGGAGGGGAAATAGCCGAGCTGGGAAATAGCAAGACGGTCAGAGTACCTATAAAAATCGGCGGGATCACCAGGCAGGAAGATAAGAACAATATTGATGCCGGTCTGGCAAAAATAAAGATGGAGATTACAGCTATTAAATTTAAGTGAATTCTGAAAGCCTTTGCGCCGCGATTGGCGAAATCAAATCTCACCAGCGCAGATCGTAGCGCACGCGCCCTGCGCGCCAGCCGGAGCCTTCGCCAAGCAGTGGAATTGAACCGTCAAGTGCTAGAAGGGAATCGGCCGGACGCCGAACACGATAGGTATGCCCGCCCGGAGAGCCGACCGACAGTGTCACCATTTCGGCAGAGACGGCCGCAACGGTCGCGTCGCGCCAGTCCTTCCGGCAACGCAGGACCAGGCGGGCCCCGACAGGCAGGTCCGAGAGCGTCAGGACCTCAACGGTTTGACTGAAATCAACGAGGCCGCAAGGCGAGCTCGAAAGAGCCTCTTCGCTTTGCGGCCTCTGAACATTAGCGCTCAATGTTTTTCGTCAGACCCCCAGCGGCTCTTCAAAAGGTAAATCCTGCTGGTTCTCTTTCCGCTTGCAGTTGTTACTGTAAGCCCGCAGGGCCACCGATAGAATCAGAACTGACAGACCGATCCACGCGATTACCCAGAACATCTGCGGGATGTAGGTGGCGTCCGACATGTTCTTGGCGTCCGTATGAATGTTATGCGCAAGCGGCGTCGAAAGGAAGAAGACGGTTTTCAGGTCGAGCAGGGCGTTCAGAATGCATTGGACCGCCAGGAAGCTGACGAAGAAGGTCGCCACACGCGCGCTGGCGTACCTGGCAACGGCAACAAGTGCGAGCGAGATGGCCGCGCCCGCAATCACTGTGAAAGGAACCTTCGATAGCTCGGAACCATTCCAGGTGGGTTTCAACAGTCCGAAGACGACCGTCAGGATGAAGATAAAGGCGGCGGAGCCCATCAGCACCCATCGCGCCGCGACCGCGCGGCGAATCAGTATCAGAAGGAGGGCGCCAAAGGCCGCCGCACCGACATAGCCTGCGCTCGAAAACAGGAGCAGCGAAACCCAGGAGCTGGGGCTCGCATACACCAGGCCGCTCCCGTCCATTGAGACGCTCAGGCTCTGGACATGGCTGAAGGTCAGGAGGGCCGCAAGAACATGGCCTCCTTCGTGAATGAATGTGACAAAAAGGCGAAACGGATAGGTGAGAACCTCAGCAAAGGGAATGAACCAGAGCGCAATAGTGAGCGCGGCTGCAATGAGCAGCGTGCGAACCTGGGGGCGCGCGTCTGCGGCAACATTAGTTAATCTCATCTTGAAATCTCCACTACCAAAAACTTCTACCAGACATTGTAAAGGCAAAAGGCTAAAGGTAAAAGGTAAAAATATAAACGCGCGGGACCGCGCGCCTGTTCCTTACTTTTTCCCGGCGGCCTCTCTCTCCTGCCTCTGATAATCGCCGGATTTGCCCCCGGTCTTTCGCTCCAGCCGAACGTCCGTAATCGTCATCCCCTTATCGAGGGCTTTGCACATGTCATAGACGGTCAAAGCGGCGACGGTTGCGGCCATTAGGGCCTCCATCTCGACGCCCGTTTGAGCGGCGGTCGCGGCTTCGGCACGAATGCTGACGCCCCCGTCCTCAATCTCTGCGCGGACATCCACATGGGTCAGCGCCAGCGTGTGGCAGAGCGGAATCAGGTCGGCTGTGCGCTTGGCCGCCATAATCCCGGCCAGCCGCGCCGTCTCCAGGGGGTCGCCTTTCGGAGTTCGATGCTCGCGGACAGCCGCCAAAGTCTCCTCAGACATCAGCACGCGCGCCGTAGCCTCGGCGCGTCTGTCCGTGATGGCCTTCGCCGTCGTATCCACCATCTTCACGCGACCCTGTTCGTCCATGTGGGAAAGGCGTTTCATGCTGACAAAGTAAACATGAAAAGCGTGGAAAAGTGAAGAGTCAGGGGCAGGCGTTCGAGGCGCGCCTCAGGCGGCAGGCCGCCCCATCAGTCTTTGCAGAAAGGGAATCTTCCGGAGGCGGCTCGCCAGGAAACTGCCAATGTAGTAGAGCGCTGTGGCGGCGAAGATAAAAAGAAAGTAATGAATCGCCAGGACGTAACGATATTCCGTATGCAGGGCCGACTGGATGCAGAGGAAATAGGCGGGGACGACGAGCAGCACAATGATTGTGCGACGTTGCCCTGCGAAGATCAGCAGGATGAGGCCCATGATCGTCAGTGGCAGCATCAGAGCGGTCACAAAAAGCTTCTGGAGAAGGCGCAGGGAAAAGCGCGGGATTCGGGTCCAGTTGTAGGAGGATGGACCGAGAGCGTACAACTGCGGCTGACCCACCTGTGCGACGGCGCGGGTAGCTTGCGACCCTCCGTTGGCGAAACGGATTTGCACACGGTCCGCGTTGGCGCTGACGAAGGGAATCTCTATGAGGCGCAGCTCCTGCTCCGATGTTGCCTTCCAATCCTCCGGCTCAATGATTGCCGAAGCGAGTTGGGCGTCGCCTCCAGCGCCTGTAATCTGGACGATCATGCGTCCCTGCTCGATTCTGACGGGTATTCTCAGGAGGTAGTCTGTCTGACTCTCGATTGCAATGGGCGCTGAGAGAAATTGCGTATCATACTTTGACTCGTCGCCCCTGATGCGCAGCATTTGCTCTGCCTGGGAGAAAGTGACTTCGGCCTGCTTCGAGGTGACCTGACCGCGCGCGAGTAACTCCTCCGGGGAGAGAGTCCAGGCGGGCGAAGCGTTAACGGTCAGTGAATGCGTCACAGGCGGGTCCACGGAGATCAGGCGGACGCGCTCAAGCCTGAGCATGGAAGCGCCGCGCCGGACCATCACAGTGAAGAACCAGAGAGGGTGTGAGCGGATCACCGAAAGGCCGCGCGCGATGCGTTCACGGTCGCGCCTGACCCCGTCCGGCTTAAACAGCGTGCCGTAGTAATCCGGGCGATTGTAAAGCTCCGCCTCCCATTTCATCAGCCCCATGTCTGTATTAGGGATTCCGAGGCTCCCGTCAGTGTCGTAGTCCGCGATGCCTTCCAGCAAGGTTTGCCCCGCGCCGAGAGAGACAGGGATGAAGTGATCGTAAACGATGAAATTCCTGATGGTCAGCGGCGCGACGACGAGCAGGGTGCCGCCCAATAGAGCTGCTGAGTATCGTAGCCGTCGGCCGCGCTCGAAGAGAAAAGGGAAGGCGACGAGCATGAAGGGGGCGAGCAGCATCGCATTTGAACGGAGCCAGCACGAAATGCCTATGAGCGCGCCGGAGGCCAGGAAGAGGATGAAGCGTGGGCGCTTGATCGCACGGACCAGCAGATAAACGGCGAGCAGGATTGGGAGGGCAGAGATGGAATCGGGCAGCAGGAGCGTCGAGTTGTAAGTGAATTGCGGCGCGAGGGCGACCAGCAGAGCGGCGATGATTGCGATGGGAAACCTGAGTAAAGAGAGGGCTATGAGAAAGACGATCAGTGCAGCGGCGGAGTCGGCCAGTATCTGTGTGATTTGGAGCGCGGCGTCCTCTTCTCCGAAGATGCCGGATGTTATGGCGAAGAGGATTGAATAGCCTGGCGGGTGTCCCAGATGGTTCGGGTCGCTGAGCGGCGAGTTTGCGCTGAAGAAGGAGCTGATGCCGCCCTGACGCAGAAGCCGCCCGGTATGTTTATAACCATCTGTGACGGCGGTCTGAACTTTCCTGGCCTCGAAGCGATTGTCCTGAAATGAGAGGAGGCGACAGCCGAAAGCGACGAAAAAGATTATCAGGCAGGCGAGGATGATGCGCTTGCGCTCTCGCTGTGAACCAGACGGGCTCTCGGTCTCGCTGACGGTCTCTCCCGCTTCAAGAGAGGGCTTTTCCGCTAATGGCGTTTTCTCTTCTTCCATCAGATTCAAAGCAGTGCGGCTTAACCCGGCAAACGGACGGCGCGGACCACTGTCCCCGCATCGAGTGCCCGCACTCCTTCCGGAACTATTATGAGCGAGGTGGCGCGCGCAAAGGCGACAAAATCGGATGAGCCTCCCCACTTCAGAGGCTCAGCCAGCAGCCTTCCCTCCGTGTCGGAATATAACTGCGCGGGAAGATAGCTCGCACGTTCAAGAGAGCCTTTAACGCCGCGCGCAAGGATGGCAGATTCTTCTTTCATCTCGGCCTGAAGTGAGCCCTGCATCGCTCGAAGAGCAGTTCGGGCGAAAAGGTTGAAGGTGACGGAGACTGAAACCGGATTGCCCGGAAGGCCGAAGACGAGCGCGTCGCCCAGGCGCGCAAAGACCGTGGGCTTTCCGGGCCGCAGGCTGACGCGCTCGAAGAATATCTCCGCGCCCAGTTCTCTGAGCGCCAGCTTGGTGAAATCGTAAACGCCCATCGAAACTCCACCTGAAAGGATCAGGCAATCCGAGCGCGTTGCGGCTTCCCGAATCAGTTGTTTCAAAGTCTCCGGATCATCCACGGCCAGAGGCTGGCGTTCAACCGTCGCGCCAGCGAGCTGTGCGTAAGCCGAGAGCGAATAGGTGTTGGAATCGCGAATCTGGTCTGGGCCGGGTTTTTCGTTCACGGCGACGAGTTCCGTCCCCGTAGCGAGCACTGCGGCGTGCGGGCGCGAATAGACTTTAACTTCCGCGTAGCCGAAGGAAGCGAGCACAGCCGTCATCGCTGCATTTATCTCTTCACCTGGTTGTAAAACCGACTCGGCAGCCTTGACCTCGCTCGCCCGCCGGACAATGTTTTGGCCGGGCCGTGTGGCTTCGGCAATCTCGACCACGCCGTCCGATTCCGTAGTGACCTCGACCTTTTGAACACTGTCAGAGCCAACAGGAACGGGCGCGCCCGTCATGATTCGCACGGCCTCGCCTGCCTTGAGTTCTTGATGCCAGCCGCGCCCAGCAGCGGCTTCGCCGACTACGCGCAGGCGTGCAGGAACGCTTCCCAGATCCGCGGAGCGCACGGCGAAGCCATCCATCTGCGCGCGGTCAAATGGTGGTAAATCGGAATCGGAGATGATCTCTTCAGCCAGCACGCGGCCTAAAGCTCTGGCGAGCGGGACTGTCTCGACAGAGAGCGTGCGCGTCTGCTCTTTAATAATGCGGATTGCTTCCGTTACGGGAATCATAATAAGTGAACCGGCAGTTGCTGAATTCTGTAGAGCTCCTTGTAAATCTCTCCGGCAGATTTATAACGGTAAATCTCCCTGCGCCTGAGCATGACGGAAACGACCTTTGCAAGTTCCCCATACTCTTTGCCGAAACGGATCAACGAATCTGCTATCTGTCTGGGGACTCCCTGTAAAATCTGCTGAAACGCCTGCTGTGGCGAGAGCCATTCCGCAATCGGCGATTTCCCGGTCATCAGCGTCAGCAGCACGATTCCGAGCTGGTAGAAGTCGCTTTGCTGTCTGGAAAAGCCGTGACGTAAAAGCTCCGGGGGCAAGTATGAATGATGACCGATCAAGGTCTTCGCCAACTCTTCCGAGGTGACAGTGTTTTTGGCGATTCCGAAATCCGAGAGCTTATAAATCCAGTTCGGGAAGACCAGAATGTTCTTCGGCGTCACGTCCCTGTGGATGACCGGAAGCGAGTGTATGTACTCAAGGGCCCGCAGCACATTGAGCCCAACGGAGCAGATGGCCCTCACGTCAAAGCGGTAATTCCTGACCAGCAGGTCCGCCAGCGAGCAGTTAGCCATTTCCATGACGAGGACCAGATGCCCCTGGGGAGTCTGGAAGTATTCCTCGACCTGAACGATGAAGGGATGTCTGAGGCATCTGAGCGACAGGTTGCACTCGTTAACCCAGGTCTCTAACCCGCCGGCGCGGCTGTGCGGGTTGTGCCTGATGAATTTAATCGCTAAGGGGCGATTACTCCGGTCAGCGGCGGAATAGACATCGCCGCCACCTCCGCTATTGATCTTATTCAGCAGGCGATACCAGCGGCCCCGCGGGCTGGTGAGAATATTATTCACGCCGGGGATTGTCTCAAAGTCCCAATCAAAACCAAAGGGGCTGCCTCTCCTAAAGAAATTGAAACGCGGCTTTCTGTTTTACTCAGTCCACTTTCAGGACAGTAGCTAAGAAGAAACCGGCAATGAGGTATAATCTTACGCCCATAACAGAACCGGCTAGAAGTTTGGCGTGTCACCCTGCTAACATGAGGAAAGTATGAGCGAAGATAGCAAAAAATCAGACCAAACATCTGAAGAAAAAAGTGAGGCTAGCAAGCCAGTAGAACTAGGAGCTGATGACCAATCATCTCTTCCACTTTACCTTAGAAATAAGTCCGAGGGAGATAGGGGCAACGCTCAGGATGAAAAGGATGAATCGGGTGAGTAGCTTTTATTGGTTATTTACAATCCATCCGCTTGCGTGTCTCTGTGCCGAGTGAATATTGTTTAGCGAGGGGAAAAGTATGTTCATTTATACAATACAAGCGATGTCAGGACAGAAGGCCAAGTTCGAGGGTGATACGTCAATCAAATATCGAGTTAAGAGAGTGGACGATTCCATACTAGTAGGGAAAAAAGGGCGCAGCCAGATTATTAGAGATAACCTTGAGTATGGTCAGGCTATGGAACTAATTAATGGATTCAATAGTATGGAAGGTAAATCGCAGGACATAAGAGAAGAAGTAGCCAGGCAGAAAAATGAGTTGTTGTAGTTATCCATCAAAGGATTATGGCACTAAAAACGAATCAAAGAGTTCCGGGCACTTCTTGGTGGATACTTTATTTCGGCTAGGGCTTTATGGAATATGTGTCCGAAAAACTTTCTCGATTAGATAACACAATCAGAATTAATAACACGCCCTCAACGAACCGGCCAGAAGTCTGGAGGTTTGAATGAGTGACACTTCTCAATAGAAGATTACTTGATTGCTCGCTTATTCCCGTCTCTATCAATCAGAATCATACTGCCGCCGGACTGATTTGCGCGAATTTGCACGGTCGCCTCCGTGCGGTCGTCCATGAGGCTCAAGCCTGAGCCACTTTCATCTGCGCCGAATTTGGAGCGGATTGTTCCTTTGGCATCGCGCAATCGAAAGACAACTTCGCCGGTTGACTCCACATTAAGTTGTGCCCGAACCTTGCCGCCTTCGTCCACCAATTCGATTGCCCGGGCGCGGACTAACGGCTCAACACTCTGTTGAGCAGTGGACGGAGTCTGGATTAACAGGAAGAAGAGTAGCAGTAGATTGAGAACGGAAAAGATGTTGGCGGCGCGTTGGGATTTCATAGTATTTCTCCTTTGCCACAATTTATTATTCTGACCTTAACTGTTAGACGCTGTAGCTACAGATTTGCTTCCATCTTCAAAGCTTGAAGCTATAATCTCAGATTCCGTAATTCCAAAATCTTCTTTGGTAGGCACGGAGGGATTCGAACCCCCAACCTCCACCTTGTAAGGGTGGCCGTCTA
>DASVXV010000124.1:0-25764 GCA_036392495.1 Pyrinomonadaceae bacterium | reverse complement strand
CTCTGGCGCGTTATCAATGGAATCAAAGGCGCGGACCGTGATCTTCGGGTTATGTTTGGCCAAGACTTTCGTGATCGCTGCCGTCAAGGTCGTCTTCCCGTGATCTACGTGCCCGATCGTTCCGATGTTCACGTGCGGCTTGCTGCGGTCAAATTTCTCTTTCGACATTTGAGAGATGCCCTCTTTAAGTTATTAAAGTCAGACTTTTGTTTTTCTGGAGCCGATGCTGGGATTTGAACCCAGGAAAGTAATGGAGCTTCCGAAGAGGATCGAACTCTTGACCTCCTCCTTACCAAGGAGGCGCTCTACCACTGAGCTACGGAAGCACCTCATAAATATGAGACCAATGCTCTTTAGCATGGCAGTTAGCACAAATGACATCGCACTTTTCGATCTCTGCCAATAATCGCGCCTTACTGAAGCCAAGAGCAGTGTACAGTGCTATCTCAAACTCTTTTTCCTCATGATTGCGGTGGTGAAATTGCAAAGTCGCTGGATGATTTTCTCCACAACGCACACATGCTAGACCTTTCTTATAATCAATCAACCACTGTCTCTGCTTCTCACGCAGCTTCTTGTTCTTCTCAGCCTGTTTAGCAAGCAGATGTTGACGATTACGCCGGTAGTAATCCCTGCCATAAGAACGAGCGTACTCGCGGCGTTCCTCAATATTTTTGTATGGCATTAGTAATCCTCCGTAAGATTACTATAGCCTACTTGGTGCCCCCTTACCAAGAGAGACAGTTACCAACGAGCCGCGCAGGCCGAGATCGTCAGCGAACTGAAAATAATGGAGCGGGAGACGAGGCTCGAACTCGCGACCCTCAGCTTGGAAGGCTGATGCTCTACCAACTGAGCTACTCCCGCAAAAGCAACGATGAATGATGAACGCGGAACGATGAATGAAGAACTTTTCATTCCGCGTTCATCATTCACACTTCATCGTTTCTCTGGTGCAGGGGGTAGGATTCGAACCTACGTAGGGTGTGAACCCGCCGGGTTTACAGCCCGGTGCCATTAACCACTCGACCACCCCTGCACGCTTTGTCAAAACAGCTTAAGAAGCAGAAGTAAATCACCGCTTCTTTCATGCCGCATCCTGCAATGCGGCTTTTCTTCTAAAGGCTCGCCCCCTGCCTTTGTTAAGATTCCGAAAGTTGGTTGTCAATGAATGGCAATTAGGGCAAATTAATTGCAAATTCGACTCCTCATTGTTTGAAGAGTCTCCATCTATATGATTAACTTCAAGCGGAACCTTACCCGTAACCAGATGACGATGATTCCACCCACAGATACAACACTTCTCGCCGTACTTCTCAACAAGGAACCGCTTGATGTGCTTGGAAAGTTGCGACGATGCCTTTCCCGTCCTACCGTCTTCTAATCCCGCCTTCCATCTTCGTATGTACGCTTGATACTGATAATCAAGTTGGCATTGATTTGAACAGTATCTGGATGAGTTTCGACCGATAGCGCTACCGCAATTCTGGCACTCCATTTAAACCATCCTACTTTATATGGAGCCGGCGAAGGGACTCGAACCCATGACATTCGGTTTACAAAACCGACGCTCTACCAACTGAGCTACGCCGGCCCGCTATAGACAGTCTTCCGCCTCATCCGGCAAAACTCGGATACTACCAACAGCCTCGCCAAAACGCAAGTGCGGGCGGGCTAAAACGCAAGTAAGGGCGGACTTTGACAGTCAGAACGCTTGTGTTCAACAACGGCCAAAGAAATGTATTGACCTTCGTGGGCGTGCGAGGTTAGGATTGAAATGCCCACAAGGGGTTCTGGGCGGTCGTCTTTCCCCTTGTTTTGAACTTCCAATAGCTCACACCCGCTGCTGATTCGAAAGCCAGTCGGTCAACAGATACAGCCTGAGACGATTAAGGAGATACACAGACGTGCGTATTAGTCAGCTTCTCTCCCGCAGCCTTGCGGCGCTCTTTCTGCTTTGCGTATGTGCGTTGACATCTTTTGTCAGTGCGCAAAGCAGCGACAATCAACCTTCAATGCCCGTCGTGAAGCCGACGCCCACAGTCATCCTCCCACAAGGGAGAAGCGCGGTTGCGATTGCCAACCGGACAAACCTTTATTGCGCCGGATTCGTGCAGTACGCTCCAGCCCCCATCAGCCCGGAGATCGTCGGGGGTGAGCAGGAGCAGGAACAGCGTGTTTACGTTGAGGGCGACTACGTCTATATCAATGCCGGCGCGCAGCAGGGCATCAAGCTCGGACAGGAGTTCGCTGTGGTCCGCCCGCGAGGCCAGATGACTTCCAAGTTCACGACGAAGAAGGGCTGGCTCGGCGTCTTCATGGAGGAACTCGGTCAACTGCAAGTCATTAACGTCAAGGAGCGCACCTCCGTGGCGCTCGTGACACAATCGTGCGAGGCGATCCTGCTCGGCGACCTTCTGAGGCCGGTCAACAATCGCGTCTCGCCCGTCGAACGCGCGGAGGTCGCCCTGGACCGTTTTGCCGAGCCGACCGGAAAACAGAGGGGCCGCATCGTGATGGCGCGCGACGCGCGCGAGCTCCTGACCAGCGATCAGATCGTCTATATAGACCTGGGCGCGGAGGATAATGTTAAGGCCGGTGATTACCTGACCATCTATCGTCCGGCCGGGAAGGGCAACCTCACGAGCGTCGAGAACGAAGAGATCGCGCGCTCGCAAAGCAAAGGCTTCGCGAGCGACCGTTTTGGCGGCACGAAGTTTTCCAACCAGGCCCAGCGCACGAAGGATTATACGAACACCCCCGGTCTCTTCTTCAAGAACGAGCCCGCGACGTCGCGCGAAGTCAAACGTCACCGCCCGCCGGTGCCGCGCAAAGTGGTTGGCGAGATGGTAATCCTGAATGTGCAGACTCGAACGGCGACGGCGATTATCACGCGCATTGCACAGGAAGTTCACACGGGCGACTTTGTAGAAATCCAGTAAACTCCGTAGAAAAAAGTCTGGAGTCTGGAGTCTGAAGTCTGGAGTCAGAAGACAGAGTGATTTCTGTCCTTTGACTCCAGACTCCAGACTTTTTTTAACTGATAGAGATTTTATCGCCGGAGGCCGAGCGCGTGGAGTTGATCGCGGCGGCGACTTTGCGGCCTTTGGTCCTGGCCTCAACGGCCCTGCGCTCGACGACCGCCTGGTAGAAGGTCCTGAAGTAATCGTACATCGAATAGCAGGCGGAGAGCACGACGATCCAGAGCATCGCGCGGCCGGCTGAATAGAGCAGCACCTGCAGGTCCGTCGTGGTGGCGATCTGCCCCTCACCGAAGAGGTGTTGTAAGGCTGTGCGAAGCTCCGGGACGGTCCAGAATTGAAAGGCTGGGAACGCGTGGCCGAAGTTCGCCACAGGAGGCTGTCCCGACACGCTCGACAAGATCAGAAGCTACACGGCCACGACCTGCGCGAGCATTTTGAGCTTACCCATTTTTGACGCCGCGATCACCACCCCTTCCGTCGCCGCGATCGAGCGCAAGCCCGAGACCGCGAACTCGCGCCCGACGATGATCACCACCGCCCATGCAGGGGCGAGCCGGTTTTCGACGAGCGAGATCAGCGCCGCCGAGATGAGCATCTTGTCTGCAATCGGGTCCAGAAGTTTGCCAAGGCGTGAGACCTGACGCCGGCGCCTTGCGAAAAAGCCGTCCAGGACATCCGTCAACGCGGCAGCGAGAAAGATCGAGACGCCGAGGATATGGCGCGGGACGCCGAGCCAGTTCTCCGAAAACGGCGTGAGCAGGACAACGACCAGAAGCGGGACGATAAATATCCTTGATAGTGTCAGCGAGTTGGGAAGATTCACACCGGCTCCAGTCTGTTCACTCCGTGCCTTGAGTAAAACGGAAGTGTAGGGCTCGCCCGCGAAGGCTGTCAAGAAAAGTGGTCAGTGGTCGGTGGTCAGTGGTCAGTCTAAAAGCGAAGGTTTTTAACTGTCCACTGACCACTTCCTTTGCTTGCCCACCGGTCCGGGCTCGGTTACAATCAGTCGTTTCGGTGCCCTTCTGTTCTCCCGACTATGCTGGGCGCACTCTTTATTTAGAGCACCATGGCTATTGATCGCATCACAGTGCGCGGGGCGCGCCAGCACAATCTCAAGAACATCAACGTAGAGATTCCGCGTGATCGTTTGACCGTCATCACGGGCCTTTCCGGCTCGGGCAAATCCTCGCTCGCTTTTGACACCATCTATGCAGAGGGCCAGCGCCGCTACGTCGAGTCGCTCTCGGCTTACGCGCGCCAGTTCCTGGATCAACTCGAAAAGCCGGACGTGGATTCCGTTGACGGCCTCTCGCCGGCCATCTCCATCGAGCAGAAGACGACCTCGCGCAGCCCGCGCTCGACCGTCGGCACCGTGACGGAAGTTTACGACTACCTGCGGCTCCTGTTCTCTGCAATCGGGCAGCCGCACTGTCATATCTGCGGAGCGCAGATCACGCGCCAGAGCGTCGAGCAGATAGTGCAGAACGTGCTCGCGCTTCCAGAGGGCGAGCGGGTGATGATTCTGGCGCCGATTGTTCGCGGGCGCAAAGGCGAGTTTAAGAAGGAACTGGAGAAGCTCGCAAAAGAAGGCTTCCTCCGGGCGCGCGTTGACAATGAGCTGCTTTCGCTCGACGAAGAGATCCGGCTCGACAAGCGACGCAATCACACGATTGAGGCCGTCGTTGATCGGCTTCTCATCAAGCCCGGCATCACGGAGCGTCTTTCAGAATCGGTCCGCACGGCCTTGAAGCTCACCAACGGCGCGGTGCTCGTCTCCGTCGTTGACGGCGAAGAGAAACTCTATTCCGAGCGGATGGCTTGCGTGAACTGCGGCATCAACGTTCCACCGCTTGAGCCGCGCTCCTTCTCCTTCAACTCCGCCTACGGCGCTTGCAAGCGCTGCCACGGCCTGGGCACGGTCCTCGAAGTTGATCCAGCGAAGATCATCTCGGACGCGACTGTAGCGACAGACAAGCAGGAGTTCATGGGAGCGGCGGACAAGCAGGGTTCCGCCTACTTACGCAGCGCGCTCGCGGCCGTTCTCAAACACTTCAACGCGGACCCGCGCGCGAGTTTCAACGCACTCCCGCAAGAGGCGCAGGACACATTCTTCCACGGCGTCGCGGGGCAGCTTACTTTTCGCCAGGGCTCCTACACATATCAGAGCGACTGGAAGGGAGCGATCCGACATTTACGCGAGCGGATGAACGAAGCCCCTTCGGAGAAAGTCCGGCTCGCGCTCGAAGAGCTGGTCTCCCCTGTGGCCTGCCCGGAGTGTCACGGCAAAAGGCTCCAGCCCGAATCGCTCGCCGTGCGCCTCGGGGGCCGCGGCATCGCCGACTACACAGCGCTCCCGATTGAAGACGCCGTCACCGCTTTCGACCGCATCAAGCTCAACGAGCGCGAGGAGCAGATCGCCGGCCTGGTCCTGCGCGAGATCAAAGATCGAATGCGCTTTCTCGAAACGGTCGGCCTCGGCTACCTGACGCTCGACCGGGCGTCGGCCACGCTCTCGGGCGGCGAGGGGCAGCGCATTCGCCTCGCCACGCAGATCGGCTCGCAACTGCGCGGCGTGCTCTACGTTCTGGACGAACCTTCCATCGGCCTACACCCGCGCGACAACCAGCGTCTGCTCGAAACGCTCTGCGCCTTGCGCGACCTGGGTAACACCGTGCTCGTGGTCGAGCACGACGAGGAGACCATACGGCGCGCCGATTACGTCGTGGACCTGGGACCTGGCGCTGGCGCGCATGGGGGATTGATGGTCGCCGCCGGAACTCCCGCCGAAGTCTCCTGCAATCCGGAATCTGTTACGGGACTCTATATCTGCGGGGCGCGCGAGATCGGCGTGCCCAAGAAGCGTCGCACGCCTAACGGCAAAGCCATCACTGTGCGCGGCGCGCGTCACAACAACCTGAAAGAGATTGATGTGACGTTTCCGCTCGGATTGTTGACGGTCGTGACGGGTGTTTCCGGCTCCGGCAAGTCAACGCTCGTTGACGACATTCTCTATCGCTCGCTGGCGCGCCATCTCTACGGCTCTCTCGCCGAGCCCGGCGAGCACGCCGCGATTGAAGGTCTCGAACACGTTGATAAAGTCATAGAGATAGACCAGTCGCCCATCGGGCGCACGCCGCGCTCGAATCCGGCGACCTACACCGGACTCTTTACGCCGATACGCGAGCTCTACGCGATGTTGCCTGAATCGCGCGAACGCGGCTACAAGCCCGGTCGCTTTTCCTTCAACGTCAAGGGCGGCCGTTGCGAAGCCTGCGAGGGCGACGGGATGAAGCGCATCGAGATGAATTTCCTGCCGGACGTTTACGTGCTCTGCGACGCGTGCCGCGGGGCGCGTTATAACCGCGAGACGCTCTCCGTCAAGTACAAGGGGAAATCCATCGCAGAGCTTCTCGACACGACTGTTGAAGAGGCCCTGCCCGTGCTTGAGAACATCCCGCAGATCAAACAGAAGCTCCAGACGCTTTTAGACGTCGGGCTCGGCTACATCAAGCTCGGCCAATCCGCGACCACGCTTTCAGGTGGCGAGGCCCAGCGCATCAAGCTCGCCAAAGAACTCTCAAAGCGCGCGACCGGGCGGACCATCTACATTCTCGACGAGCCGACGACAGGGCTTCACTTCGCGGACGTTCATAAGCTCCTGGACGTGCTTCAGCGCCTGGTCTCTCTGGGCAACACCGTCATCGTCATCGAGCACAATCTGGACGTCATCAAATCAGCCGATCACATCATAGACCTCGGCCCAGAAGGCGGCTCGCACGGCGGACGCCTCGTCGCCTCAGGCACACCCGAAGAGGTCGCCCGCGCCCGCCGCTCGCACACGGGCCAGGCTCTGCGCCCGCTCCTCAACGGCCACGCCGCCACGCGCAACGGCAACGGCGCAACAAGACGCGAACGCCCGAAGAAGATCGCGTGATATACTTATATGGCCGGTTGGAATCCTTTTGGAATCCTTACTGATTGAGGCGCAAATGGGCGATACGGAAACAACAATAAAAACAGTCAAACTAGACAAGACGACTATTACCGTCTCGTCTTTATTCGACGAATCCGACGAGAAAGCGTATTGGCATTCCAAGACGCCGGAGGAACGATTGCAAGCCCTTGAACTCATGCGCCAGAGCGCCTACGGTTATGATCCTGCTACCGCAAGACTTCAAAGAGTTCTTGAAGTTGCTGAACGCCAGACAAGTTGAATATCTGCTGATTGGCGGGTACGCCGTTGGCTATTATGGTTATCCGCGTCCCACTGGCGACATGGATATCTGGATTTCCGCCAACCCTGAGAACGCAAAAAGGGTTGTTGCCGTACTACAAGAATTCGCGTCCGCCTCCTTAGACCTATCCGTTGATCTGTTTCTCAAAGAGAACAGCATAGTTCGCATGGGCATCCCGCCATTCCGCCTTGAGCTCATCACGTCCATCTCAGGCGTTAGCTTTGACGAGTGCTACAATGAGCGAACCATAGCAACGATTGATGAAACGGAAGTCTCTATCATTAGCCTGCGCCATTTGAAGATCAACAAGAAAGCCAGCGGCAGGTTCAAGGACCTGAATGATCTGGAGAACTTACTATGACGATTCAAACCGCGATGATCGACGCAATGGTGCGTCTTGAAAAAGCTCTATCACCCTTTATCTCTAAGTTGGCGCACTTGAAGTAATCAAGTTTTTGATTTACGAACTTGATTATCGAATGATTAGAAGGTCGCTTTTTGAAATCTAAACCGTTAGCCGGGAATCTCGCTCTTGACCGTTTGCAGCATGGCCGTCGAGCCTTGCTCGCGTCCAATGGTGAGATAGCGTTCGAGCATCGAGGCTGTCAGGTGTGGAAAGCATAGACTGTTTGGCGTAGTCTCGTATCTATCTCCCGTCAACGCATGGAAGCTCATGTGCGCGCCGTCATAACGCCAGACTTCAGGGATGCGTGTTGCCAGGTAGAGTCCGAATTTGTCGAGCGAGGGGCCGGTGATGTCAACTTCGAGAACGATGTCCGGCGGCGGATGAACTTGCAGGTCAATCTCCTCTACGCCGCGCACTGCCGCTTCATTGGCAATGTAAAAGCAACTATCCGGCTCGCCGCCTCGCTGTGCCGCCGCGACACGCAGCGTCATCGCCCCGCAGTTGTCAACATTCAGTCCCAACTCGAAAGCCAGAAGCGTGACGACCATATCAATGAGGCGAGTGATTTGCTCGTGCAGGCGCTTTGGACTCATAATCTCCAGAACTCCACGATTGAAAGTGAGGCGTACGTTCCGGTCATCCCCCAATTCTTCGAGCAGTTGCAGGTAAGCGTCCCAAGAAACACCGTAGTAAATGTGCTTTTCGGCGGTCGCATGCGCCGTCAGACGGTCAAGAACGTGAGATTCGACAAGCATGGACTGAATTATGCGAGTGGCAACTGTGCAAGTCAACGCTTAAGGCACTGCGCTCGAAAGTCCGCGTGATATACTTAGATGGTCGCTTTATTTAACTGCATCTTCAGATCGCTTCATCAATGAAGAATCATATTTCGTCAATCGTCGCCGACAGTCTCGAAGTGAAGCGGCGCTATTTCGCGGAGCACGCGGCGGAGGTCGAGAGCGCGGCGAAGATGATCGCGGAAGCTTTCCGTAGCGGAGGCAAGTTGCTCCTGTTCGGTAACGGCGGCTCGTCGGCCGACGCCCAGCATATCGCAGGCGAATTCGTCAACCGCTTTCTCCCGCAGGACCGGCGCGCGCTGCCCGCCATCGCGCTCTCGACGGACGGCGGCGTGCTGACCTGCATCGCCAACGACACCGGATTCGAGAACGTCTTTGCGCGTCAGGTCGAAGCGCTCGGCACGCGCGGCGATGTCTGCCTGGCGATTTCAACTTCGGGCAATTCCCCGAACGTCATCAGGGCGATCACGGCAGCGCGTGCCAACGAGATGAAGGTCATCGGCCTTTTGGGGCGCGATGGCGGGCGCGCGGCAGCGCTCTGCGACCTGGCGCTCGTTGTCCGTAGCGATGACACGCAGCGCATACAGGAGACGCACAACTTAATCGGCCACGTCCTCTGCGAGCTGGTCGAACTCACGCTCTTTCCGCAGGAAGAGACGGAAAAGGAGAGTGCGTAGCGCCCGTGTCAATCTATAACGATGACATCCGCCCGCTGGACCTCGACGGTGTTCACACCTACCCGCTCGCAACGCGCCCGAGCAAAGTGACGGTTAAGGATTTCGCCAGCCCCGTCAGCGAGCCCTCGACTCTCCGAGACTTTCTCAATTCACTCCCGAACATCCTGGCGGTCCAGAGCCTGCGCGCTCTTTCGCGGCGCATCAAGATTGCGCGCGAGCTTGGCAAGCCCGTCATCTGGGGCATCGGCGGCCACGTCGTCAAGACAGGGATGTCGCCCGTCATCATTGATCTGATGAAGCGCGGGTATGTCAGCGCGATTGCGGCGAACGGCTCAGTGCTGGTGCACGATGCGGAGATCGCGCTGGTCGGCTCGACTTCGGAAGATGTTGACGCGAGCCTCGGCGAAGGCGCGTTCGGCGCGGCAGACGAGACAGGGAAACTGCTGAACGCCGCGGCGCGTGAGGGCGCTCGCGCCGCCGTGGGCCTGGGCGAGGCGTTGGGGCGCGCGTTAGTTGAACGGAATCCAGCGCACTGTGACTATTCCCTGCTCTGCGCGGCTTATCAGAGGCGTGTACCTTTCACGGCGCATGTCACCATCGGCGCCGACATTGCGCACTTTCACCCTTCGGCAGACGGCGCGGCTCTGGGCGAGACGACGCACACGGATTTTCGACTGCTGGCAGAGATGGTCAGGCGCATGGACGGCGGAGGGGTTTACCTGAACGTCGGTTCGGCCGTTGTGCTCCCGGAAATTTTCCTGAAGGCGGTAACGCTCGTGCGTAACCTGGGCCACCCGTTGTCGGACATGACGACCGCCAACCTGGATTTCATTCAATCCTATCGCCCGTTGACCAACGTCGTTCGCCGCCCCGTGGCCGACGGCGCGGGCCGCGGCTACTCCATCACAGGCCATCACGAGCTAATCATTCCGCTGCTCGCCGCCCAACTGATCTGCGGCTGAAGCACGCCCTAGACCTTCCGGTATCAAGAAACTAAACTATCATGAGTTCGATATACGAGAGGAAGCGAGCCAAACCATCCACGAATCCACACGAATCAACGCGAACCTGGCAGCTTTCTTCGTGCCGTTTCGTGTAATTTAGTGGACGGTTCATTCGTTCCCATTTCTTAATTGGCTTAAAGCGAATTCACGTTAAATCACATCTTAAAAAATGCTGACGTTACTCAACATCTCGAATATTGCTCTGATTGATGAGCTGCGCGTCGAGCTTGATCGCGGACTTAATCTGCTCACGGGAGAGACTGGCTCGGGCAAGTCAATCATTGTGGACGCGCTGGGAGTTCTCATCGGCGGACGTTTCACGTCGGAGATGATTAAGGCGGACGAACGGAGCGCGTTTATCGAAGGACTCTTTTCGGTGGGGACCAATCCCGAACTGGACCGGCTGCTTGAGAGCGCAGGGATTGAGACAAACAACAAAGAAGGAGGAGAGCTCTTAATCAGGCGGGAACTCTCTTCAGGCCGGAACAGAATATTCATCAACCACCAGATCGCCACGCTCTCGCTCCTGCGCGAAATCCGCCCGCTGCTCGTTGACATACATGGGCAGGGCGACCAGCAGACCCTTTTCAATCCGGACACGCATCTCGAAATCCTTGACGCTTACGCGGGCCAGGCGGACCTGCGCCAGGAGGTCGCCGCCGGCTACCGGCGCTGGTCCGCGCTCAAGCGGGAATTGGAGGCGCTCGCACGCGATAAAACAGAGAGGCTCCAGCTCATAGATATCCTTCGCTTCCAGATCGAAGAGCTGGAGCGCGCACGACTCGACGCGGGAGAAGACGAGCGGCTTGAGGAAGAGAGACGGCGTCTGAATAACGTAGAGAAATTGTCAGCGCTCTGCGCGGAGGCGTTCGATCAGATTTACGAGGAGAGCAATTCGGCGACGGAACGCGTCGGGCTGGCGGCGCGGCGTGTGGAAGAGCTGGCCGAGTACGAATCAACTTTTCGCGACTACATCGAAGGATTAAAGTCCACGAAAGCCTTGCTTGAAGACCTGGCCTTCAAGCTGCGGGATTTCGCGGAGAAGCTGGAGTTTTCGCCCACACGGCTGGCGGAAGTCGAGAACCGCCTGGCAGAGATCGCACGCCTGACGCGTAAATATGGCGGCTCGATCCAGAGCGCACTTGAGCATCTGGCGCGCTCTCAGGAGCGCTTACAGCAGATCGAAAACTCCGACGAACGCGAGGAAGAGTTGCAGACGGAGCTGGCGGGGGCGGCCGCGGCTTACCTCAAGTCTGCGCGGCGGCTCAGCCGCGAGCGGCTATCGGCGGCGAAGAAATTCGAGCGGCGCATCGAACACGACCTGGCGGAAGTCGCCATGGAGCACGCGAAGTTCGAGGTGCGAATCGAAAGCCCTTCCGGCGCGGAGCTCGACGGGCGCGAGTCGTTCGGGCGCTTTACCCCACGCGGAATTGACCGGCTGGAGTTCTATTTCTCCGCTAACGTCGGCGAGGCTGCGCGCCCGCTCGCCAAGGTGGCGTCGGGCGGCGAAGCTTCGCGCCTGATGCTCGTGCTCAAGACGGTCGCCAGCCCGTCCGCGTTCCCGCGCACAATCGTCTTCGATGAAATTGACGCAGGGATCGGCGGGCGCGTTTCGGAGGCCGTCGGCGTCAAGCTCAAAAAACTTTCCGAGACGAATCAGGTCCTCTGCGTCACACACCAGCCGCAGATCGCACGGTTCGCGGACTCTCACCTGTCAGTTCACAAAGAGGTCGTCCGTGACCGGACGGAGGTCAGAATCGAGAAGCTACAGGGCCGAGAGCGCGTCGAAGAGATCGCGCGCATGCTCACCGGGGCCAACATCACAGAGACAGCCCGCCGCCACGCCAGAGAGATGCTTAAGTCCAGATGAGCACGCTTGCTGTCGCCGAAACAGATTTGCAGTAGCCTCTGCTTTACTCGCCGACACCGCTACTGATCTGTCGCTTAGACATTTAGTAGTCAACGAGACCTTACAACTGTGTTGTCCCGCTCATCAGTATAGCACTCGCCAAATCATTAGGATTTGGATAGGGTAAGGAAGTCAAAATTTTAATTGTAATGTCCCGTCGGGTTTGTTTACTTAATTCCCTGGAGAATTTTATAGGTAATCAGCTCTGCCAGTAGCGCGGAGGCGTATTGAGCTGGCACGGTGCGCCTCATAAGATTGGTATCAGATATTTTATCGACTCTAATAGTCAGGCGGCTCGCTTGTCCTCAAAACTAAAGATAAGGTTCACCCGCAAATTTGATGATAGCGCGGAACTATCCGCCAGCCGCCAGCGCCATTTCAACAAAAGCCCTCGCCGCGCGACTCAGGTGCTTATCTCTGCGGTAGACTATTTTCAACTCCCGGCTGACGCTCAAGCCTCTCACTTTAACGGCCGTTAATGTCCCGGCTTTCAATTCTGTTTCGACGGCAAACCTTGAAAGGAAGGCGACCCCCATCCCGCCCTGTACGGCGTTTTTGACAGCCTCGGGGTTGTCCATCTCCATGACGGTTTCTAACTGAAGGCTCAACTCCGACAGTTTCTCATTCACTGCGGCCCGCGTGGCGGACCCGCGCTCGCGGAGGATGAACTGCTGCCGGGCTAGGTCGTCAACCCGCACAAGTCTTTTCCGGGCGAGCGTGTGATCCGGCGGGACGATCAGCACCACTTCATCATTGCGCCACGGAAGCGTCTCCATCTCGCCGCCGACCAAATGCCCCCCAACGAATCCGAAATCGTACTCATTCCTGATCAAGCCCTCTTCCACCTGGCGGGTGTCTTTAATCTCCAGGCGGACTTCGACCTTCGGGTAACGCCGCTTGAATCGGGCGATGAGCTTCGGCACGAGATACATTCCCGGCGTCGTGCTTGCCCCGATTCTCAACGTGCCGCGCTCCAGCCCTTGAAGTTCTTCGACCGCGTGCCGAGCGTCGTCTAGAGCCGCGACGACCCGGCGCGCGTATGGCACAAGCAGCTGCCCCGCTTCCGTCAGAGCCACACGTTTTCCCAACTGCTCGAAGAGTTTGACATTGAGTTCCTCTTCAAGCTTGCGGACGCGCACGGAAATGCTCGGTTGGCTGAGATGCACTTCATCGCCCGCGCGAGTGAAGTTCAGGTATTTGGCGACACTCAGGAAGACTTCCAAGTCTCTAACGTCCATAGCTCGATTCATTGTAAATGACTATCATTACTATTAAAACAATTCATTTCCGTAATAACAATCAGAGTGCTACGATCCGCGCTCATCGAAGTCCAGACTGAGGCCGCCAAGGCCCTCCGACCGGAAGGTAAATCGAAGCGATGAGTCAGACGCAGGTGGACGAAACCTTGCGGGAGTGGCGCGCCTCCGCACCCTTTTGGGAGAAGCACGCTCCCATCATCCGAACGATGTTCGCGCCCTTAACCGGCGCGCTAATCGAAGAGACAGGCATTCGTCAGGGGCAGAGGGTGCTTGACGTGGCGGGCGGACCCGGCGAGCCTTCGCTCACAATAGCGGAGACGGTCGGGCCGACGGGTTCGGTCACCTGCACCGACGTGGTCGCTGAAATGGTTAAAGCGGCAGAGAGCGAGGCGCGCCGTCGCGGGCTGACAAACATCAAGTTTCGCCAATGCGCAGCCGACGCGCTGCCATTCGACGACGACTCGTTTGACGCGGCGGTGAGTCGGCTCGGAGTGATGTTCTTCCCCGACCCTGTGGCCGGGCTGCGCGAGATGCTGCGCGTCACAAAGCCCGGCGGCGCGCTCTCGCTCGCTGTCTGGCACAAAAGCGACCTCAATCCTTTCGCTGCCGTCGTCACCAATGTTATCTCGCGCTATGTCGAGACGCCTCCAGCTGCGCCGGGCGCGCCCGACGCATTCCGCTTCGCCGAGCCCGGCTCTCTTGCTCACGTCCTCGAAAAGGCCGGAGCGACCGATGTGCGCGAGCGGGTGCTCAAGTTCCACATCGAAGCGCCAATCTCGCCCGAAGAGTTTTGGGCGATGCGATCTGAGACTTCCGGCACCCTGCGGGAGAAGTTAACAGAACTTTCTGAGGAAGAAAGAGCTAGGGTGGCGCAGGAAGTCCAGCAATCCGCGCGCGAGTTCTTCCCGCACAATCGGATGAGCTTCCCCGCACAAATGCTCATTGTAACGGGAAAGAAACCGAGCTAAGGCAGTTGGGTCGAAGATGCTGGTTATCAAGGCGCGAACTTCGAGGACATTGACCCGAAGCGTTACGCGCAGCTCGTCGCCGAAAGCGATCGCGTACTAACTTTCCAAAGCCCATCTGAAAGGAGATGCAAAGATGAAACGCATACTTATCGTTACGTTGGTAATCGGAATGGCCGCGCTCGCCATCGGCCAGAGCATGAACCACACACAAGACCACGGCTTCTTCACGCTCTCGGACATCAAGTGGGCGGACGGCCCAGCGTCACTCCCCCCCGGAGCAAAGGTCGCGGTGTTGGAGGGCAACCCCGCGCAGGAAGGCCCGTTCACCATGCGGCTGCAACTGCCGGACGGCTTCCAGATACAGCCGCACTGGCACCCTGCGGTCGAGCACGTGACGGTCATCTCAGGCACGTTCAACCTTGGGACGGGGGAGAAGTTCGATAAGGCACAGACGCGCGCTCTTTCGGCAGGCTCTTTCGCCTACATGCAGCCGGGCATGAGACATTTCGCGTGGGCAAAGGGTGAGACCGTGATTCAGGTGCACGGGATGGGGCCGTGGAAGATCAACTACGTGAACCCGGCGGACGACCCCCGGAATAAGAAGTAAGCTTTCGGCACCGGGCGCAGATTCATTTCTCCAATTGAGCTAAGAGTCAGCGGTGGGTTAACTCGCGTCTGGCGGCTAATTGAAATAGGACACTCATACCTGGTGCCAGCACCTCGTTTCTTACGGAGGTCGCTTTGAAAAAGTATCAAGTTTTTATTTCCACTCTCATTTTACTGGCGATGGCATCTTCGAGTTGTGCTCAGACTGCTAAGAACAAAGAGGCCGAACCGCTCTCCACTCTCGGACCGCAGCCGCTCTGGAAGTACGACACCGGGGGATGAGTGTTCTCCACCCCCACGGTCGCGGGGGATTTACTGTTCATCGGTTCTTGTGCGGGCACCTTTTACGCCATAAACAAGGCTACGGGTCAGGTGCAGTGGAGCTATGACATCCGCAAGGACGGCAAGCAGACGAGCTTCCACGGAGACCCATTAGTCACAGACGACCTGATCCTCATCGGCACCGATTATAGCTGTGACCCGGACGGTGTAGGACACGTTTATGCTTTCGAGAGGAACAGTGGAAAAGTGCGCTGGAAGTACCGTGCGATCAGCGTCCCAACGGACATCGTTCAACTCGGCTCAAATGTGTACTTCGGAAGTTTCCAGGACAAGTGGTCTGCCGTTAATCTTCACACCGGCGGTTTAAACTGGAGTTTTTCCACTGGCGCCACTAACGAAGACTGTGCGGCGATTAAATCGCCAGTGGCCGCCGAAAATCGCCTGTTCCTCACAGGGCTGGATGGAGCCATCTACTCGCTGGATGCGGCGTCCGGTCGGGTGATCTGGAAGCGAAAGCTTGCGGCAGCTCCCTCAACTTCGCTTGCCCTACGGGACAAGACCCTATATGTCGGCACAACCGACCAGCACATCTACCGCCTGAGTGCCGAGACCGGGGCAATCGCAGCCGAACTAGCTATTGAAGCCACGCCCGTCGGCAGGCTGACATTCGAGGCCGATTCACTGCTCATGTTTCTGGAGAATCGTTCCGAGCGGGCAGGTTACATTATCTCCGTAGATTCCAAGTTGGCAGGCGTGCGCTGGAAGCAGAAATCATTCCCTGGATGGGCTTCGGAGCGCCCGCACTTATGGAAAGGATACGTCGTAGCCGGGAACTGTCGTGGTGAGGTGGCTGCATTCCGTATTTCGGACGGTGAGCCGCAATGGAAACTCAATCTCAAGGGTTGCGTCAGGAGTATAGGTAGTTCAGGCAACGGGTTATTCGTTGGCGTGCAGGAAGGGACGGTTTACGCGTTTGTTCTGAGCGACAAGCCATAACATATCAGATACAAGTTAAGAGCACTTCTATAATGCGCTCGACAATCAGAACAACCCTTTGAGCACGCGGACAACTCAAGCACCTCTATTGACACGAGTCTCGGACGCCGCTTATACTCTTGTCTGAAAATGAAATCCATTTTCAATTAGACCGAAAAGCTCTTCGATCAAATTCATAGGCTCTTTTGGAATCATAAACAACGGCGAGAGGCTCACGGCGGACTTTTGGCGAAGCGACCGTGAGCCTCCTTTGGCTCGACAACCTTAAGACAGGCTGACCAGCTACGGCTATTCTAGGCGCGTCAGCCGCAACTTTCAAGAAAGGCATAATCATCATGGCTGGCGCACATTCGCGTAAGACCACACGCTTTCTCAACGCTCTCAATCTCTTCCTTATCGCTCTGTTTTTGCTTACCCAGACGGTTTCGGCTCAGACCAAACCGGCTGCAGGCCCGCGCGCTTCAATCAACGGAAAAGTGCTCGACCAGAATCACGCGGCGGTTGCCGGGGCGAAGGTCACCGCTAAAATTAAAGGCAGCGCGTCCGGGACCTACGCGGTCACGGACCTGGATGGTGAATTCTCCCTGACGCTGGCCCCTAATGAATACGAGCTGACAATAACCGCGGACGGCTTCGCCGAAGCCTCGCAAACAGTAAAACTGAATCAAGACGCGAACACGTCGTTGGAAGTCGTCCTGCAGGTCGCCGGTTCAGTCAGTAGCGTGACGATTCTCGCCCCGGGGGGCTACCAGACGGACGTGATCGGCAGCGCGACTAAAACATTAACGGCGCTGCGCGACATTCCGCAGTCGGTCACCGTCGTCACGAAAGATCAGATCAGAGACCAGATGATGCAGAGCATCGGCGACGTGGTGCGTTACGCGCCCGGCCTCTCCGTTCACCAGGGTGAAAATAATCGCGACCAGATTATCTTTCGAGGCCAGAGCAGCAGCGCAGACTTTTTCCTGAACGGCGTCCGCGACGACGTGCAGTACTATCGCGATCTATACAATCTTGAGCGCCTGGAAACCTTAAAGGGACCGAACGCCATGATCTTCGGTCGCGGAGGCGGAGGCGGCGTCATTAATCGTGTGACTAAGGAGGCGGGCTTCACACCGCTTCGTGAGCTTTCGCTGCTCGGGGGCTCCTTCTACAACAGGAGAATCGCAGGGGATTTCGGCCAGCCAATTAACGACCAGGTGGCTTTTCGTCTGAACGGCGTGTACGAGAACTCGGACAGTTTCCGCCGCTTCGCCAATCTGAAGCGCTTTGCCATTAACCCGACGTTTACAATAGTTCCCGGCAGCCGTACGAGAATTACCTTCGGCTACGAATATGCGCGCGACAGGCGCGTCGCAGACCGCGGCATCACCTCGTTTCAAGGTCGTCCAGCGGACGTTCCCGTCAACACCTACTACGGTAATCCGGACGACAGCCACACCAGGACGGACGTGCATCTACTGTCCGGAGCGATTAACCACCAGATCGGCAAGCTGAACATTCACAACCGCACGCTCTTCGGCGACTATGATCGGTTTTATCAGAATTACGTGCCGGGCGTGACCAACTCCGCGAAGACCCTGGTCGCCCTTACAGCCTACAACAACGCCACCCGGCGCAGGAATATCTTCAACCAGACGGACCTGACCTACATAGTTTCGACCGGCCGAGTCCGTCACACGCTCCTGGGCGGCGTCGAATTGGGCCGGCAACTTACAGATAATTTCCGCAACACAGGGTTCTTCAACAACACTGCGACGACCATCAGCGTACCCTACGACAATCCGATCACACGAACGCCCGTCACCTATCGCCAGAGCGCGACGGACGCTGACAATCATCTCAAGACCAATCTGGCTGCGGCCTACCTGCAAGACCAGATGGAGCTTTCAAAGTATGTGCAGGTGGTCGTCGGCCTGCGCTACGACTATTTCGACCTGCGGTATCACAACAACCGCAACGGAGATAGCTTGCGCCGCATAGACAATCTGGTCTCGCCGCGAGTGGGAGTTGTCGTCAAACCCGTCAACGAACTCTCCGTCTACGGCAGTTACAGCGTCTCGTATCTGCCTAGCTCTGGCGATCAGTTCTCTTCCCTGACGACCATCACGCAGCAGGTCAAGCCTGAGAAGTTCAGCAACTACGAAGTCGGCGTCAAGTGGGATGTTCGCCGTAATTTCTCTTTCACCTCTGCGCTCTATCGCCTGAACCGCACGAACACGCGTGCGACCGACCCAAACAACCCGGCCGCAATCATACAGACCGGGAGCCAGCGCACCAACGGGTTCGAAATCGGATTGAATGGAAGCCTGGCGCGCGCCTGGAGCATTGCGGGCGGCTACGCTTATCAGAACGCTTTCGTTACCAGCGCGACCACGGCTGCTGCTGCCGGCAAGCAGGTCGGCCAGGTCCCGCACCACACGCTTTCCCTGTGGAATAAATATCAACTGCTTCCGAAGCTGGGAGTCGGCTTGGGAATTATTTCCCGCTCGCGCATGTTCGCCGCCGTTGATAACACTGTGACGCTGCCGGGCTACACCAGGGCCGACGCAGCCGTGTACTACTCCTTCAACGAGCGCTGGCGTCTTCAGGGGAACGTCGAAAATATCTTCAACCGCAGATACTTCATCAACGCCGACGGCAACACAAACATCTCGCCCGGCTCTACGCGCGCTCTGCGCGTCGGGCTGACGGCCAGATTCTGAAAGGCAGTCCCCTGCCCCTACGCTGTTACACGCTTTCCGGCTTCATGGGTTATAATCCGCGCTCATTCCGGATATAAAATTTGACCTGGGCGCGTCATGATTCGGACGTCGCCGGGAAAGGTAAAGAAGGGGACAAGGGTTAATGGACGCCGACAGACTTGAGCATTTCCGCAAACTGCTTCTAGCAGAACTCAGAAGGCGCACGGAGAACGTGCGCGGGGATCAGGCCGCCGCGCTCGACTCAGTGGACGATGGCGTCAAAGACAGCGTTGATATGTCGCTCCAGGATGTGAACCAGGAGCTGGCCTTAAAGCTCGGAGAGCGCGAGTCGCAGGCCGTCGCGGACATAGATCAGGCCCTGATGAGAATTGACGAGGGGACTTACGGCCAGTGCGGGCGTTGCGGGAAAGAGATTGACGAGCGGCGTCTGGAAGCCATGCCGACCGCGCGCTACGACGCAGCGTGCCAGACCGAGCTCGAAACCAGCAAGGGGCGAGGCAACAGTCCAACGTTATAAGGCAAAAGGAAAAAGTAAAAAGGCAAAAGGAAGGCGGAGAGCCACATTCATTTAAAATATGGCTTCCGCCTCGACTTTTACCTTTTTACTTTTTCCTTTTGCCTTTTCTTACGCTTTCGGGTGCGCTTTGTCGTAGACCTCTATCAGTTTCTCCATAGAGACGTGAGTGTAGATTTGCGTGGTCGAGAGGCGCGCGTGGCCGAGGAGTTCCTGGATGTCGCGCAGGTCCGCGCCGCTGTCGAGGAGGTGCGTGGCGAAGGAGTGGCGCAGGGCGTGCGGGCTGATGTTGTGGATGCCTGCGCACTGCGTGATGTATTTGTCCACCATGCGGCCCACGCTTCGCGTAGTGATGCGTGTGCCCTGATAGTTGAGAAAGACAGCCTGCTCGTCGCGCTCGTCTGGCGGCGCGTTCTGTAGAAAAGCGTTGCGGACCGTCATGTAGTTCAAAAGTGCGTGAAGCGCCGGGTCGCCGAAAGGAACAATCCGCTGCTTGCGCCGCTTGCCCGTAACGCGGACCAGTTTTTCCCTGAAATCAATATCGCCCAGGTTCAGTTTCGTCAGCTCCGAGACCCGCACGCCCGTGCCGTAGAGCAGTTCCAGTATGGCGCGGTCGCGTTTTCCCAGGTCCGTCTCCGTATCGGGCGTTTCGATGAAGCGGATGGCATCTTCGACGGAGAGGTGAACGGGGAGCTTCTTCTCAAGGCGTGGTGTGGAGACGAGCTTGGCCGGATTCAACTCGACGACGCCTTCGCGCACGAGGAACTGAAAGAAGGTGCGCAGGGCCGCGAGCTTTCGCGCGACAGAGGTCTTCTTTTTCTGCGCAGCGTGAAGCGTGGAGAGCCACTCGCGTATGGTGATGTGGTCTATCTGGCGTATGTCCACTTCGCGGCGCGCGCCCGTCTGGGTGTCTGCGGGCGCGAGATAATCATAGAACTGCATGAGATCGCTCATGTAGTTGCGCAAGGTGTGCTCGCTGACGTTGCGCTCGTACCTTAGGTGCTCGAAGAACTGCGTCAGTAGTTGTTCGATCATAAGCAGCTTCCGCCGGACCCGTCATGCTTACGGGCTGAGAGTGAATTTATAGGTTATCAGGCCGGCGACTTTCACGGGCTGGCCCGAAAGCATCGTCGGAGAAAATCGCGCCTGGCGGGCGGCGATGACGGCCGACTGGCGCAAAAGCGGATGGCCGTCCACGGCTTTCGCCGAAACCACACGGCCCTGCTCGTCCAAAAGGACCTCCACTGTCACGATGCCTGAGGCACGCATGCTTTTGGCGTTTGGCGGATACTGCGGCTGGGGCAGGCTGAGGGCTCTGCCGTTGAGCACGCCGCCCGACATAGGCTTGGATTCCGCAGGTTTGGATTCCTGCGGCTTCTGGGCAGTGGAGTCCAGCGAGCTGTTCGAAGCCGACTGCTTCGGATTTGAAGCTGTTGGAGGCGTCGAATCAGGGACCGCTTTAGGCTCCGGCTTCGGCTCAGGCTTTCGGGGCGGTGACGGCTCGACGGTCCTGGCACCCGCCTCGTTTCTCGGCTCATTTCTCTTAACGACAGGCTCTTCGACTCTGCCGCCCGTCTTCAGGCTTGGGGCCGCTTCCGGCTCATCGCTCGTTTCCGCGGGCCCACGGCGACGGCTCGCGACAGGGAAACTGCCAGACCTTTCCGGCGAAGCGCCGTTTGAAGCGAGCGCCGGAAGGTTGTTCGACTGTCCCAAATCTCTCGGCAATGAATCCGTCCTCGAAGCCAGGCTCGATTGGCTGATGACTGGCTCGCTTACGGAAGGCTGTGGCGGCGGAGTGTAGCTGAATCTTTCGTTGGGGCGGCGCGGATAGTAACCGCGGCGCGCACGCACGCGCATGTTCGAGCGTGTCGAGATGCGCACGGAGATGGTCCGGAATCGCCCGTCCCCGCGGTCGTCCGTAGGGTAGTAGCTCAGAATATATTGCTGCGCGAGGTCCGCGGAGATTTGTGTGAAGGCTGCATCGAGGTCCGCTGTCTGTAGTGGCGTGTAAACGGCCCCGCCCGTGTGCGCCGTCAAATCCTGTAGGCGGCGCTCGGCCGCGAGCGCGCGGATGTTGGCGTTGCCCCTTTCCCCCGTGAGCATGACGTACTCGATCTGCTTGGTCTGCACGGCATAGACCTGACAGTCCGCCGTGAGCACGCGTCTGAGCACCGTGTCGAAGTCCGTCAAATCGCTCAAAGTATCTTCGCCGTCCGAAACGATGATGATGACTTTGCGGCCAGGGTACGGCCGCAGGTAAGTGGCCGCCTCGGCAATCGCGTCCAGGAGCCTGGTCGCGCCTTCGGGTTTGCCGAAGTGTTCGATGGTTCGGACCAGCGCGTTGACGTTGTTCGTCAGGGGCTGCACGAGCGTGACGTCTGTGGCGACGCTGTAGATGGCTGCGCGGTCTATGGGACGGATGACGCTGCGGAAAAATCTGATGGCTGCCTGCTTCTCAAACTCGCGCGCGGCGGTCAGGCTCTGGCTGTTGTCGAAAAGGAGCGCGAGTGTGACGGGCACCTCGGCGCGGTTCAGGTCCGAGATGGGCCGCGGCTGGCCGTCCACGCGCAGCTCGAAATCTTCGAGCTTGAGGTCGCTGACCGCCCTGCCCTGTGCATCTACGACCGAAGCGGGCACTGTGACCAGGTTCGAGGTGATGCGGACGACGTCCTCGACGCCGATCTCCTCTCCGGCGGACGTGTCCGCGGCGGGGGTCGGCTTCGGCGCGGGCGGGGCTGGCGGCGCTTCGTCCAGCACGACGGTCCCTCTGGGCAGGCGGATGGGCGCTTGAGTCTGCTGCGGGCTTTGCGTCTGCGAATCAGTTGGGGGGGTCGCGCGCTTGGGGCGTGTCGTCCCGCCGGACGGCGATTTGGTCTGGGTTTGCTGCTTGTTGCGCCCCGACTGCGCGTAAAGTGTTGGAGCGAGAAAAAGCAGTGCCAGCGCCAGCAGCAGGCAGAGGCGCGTGCGGCGGGCCGCAACGGTTGAGAGGCATCGCCGATGGTTGCGAGAGGCGATCCTTGAATGTCGTAGTGGATTGCGCGAGGTCATGTGAACGAGTTTTCGCCCTTTCCCTTCCGGCCTCTTGTCGTCTTTACGCTTACTGAAGATCATGCGTTCCCCGCTGAAGTGCCGAGTGATTGAAACGTGACCGGACCTATCGAATCAATTGATTGAACTACTCTGATGACGCAAGATTTCCAAGGGTTGCGGTCCGTGTAAAGAGGTGCCGGAAAAACTGACTCACCCACGGTTCGATTGGGCCTTGCCCTCATCAGGTCCACGGTCCTGCGGCTCGCCTGGACGGCGTGCGGACCGAACGGCCATTCCTGATTGATGACGAAGATAAGGAAGCGTGTGAAATCAAAACGGGGCTTCCTCGACTTCAGCGTCCAGGTCTCGCGCATCCAATGAATGGCAAGCCAGACGAAGGGCAAAGATGAGGTCGGGCTTTCCATGCCGGAGCCATGAGCCGTCCCTCTGCCCCAGAGGATAACATGTGCGACGGATTGGCCGAAATCACAAAATGCCCGCGCGTCATCCGAATTTTCACCAGGAGAGTCTAGCCGTTCAATATCAAATATAAACAGGAGGAGCGTCGCCACCTCTTACCATTGACAATCGCCTTTCGACGGACATATCGTGCGCCCTGACACTCACGCCTCGCGCGTCCCGGCCGACGAGAGCTTTCCCGTCAGCCTCACGTCCGCAAAGAGCGGTAAAAGCCAGTCCTGAGAGGTATTAGGCCGCCATTAGCGGCAATTGTCGGCTTTTGAGGGTGTTAGACCGCCACTGGCGGTAAAAGTCGTTCATAGTCGATAATTACCGCCATTAGCGGTCTAATGTTAGATATGCCGCTTCGCTAAAGGAAGGCAGTGATGGAAACTCAAGTCGCAACCAAAAACGAAAGACGAGCGGCTCTTGACAACTGGCGGCGGCATATCAACTCATTGGAATGGACGCGCAATAAGCTAATCTGTCATTGCTAGGCTTGCGTGATTGTTGCGCTGCCCGCGCGCCATTCAATTCGGGCGTTGGACGGCTTCGCATTCTTAGACACGCCTATAGTGAAGAAAAATGTGCTTTCCTGCGTCTAATAGCTGAGGGAGGCAACCATGAAGAATACGAAAGTAAGCTTTAATAAGGAGAATCTGGCAATGACTGTTTTGCGACTACTCCTATTGATTTCGGTGGCGGCCTTGACGGCAATGGGCCAACAGAATTCTCCTGAACAGCGTCCTGTAGCGCCGGCTTCCTGTCCGGTTACGGTCCGGCCAGCGAACCCATTCACGCCGCCCGGTTGTCCTGAGCTGGGCGAGAACAGTAACACCTTTTGGTTCGGTACAGAAAAGCTGTGGACTGGTCTTCGGAAATCAGGAGTCTGGGGTTGGGGACCGCACGCACCGGGACACGAGCACGAGGTGCAGCCTTTGACCGCAAAGATTTTCTGGTTCAGTGTCGATTATGATCGTCACAGAGAAGGAAACGCGGACCTAAAGGTCACAGGAAGACGGCTCGATGGGGATGCTCCGCCTCTGCTGGCGTTGCCGACGACGAATGCGCTTGGAGACCCCTACGATGCCATGCTGACGGGTGTTTATGTACCCACTCCCGGCTGTTGGGAAATCACAGGTGACTACAAGGGGCAAAAGTTGAGCTTCGTGGTCTGGCTCTACCCGGTCAAGCAGGGCAACCAATGAGTCGTGGATATTCCTCAGGCTGCTTTGAACGCGGTTGGTTGACAACAACGCCGTCCAACAACTCATTGAACCGGAGCGCGAGTTAGCCGACCTTTCATGCTAGACTTCAATCTATTAACGGTTCATCGCGCCCGGTTAATTCGGGCGTTGGGCTGCATCGCATCAGCTCTGTGAAAAGGCGGGGTGCGTAGAGGCGAGGACGCTCCGCGTTGCCAATCACACGGCTCATTGATAACGTTGGATAGGTTGCGGTGCGTCATTACTGTCAGCTAAAGAAATGACGCTGCGTGTTTACGATGAGGGGCAGCCCAACAACTCATTGAACCGGACTCGCATTGAGCTTGCCTCTTATCAATTGACATGATTGCTCGCCGGTTAATTCGGGCGTTAGACCGCTCCGTTAAAAGAGAGAGCTGAGTATTATGTGATGAATCTCAAAAGAGCGTTGAAGCGGTGCGCGGTATAATCAGCGGCGGTCTAACAACTCATTGGACGCGAGCGGATTCAGCCGACCTCTCATGCGAGACTTACCTCTTGTTGAGGTGCTTGCCGCCGCGTCAATTCGAGCGTTCGGTTGCTCGTGTTTGCAGGACGTAACAGCCATAAAAAGCTAAAGAGGAGCTTCATATGAACAGGCTAGTAATGCTTGCGGTTGTCATAGTCGCTTTCGGAATATGTGAACGCGCTGGTCAGGCTTTTATCGGAATCTCTCAGGAAGCCGAGAATCCCGATTTGGCGAAAAGGATTGAAAAATATCTCGCTAACAATTTCGGGATGAGAGGTTATGAAACCTCTTGGTATTACAACATTATTGGGGTATCAGTTCGCGGGAATACCGTATCGGTTAAAACCAATCTTGCCTCTGATGAAAGTAAAGCGAGTAACATTTGCGGGGCTGTTTCAGGATTTGTATTCTCCAATGAGAATCGTTATCTGGGACTTACGAATGTTCAAATTTATGGAAAAGATGGACAAGTGCTGATTAACCGTAGAGGGCTTGGCGAAAGATGTGCTGCTGCTCCTGCCGTTACCAAAGATTATGTGACGCCTAAAGTTGATGTTGAGTACGACAGATTCAAAGATGTTACAGTTGTGAGTATTTCGCCTGTATTCGTTATAAGTCCTAATCCCACAGGGCTACAGTTTGGATTGATGAGTGGTTACAAAGGTAGAACACCAATTACACCTAAAACCGTAATCGGAGTTTTTATGTCAGCCTCTCCATCCGAATATGAGAAGTACAAAATTTCTCGTGGAGTAATCATTCTAGCCGATGGTGAAAGAATCAATTTGGGTACAGCTACTCATGCTTTGGATTACCGAAATGGCTTCTATATCGAAGCTATGTTGGTAGATATACCTTTTGAGGTTTTGCAGAAAATCAACAGAGCTAGAAGTGTAGAAGTGCAAATAGGCAGTACAGAATTTGTCGTCTCGCCTGTTCTTCAAGATGCTATGCGTGAATTTGCCGGAAAGTTAGCTCCATAGGTGCAGCGCAACCGAACAACTCATTCAACCCGACGCCTCGATAGCATTCTTTTCATGGTGCTTCCTCGCGTCGTAGGTTGTCGCTGGCGCTCGGCGCGGGTTAGATACTGTGTTGATTGTCAAGCAGATTTAGCCCATTCGGGATCAAAGGGCTTGCCTGTCTTCAAGACCCCATAAGCGAGATGGACGAGCTTGCGCATCACGGCGCAGATGACGCTCATCTTGCTCTTGCCTCTT
>DASVXV010000123.1:0-25021 GCA_036392495.1 Pyrinomonadaceae bacterium | reverse complement strand
CAAAAATCTTAGGAAAAACGGATCGAACAAATTCAGGTCTGATCTTTGCTGCGCTCTGGTCACTTTCCCAAGTAGTCAGAAATCCTAAGAAAAATGGAGGTTTCTGACTTGTGTAGATACTAATGGCTAACGCCCTGGGCTAAAATCTTCCGCCCCTGACGGGGCTTCATTATCTTTACTTTTTCGCCTGCCGTTAGAAACGGAGCGGGCAGGTGTAAGACCTACACTGCTTGCGCGGCAGGCGCACTCAACGGCAAACCGCAATAACTTTTACTTGAGCGATAGCGCACGCCCTTCCGCGTCGCGCAGCTTGAGGCCGAGAACACGCGCAATCGTCGGTCCTTCATCAATCAGGCGGATTGTTCCTAAGCTACCGCGCCTGCTGACGCCTGCGCCGGAGGCGATGAACGAAGTGTAGTAGCGGCCTGGAAGATAACCGTGCTGGCCGCGCAGCTTGCCGGAGTTGATCGCCTCTCCCGTGTAGCCGTTATTGAAGTAATAGCCTTCGGCGGCGTCAAGCGTGAAGGCGACATTAGGGTTCGAGCGCAGACTCTTCAATTCCTTCTGCTCGATGACGCGCAGGCTTCCCCTTCCCTCATTGTTAGCGAACTCCTTGAAAGCGGCCAGAGCTTTGTTGTATGCGTCCGCGTCTTTCGGGTCGCGCAGAATGATCCCGCAATAGCCGCCCGAAAGGTATGGCACTGCACGCCAGTCCGTGACGACCTCACTCTCCTTCCCTTTCGCATCCTTTTCTTTGCTCACTTTCACAAGCCCGGCGCGCGCCAGAATCACGCCCGGATAAATACGCTTCGAGACGGGCATGAAGCCGTGATCGCTGACGATGAAGACGGCCGTCTCGTCGTGCGTGCCCGCGCGTCGCGCCGCATCAAGGATGCGCGCCACATAGCCGTCAACCTTCTCAAGCATCTCAAACGCTTCGGGTGTGAACGGTCCCTTGTCATGCTCGAAGTGATCCAGATCAAAGAGGTGTATGAGCACGACCTGCGGCCTCTTCTCCGCGATGACATACTCTGCGAAGCGCGTGCGCAGGTCGTCGCTTTCGTCCGCGTTGACGCTGCTGTAGAGCTGCGGGTCCAGTTTCTCCAGCTCCGAGACTAAATCCATGGGGCGCGCGTTCGCTTTCATCAAAGCGAAACTCTCTTCACGCGTCCCGCCGATCTTGAAGATTTCCGGGAAATTGTAATCGCCCGCGCCCACGCTCACGGGCCAGGAGATCATCGCCGTCGAAAGCCCTGCCTTGGTCGCCGCATCCCACAGCGTCTCAATTCGGATGTCGCGCGCGTACCAGTACCACGTTCCGGTCCGCGTCCTCTCCGGCGTCTCGAAGATTTCGTTGTTGTAAACGCCGTGGCGCGCAGGATAAGCGCCCGTCACAATCGTCGTGTGCGACGGATATGTCACGGACGGATAGACGCCGACGACCTCAGCCAGCACGCCGTCATTCATCAGACGCCTGAGCGCCGGAATCTTCAACCCGTACTCGTCGCGCTTCTGTAGGTAGCGAATGTCCAGGCCATCGAGCGAGATGATGATGACGCGCTTAGCCTGCGTCTGTGCGTGCTGCGCTGCTGCACCTGAAGGCAACGCGAGACTGAGAGACAGAGCGGCGACGAGGAGAATGGCAATGAAGTAGCTTGTCCGTCTGTTGTTCATGATGAGAGTGCTGCTTTCGAAATTATGAGTTATGAATTTTGAGTTTTGAATTAAAAGCCACAATTCAAAATTCAAAACTCAAAATTCATAATTTCCTTTTAGCGCACGACGATATTAACCAGCCGCTGCGGGACGACGATGACTTTAACAACCTCGCGCCCGTTCGTGAAGCCCTGGACCTTCTCGTCGGCCAGGGCGGCGGCGCGCAGCACGTCTTCCGGCGTGTCCGGCGTCGCCCGAATGCGAGAACGCAGCTTGCCGTTGACCTGCACCGGAATCTCCAGATCCTCTTTACGCGCCAGCTCCTCATCGGCGCGGGGCCAGAGCGCAGCGCCGCCGATGATTCCTCCCTCGTGTCCCAGTGACTCCCACATCTCTTCCGCGACGTGCGGCGTGAAAGGCGTCAGCATCAGGACCAGCGATTCCAGGGCTTCGCGCACGGCGAACGCGTCTGCGCCCGCCGCTGTCTGCGGCTCAGCCCCGAAATCACCGAGAGCGTTCGAGAGTTCCATCAGCGCGGCGACGCTCGTGTTGAGGTGCAACTCCTCGAAGTCTTCCGTGATGCGTGCAATCGTCTGGTGAGTCTTGCGGCGCAATGCGCGCGCAGCGGCCGAAAACTCTTCCGCGCCCGTCTCACTCGCATCGGACAGACGTTCGCGCCAGCGCCAGACCATCCCGTACACGCGCCGCAGGAAACGCACGGCCCCCTCGATGCCAGTCTCCTGCCAGCGCAACTCGTTTTCGGGCGGCGCGGCGAAGAGGACGAACAGGCGAACGGCATCCGCCCCGTAGGCCGCGATCATGTCGTCAGGGTCCACGCCGTTCCCCAGGGATTTCGACATGCGCTTCCAATCATTCGTCCCTTCGACCAGATTCGTCACCATGCCCTGCGTCATCAAACGCTTCACGGGCTCGTTGAAAGGGACCAATCCGATGTCGCGCATCACCTTCGTCCAGAAGCGCGTGTAAAGCAGATGCATGACAGCATGGTCAATGCCCCCGATGTACTGCGAGACGGGCGTCCAGTAAGTGACCCTCTCTTGATCGAACGGCGCGCTGTCATTGCGCGGGTCGCAGTAGCGGAAAAAATACCAGGACGAATCCACGAACGTGTCCATCGTGTCCGTCTCGCGGCGCGCCGCGCCCCCGCACTTCGGGCAGGTGGTATTGACGAACTCCGCCACGCCCGCCAGCGGAGACTCGCCCGTGCCGGTGAAGTCCGCGTGGTCCGGCAGACGGACCGGCAAATCTTTTTCGGGCACGGGGACCGTGCCGCACTCGTTGCAGTAGATGATCGGGATAGGCGCGCCCCAGAAACGCTGGCGCGAGATGCCCCAATCGCGCAGGCGATAGGTGACGGCCTCCTCGCCGAAATTTTTATCTTTGGCGAAGCGCGCCATCTCTTCGATCGCGTCCTCTGAGAGCTTCCCGCTCCATTCACCGGAATTGACCAGCAGACCGTAATCTGAGAAGGCGTGCTCCATCGCCGCCGACTGGTCCGCGCGTGTCGGGTCGTGCTCGATTGACTCTTGCTCGTGCGAGATGCGCTCGATGACGCGCCGGACCGGAAGACTGTATTTCTGCGCGAACTCGAAATCGCGCTCGTCATGTGCCGGCACGGACATCACCGCGCCCGTGCCGTAATCCATCAAGACGTAGTTGGCGACCCACACGGGGAGGAATTCGCCGTTGAACGGGTTGATGGCGATCAGCCCGGTATTGATGCCCTCTTTTTCCTCCGCCTCCTCGCCCGCGTTGGTGCGGTTGCGCGCGGAAGCCCTGACGTGCTCGACGAACTTCAAGACGTCCGCTTTCAGAGGCAAGTCTGCGAGCAGCTCAGCCAGCAAAGGATGTTCGGCGGCGAGCACGATGGCGGTCGCGCCGTAGATCGTGTCAATGCGCGTCGTGAAGACGCGCACCCTGGCCTCCGTATCCTTGATCGTGAAATCAACGTAAGCCCCCGCGCTGCGTCCGATCCAGTTGCGCTGCATGGTCAACACGCGCTCGGGCCAGCCCCCTTCTATCTCACGCATGTCTTCCAGAAGCTGCTCGGCGTAATCCGTGATGCGCAGGAACCACTGCTCAATCTCCTTCTTCTCGACCGGATTGCCGCAGCGCCAGCAGACCCCGCCGGAGGATTGTTCGTTCGAGAGCGTGGTCTGGCACGTCGGGCACCAGTTGACTGGCGACAGCTTTTTGTAGGCCACGCCGCGCTCGTACATCTTCAGGAAGAACCACTGATCCCACCTGTAATATTCGGGAGTGTGCGCGGCCATCTCGCGCCGCCAGTCATAAGAGACGCCCACGCGCTTGAGTTGCCCGCGCATGTGGTTGATGTTGTCCTCGGTCCAGTCGCGCGGATTGATACCGCGCTTGATGGCGGCCTGCTCGGCGGGCTGGCCGAAACTGTCCCAGCCAATCGGGTGCAGCACGTTGAAGCCACGCAGGCGCTTGTACCAGGAGAGCGCGTCGCCTATTGAATAGTTGCGGACGTGCCCCATGTGCAGGAAGCCGGACGGGTACGGCAGCATCTCCAGACAATAAAAAGGGGTGCGCGAGTGGTCGCGCTCCACAGCGAAGAAGGCGCCCTCTTCCTCCCAGCGCTTCTGCCACTTCTCTTCAATCTTCTCCGGGAAATATTTTTCGTCCATTGTTCTCTGATGCCTCTGCGTTACTACACTTAATCACGAACTGACCCGACACACAAATCGTGGAGCGTGGGACAGACATTCTTGTCTGTCATGAGCGCCGGCGTGGGACAGGCATTCTTGCCTGTCTATGAGCGCCGTCAGGCGCGAATATTTCTAAGATTGAAACACAGAGCGTGCTCATAGCACGCTTTGACAGACAAGAATGTCTGTCCTACGTTTGTGCACCGTCAATTTTTAAGGATTTGCGATTAGGTGTCGCCGCTTTCAGGCCAGCGCACATTAACGTGCGCGGCGCATCAAAGCGGCACCGTAAGGAGGAGTTTCGTGGATTTATGAAAACGTCTCATGTGATGACCTAACGCTCCCCGCCTTGAAAAGGTTTCGTCATGTTAGCGCAGAGATTCGTGATTGTCTAACACAATTTGAGCCAAAACACTGAAGTTTTCTCTCAAGCGCCGCAGCCGCAGCCGAAAACATTTTCGACTTTGGCCCCGTCGAGGCGAAAGACGCTGCTCCAGGAGCCTTCGTAGTAGCCGCCGCGGATGATTATCTCCATCCGCCCGTCGCCGTTGAGGTCAAGCACGGCGGCCACCACGGCCTGCTGCGGCGTCCAATAATCCGAGTTCTTTTGAGGGTAATATCCTTCGACGAGCGGGATGTCTCGGACCTTGCCTCCGACGATCTTTCTCACGAAGACTAGAAGATAATCGCCGGGAGTCGCGTGGACGGCCATCGGACCGCCATTCACGCTCAGCCCTTCGGCCAGGTAGTTTGCGCTGACTAAAACCTCCTCCCGACCGTCGCCGTCCAGGTCCACGCGTAAGACCTGAGTGATGTTGACCATCGGCTTCTTGAAGCCTTGACGGTTGAGGATGCGCGCGACCGCCCGACGATAAACGGGGTCGTTCGTGCCCATTACACGCGGCACACGCGGCAGGGCGTTCCAGTCGCCGCCGACAGCGATTCCCTCCCGCACCTCCGGCGAGAACTTGACCTCCTTGGCACCGTTACAATCCTCTTCGGCCGGCACGGCGCTGCCCGTGACCACTTCGCCCGTGGCACCTTTCAAAGTGTAAAGACGATAACGCTCGCCGCCTTTAATCAGCGGCGCGAGTTCCTCAGCTTCAAGCCATTTGCCGCGGGCGACGCCCCCTATCAGGCAATGCTCGTTAACGTCCACGACCGGGTGGATACTCTGGGCCAACGCATCGCTTCGATCAATCCAGCCGCCCGCCAGCGCGAGCAACGAAGCGAGAAATATTTTACCGAGTCCGGGCATTAAACTTTTCTCCATCTGGTCCTCTGCGGAAGACGGACGCTCTTGCTGCGAGGGCTTGCAACGCTGGCGAGGGAGTTTCCGGCTACATCTGCTTGAAGAAGAAAAAGAAGAAGGCCGCGGCATACTCAGGCCGCACGCCTTTGGCGGAGCCGATGCTGTTACCGCTCCGGTCTCTGACATCACCGCTGCTTGTGACGTATCCAATGCTGTTGCCGGACTTGTCCCTCACTTCGCCGTCCGATTTAACGTAGCCGATGGTGTTGCTGCTTCCGTCTCTGACCTCACCGTCCGACTTGATGTAACCGATTGAATTGCCTGATCCGTTTCTGACCTCGCCATCCGGCTTGATATAGCCGATGGTATTACCGGACCTGTTCCTGATTTCGCCGTTCGACTTGATGTAGCCGATGGTGTTGCCGCTCCCGTCTCTGAACTCTCCGTCCTGTTGAACGAGAGCCGGTGCGCTCATTGCCAGAGCGATGAGCAGGAGTGAAGAGATGAGCAATTTCATTGTTAGCGCCGTCCTTTCCGAAATTTAAGTCCCTTACGAATCTCATAGCGCGTTATGTTTGACGCCGGCGATCTCAAATTTTGTCTAAGAGCGTGTCAAATAATATCTCTCGCCGCATCGCGTCAGCGATGCTTTGACTTTAGCCCGCCGCTTCAGCGGCGGGTAACGCACAGGTCGCCCTGATTGTCGTCGCGTCAGCGACGATTGAGTTCAATCGTCGCTGACGCGACGACGGCTTTTTGTGCTCGCACACTTTCCGTGCGTTGAAACGCACGGCTAAACTCAAGACGTCGCTGACGCGACTTTTGGACACGCTCTAAGACAGTTTTTGAAGTCTCAGGCGGCTTTCCCGTTCCCAACAAAGGACCGTAAAGCTTCAAGATTACGTACGTCATCGCCCTGTTCATCCTGCGGCGTCTCCAGCAGAAAGGCCGCGTGCGCCAGTTTCGGGTGGCGCGCGACGCGTTTGAGAGCTTCGCTTCCGATGTGGCCTAATCCGATGTGCCAGTGGCGATCCACTCTCGAATTATACTCGGCCTTCGAATCGTTGAAATGGACCGCGAGCACGTTCTCGGTCCCGACGCTGCGTTCTAAGGATTCGATAGTGGCGGCGAGGCCATCTGGCTCCCGAACGTCGTAGCCCGCTGTGAAGGCGTGCGCCGTGTCCAGACAGACGCCGAGGTTTAGCTCCGGACACGCCAGGACGATCTCCCTCAGGTGCTCGAAGCGATGACCGATACATTCGCCCTGCCCCGCTGTGTTTTCCAGAAGAATGCGAAACGAGCTGAGATCAAGGCCGTCGCAAGCCACACGCAAACTCTCCGCGCAGGTTTTAATCCCGTCAGCTTCGCAGGAGCCTTTGGCGCTGCCCGGATGAACGACCAGATAATCCGCCCCCAGTTGAATCCCTCTCAAGACCTCCTCGCGAAACGAAGCCCGTGATTTTTCGAGAATCTCCTGATTGGCTGCCGCGAGGTTGACCAGATAGTTGCAGTGGATCACGACGGGCGAGATGGTCGTCTCCTCTCTAACAGCGCGGAAGCGTTCGATCTCTTCACTCGTCAGGGGCCGCGCCATCCACCCGCGCGGGTTGCGCGAGAAAAGCTGCACCGTATCGCAGCCGAGCGCCTGAGCTTTCAAAAGAGCATTCTGCAAGCCGCCCGCGATGGGAAGATGAAGGCCGATTTTTGGGGACTCACTCATTACTGTACAAAAACCTTCTATAGCTAAAGCAACGTGGACGAGCCGCGCGAGCGGCGGCAGAAAGTAGCCAGGGGCAAGCGCGGAAGCGAAGCTGAAGCGCGCGGCCCCTGGACGAGTCAAGGAAATGGTTTCGCGCCCTGAAGGGGCGCGGAGAATCTAGTCGCCCCTCCGGGGCTCAGTCACTTATTTTCACTTATCCCAGGGGCGACGGGCTTCGCCCGTGCCCCTGGCTACCTTCTGCCGCTCCTTCGGAGCTAACAAAGCCACTTGCAATTATCTGCCCCGATGATTCGCTCACTTCTTTTCCACCTCTTCCATCACGCGCAGAATATTGCCGCCGAGAATCTTATTAATATCTTCCTCCGAATATCCGCGCCGCAAGAGTTCGTTCGTCAGGTTTGGCAGGTCCGCGACCGTAGCGAGATCAACCGGCACAGCCTGAATGCCGTCGAAGTCCGAGCCGATTCCGACGTGATTGACGCCGACGAGCTTGACGATGTGGTCAATGTGGTCAACGAGACGCGAGACGGTGACGGGCGGGAGCCTTCGCGCGTATTCGCGAATCCGCACGCGGTCGCGCGCCATCTTTTTCTGCGCGGGCCCGCCCGGCTCCTGATCCGAAGCCCTTTGCACCTCTGCGGCAATCTGCGCGTCCACTTGGCGTTTCTTTTCAGACCACCCGGGCTCCAGAAACTCCGGGTAAAAGAGGACGCAAGCCACGCCGCCCTTCTTCGCCAGGGCGCGGATCATGTCATCCGTCAGGTTGCGCGCGACATTCGCAATCGCGCGGCAGCCCGAATGCGTGGCGATGACCGGTTTGGTCGAAGTCTCTATGATGTCCCAGAAGGTCTTGTCCGAGACGTGCGAAACGTCAACCATCATCCCCAGGCGGTTCATCTCGCGGATGACCTCGCGCCCGAAGTCGTTGAGGCCGCGCGTCCGGCCAGCCTCGTCGCCGCTCGATCCGGCCCAGCTCGTCGAGACGCTCCAGGCGGGCGACATGTAGCGCACGCCCATCTTGTAGTAGCGCTCGACCGATTCCAGCCGCTCGTCAATCGCGTAGCCGCCTTCGAGTCCCATCAAAGCCGCAAGTTTCCCTTCCGCGGCGATGCGGCGCACGTCCTCTGCGGTTGTCGCCAGTTCCCACGTGTCCGGGTGATCTTCTGTAAGTTTTCGCACGGCGGCGATCTGCTCGTCCGCGCGGCGCACGGCGCTCTGCCCTCCGCCTCCGTAAAGCTGCGGCTCGACCCAGATGGAGAAGAACTGCGCGTCGAGTCCACCCTCTCTCATCCGCACGGCATCAAACTGCCCGTCGCCGAGTCTCTGGTTAATATCCAGCCGCTCGTCCAACATGCGCTGCGGCGTGTCGGCGTGCATGTCCACAATGATGGCGCGCCGGTGAATACTGGCTGTGTCGCTCGCGGACGAGCCGTTAGCGGGCGAGGAAGCAGGTGCTCTGTTTTCAGTTTGTTCAGGCATACGGCAGCTACTGGACGCGAGAGGAAGCAGCAGCAGAATGGGCAAAATCAGGCGGGCGACCGTCTTCTCTGTGCGCTTCTTCATCCCGTGCGGTTGAAAGTAAGAGTTTGGCGACTATTTTCGTTCTTCGGAGAAAGCATTTTGATGTTACGTCGCCCGTCCGGGAAGAATCAAGCGTGCCTTGCAAACCAGCGCACGTTTACGGTATTGTGCCTTATCTTAACAGGCAGAATTCGGGCGCGACTTCGGGGACCGCGTCTTCATAATCTCTTTTTGCGAACCGAAGCGTCAGAAACGATACGACTGCGCTAAACATCTCTTCCCAATTTCATCCCGAAGGAGTCGAAAGATATGTTTTCAAAAGATGGCAAAACCAAGGACGTCAGGACACCTCGCATCGTTGACCAGGTCTGGCATAACGGCGAGTGGGTCAAATGGGATGATGCGCGCGTGCACGTGATGTCGCACGTCCTGCATTACGGATCAAGCGTCTTCGAAGGCATCCGCTGTTATAAGACCAAGCGGGGCCCTGCCATCTTTCGTCTCAAGGAACACATGCAGCGTCTCATCAACTCCGCCAAGATTTACAGGATGGAGCACGAGTGGACGCGCGACGAGCTGTGCGCGGCGGCCATTGAGCTGGCCGCACGCGGCGGACTCGAACAGTGCTACATCCGCCCGATCATCTTTCGCAGTCTGGACGAAGCGAACCCGGCGTTCGGCGTCAACCCTTTCCCGAACCCGCTCGACTGCTACATCGGCGCGTGGGACTGGGGGAAATACCTGGGCGAGGAAGCAATCGAGCAGGGTGTGGACGTCTGCGTCTCCACCTGGAACAGGCTCACGCCCAACTCCATGCCCGCGATGGCGAAGTCCGGCGCAAACTACATGAACTCGCAGCTGATTAAGATGGAGGCTCTTTTGAACGGCTACGCCGAAGGCATCGCTTTGGACGACCGCGGCTACGTTTCGGAAGGCTCTGGCGAAAACATCTTTCTGGTGCACGACGGCTTGGTCATTACGCCGCCGCTCTCCAGTTCCATCCTGCCGGGCATCACGCGCGACAGCGTGATTCAAATCTGCCGTGAGCTGGGGATTCAGGTCAAAGAGCGCAGCATTCAACGCGCCGCTCTTTACGTCTCGGATGAGTTATTCTTCTCGGGCACGGCTGCGGAGATCACGCCGATTCGTTCCGTTGATAAGATCACGGTCGGCACCGGAAAGCGCGGCGAGGTTACGCGCAGGATTCAAGAGGTCTTCTTCGAGATCACTTCGGGCGAGCGCGAAGCCCCCGGCGAATGGCTCACCTATGTCAACGAACAAAGGGCCGCCGAACACGCCAACAACGGGCACAGCGCGACGAAGGTGAAAGCTTCCACTGCTTCCTCAGCCCTCGCCGATTCGGCCGTTAATTACGAGACGGTGATGACGGAATAGGTTCCGTCTTAAGGAATGGAATTTTTAAGAGAGGCGCATCGTGAGAGATTACGATGCGCCTCTCGCTTGAGAGCTGGAATCAAGGACGTGGAAAAGCTGTATGGATATTCGCGAGTATAACAAGAATGCCTGGGACAACGAGGTCGAGAGCGGGAATGAGTGGACGCAAGCTGTCAGATCGGAGGTAATCCGGGCCGCGAGGCAAGGTCGCTGGGAGGTCTTGTTGACGGAGACGAAGCCTGTCCCGCGCAAGTGGTTCCCGGACCTCAACGGTCTTGACGTTCTCTGTCTGGCTTCCGGCGGAGGGCAGCAAGCGCCCATCCTGGCAGCCGCCGGAGCGCGCGTCACAGTTCTGGACAATTCACCGAAGCAGTTGGAACAGGACCGCATGGTCGCCGCACGTGATTCTCTCCCGCTCGTCGCGGTCGAAGGCGACATGGCCGACCTTTCGATCTTCACGGGCGAGAGCTTTGACCTGATTTTTCATCCCTGCTCGAATCTCTTTGTTCCGGACGTCCGGCCCGTCTGGAAGGAGGCGTTTCGCGTCTTACGTCGCGGGGGCTCTCTCCTGGCCGGTTTCCTCAACCCGGTGCTCTTCCTCTTCGACCATGCTCAAGCCGAAAGCGGCGTGCTACAGGTCAAATACGCTTTGCCTTACTCGGACGTTGAAAGTTTGACCGAAGAAGAGCGCCGGCGTTTCATAGAGCGCGGCGAGCCGCTTGAGTTCGGCCACACGCTTGAAGATCAAATCGGCGGGCAGACGGCCGCGGGCTTTGCCATAATGGATTTTTACGAAGACCGCCACCGCACCCACGCCGCCGCGAAATACACCCCCACCTACATCGCCACGCGAGCCGTCAAGCCCTGAAGCTTGCAGGTAGCCCTGGACAGCGCCGAGCGCCCCGATGACATCTGTCACACGCGCTCGACATCTGCCAGAATGAATGACAGACATCTTTCAAGATGAACGATGTCATCGCCCACGGTCTTCCATGCTCATTCGACCATCCCTTTAATTTCAACCAGATAAGTCAGCTCAACCCTTGTGGCATGTCGCTCGCTTTAGTCGAGGCGCTCAAGACTATCTTGAGCGCGTTCTTTCATGAAATAAGTAGGTTGATCTCACTGGAAGAATTCAAATCATGGCTCTCTTGCCCAACTGTCGGATGAAAAAAACGAAGATGAAAAGCATCAAGCGCTCACTTTTAGCTTTCACCTCACTGCTGCTGGCGCTCACGCTCTCTCTCGGCCCAATCACAAGCTACACGGCCAGCGCCTCCCCATTGAAGAAAGGCAAAGAGGAGGCGAAAGACCGTTGGAAGGACAAGGTCTCCTCAGACTTGCGCGAAAAGATAAACGGCAAGGATGGGGATAAAGGGAGCAAAGGCAAAAAGGATTCTGACAAGGTCAGCGTCATCATTCAGCTCGAAGGCAAGCCGACCGGCGGGCTCAATGCGCTGCTCAATCGAAATGGCGTGCACGTCAACGGCGACTTCCGTAACCTGAGCATGATGTCGGTCGAGCTTCCCCCGGACGTCATTGACGAGTTGGCCTTCTATAGTGAAGTGCTCTACATCTCTTCCGACAGAGAGGTCATATCGCTCGGCAGCAACCTCTCGATCACGACCGGCGCGGATGCCGTGCGCCGGCAGACGAGCGGCGCAGGCATCGGTTACACGCTCGACGGCACAGGCATCGGCATCGCTTTTCTGGACTCGGGTCTTTACGCCTCCCACAAGTCGTTCACGGGGCGGCTCGGGGGCAGCAAAGATTACACTGGCGAGAACCGCACGGACGATCCATACGGCCACGGCACGCACGTCGCCGGGATCGCCGCCGGCGGCTCCGATGTTGATAAAGGCAAATACGTCGGCATCGCCCCGAACGCAATCATCTACAACCTGCGTGTCCTGAATTCGCAGGGCATCGGGAAAGTCTCCAGCGTGCTGGCGGCCCTCAATGACCTGCTCTTTTACCACAAAGCCTACAACATCCGCGTCGCCAACATGAGCATAGGGATGCCGGCGATAGATTCTTACCAAAACGATCCGGTCTGCCGCGCCGTGCGCCGCCTGGTTGATAATGGCGTGGTTGTGGTCACGGCGGCCGGCAACAACGGTAAAGATAAAGGCAACACCAAGATTTACGGAATGATTCACGCGCCCGGTAACGAGCCTTCGGCGATCACCGTCGGCGCTTCCAACACGGGCGGCACGATTGATCGCGGCGATGACGTGATGACGACCTACAGCTCGCGCGGGCCGACCCGAAGCTCCTGGACAGACGAGACAGGCATCCGGCACTACGATAATTTGCTCAAGCCCGATCTGGTCGCGCCGGGCAACAAAATTATCTCAGCCCAGGCGATCAATAACGCCCTCGTGGCGAAGGACCCGTCCCTGGATGTCGGCGTCAGCAAGTTTGCCAACCAGAAGATGATGCGCCTCAACGGCACTTCGATGGCAGCGCCCGTCGTCGCCGGTTCCGCTGCCCTCCTGTTGCAGGCCAATCCACGGCTGACGCCGAACATGGTCAAGGTGATCCTGATGTACACGGCGCAGCAGCTCCCTGGCTACAACATGCTCGAACAGGGCGCGGGCCAGATCAATATCGAAGGCGCCGTGAGACTGGCCAAACTCGTGCGCATGGACCTGGCTTCGGGCACGGCTGTCGGCAACCCTCTGTTGACGGCCAGCACGCTTCCCGTCCCGCAGACCTCTCTCGCCTACTATAATTCGGCCACTCGCAATAACTCGTACACCACATTCCGCTGGTCTCAGGGCGTCATTCTCGATCGCACTTACGCCACCGGCACAGACCTCATCGCCAGATACCAGGCCGTTTACGGCAACGGCGTCCTGCTTGGCGACGGCGTTCTCCTCGGCGACGGGGTCCTGCTCGGCGATTCGACGATGCTGTCGAGCGGCGTTCTTCTCGGCGACAACATCCTGATTAGCGACGGCGGCGTGATGGGCAACGGAACGCCCTTCATGGGCAGCGGCGTGCTTCTGGGCGACGGGGTCCTGCTCGGCGACGGCGTCCTCTTTGGCGACGGCGTTCTGCTCGGCGATGGCGTTCTTCTAGGCGACGGGGTTCTGCTCGGCGATTACACTTCGCGCGGGCAGACGTTGATGCTGCGCGGAGATAATTAAAGCAGTTAAGAGATATCGTGGCTGGCTGGGCGGAGGGCTCAATTCCAGGTAGTGGTTCAGCTTGGAAAGCTGATTCTTTAAAAGTTCATATAGGGAACTAAGCTTTACTGGCGCTAAAGCCGCCATACCCGCAATCAATCGGTTACTCGATATTGCAGCGACTCAAGATACCGCGCCAGCTTTTTCAGCTTCTTAACGTCTGCATCCCTAAAAGAGTATTCCCAAGCTAGAGGCTCATCGGGATTCCAGCCTATCCGCCGCATGGTTTTAAAATAAAGTCTCAGATATTCAAGCTGTTCTCAAAGTTCAAACTGAAGCGCTACCGCAAAAATTTATCCGTTGACGCACCTTGACGCGGCGGGCTATCATGAAAAGTGCGTCTCCGGGGCTTTAATTTTCCGGCGGCGCGCCCCAAATCCCGCGAGTCACGCGCCCGCGCTTTCCCGTTAAAAGTGCAGCAATAACCCCGAAGCCAAGCCGCGCGTCGCCCGACACTCTCCAGACTTTGCTCGCGAAAGGTTTTCCCTGAGTCCATCCCATTATGTCAATCAAGATAGATGATCTGCTGCGCGTGGCGACCAATCACGGCGCCTCGGACCTGCACCTCAAGGCCGGCTCTTATCCTTATATGCGCGTCGGCGGCGAGTTGCGCCCAGTCGTTGACGCGCAGCCGCTCGGGCAGGATGACACCCTCGACATGGCCTTTTCGATGATGTCGAACCGCCAGAAGCAGCGCTTCAAAGAGGTCAGCGAGGTGGACATCGCTTACGGCGTCTCCGGTGTGGGCCGTTTTCGCGCCAACATCTTTCAGCAGCGCGGCACGGTCGGGATCGTCCTGCGCGTCATCCCGGACAGCACGCGCAGCACGAGCGCGCTCGGCCTGCCCCCTGTGATTGACAAGATCGCAGACGAGCAGCGCGGGCTGATTCTGGTCACGGGCGCGACCGGCTCTGGCAAATCCACGACGCTCGCCGCGATGATTGATCGCATCAACGCCACGCGCAGCGGACACATCGTCACCATCGAAGACCCCATCGAATTCCTACACCGCGACAAGCGCTCCTTCGTGACGCAGCGCGAGGTGGACGTGGACACGCGCTCGTTTGCGGAAGCCCTGCGCGGCGCGCTTCGCCAGGACCCGGACGTGATCCTGGTGGGCGAGATGCGCGACCTGGAGACCATCGAAACGGCGCTGACGGCCGCCGAGACGGGCCACCTCGTGCTCTCGACCCTGCACACGCTCGACGCGACCGAGACTATCACGCGCGTCGTCTCCTCTTTCCCCTCGCACCAGCAGAAGAGCGTCCGCTTCCAGCTCGCGGGCATCCTCAAGGCAGTCATCTCCATGCGACTGGTCCGCGCCGCGCGTGGGCGCGGGCGAGTGCCCGCCGTCGAGATCATGGTCACGACCGGCCTGATACGCGATTACATCATCAACGAAGAGAAGACCTATTTGATCCGTGAGGCCATCGCTGCGGGGACGTCGCAGTATGGGATGCAGACTTTCGATCAGTCGCTCTTTCATCTCTACCAGTCGGGTCTCATCTCTCTGGAAGAGGCGCTGAGGAATGCGAGCAACGCGGACGAATTCATGATGCGCGCTTCCGGCATTCAGTCGAACACCGAGCGTGCGAAAGAGGAGATGGAGCGCATCGTGAGCGTCGTCAGCTCCACCAAGAATAAAGATGAGTAGGCGGAAGGCAGAAAGCAGTGGTCAGTGGTCAGTGGTCAGTCAGCCCCGCTAGGGGCGACCGTCTAAAGCCCAGGGCGTCAGCCCTGGGTTAAGGCACATCAATAATATTCGAGCCCCGGCAGGGGCGACAGACGTTCTGCCGCCCCTGCTGGGGCTCGATAAATAATATGCTACATCTTCCAGGGGACCGACGCCCCTGGCTAAATTCTGTCGCCCCTAACGGGGCTGGTCGTTTACTGCCTACTGCCTACTGCCTTCTGCCTACTGCTCTTCAGTGTCCGTTGTGGTCGCCGCCCGGCGCCGAAGGCTGTTGAGGCGGGCCCGTGGGCGCCCCCTGATTCATCATCGGCTCCGTGTGCTGGCTCGCCTTTGCCCCGCCGTCTTTCAGGTAAGGTTTCAGCAAGGTCAGCCAGGCGGTCGCCAGTTTCATATATTCGGTCGGACACCGGACCGCCCTCGCCTCAGGCAGAGGATTGTTGACGAGTTTCACCCACTTGTTGGGATTGTGACCCAGGACCCAGCAGAGGATGTTGTAGAACCGCTGCCCGTTCATCGAATGCTCGTCGGCCCAGAGCCTGTCCAGATCGCCGGCAGTCTTTCCGGATTTCAACAGTCTATCGTACTGGATGCCCCACGAGATCGCGCCGTTGATCGCCATCTGCTCTCCCTGCTCGCCGTTCAAGGCGACGAGGACGAACGTCGAAAGCTGGTCAACTGCGTCTTCTTCCCTTCCGGTCGAGGGTAGGTTGAGGACATCTATCAGGCAGTGGCCCAGCTCGTGTATGAAGGCGAACGTCATCGCGCCGCCCAGCATGTCGTTGAGCTGCTCCTGCGTCTTGGCGACCTCCTGGAAGTCTTTGGCCATCTCTTCCATCAGCTCGTAGCACATGATGATGGAACGACTCTGGGGGTCCCACCAAGCGTTAGGCTCCCCGCATTCTTTGAAGGTGATGGTGACGTTTTCAGGGATGGCGATAGTCGCGTTCAATTCGTCCGCGATGCCTTCGAGGAATCGCTGCTGGCGAAAACGCTCGTTGATCGCGGCGTACTGCGGATTCTGGACTGTCGAGTATTGGACCGAGAAATTTCCTCTGTCAGGCCGCTCGGCCTTTCCCTGATCGTCAGCCTGTTTTTTAAGGATTTCGGTGTTGGTGTTAGTAGGATTTTCGATTTGGCCGACGCCATTCGTATTGCCTGCGTTCGCGTTGCTGTTACCATTCGTGTTCGTATTCTTCTTACAGCCGGCGATGAGAATTGATCCGGCGATGAGGAGCGCGAGCACCACCATGAGGTGCTGGCGCAGCATATGGCCCAAGCCTCGTTGGGGGTTATTCGATGCTGTCATTTGCTTATCCTTTCAGTTGTTCGAAGGAAGATGCTCAAAGATTGAAGCTGTCCTGGTATTAGAGCGACCGAAGCGGCTAATACCATAAAAAGGTTTGCAGGCACAAGCGCTGTCTGAAGAATAAGGGATTGCGCGAAACCGCCCGGGGCGGCTTTCCAAAGGGCACGGCAGGGAGAATGGATTGCTCCCGACGTGCGCTCGTTATCGCAGGGCGTATGTCGGGAGCATTTCAACTATCAATTATCCACGGCACTCGTCAGGCCAGCTTGCGCCGCCCAGGTCCTCTCGCACGACCGTCCTCAGCCATTCCCCGCTGTTGCTTCCAGAGCCTTCCTGCCACCATCCTTGAGGTAAGGTTTCAGCAAGGTCAGCCACGCCCTCGAAAGGTCCGAATATTCCTTCGGGCACCGCACGGCCCTGGCTTCGGGCAGCGGGTTGTTGACGATGTTCGCGTATTTCTGGGGGCTGTGTCCGTAGATCCAGCAGAGTATATTATAGGCCCGCGCCCCGTCCATCGAATGCTCGTCCGCCCAGTTAAGGTTCTGTAGAGGAATGCCTGCCTCCTCCGCTTGCTTGTAACGCTTCCACCACCAGAACGCCCCGCTGAGCGCCATCTTTTCTCCCTCGTCGCCGCCGCTATCCACCAGGATGTAAACGGACAACTGATCCACGGCGTCCTCTTCCTTGCCGGTCGAGGGCAGATTAAGGACGTCGACCAGGGCGTGACCCAGCTCGTGGAAGAAGACGTAGGTCTCTGCGCCCCCGACAGCCTCTTCCAACTCCGCCTGGGATTTCACGCTGTCTTTGAAGAGGTCTCCGAAATACTCTATCAACTCGTAACACATCTCGATGGTGCGCTTTGACGGCTGCCAGGAGGAATTAACTTCGCCGCACTCCATGAAGGTGATTTTGACCTCTTCGGGGACGGCGATGGCGGCGTTTAATTCCTCAACGATCTGTTCGAGCACTCGCTCCTGCTTGATGCTCTGCTCCATCTGAAGGTATTTCTCGTTGCCGGACGTGACGGGCGTATAGAGAACCACGAAATTTCCCTTGTCCGGGGCAGTCGCTTCGCCCTGTTTGTCGGCCATCTCCTTGATCTCTTCACGATTCTTCGGTCCGGTGCTGTTAGTGGAGCCCGCGTTGCCTGTCGAACCCGTGGCGGTATTCGTCGTATTCGCATTCTTTGCACATCCGGCGATGAGCAGCGCGCCGGCGACGACGAGCGCGGTGAAAATCGTCAACTGTCGGCGCCGTCCGTCGGACAGGCGCAGGTGTGAGCGGCTAGATTTTTTCATGGGGCATTCCTTTCGGTTCTAATCCTACGTTCTTAGTGTAGCTGGGGATGAGAAACAACAGAATTGACGCGCGGCCCTCGGCTCGGAGAAAAATTCACGGCCTAATACCATAAAAAGCTCCGCGGGCACAAGCAGTTTTCTTGAGGAGAGGATCGAGGGAGAGGATTCTCTAAATCAACGCCTTGACGGGGTCCTCAGGCTATTTTGCAAAGATGACTATTTGAAACTTTTGCTGGGGCCGTAGGCCCCATCCTGCTTTATCGGGAATTTCAGCATGGCTCCTGCGCCGTACTAACAGAATTAGTTGTCGAAAGTACAAAATTCACTTGAATACTTGCATTGAGTACAAACGACAGTGATTTAGCTTCCTTTCAGGTAATCCACCATGTTCGAGCGCAGACTGGAGCCCATACGAGACCGCGGGGGTTGCCCGATTCAGCGTGCGTTGCTAAGCAGCACGGCGTCGCTCACTTTGTGCGAGCGCACAATAGCCAGCCCGCGGCCGTCGCGCGACAGGTCAAAGGCCTCGATCTGTTGCGAGGGGAAGTCCGTGACCTGCCGCGCGCCGCCGCCATCGGCTGGTTGCAGCCAGAGGTTTGAGATCCCGCCGATTGTGCTGATGAAAATAAGACCGCGGCCGTCCGGCGTCCATCGCGTCAAGCGGTTCGTGACCGAGGCGGGGAGCGCGAAGCTTTCGAGTTGTTTTCCGTCTGTCACGTCCGCGACGCCGAGCCGCCACTGCCCGACGTTGGTCGCAGATGTGTCCATGTGGGAGTAGACGATTCGTCTGCCGTCGGGAGAAACGTCGGGATAGGTCTGGTGCGGCCGCGTCAACGGCTGCGGGTCGCCGCCTTCGATGGACACTTTCCAGACGGACGAAAGGACATCGCCGAAGCCTTTCTGAAAGAAGACGAACTGCCCGTCCGACGCGAAGCGTGGGTGAACTTCGCCGTCGCCGCTGGTCAACTGTTTGAGGCCGCCGTCCGCATCCATGCGCCAGAGGTTCGGCCTGCCGGCCCGGTTCGAGACGACGACAATGTAGCGCCCATCAGGAGAGAGGGCGAAATCACTGACGCGCGCATCAATCGTTAACTGCTTCGCCCGCTCTCTCCCCGCTCCGAGCATCCACAACTCCGGCGCGCCGCTGGCGACTGAGAGATAAACGAGTTCTCCGTTGGCGTTCCAGCCGATGGCAGGAATCTCTCCGACTTCGGAGAAGTCCTGGCGGAAGTTGTACGCCTTCCCTCCCGCGCTTACCTGCGCTGTCCAGATGCTAGAAGTGGTGTTGGTCTGCACCGTTACCAGTGAGCCGCCATTGCTCGCCATGGAGATGCCGCGGTAGTTGTTCAGATCGTTGGTGACGCGGCGCGCGTGGCCGTCGCCTGCGGAGATGAACCACACCTGAGAGGCCAAGCCCGGATTGGTGTTGCCCGTCAACATAAGCCCGCCGTCGCGCGATGCCCAGGCGACGCCGTCGATGATGTTCCAGTGCCCTGCCGTCAAATGCTTATCTCTGCCGTCTTGCGCGCCGTAGCCGACGATGCTCATGTGCAGGCCGTCGCTTGCGTTGTTCATGACAGCGCAGGCGATTATTGCGCCGTCGGGCGACCAGGCGACGGTGTTGGCCTGCATCGCAAAGAAGTTCGGGTCTTTGCGCAGGGCGACGAATTTTTTATCCGAGCCGTCGGCGTTGGCCGTCCACAGGATGGAGCCTCCGGATGAGCTGCTGCTCACGACGTAGGCCATGCGTCGCCCATCGGGCGAGAAGGAGACGCCGGCATTGGTCACGACGGGGAGGCGCTCGGTCGCGCCTCCGAGTACGGGGATTTTGGAGAGGACGGGATCGGCCTGACTCTTCTCGAAAGTCGTGGCGTAGATGTAGTGGCCGTCGGGTGTGAAGGCCAGCCCCCAGTACTCGACCGGCTTTGGCTCGACGATGCGTGTGCCGCCGCCTGTCGGGACGTGTCTGAGCCAAAGGCTCTGCCCCTCGGCTTCCGTTTGCGCGAAGGCCACGTACTCGCCATCGGGCGAGACGACCGCGGCGAGAACCTTCCCGGTGTTCGTCTGTCGTTTGATATCGAAGCGCCCGAACTGCGCTGCGCCCTTCTTCTCGCCGGGATGGCGGTGTGCAACGAACGCACCGACGACTAGAATCAGCGCGATTGTCATTGCCGCGCCAGCCCTCGCCGCGCGCGTCTTCATCGTGAAGGCGGGCGCGCGAACCGCGCGCGGCTCAACTGCCGCTCGGCCCGGCGGCGGCATGCCTCGCGACGCCGCCTTCTCGGAAACCAGTCGTGTTTTGACCGTCTCCGGCGCGCCGTCTTCATCCTCGACAGTGATCTGCGTGACCGAGTGGTGCTCGACGACGAGCGCGTCGCTCAAATCGGCCTGCTTCACGTCCGCGACGAAGCGGTAGCCGCGACCCGGAATCGTGACGATGAACCGGTGCGCGCCCTTCTTCTCGCCCAGTGCCTTCCGTAGCGCCGAGACGTGAACCGTCAGATTGTTCTCCTCGACGATCTGGTCGGGCCAGACCGCGCTCAGCAGATCATCCTTGCTCAGCACTTCTGCACGCCTCTCGACCAGCGCCAGCAACAGCTCGACCGCCTTCGGGTTAAGCGCGACGGGCTGACCGCCTTTGAGCAGCACGCGCCGCAGTGGGTCGAGTTGAAACTCCGCGAAAAGGTAAGAGTTTTGCGACGCCGGGTCTTTCATCACGGCACCAGGAAGTTTTAGGAAATATTAGCCCCGGATTTAAGGATTTTTAGCCGGCCTCCGGTGGAAGATGCGCCGCGTCCTGGAACGATCTGCGTCAGAGGGTGAAGTCGCGGCGGACGGTTATCTGAGGCCGCCATTTTAGCAAACGCCACCGGCGCAGGCAAAAGATTTATGGCGAGCGACTGTCGCTTACGGGCGCGGCGACAGACTTGAGAAACGCCTCACGCTGAGAGCGCCCCACTCTCACTAAGGAGAAAGCTCATGGCAAAAGTTACTTTCGCGACGCTGAAGATAGAGCCGACCACCAACACGGAGATTTTCAAGGCGACGGTTCGCTTCAGAATCAGCTTCAATCAGGCAGACCACGGGAAGAAATTCAACTACAGCATCCGGCTGCGCCGCGCAGACCTCGCGGTCGGCGAACCAGCCCAACCCGACCTCCCCTCAGTCCTCTATCGCTTCAAGTTCGGCGACAAGTTCAGCAAGCGCGTGACGGGCGGGCCGTTCACGACCGTCGAGCCGACTACAGTGACGCGCCTCGTCCCGGCCAAAGACCTCAACGAAGACCCTGGCCTGAAGTTCACCGGCCCGAAAGAATTCGGCCCACAGGAGGATGAGATTTTCGCGTCCGTGCTGCTGACGAAAGGGGACGGAACGTTCGTGCAGTTCATTGACGAAAAGCACACGAGCATCAAGAAGGTGACGGTCTAGCGGCCCGGCGCAGAAGGGATGATGCGCCCTGGCAAAGAGAACAACCAGAATCACGGTTGAGACGCACAGTCTCACCATACTGCGGGTGCGGGGCAGCGCATCCGCCATGTGGTGCGTCGCCTGCGGGGCACAGACGCAGGCGGTTACGGTCGAGTTGGCCGCGCGCGCCTGCTCCGTGACGCAACGCACCATCTTCCGCCTGGTCGAAGCGAATCGCCTGCACTTCAACGAGACGCCCGCGGGCGAGATGCTCATCTGTGCAGAGTCTTTGCGCCGGCTGGCTGAGGGGGAGGCGTAAGAAGAGTCACACTGAGCCTCGCACGTTCGTCGAACTCCTGATGGTGAAGACAGGTACGAACGCCGTTGCGGCGTTCGCTTCACCGGCGGCGAACGGATTCCATCAACGTTCGAGCATGACCATCAATCTGTAAGGAGACAAACTATGAATATCACATTCAAACGACTCGTCAACGTAGGATTACTATTATCCTTAACCTTCGCAGCCGTCGCATTGTCAGTCGGATTGTTTGCGCGCGCCGACGGCAATGCGCCCACGGCAGATGCTTTTGCCCCGCCAGCCAGTTCCCTCAAAGGCATTACGGGCGCGGCCTCTGCGCCAGCGGCGGCGACGAATTGCCCGCCGTTCAGTTTCGCTAATAACATTAACCTCGCCAGAAATCCGAGCTTCGAGATCGTCGGCCCGAACGGCCCGTTCACGATCTGGCTGCCGGGCCAGCCGATTCCGCCTCCATCGGCGGCGAGGCACTGGCTGATGCACACGAGCAACCCGCCGGGCGACAGGGTCATGTCCCGGCTCATTCCCACCACTGTTCCAGGCCCCGGCGGCTCGCGTATGCTCCGCTTCGTCGCAGGGGGCAACGAGGGCGGCATCGTTCAACAACTCCCTACTGCCCCGGCGAAGCTCATGTTCTCCGCTTGGGTCTTCGTGCGGCGGGGACGAGTGCAGATTGCGCCGAACGGCGGCGTGCAAGGGCCAGTCGCGTGGAGCACCAAGCACAACGAGTGGGAGCAGCTACGCGTCTGTACAGACGGCTCTGTCCCCACAGGCTTTTTCGCCATCTATAACCAGGACCCGAAGGGCGGCGAGTTCTTCGTTGATCGCATCGAGATCAGAGAGACGCCGTAACCGGAACAGATGGACGTGAGATTAACGTAATTAGCTACGGAACCCCGCAGCTAATTACGTTAAATCAGAGCGGCTGAGACTTTAATGATTAGCTGGCAGCCTACTAAAGCGATTATTGGCAGTCAGAAGTTAAAATCCAAAGGATTCTGGAACGGCGCTGTGCCAAGGTTTAATCAATTATTGGCAGTTAGTCTAATTCTTAACTAATAACTGGCAGAAAGTCGTGGTATGCAGCAATGTCTAAGAAAGGGCAGGGACAAAGCTTTCTCGGCGAAGCGCGATTCCTTTTCGGCTTTCGCCTCGGCCCGGGCAGGTGTCGCGCAGACCAGATTAAGAAGAAGGGTGATGGCGCGAGCGCCAAAAATTTCTTGGTCACGTTTTCGCCCTAACGTCAACCGAATTTTGTCCCAGTTTGTCGCTGCGGGGGAGGGTCATCGCCTCCCCCGACAGCAGAGTTTGCCACTAATGTATCAGGTTCTCGAATGCCAGCGGCGACCTGAGCTTGTTGTAGAGCGAGTAGGTATTGTCGAGGATGAAGGACGAGCCGTTGATGGGCTGGAACGGTTCGCCGACGTTAATGCGCGGGTTGGCGAACTGGGCTCCCTGCTCGTGGAAGCGCTCGACAGCGCAGCCGAAGGTGACGACCACCGAGTAGTAGATGGCCGCGAGGTAGAGGTAGAAATAGGGGCTACTCCAGGGGTCATTGTTGGGGCAGTTCGAGCCCCAGTCCCAGAAGGCTTCGCGGCAGTAGGGGTCCATGAAGTCGAAGGGGTCCAAGAAGTCGACGAAGAAGTACCCCAGGAAGAAGAAGCCCGTGAAGATGATATACTCCGGGACGAGGGTGTGGAAGTTCGGGTTCGAGGTGTAGGTCGCGTGTTTCCAGAGCGAGTGCCACAGCTCTATGTGGCTGCCGGGCCACATAGGGTTCGCAGGAAAGTTGTGGTAGGCGCTCTGATCCGTGAACTCGCCTTCGTGCGCGGCGGTGAAGACGCTGAGCGCGCTGTACTGGTTGGCGTCCAGGTTGAAGCCCCAGGCGTTGTAGGGGTCGAAGACGGGGCCTGAGACGAGCAGCGCCGAGCGCTCGTTGTCTATGTCGTGCGGCCCGCCGAGGCTCCCTATGATGGACTCGAAGGGGGGCGTGATGTCGCAGCCTGTTGTATCGGGCAGGCCGCTGTCGTGATCCCACAGCGTCAGGTAGTCAATCCTGATGAAACTCTCGTACATGTACCTGTGAGGGTTGTAGCGTATGTAGAGGGGGGTGACGCGGTAGTAGAGGACAGGGTTCTGCCCGAAGCGGTCTTTGACCATCTGCGGGGTCGTGTCGTGGAAGGTCGAGTAGTTGTCAACCTCGCCCGCAGAGGTGTGGTAGAGGGGGTGGAAATTCTCGGCCAGCGCGTCCTCGAAACTTTCCGGCAGGCCGTCTAAGTCCGCGTCCCCGCTCTGGGGCGCGGCCGCAGGTTTCCCGAAAGAAGCCTTCTTGAAGGGAGCTTTATTGAAATGGGCCAGGTCTGCGGCGGCCCAGCGCTCGTCCCAGGGGGCCGCGGACTTCTTCGCGCCGGCGGGCTTTTGCGCCGCGACCTTGACGGCGCTCTCTCTCCCGTTCTCTTTCTTGTCTACAGCGCGGGCCGAGGCTGGATCATCGTCCATAGTGGCGACCTCCTGCTTCTTGGCCTTGACAGTTTTTTTCTTCCCGTCTTTGCCGACGAAGCTCAAGGTCACGTCGTCGCCCGTTTTGCGCAACTCCTTCCACCTTTTGACGGCGGCTTTGCGCGCCTCCTTATCCGTTTTGAGTTTCCCTATCTCCTTGCCGAGGATTGAGTGGACTTTGGCCTTGACGTACTCGCGCTCCTGGTCCGTCAGACTGTCCCAAGCGGCCTTGGCCTCGGGCGACGCGCCGAGCTTTGCCAGCGGCGGCAGCCGGTCCCAGTTGGCCTTGAGTGTCTTGGCGAGGCGCTCTTCCTTGGTCTCTTTCTCTTTAGTCGCCGATTTTCGCGCGGAGGTTATAAAGGCGGAAGAGCAGAGTGTGAGCATGAGACTGACGGCGGTTAGGATACTAATGGTTCGTTTCATCTAGCACCTCCTTGGGTGGGGAAAAGAGGAGGCATCGCCCTTGACGTTCAATCCTTCCGCCTCGACCAGAGGGGGCGAAGGCGAAGCGCCCGGCGACGCTGGCTCCTGGGGGTTAGAAGTTGAGCCAGTACCGCAACCCTGCTCTGTGATGCAAGCCGTCAACAGCGAGACATCTTCGATGCAGGACTCGCAGCAGAGGTCGTATCGTTCCAGGGACTCCGCCGCCGCACGTGCTAAAGCGACGGAGCTTTTTATCTAATGTCTTTCGGGCCGCACGAGGCGGCAGACAAAAAGCCCACGCACTTTCACACACTTGGAATTTTGATTTTCGGTACTCTGCGAGAGAAAGTATGTGACGATTGGGGGCAGCATCACATTTTCCTTGTGATTGGTGGTTTGATAGACCCTGTTAAAGATGGAGGCGGGGGAGAAAGCGTGCCGATAAATTTAACAGGCGGGCGCATTCTACACCCGCCAGAGGCCACGGTGTCAATAATTTTTTAGCCCGGTGCGTAATCGGTCAGTTTCGGGAGCAGAAAGGGAAAAAGGGCTGAGTTAAGCTTTTGTTCTTCCTATCAGGAAGATGCGAACTATCTATCAACCACCGAAGTCTCAAGCAGTTTCAGCCAACCTCTGCGAAGCCTGTCTGGAAA
>DASVXV010000122.1:0-10338 GCA_036392495.1 Pyrinomonadaceae bacterium | reverse complement strand
TTTCGAGACTGAGGAAAGTAGAGAAACAGCACTGTCCACGAAACCACACGAAACCACACGAAACAAACCACAGCAATTTCGTGTCGTTTCGTGTGGCTTCGTGGATCGTTCTCTTTCCGTCGAGAATGAATAGACCCTGTTGACTCAATAGAGTTTCTTGACCAACTTGCTATATATTGTCTCTATGTCCGAATCAGCTACTCTTCCGATGAACTTCGGCGGGATTGCCGAAGAGGAGTTTTCCAGTTTCGAGCGGGCGCGCGTCGTCGTCTGGCCCGTCTCTTACGAGGGCACCGTCTCTTACGGCACGGGCACGGGGCGCGGGGCGGAGGCCGTCATTAACGCCTCGCGCAACATGGAGCTTTACGACGAGGAGACCGACGCGGAGGTCTATAAGCTAGGCATTCATACCGTTGCGGAGTCGCCGTCGCTCGATCCGCCCGAACGCATGATGGCCTCGCTCTACCAGCACGCAAGCGATTTGGTTGCTACGGGAAAGTTCATCACGATGATCGGCGGCGAGCACAGCGTGAGCGCGCCGGTCATTCGCGCCCACGCCGAGCGCTACGATAACCTCTCTGTGCTCCAGATAGACGCCCACGCAGACTTACGAGACACCTACGACGGCACGCCGCACTCGCACGCTTCGATCATGGCGCGCGTCACACGCGACATGCGCCTGCCGTCCGTTCAATGCGGCATCCGCTCGATCTCCGCCGAAGAGGCGCGCGCGATTGACGAACTGCCGACGCGTATCTTCTGGGCCAAAGACATCGTCGGGCGCTCGGACTGGTGGGATGCTGCGGTTGACGGGCTGACGGAGAACGTTTACCTCACCATTGATATTGACGGTCTGGACCCGTCGCTCGTCGCGCAGACGGGAACGCCGGAGCCAGGCGGTCTCGGCTGGTATGAAACCATCGGACTGATTCGCACACTCGCCCGCAAGCGGCGCGTCGTCGGCATGGATTTGACTGAATACTCTTACGTCGAAGGCATGGACGCGTCGGCCTTCCTCTGCGCCAAGCTGATCTACAAATCGCTCGCCTTTATCTTCGAGAATGAGACCGCGCGGGTGCGCGCCCGGCAGGTCCAATAGGGATTTGCAATTGCATGTGGCCGCTGCGTAATGCGCCAGCGTCAGTACCGCCTGCGGTAGCGGGCGGGAGATGGAATTGCGGAATGCGGATAACGGGATTGCGGATTTAAGAACCAGAGCATTTGTTCTCAATCCGCAATCCGCATTCTACAATCCGCAATCGGTACGCCCGCCCGCTACCGCAGGCGGTACTGACTTGAGTGACAACGCTCACGCCAGCCACTGAAGAACGTCGTCGCTCGTGTGCTTCACTCCGCCGACGACGTGTATGAAGTAGTCTTCGAGCGACATTGGACCGCGCGCTGCCTCGCCGTCCCCTTCCACAGCTATCCCGCGCCGCAATTCGTCGAGCGAGCCCGCGGCGACCAGTCTCCCCTGAGAGATGATGGCGATGTCCGTGCAGAGCCGCTCGACTATCTCAAGCACGTGCGAGGTCAGGAAAACGGTCAGACCGCGCGCGGTCAGGCGCGAGAGCAAAGCCTTGAGCGTGCGCGAGGCTATGGCGTCCACGCCCTCGAACGGCTCGTCCAGAAAGAGTATTTCGGGGCGATGAATCAGGGCGCAGGCGAGCGCGAGCTTCTTCTTCATTCCGTGCGAGTATTCGACGACGAGCTTGCGCGGCTCCGTGTCCAGCTCCATCAGGGCGAGCAGTTCTTGCGTCCGCTCTGCAATCTCAGCTTTTTGGAGACCGTACATTCTTCCCGTAAACGTCAGCATCTCAGCGCCCGTCAGGCGCTCGAAAAGATTCAGGTCTTCGGGGACGACGCCGATGCGGCGTTTAACTTCCAGGGGCTCCGCTTGAATGTCACGGCCGAGCACGCGAATCTCGCCGGAGGTCGGCGCGAGCAGGCCCGTCAGCATCTTGATGGTCGTGGATTTGCCAGCGCCGTTCGGTCCGAGAAAGCCGAAGAAGCGCCCGCGCTCGACACGCAGGTTGATGTGGTCCACGGCTGTGAAATTGCCGAAGCGGCGGACGAGATTGAAAGTTTCGACCGTGGGCCTGGAATCAAGCGAGGCATCATTCATCATGCCCAGCTTTGTACGCGCTGCAAGGCAGGACAGTCAAGTTTGAGGTATACGTCGGCGCAGACGAAAAGAACCCAGGAAACGCTCGGCGTCCGGCGAAGTAAGGTCTTAATGCTCTGCCCGACGAATACTATGACGTAGGTTTTATTGCCAGTGTCGAAGATTCTGCCTCTAGTATAAAGGTCTCCGTATGAGCTCTCTTTAATGTATAAATATTCCTTGCCTGTCAGTCCATTATGTTTGACCGCGACCGGCGCTCTCATAAATTGGAGCTCATCATCGTCGGCAAAAAACAGCCAACTCAGGTATTGAAGATACTTTTCTCGCTTCAGCGAGCGGAGAAACATCTCTCTCGCTATGTGATTGATGACTATTATTCCGAATCGGCTCTCTGCCGGTGTGCCTTCGATGGCCGCGTAGCATGTGGCCCATTCTATATTTTGATCCGGCTCAAGGTTTGCGCCGTGATCCCCGTCAAATGACATGACTCTGCGTAAAGGAGCTGGCGTCTCAACACTAAATCCACTGCGACGCGGAGAGTAAACCCGCCAATCTTCACTCTGCGCGCGAGCCGCACTGCTCTGGGCGGCGAAGAGAATCGCCAGCGCAAGGACGATGAGCGTTTTCATAATTGTTCACTCTAAGGAGAACTAACAGGTTCAAGACCGGGTATGTTTGCGGCATTCCATCACGATATAGAAGCTGCGGCGGCGTGTCTTGTATATCGAGGCCACTCTCGCAACATCGAAATCTTTCGATAGCACCTCAGCCTTAGCAAATTGCAGCCCTGATAAGATATTACGCTTAGGTGTCGGGGAAATCGTTAGCTCTAAGGAGACAGAATCCTGACTATCTTCTCCCGCCATAGATTCATCTGTGTACCAGACGCCGGCGACAATGTAGAGTTTTGTTTTCGGAAGACGGAAAGATTTAGTGGTTAATTCTTCTTCGCCAATAACGGTGTCAAACGTGCCAAGCTCTTTAAATTTAGACTGAGGAGAAGAATCGTTCTCAAGGTCAGCTGTTTTAATGCCCGTTATCTCAATTACGCCAACGGTACAGCGGTCAGATGTTTTGGTTTCTTGCGCCAGGACACCGCCAGAGCAAAAGATTAATAGCAGAGCAGCGAGGACAGCCCTTCTTATTGCCACGTTGTTCATCAGCTACGTTCGCTATGTCCAGTTACTAACCCAGGCGATTCGACGGTGCGTCTCATCCCTTCAACAGCGGCTGTGCTTCGTCCGCGCGTACGAATGAGGGAAGCGTGCGATGCGTGCTCATCAGGAAAGCCGTGGAGCTGGCGCGCATGGCGTTGCCGTGTGTGGCGGCGAGGCGTGCGAGGCGGCTGAAGAGCGAGTCGCCGTAGTAGTAGCCATCTTTCAGACTGACGAGCACGTCCGCCGTGTGCCCGACGCGCGGGGCGTGCAGCGACTGGAAGAGATTTGCGACGGCGTCCGGGTAGAGATGCGTGGAGGTCCTCGCGTACCACGCCGCGTCCATTGCATAGCCGTCCTGCGCGAGCAGCCCGTCCTCGCGGAGCTTGTTGATGATGGGAGCCAGTTCGAGCGGGTCGCCTGTAATCTGCTCGTAGCGATACGCGATTTCGCCCTCGCTCTCACCTTGACGGTGAATGCGCGCCGCGCCCCGCCTTCCCTTCACCAGAACGGCGCGCTCCCCGTCACGGTGAATCGAGAAGTCCACGCCTTCAAGATCAACCAATGAATCGGCGACCTCGGCGGCCGCCTCTTCATCCACACAATAGAGCGCGACGTAGCTGCACAGACCGAAGGCCGGGACGGAGACTCCGCGCCGGTCGCCGCCTCGCAGATTATGAGTCACGTCGTAGCCGTTCTTTCTCAAGTGTGTTTGCAGGTTGACGCGCCGGTTCTCTTCCAGGTTCATTCCGTGGTCCGAAAAGAGCACGATCTCTGTCTCGTCGCCGCAGTAGTCGTGTATGTTCTTCAGAATCTTGTCGAGCGAGTTGAGCGCAACGGTCAGCCGCTTCGGGCCGCGGATGTGCATCAATCCGTCCGTGCCTTTGAGGAAGGCGAAGAAGTCCCGCGTCTGAGGCGCGCGGCGGAAGCGGTCGTGAAAACGGCGCATGTCCGCGCGCCAGATTGTTTCGGGCGCGACATAGACCAGGAACTCGAAAGGCAAAGGCTCCTGGTAATCAAGCTCGTCCATGTAAGACGAAGGGGTTTTGTCCGGCGTGCGCCAGCCGATATATTTGCGGACGCCGCCGCGAAGCTCCTGCGCGCACTTGTCAAAATAAAGGCTTTCGTAGCCGAGCGGGGCCGTCGCGCCGAGCATTCTTGAGAGCGCGACGTTCGTCATCGTCGGAAACGGCGAGAGCAGGCGCGAAGGCTCCCCGAAAATGTCGAACATCCCGCGCCCTTTCGCATTCTTCAACACTTCATACGGCACGCCGTCCAGACACAACAGCAGGCGTCTGGGGCGTGTGCCCCCCGCTCGCTCGATTATATTTTTCCCGTTGTTATTCATTTGAGTTCCCGGCGGCTCAGCCGCCATATCCTGATGTTGCCGCGCGAGCGGCTGATTACGGACCTTATTCTTCCTCTATACTCTTCTCGCTCTTCTTCGGCTTATAGGGTTCTTTCAAACCCTGCTTGGCTTCATCGTGCGCGTCCATAACATCCGGGCGCTGGAGCACTATGCGGTAATGCGCGAGCGCATCGTTTCGCTTGCCCGCAAGATCAAAGGCCCGCGCGGCTTTCAGGTGCGCCATCGTCGTCAGTCCAGGCTCCGCGCCCGCGACCGAGGCCGCCGCGAGAAACTCCTGCGCGGCCGTTTCCGCTTTGTCGGCTTCCAGAAGCGCTTCGCCGTAGCGGAAATGTATCAGGTCCAGAGAGCGCGTGGCCGCCTCGCGCGTCGCGCGGTCGCGCAGGAGCGAGTCGAAGACGGTTAATACTTCAAGCTCCGTTTTCGCGGCCTCCGCCGCCTGGCCCGCGCGCCGCTTGGCGGCGGCAATCGAGACGAGGGCGTCCGCCGTTTCGAGCTTGAAGAGATAGTTGCGTGGGTACTTCACGCTCATCTCGCGCGAGATCGCCAGGGCCTCTTCGTATCTCTTCTCGCGTTTGAGCAGAACTATCAGCAGAGCACGCGCGTCGTCGCGCGCCCAGCGCCCTTCGCTCGCCACGCGCTGGAGTGTCAGGAGGCCGCGCTTTTTCGAGCCGCGTGTGCCGATGATGCTCGCCAGCAGCTTGACGGGTGCGGGCAGACTCCCGACAACGTAATCGTAAAACCCTATCGTTAATTCGGCGTCGTGAAAGTTGGGATCGAGCTTGATGACCGCGCGATGGCGGTCAACGCTGCTCGACCCGTCGCTCAGCGCGGACGTGAAACTTCGCTGCACGGCCGCCGCGAAAGCGGCCTTCAGGCCCTCAGTCGCCCCCAGAAAATAGAGAGCCTCCACATCTTTCGGGTTGCGGCGAAGGCGCGCTTTGGCGAGCTGCGCCGCATTCCTCGTCAGGGCACGGAACTCCTCTACCATGCGCGGGTCGGGCTTGTCCTCCTTCTGCGCGTAGAAAGACTCCGTGTTGTAGAGCGAAGATTGGAGCCGCCGCGATTCGTTCAAGGTCTGTGCCCAGAGCGTCGCCGCCAGGAATTGCGGGCTGGCCGGGTGGTCCGGGAAGAGCCGTGCAATCTCTTTAAAGTTCCGGCGCGCAGTCTCGTAATCCAGATTGTAGAGCGCCTCGAACCCTGCGGCGCGCAGCTCCTCCAGGCGCGCGGCGGGCGCGCTGTTCGAGTCAGGCGTCACGACATTCTTTTCTCCAGCGGCGGGCTTTTGCGCGTTGACGCCCGTCGCTCCGATCAGCAGGAGGGCGACTGTTAAAGCCCGGATGATTCGTGTCCTAAACTTCATTCTCTCCTCTCCTCCGCGCCCCTTACTGCTTTGAGGGCGTGTTGTTCTCCGTCTTATTCTCAATCTTAATCCCGGCCCGGACCTTCGTGAGCTTTTCCACCACACGCGATGCCATCAGAAGCGCCCCGTCGCCGCCGCCCCAAGCGTAAATCTTCCCGGTCGCTACCACAATCCCGGTGCGCTGGTGCCGGATCGAGAAAGGAAACTCCCAGGTAAGCGGCACGTGCTCTATCTCCAGAACCAGGTCCGCCACTTCGCGCTCATCAACAAAGGAAAGGTCCCAGTCCGTAAACTCACGCTTCTTCCTCAACTCGTTGACTAACTGAACCGGCTTGAAAAGATTGCTGGACGAAGTGACGTACAGCGTCCTGGAGCCGACCAGAAGCTTTGCGGGATTTGTCTCGCGCACTACGGAGGAGCCCGGTCCGGCGGGAGCAAGAGCAGTGGTCGGGCGCTGCGGCACGGCGACCTGCGGCATGGGCGCGAGCGGCGTCGTTGACGGCTGCCAGACAGGAACAGCCCGGTTCAACTCGCGCGTTCCCGGAGCGAGCACCAGGCTCGCTGACTGATGGGGAACGACGAGTCGCACCAGCCCGACGACGTTGTAGAGCGGCACGGCATAGTTTTGCGTTCGGGCCTGCGGCAGCGGCGCGATCAACCCAATCACCCGGCCATAATTGTCCACAAGGATGCCCCCGGCGGCCTTTGCCGCCAAGGGCTCTGTGAATTTCAGGACGCGAAAGCCTGTGCCCGCGCCCGAAATCTCATCAGCCAGACTGATCGCACTCAAAACACCACAGGACTCAATCGTCACCTGACCGCCCGCGTTATAGATGGCGCGCACCTGCGCTCCGACGGCGGACTCATCTGCCGCCCCGACGCCGACGAAGGGCGTATTGACAGCGTAAATCCGCAGCAGCGCCACGTTGCGCCGCTCGTCCGTAGTGACCACTTCGACTTTGTCATAAGTCTCGCCATCCGCCAGACGCACCTGAATCTCGCGCGCGCCGCGCACCAGATTGTAAGCCGTCAGCAGCACCCCATCGTTGCGCACGAAGACGCCCGAGCCGACCGGCTCAAAGCGCCCCTCATCATTGCGGGTCAGAATGGTGGCGATGGTGGGCGCGATCCGAACGCTCATCTCGTCCTGCGCGAGCGCGTGCAGGCTCGTGAACGCGTTGAGCGCCAGCAACGAGACGATTAAAGCCAAACGAATCCTCATATCAATGCCTTTCTTAGTTATCGTAACTCTCAAGATATTTAACGCCCGCGCCCGTGTTGAAGAGCACGACGCGTTCATCTCTTTTAACTTCTCCGGCGGCGAGCAATTTACGCAGCGCCGGCAAACAGGCCGCGCCTTCGGGCGCGCAGAAAAGACCTTCGCACGCTCCGATCTCACGTGTCGCCGCAATCAGCTCTTCATCCGTCACGCTGACGGCCGTGCCGTTCGAGGCCCGGAGCGCATCCAGAATCAGAAAATCCCCGATGGCGCGCGGCACGCGTAAGCCTGAGGCGACGGTCGCGGCGTTTGGAAACTCGTCGGCCGTGCGCTTCCCTTCTTCGAAGGCGCGGACGATGGGGGCGCAACCAGTGGCCTGGACCGTCACCATGCGCGGACGTTTCGGTCCGATCCAGCCCATCGTTTCCATCTCGTCAAAAGCTTTCCACATGCCTATGAGTCCTGTGCCGCCGCCCGTCGGATAGACGATGACGTCCGGCAATTCCCAATCGAGCTGTTCCGCCAGCTCGTAGCCGAGCGTTTTCTTGCCCTCGATGCGGTACGGCTCTTTCAGGGTCGAAACGTCAAACCAGCCTTCCGCTTCTTTGCGCCGCTGGACCTCCACGCCGCAATCCGTAATCAGGCCGTCCAGCAGCGTCACGTGAGCGCCCGTCTGCTCACACTCGACAACGTTCGCACGCGGCGTATCCTGCGGCATGAAGATGTGAGCTTCGAGGCCCGCGCGCGCGGCGTAGGCCGAGAGCGCGCCCGCGGCATTCCCGGCAGACGGCACGGCCAGGCGGCGCGCCCCCAGTTCCTTCGCCATCGAGACCGCCGCGGCCATCCCGCGCGCTTTAAAACTCTGCGTCGGATTTTGCGACTCGTCCTTGATGAAAAGCTCGCTCAAGCCAACGCGCGCGGCCAGGGCTTGAGCGGGCAGGAGAGGCGTCCACCCTTCGCCCAGGGTGATAATGTTCTCTTCGCGCTCGACCGGCAGGACCTCACGATAGCGCCAGAGGTCCGCACGTCTTTCGCCCAATGATTCTTTTGTCAAAGTGCGCGCAGCCTGCTCTAAATCGTAGCGCACGAGCAGAGGCTTCCCGCATTGCTCGCAAAGATTGTGCAAGCGTCGTGCCTCATGACGCGTCCCGCACGCGCCGCATTCAAGATGTGTGACGTTCATTCCTTCCAGGTGTTCCTTTCCCGCTTATTGTCCAGCAAATTTCAGTTCGGACGGACCAAAACGACCGCCGGCGACGGATAAACGAGCGCCCCGGCCCCGGCCTACCGGCGATGTTTCCCCCAAATTTCAAGGCCCTATCATACTCCTCAACCCGTTTTCCCCGTCAGGTGGAGCATTCATATTGCAGCAGGCAGGCTTTGCCCGATATTTCCCACTTGCCCGCCAATTTTGGGGGCTGCCCGACAATCTTGGCGGCAAAAGGTTCTTGCCCAACGGAATGGAAAGCTGCCCAATAGAAGGGTTTTCCAATCATGAGGTGACGGTGTGTTGTTGACTCAATTAGATGGTATAATTCTTTCCCCTTGCTTTGATATACTCAGGCGTGCAGCTATGAATTTTATCATCCGCTTCAATTTTGCTGAATTTGCTGAAGACCTTCCGTCTGGAAGTACAGTCTACTCAGCTATCTTTTCTAGAAATATCGGACAGAAGGAAACATATATTATACTTACATCAGAAGTTGCGGGCGGGACGATTCACACAGTACGTCTTATTGTTGATGAGGGCGACGCAAGCAAAGATGAAGGCTTGGCCGCTGCCAGGAAATTCAGGGAATTACTGACCATAAAGGGCATGAATTGCAAACAGGGCCTGGTTTTCACGGCAGGATTAACTGAAGCAATTCATCAATACGGGCGAATAAATACAAAATATAGCCTACAAAGAATAGATGAAATGATTGCACAGGCAAAGGAGGGCGGAAATAATGAGTGAAGACCCAACGCGCCACCTGTTTGAAGAAAAAGTCTTGGCTCGCCTTGATGCAATAGATTCGCGCCTTGCTTCCCTAGAGAAGAGAGCGCATAAGCGCGACTTTGAAACAAAGCCAATTTGGGAGAACTTACTAAACGCGTTTACAAAGATGCAGGCAGAGGTGGATGCACACCTTACAAACTTTGACCGCAAGCTGGATGTGGTGAATAAGGAATTGCTACAGGTAAAAGCAGATCACAGCGGTTTGGAGAAACGTTTAGAAAAAGTCGAAGTGGAGATGCGCCCTGACATACTTGTCCAAGACCACCAGTTCTAATGCGACCTTCAAGCTACTTGCGCGTAGAACTTTGGCTTCAGTCCCAACTCATACATCGCCTGAATGAGACAGCAGATGTTATGACAAAGCACCTTGCATAACGCCTCATTGATCTGTGCTCTCTCCGTCTTGCTTCTCATGCTATCGCCAAACTTCGCTTTAATCATCGAAAAGGTTGATTCAACATTTGAGCGTTTGTGATCCGCAATTCTTAAAAGCAAGACCGCCGCGCATCTGGACAAGCGACTTGGCGCGGCGGTCTTACGGGCGCACAGTCTGCTCACCCCAAGCATGACGTGCGCTGCTAGGGAGCACGCTTTTGCCCGAATGCTACGCGCTCCCTGAAGCTACTAGCGGCGCTTTCTTGATTTCTTTCGTGAGCGGGAAAGGCTCAAAGTGACTTTGCCGGAATCTGATATTTGAAACGTGACGTAAGCGGAAGGCCGCGCGCCTAATCTTTTGAGGACCGGAACGGGGACGCGAGCGCGAGGCAATCCAGCATCGTCCATGACTTTAGATCGGTACTCGGTTTTAGCTTTCATGAGAAGCATCCTTCTATGAGGTAGTAAGGAAAAAGCGTGTTATATTGCGCTGTCTTTGAAAACTAACAACGGCTTATGCGTAGCTCAAGCCTCAACCTCAAAGCTGAAGTGTGAGCATCGCCGTTGAGAAAAGGCTAATTCTCACGGCGGACAAATTGAGCGAGCGCATTCTATATTCATATGATTATAGTTGCAAGCCGTTTTGTGCGTGCTCTGTCCTGTCGGGAGGTAACTCCTGATGGGCGGCGAACGTTTAAAGCCGAAACGCCTTGGCGAAAAGTTACGGCAGATTCGGG
>DASVXV010000121.1:0-19698 GCA_036392495.1 Pyrinomonadaceae bacterium | reverse complement strand
TGCTGGCGACCTCCGCTCAACAAGTCGGGGCTGGCTCGCGCCTGGCGGTCGGAGCGTCAGTATCGGTTTTCGGGTGGTGGCCGTGTCGCGGTCTTCGTAGCCTCTGCACTTTTGACCTCGCGCGCGGCGAGGCTTTAGAGTGATTACAGGAGAAAAATATGCTGACGGAAAAACAGGTGGAGGAGATCCTACACGCGCTCAACCAGCTTCCAGCCGAAAAGATTGCAGAGGCGCGAGACTTTATTCTCTTCTTACAAACGCAATATGGGCAGCGCAAGATTGATGAGAGCGATGTCTGGTCTGATGAAGACCTGCGCGATTTCTCGGCGGCCTCGTTAAGTTATCAATCAATCTCGACAAGCGACGACAAATGATTAAACCGGGCGCAGTCGTCATCGTTGACTTCCCCGGCGCGATGGGCATCAAGCGGCGTCCGGTGGTAATTGTCTCAACACCAGCCTATCACGCCGCACGCCCTGATGTGATTCTTGCCGTCATTACCACACAGACTACAGGAGCGACCGGCCCGACCGACTACCTGCTTCAGGATTGGTCGGCGGCTGGCTTGCGACATCCATCAGCTTTCCGTTCTTACCTTGCAACACTTCCGGCGACGAATGTGATCGCAGAACTTGGTCAGTTATCAGATCGTGACTGGCAAGAAGTTCAGGCGCGGCTCCGCGTAGCTCTGGCCGTGACGTAGCCTTTGAAAAGAGCCGTCAGCTATCAGTCGTCAGCCGGAGAAGAGAGGGGCGTCAATTATCAAAGTAGGTCGGAGACAAGAGTCCGAAAACTGATGGCTGATGGCATGGCGGTTAACAGTTAATTGGTCAAGCAGCCCGGTCGCTGCTAAACTCTCGCTCGGCATGTCGCACCTGCTCGAAGTCAGAAATTTGCAGACGCATTTCCCCACGCGCGCCGGACTCGTGCGCGCCGTGGACGGCGTGAGCTTTCACGTTGACCGCGGAGAACTGCTGGGCGTGGTCGGGGAGTCCGGCTGCGGGAAATCCATCACGGCGCTCTCCATCATGCGCCTGATCTCGCCGCCCGGAAAGATCGTCGGAGGAGAGATTTTTTTCGAGGGTGAGAACCTGCTCAACTTTTCTGACGAGCGGATGCGCGAGCTGCGCGGCGACGACATCGCGATGATCTTCCAGGACCCGATGACCTCGCTCAACCCAGTCTACACTGTCGGCGAGCAGATCGCCGAAGCCTTGCGACTGCACCGCAAGCTTTCGCGCAGGGAGGCCAGGGCTGCGGCGATTGAGTCTATGAAAGAGGTCGCCATTCCCGATCCGGCCAGACGCGTGACGGATTACCCGCACCAGTTGTCCGGAGGGATGCGGCAGCGCGTGATGATCGCGATGGCCTTAGCATGCGACCCGAAGCTGTTGATTGCGGACGAGCCGACCACGGCGCTCGACGTGACCATACAGGCGCAGATACTGGAGCTGCTGGATGAACTGAGGCGGACGCGGGAGCTGGGCGTGCTCCTGATTACGCATGACCTCGGCGTGGTCGCCGAAGTTGCGGACCGCGTGGCAGTGATGTACACGGGGCGGATCGTCGAAGAGTCGCCGGTCGAAGAGTTGTTCGTGCGCCCGAAGCATCCGTACACGGAAGGACTGTTACGCTCGGTGCCGAAACTGACGGCGGCAGAGGTCGCCAGGGTCGAGCGCCTTCAGACCATCGAAGGCATCGTGCCGAGTCCGACCAGCTTGCCTCCGGGCTGCCATTTCGCGCCGCGCTGCACGCACCGCATGCCACGCTGCGAACAGGGCGAGATTCCGCTTTACGAACTCGAAAATGGTGTGCGCGTGCGCTGTGTGCTCTTTGACCTGGCGGCGGCTGTCACAGCAGATCATCAGAGCGAAGCGCAAACGCCTTCATCGTACTCTGATAGTTGATCCAGGTTGCCAGTTAGAGACATCACGTAATTTCAGTTGCCACTAGCTTCAGCTAGTGATTCAGGATGGTTAAAAGAGTCGGCTTTAGCCGAACTATAAATAGAATGCACTACCTTGTCGCTTCAGCCTAATGGTTCGGCTAAAGCCGAAGGTTTGAGAGCACCTTAGTCCACTAGCTGAAGCTAGTGGCAACTGATGACTGGTAACTTACATTAAACAAGGACCTGGAATTACTGTGAGTTCAGACCAACTCAATTTCGACCAGCGGCCTAACGTTCCAAGCGTGCCCGCGAGGGAAGCGGCCGCCGCGCGCGCGCATGAAGGTGCGAAGGGCGAGCTTGTGCGTGTGCGCGGGCTGGTCAAGCATTTTCCGGTCGAAGGCTCGGACGACGTTGTGCGCGCGGTTGACGGCGTGACGTTTGAAATCCTGAAGGGCGAGACCCTCGGCCTCGTGGGGGAATCCGGCTGCGGAAAATCTACCGTCGGGCGCTGCCTCTTACGCCTGATCGAGCCGACCGAGGGCCGCGTCGAGTTTGACGGGCGCGACGTTCGCGCAATGGGCGGGCGCGAGTTGAGAGAGTTGCGCCGCGAGATGCAGATCATCTTTCAAGACCCTTACGCTTCCTTGAACCCGCGCATGAAAGTTCGCGACATCGTCGGCGAGCCGCTCGTGATTCACGGGATGAAGGATAAGGAAGAGAGGCGCGCGCGCGTCGCTGAGCTTTTGAAGCGCGTGGGCCTCGATCCCGATTACATGAATCGTTACCCGCACGAGTTCTCGGGCGGGCAGCGCCAGCGCATCGGAATTGCGCGCGCTCTGGCTCTCAACCCGAAGCTGATCGTCGCGGACGAGCCCGTCTCGGCCCTGGACGTCTCCGTGCAGGCGCAGGTCGTCAATCTCTTACAGGATTTGCAGGGCGAGTTCGGATTGACTTATCTCTTCATCTCGCACGGGCTGGCCGTGGTCGAGCACATCTCGACGCGCGTCGCCGTGATGTATTTGGGGCGCATCGTCGAGGTCGCCAGCGCGGAAACGCTCTACGCCGAGCCGCTTCATCCTTACACGCAGGCTCTGCTCTCGGCCATTCCCATCCCGGACCCGAAGCGCAAACGCGAGCGGATAGTCTTGCAGGGTGACGTCCCGACTCCGATCAATCCGCCGTCCGGCTGTCGCTTCCGCACGCGCTGCCCCGCGGCGATAGCCGAGTGCGCGCACATTGACCCGGACCTGCGCGAAATCTCCAGGGGGCACACGGTCGCCTGCATCCGCGTGCCGGGTTGGGAGAGCGCGCCGACCACAGCGTAAGAAAGGACTCCTTGAATAATGCGGCGCATCGCCGGTGTCATCATCTTCGCCTTCGGGTTGCTGCTCCTCTTGGGCGATCTCCTACTTCACTTCAGAGGTCTCAAGAATCTAGGCTTTTTCGGCATGTTCATCGGTGCGGTGGTCTTCGGGCTTAGTTTCATCCGGCGTCCCGCGCTCGGACCGGACGCGCCCGCTCCGCTCCCGGTCGCTGACCGTGTGACCAGAGTCTTTTACGAACCCGAGCCGGTCTTTAAGAATCTGCGCTATCACCCGCGCTGGCTCGCAGGCTTTCTCGTTCTGGCGTTCTTCGGCGTGACTTATCAGGTAGCTTTAACGCAGCGTCTAGGAGTCGAGCGGTTCGCGGAAGACGAGGCCAACAGGAGAATCGAAGGCGGATTCGTTCCGCTCGATAAGATTTCGGCGGACGATTACAGGCAGGCGAAAATCAGGGAGGCAATCGGTAACGCGACTCGGGCCAAAGTCACCACGCCCCTGTGGGTCGCGGGACTTGCGTTCATCGGAATCTTGGTTCTGGCCGGAGTCTATTTGCTCTGCGTGCTGGCCTTTGGCGGAAGGATGAATTTCTGGCAAGCAGTCTCGGTGGCCGTTTACGGCTCATTGCCTCCGGCCGTCATCTCATCTGTGTTGAGTCTCTTCTTACTCTACGTCAAGCAGCCGGACGACGTGATTCCGCTTGAGGCGCAGCGGCACGGCCTGGGGCGCGCCGACCTGGGGCTTTTGTTCAAGGCCACGAAGCCGATGTCGAACACGTTGGAGCACCCAGTCCTCTACACGCTCACCAGTTTCATCGGCCTCTTTCAACTTTACGGTTGGTGGGTGACGGTCAACGGGCTCAAGCACGCGGGCGGAAAACTGAGCGGCGGCTCGGCTTGGGCGATCGCCCTCATCCTCTGGCTGTTCGGCATGCTGCTCACGAGTGCCCTGGCCTTGCTCGCCCCGACCCTCATCTCCTGAGCGATGGCGGAATGCGGCTCTGAGAAAATATGTTTCAATCCATCCGCCGCTATCGGCTCACTCATACCTGAGTGCCTCAATGGGGTCGAGGCGTGCGGCTTTCCATGCGGGCCACAGTCCGAAAATGATGCCGACGGCCGCGGAGATTCCGAGCCCCAGAAGAATTGCCCAGAGCGGCACGTAGGCTGGGAGGGGGGAATATTTGTTCATCAGGATGCTGGCGATCTCGCCGACGACCAGTCCCGAAATGCCGCCGATGGCCGTCAGGAAGACCGCTTCGATCAAAAACTGCGACAGAATATTGCCGCGCGTCGCGCCGACGGCTTTGCGTATGCCGATCTCCTTGGTCCTCTCCGTGACGGAGACGAGCATGATATTCATCACGCCGATGCCTCCGATCATCAGCGCGACGAAGGAGACGGCCGTCAGCACGAGCGCGGTCGCACCTGTCAGTTGATTGTAGATGTCCAGCAGTGAATCCTGCGATGAGATGCCGAAGTTATCGGGCGCGCCCTCGGGGACGCGTCGCCGCCGCCGCAGGATGTCTCGAATCTCGTCCATGGCGGATTTCACTTCGGCGCGCGACGTGGGGCGGACGATGATGAAGAAGACGGACTCTGGCGCGGGCACGTCCGGGTAATATTTCTCGTAGGTCGTAATCGGGATGAAGACCGAGTTGTCGCGCGACTGTCCGAAGAAGTTGCCCAAAGGCTCCATCACGCCGACGACGCGGTAAGTGTTGCCGTTAATCTTGACCTCTTTGTCGAGCGGCTCTTCGTAAGGGAAGAGAGCGCGGGCCACGTCAACCCCCAGGATGCAGATGTTGGAGCGGGCCGTCATATCGCCGTCGCTGATCCAGCGCCCGCGCCCGACGTATTGCGAATGAACGAACTCGTAAACGGGCGTGACGCCTAACAGGATGGGCGTGTCCGTCTGCTTGTCATGGTAGCGAAGCTTCGCTGCGATCAGGCGATGAATCGGCGAGACGCCCGCGAGCGACGGCGCTTCGCGGCGCAGGGCCTCGACGTCGTCCATCGTCAAATCCTTGCGGTGGAGTTCTTCGGCGCGCGGCATCCGCCCGAAGCTCGGGTCGAATTTCGAGACGAAGATGGTGTTGGACCCGAGCGACTCGATCTGTTCCGTAAACGCGCGATTCAATCCCTGAATGATCGAGACCATGAAGATGATCGTCACGACGCCGACGCTGACGCCCAGAATGGTCAACGCCGAGCGCAGCTTATTCGCCCGCAACGTCGAGATGGCTATCGAAGCCGATTCTTTAATGTCAGCGAAAGTCATGAATCGTGAATCGTGAATCGTGAATCGTGAATCGTCGAACGGGTTTTTCTCTATTTACGATTCACGATTTACGATTTACGCCTTTATTCCGCCCTTAATGCATCAATCGGGTGCAGGCGCGCGGCGCGCCATGCGGGCCAGAGACCGCTGATGATGCCGACGAGCGAGGAGACGCCGACGCCCAGCGCCGCCGAGCCGACGCTCATCAAAAGCGGAAAGCCCATCAGCATCGAGATCAAATAGGCCAGGCCGAAGCCCGTCAGGACGCCGATTGCCCCGCCGACGGCCGTAATCGTGATCGCCTCGATCAGGAACTGCCTGAGGATGTCGCTCTGGCGCGCCCCAACCGCTTTGCGAATGCCTATCTCCTTAGTCCTTTCCGTCACCGAGACCAGCATGATATTCATGACGACGATTCCGCCGACGACGAGCGCGATGGCGGCCACGCCGATGGTGACGATGTAGATGTTTGACGTGGCTTTACCGTAAAGGTCCAGAAAGACATCCTGCGTCTCAAGAGCAAACCCATCGTCTTCGTCCTCGAAGGTCCGCCCCCGCCGGTTGCGCATAATCGCGCGCACCTGGTCCTCGACCTCGATCAACTGTTCGGCGGACGCGGCTTGAATAAAGATAACCAGCGATTGGCGCGAGCCGTAAATCTTTTGATAAGCCGTGTAGGGGATATAGATTAGGTTGTCGCGCGAAAAGCCGAAAATCTTCCCCTTCTTTTCAGCCACGCCCGCGATTACGAACGAGTGGCCGGCGATGCGCACGTCCTGTCCGATGACGCTTTCGGGCGACGCGCCGTTGAAAAGATTCTCCAGGATGTCCGGTCCGACGACGCAGACCTGGCGTCCAGCCGCCTGCTCGCTGTCAGACCAGAAGCGCCCCGCGTCGAGGTTAACCGCGTCAATGTCGAACATCGAAAGCGTGATCCCGCGAACCGTCACCTCGTCAGACTTCTGGTCCTCGTGCTTGACCGTCTCTCTGGGGACGTTGGCGGAAAGGCCCGTGCGCCAGCACGAAGTGCAGAGGCGCGCGATGGCTTCGGCGTCATCGTCCGTCACGTTTTTGCGCTTGTTGAATTTGATGAAGTCCTCGCGCGAGGTGATGATCTGCGGGCGCTTGGAGATAGTAAAGACCGTGGAGCCCTGCGAGGAGAAGGTCGAAGCGACTGTCTGATCCAGGCCCTTGATGATCGTGACGACCGCGATCACGGCCGAGACGCCGACGATGATCCCTATAAGGGTCAAGCCAGCGCGCAGCTTGTTGGCGCGCAAGCTTGAGAGCGCGACGCGAAATGCTTCCCAAAGCGCAGTGGACGACATAAAGCAATAACGGATGATGAACAATGACAGAATAAACTTTTAACTCACTATTTGTCATCTGCCGCCCGTCACGATTTTGTCAGCCGCGCGTAACCCCATTCAAACCACAAGAAATTCGCGAGCTTGCTTTATTGGTGGCAAAAATAGCCGTTGACAATAATTGGGTGAGGGATCAATATTGCGTGCGTTGCTTATTTGTTCCTAAGTTAACGAGAGCCTCACTCCTCAACGGGTCCCGCTCCTGTTAACCTCACCTCAGCAGTCCAGATGGACTAATAACACGGAGATGGATAGTGAGAAAGCCTGGCGTTCTAAGAAGAATAACGCATATGCTTTTTCTCCCCATGCTGCTTATCGAGTTCGGAATAACAGTTCCTCCTCTAAGCCATAACCGCTCCTTTGCGCAACAGCAAACTTCCCGGCGACCAAAAGTGAGGTCTCGCGCGCACCCGCTGGATGAAGAGCGGCGGCGTAAAAATTTCAAATCGTCGCGGGACCTGCTCCTCAAAAAGGGCGTCCCGTTCGAGCCGGAAGAGTTGCTGAAAGATGGCTGGCAGAAGAAATTGGCCCCAGTCTTTGCGCAAATGCCGGAGATGCAAGTAGCACGGTTTGGAGGCAATCGGCTGAAGGGCGTGCAACTGGCTGGCACTCTGTACCTGCCTGAACGGGTCGAGATCATCGGAGATACAGTTATCCTGGCGAAGAAAGTGGTCTTTGAGGGGCGGCATCCTGTCATCAAGGGTAGCTACAGCGTATCGTTCTTACCTGTCGAGATGGAGGGGGCAATGGGCTCCACGCTGGAAGGTGCCATGAATCAATATGGGATAAAGTCCGCGCACGCTAATTACAAGAACCCGCTCGCGCTGAAAAATTTCGTCCCACGTTTGCTGAAAAGCGACTGGAGTCTGACTATAGACACCAGTGGCAAAGGCCGCAAGGAGTGGCTTGAGGAGCAGAAAAAGAAGAATCATGCGAGCTTCCGAAAGAGATCGCGGAGCGCTCAGGACAATGACACAAGCGGCAACCCCGGCTCACGAGGCGCAACCGGCAATATTGGACTGACAGGGTCCGGCGGTTCTCCTGACCCGTCGCCGGGAGGGGATAACGGAATCTGCGGAAGTCCGAACGGTGGGGACGGATTTCCGGGTAATCCCGGTGGCACAGGCTATAAAGGTGAACCCGGAGGACTGGGCGAACGAGGCGGTAACGCTGGACCTCAAACCCACACCATTACCAACACGACGGGGACTTACTACTTTTACGCTAACGGTGGAGAAGGCGGAGAAGGGGGAAAGGGTGGGCAGGGAGGTTACGGTGGTAGCGGCGCAAGGGGAGGTAAAGGAGGCGACGGCGCTGATTGTCAATGTGGCGCTCAGGGCGGCGCGGGAAACGGCGGTACTGGTGGCCCAGGCGGTCGCGGCGGTAAAGGAGGGGATGGAGGAAAAGGGGGAAAGGGAGGACCTGGGGGGAACGGCGCGAACATCACCATCACCGTTCCAGCTAACTGGGCAGGAAGTATTATCCATCCTCAGTGGGGAGGGAATGGCGGCCCAGGTGGCAGACCGGGCGATCCCGGATGGCCGGGAATCTCCGGCCAAGGCGGTGACAAAGGTAGGGCCGCTTCCACGCTTAATTGTTCTTCGTCAAGTCCGGTTGACGGCTCGCCCGGGACGACGCCCCAGAATCTCGGCTACGGTGACTGGGGTGAGGAGGGCGATCCGGGCGACGACTCTACAGTAACTGGCGAGTTCATCATGATAACAACCGGCGTCGGCGACGATGATTGCAGCGGTGAGGGAGTTGAAAATAATGATGGGGACACCATCTCTCAACAGAGCGATACGGGGACGAACCCTTGCGCTTCGCCAATCCTGATTGATCTTGAAGGCAATGGTTTTAGTCTGACAGATGCGGCGAGTGGAGTAGAGTTCGACCTGAATCGTGATGGCATCAGGGGAAGATTAGCATGGACAGCCGCAGGTGCCGATGACGCTTGGCTCGTTCTTGACCGCAATGGTAATGGGATCATAGATAATGGCGGGGAACTATTCGGCAACTTCACGCCGCAGCCGCAACCGCCTGCTGGCATTGAACGCAATGGCTTTCTCGCTCTTGCCGAGTACGACAAACCGGCAAACGGAGGCAATGGCGATAGCATGATTGACAGCAGGGATGCCGTCTTCTCAAGTCTTCGTCTCTGGCAGGACACCGATCATAACGGCGTCTCGGAGTCAGGAGAGTTGCATCCGCTACCAGAACTGGGCGTGGCGAAACTAGTCCTTGACTACAAAGAGTCAAAGAGAGTTGACCGGTACGGCAATCGCTTCAGGTATCGAGCGAAGGTCAAAGATTCACATGACGCGCAGGTGGGACGCTGGGCCTGGGATGTCTTTTTAGTCAGCGCACAGTAAACAAGTGTATACGAAATGCCCGCAGGCCATCGCAGCTTGCGGGCATTTATACGTCAGCATTTACCCAATTCGCTCATCCTTTTCAATCATCCCGTCGCGGATGGAGATGACGCGGTGCGCGCGCGCCGCGATGTCCGGCTCGTGCGTGACGACGATAATCGTGTTGCCGTCCGCGTGGAGCCTCTCGAAGAGGTTCATAATGTCGGAACTGGTGTGTGTATCGAGCGCGCCGGTCGGCTCGTCCGCGAGCAGGATGGAAGGATGGTTGACGAGCGCGCGGGCGATGGCGACCCGCTGGCGCTGACCCCCTGAAAGCTCGTTCGGCCTGTGCAGCATCCGGTCCGTCAAATCCACCGCGGCGAGCGACCTTTTAGCCATCTCGTGCCGCTCCGCGGAACTTATCCCCGCGTAGATCAAGGGCAGCTCGACGTTGTGCAAGGCCGTGGCGCGCGCCAGCAGGTTGAAGGTCTGAAAGACGAACCCGACCTCCTTATTGCGGATGCGCGCCAGCTCGTCGTCGTCCATCTCGGAGACGTTCTTGCCGTTAATCCAGTACTGGCCTTTGGTCGGCGTGTCGAGGCAGCCGATTAAGTTCATCAAGGTGGACTTGCCGGACCCCGAAGGGCCGATGATGGCGACGTATTCGCCCTTCTGGACGTCGAAGGTGACGCCGTGCAGCGCGTGGACCTCTTCCGAGCCCATCTGGTAGGTCTTCCAGATGTCGCGCATGGAGATGAGCGTGGCGGGCACGCCGTCGCGGGCCAGCATCTCGGCGCGGCCGAGCTCGCTCGCATCCGGCGTCGTCGCAATCGTCGCGTCAGGCATCTATTTCTCCGGGCTCGCGTTCGTTTTCTCGGCGGACTTGCGCTTGATCTTCACGCCGTCTTCGAGGGTGTTCAGGACGCTCGTCGGTCCGGTGACGACCTCCATCCCGTCCTGCAATCCGCTCAGGATTTCAATCTCAGATTCGCCCGTGATGCCCGTCGTGACCGGGACGAATTTGACCTTGTTGCCCTCCAGGATATAGACGCCTTTGATTTTCTGCTTCGCTCCGGCCGGGTCAGGGACGTGGCCCGCGACGGCAGGGCTCCGCGCCGGCTCCAGGTCTCTCCCTGTGATGGACGTTAGCGGCACGGCGATGACGTTCTCCTGGACTTTGGTCGTGATGACGGCGGTGGCGTTGACGCCCGGCTTCAGCCCCTCGCGTATCTCGTCGGTCACTTTGTCCAGTTGCACGATGACGCGAAATTGTTTCACCTCCTGCACGTTGATCGTGTTCTGGAGGCCGCCTTGAGTTGATGACTGAGCCACGGCGAGCGGGGTCTTCTGCATGACCGTGCCGTCGAACTCCCGGTCCTGAAGGGAGGCGACTTTGATCTTCGCTTTCTGCCCGACCAGGACCTCTACGATAGATGTCTCGTCAACCTTGACGTCCACATTGATGATTGACATGTCCGCGATGGTCAGCAGCGGCGTGGTCGAAACGCCAGCGAGAGCGTACTGCCCTATCTTCGAAGGGATGTCCGCGATGACGCCGTCAATCGGCGCCACCTGTACGGCTTTGTCAAGCTGGTTGCGCTGGCCGCGCAGGAGCGCCTGCTGCTGGCTGACGCGCGCCTCGCTCGTCCTCACGCCCTGCTGTGCGACGACGACGCTCGTCTGCGCGTTCCTGACGCCAATACGTTGCTGATTGACGCGCGCCTTGGCCTCCTCGACGCCGATCCGCTGCGTCTCAAGATTCGCCTGAGCGGTGCGTAGCGAGACGCGCGCCTGCTCGAAGCGGTCGCGCGCCAGATCGTATTCGGCGCGTGAAGCCACACCCGCCTCGACGAGTTCCGTCGTCCGTTTCAACTCGCGCTGTGCCGTGTTGAGCTCGACCTGCGCGCGGTCAACGGCGGTCTGAAAAGCGACGACCTGCTGGCGCGCCTGTAACAGTGCGGCCTCCGCCACCGTTTCGGCCTGCTGCGCGTTCAGAACGCTGTTTTGAGCTGAGATGACCTGAGTGCGCGCGCTCTGCGTGTCGCTGAGTGCTGCCTGAAGGGCTGAGGCCTGCGACTCCTGGCTCGATTCGAGCTGCTTCGGGTCGAGCCTGACGAGCGGCGTCCCCTTTTTCACGATGTCGCCTTCCTTGACGGCGATGTCTATGATCTGCCCGGCGACCTGGCTCGTCAGGTTGATGTAACGGATGGGCCGCACCTCGCCGTCGCCCGTCACGGTCGAGCGCAGCTCGGCGCGTCTCTTGACGATGATGGTCGTGACTTGGGGCTCTTCGCGGCCACCGGCGAGGATGCTGATCACGATAATGATCGCGAGCAGGCTGACTGCTGAAACTGCGATAACGATCTTTCTCTTACGGCTCAAAGCCATCTTATTATTCCTTAGCTGGGAAGAGGGTCAGTCTTCGGACCGGGCCAGCCGACAAGTAATCTTGTTCGGCGGAGGACGATTCCGTTCACGCCGGCACGTATTTTACGTCGCCGTGTTGTGAACTGTTTCATTATATGCGAGGGCGAGAGCGGGGCGGAAGGCTCTGGGCCGACTCCGGATAATTATGAGTTTTGAATTTTGAATTATGAATTAGGGCTTTCAATTCAAAACTCAACATTCATAATTCACAATTACCTTCTCGCCTTTCTCCTTTCTACTTGCTTTTTTTCGCGCTACAATAAAGGGCGTTTCTCGCGCGAGACGGCGGCGCGCCTCAGGCCCCTTTGTGCCGGAGCAGGAGGCGCTTGCGCTTCTCCCACAGGCGTGATCGCACGAGGGGAAAATTTTATGACAATCTGCGAAAGATGCAGTACCGAAAATCTTGACGGTTCGCAATTCTGCGACGAGTGCGGCGCGCCTTTGAACGCGGGCGTCCATGCCCGAAAGCCTTCGGGCACGGGCAATTCCGGCAACCCGACCGACGGCCAGGAAATGCCGGAGCCGCAGGCGGCCGTCGCCCGAAATCAGGAAGTCGCCTCGGCGCAGGGCGCGCCAGCTTACGCAGCCTCCATCGGCTCGATAGCCTTGATGGAGGGCGCGCACGCGCGGCTCGTCATCGAGCGCGGTCGCTCCGCCGGCAAACAGTTCCCTTTAAGCGATGAAGAATCGCAGATCGGGCGCTGGGATGCGGACGGGGGCATCTTCCCTGACGTGGACCTGGACGCGGACGACCCGGAAGCAAAAGTTTCCCGCCGCCACGCGCGCATCATGCGGCGCAACGCCCAGTATTTTATCGAGGACTTAGGTTCGACAAACGGGACGTTCATCAATCGCGGCCGGCGTCTGCTGCCGGGCGACCGTCAGCCCCTGCACGACGGCGATGAGATTATTGTGGGGAAGACATTCTTACGATTCCATATAGTTAAATAGAGGTGCGGCAACTGCGGCGCGCTAGAGAAACTGGTGCCGGCCCGAGAATGCTCTAATATAATTCTTGCCCCTCGCTAACGAGTCATCTAAAGAGATGTCTTTCTGTCACGAATGCGGCGCTAAAGTAGCGCCCGACGATCCCTTCTGCGGCAACTGCGGCGCGCCGCAATTAGCCGTGCCCGTGGCGGGCGCCACCATCGTCGAAGGGGGCGCAGGCGCGGCCAGTCCGTCTCCGGTTTCGCATTTTGAAGACGCGGAAAGCGCGGACCTTGAAGCCGACTCAAACATCTCCGAATCTGCGGAGGAAGACGCAACGGGCGAGGAACTCTCCGCCGAGACGCCCGCGCCCGAAGCTCAAAGCGATTCTCAAGAAGCTCAGAGCGATTCTCAGATGGCTGAAACCACCAAGCCGGAGGAGGACGAGCCGCCGCAGGTCGAAGAGGCCGCTGCCGCGAGCAGGACGACGGGAGAGGTGGAGGAGGCGGAGGCGAGCGCCCCTGTCTCAGAGACTTCGCGCGCCGGTTCGACCGGAGGCCGGCAGACCGCCAGCAAGCAACTTGAAGCCGGCACGGTCCTCAACGGCCGCTACGAGATCGTCCGCCGCATCGGCGGCGGCGGGATGGGGGCCGTTTACCTGGCGAAGGACCGACATCTGGGCGACGCCCCGCGCGCCGTCAAAGAGATGATCGAATCTCACCTCGACAGCTCGCAGCACGAGAAGGCGGTCGGGGATTTCAAGCGCGAGTCTCTGCTCCTGACCTCGCTCGAACACGCTTCGATTCCGACCATCTACGACTATTTTTACGACGAGGAGAATGGTCGCTTCTACCTCGTCATGAAATACATCTCGGGCGGCGACATCGCTGGCCGTCTGCGCAACGCGCCGAACGGACGCATTGACGAGAAGACGGTGGCGGACTGGGCCATGCAGGTCGCGGACGTGCTCGATTATCTGCACAAACGTCCCAAGCCGATCATCTACCGTGACCTGAAGCCAGCGAATCTGATGATTGACGGGAACACGGGGCGCGTGATGCTGATTGACTTCGGAATCGCGCGCTGGGTCGCGCCGCAGGAGAAGGGCGTGACTGCGGTCGGCACTATGGGCTACGCGCCGCCGGAGCTTTTCAGCGGCAAGGCCGAGCCGCGCACGGACATCTACAGTTTAGGCGCGACGATGTTTCACCTCCTGACGGGCTCGGACCCGCAGGACAACCCGCTCCTGATCTTTGATTTCACGAAAAACCCGCGCCCGCGCCAGATCAACCCGAGCCTCTCTTCCGAGATGGAGCGGATTCTGATGCGCGCGGTCGAATACAAACCCGAAAACCGTTTCCGGTCCGCCGCCGAGATGCGGGACATGCTCGCCGCGCATCTGGAGAAGCTGCGTCGTGGGGAAGTGAGCTACGGCGCGGTGCCGGCGCAACAACTGGGCGGAGAGACGATTCAGGTCGAGACAGTCTTCTGCGGGTTCTGCGGGGGGCGCATCGCCGCGGACGATATTTACTGCGCGCACTGTGGGATGAAGCAGCCTTTAGTCGGCGTCGGCTCAAGCGCGGCCCTGCGCGCGGCGCGGGCGACCGCCAAGCTGATCGTCGCCGGGACCACGGAACTGGACATCTCCTTCGTCTTGCAGAAAGAGAGCAACCTGCTGGGCCGCAGCGACCCGCAGTCGAATATCTTCCCCGAGGTTGATCTCTCGAAGTTCGACCCCGAGACGAAAGTCTCGCGCCGTCATGCGCGCATCTGGCGCGAGGGGGAGACCTTTTTGATAGAGGATTTGAACTCGGTCAACGGAACCGTCATTAACGATGCCGTGCGACTCGCCCCGCGCCAGCCGCGCGTTCTGGAGAGCGGCGACAAACTGCGCCTGGGCGAAACCACGCTCCATTTTTTAGTAGGATGAGGTCAATTATGAATTTTGAGTTTTGAATTTTGAATTGCTGCTTTTAACTCAAAATTCAAAACTCAAAATTCAAAACTTTTATGACTGCCCGAATAGAAACGACTAATTTGCTTGCGTCCGACGCGCCCGAGCGCAGCAGCCACGCGCAGAGTTATATGGAGAGGTTCCGCGCCCCGTTCTCTTTGCGCTGCGGAGCTCTCCTGGTTGATTACATTCTGCTGGCGGGCATCATCGCCTTCAGCACCTTGATGGCGCGCGTGGGGAGTCACCAGAGAGCCAGCCAGAGCAACGCGCAGATGGTAGGGATTTTTATCGCCGTCAGCGTGGCCTTCATCAATTTCATAGCGCTGCCGGTGCTTCGCGGGCAGACGCTCGGCAAGTGGGCCACAGGCCTTCGCGTCAGACGGAAAGATGGCGAGCCTTTGAGCTGGTGGCGGGCACTCCTGAGACATCTGGTAGTGTATCCGCCTTTCTACATCGTGCTCGGGCTTGCGCTGCTCGTCGCAGATATGCTGACGCCGGCCATGTATGCAGGGGCGTGCTTCGCCGTCATGCTGACGCTCGGCTTCCTGGTCGCGACTTTCAGCGCGCACGGGCGGGCGCTTCATGACATCATCGCCGACACGGTAGTGGTCCGCGAAAGTGCCAAGCGCCGGAAGGTCAGGGTCAAGGTCTAATCGTGGGGCGACGGAAGAAGAGCCAATGGTGAAGTTATGTCCAGGTTGTGGGGCGAATGCGATGCCGGAAGCGCGCTTTTGCCGGTTGTGCGGCGCGCCTCTCAAGGCTGGAGGCGGCGACGCGAGCGATGCCCCCGTCTCGCCGCTCGCCCAGACCGTGCCGCTCACAGGTGAAGGACGCGCCACAGACGGCCTCTCTGCGGACGACTCCAGGCGCACAGGGTCCGACACGTCTAAGGTCGGGCGGGCGGAGATGGAAAATTTGCTCCGCCGCGCGCAGGCAAGACAGTCCAATGATGATGGCGTCAAGCTGGCGGCCGCCGCTCCGGCAGCATCGCCTGTGTCCCAGCAGACGACGACGCTCCCGTCTGATGCCGCCCGAAGCGAGCCGCCGCCGGATTCCACTGTCGCGCCGAAAGCCGCTTCTACGCCGAAGGATACTCAGGAGGTCCATCCGAACGTTCGCTCCCGTCGCCTGTGGCAGGTGGCTGCCGTCGCCCTGCTCTGCGTCGCGCTCGTGGCAGGGGTGCTGGCGTTCGTGCTTTCGCGCAGAACAAACTCGACCGATAACGCCAACACATCGCCCATCTCCATTAGCGATCAAAAGCAACTGGTCGCCGGAAAGCTGGCCGAAGCCGAGGCCCTACTCACGAAAGGCGAATTCGACCCCGCCATCAACGTCTTACGCGCCGCTTTGAAACTCGACCCGGCGAACGTGGAAGCGCACATGCGCCTGGGCAATGCGCTTGAAAGAACAGGGGCGCGCCAGGAAGCCATCAAAGAGTATGAAGCGGCTGCCGCGAGCGATCCGGGCAACGTCTCTGCCTGGCGCTCTCTCGCATCGGCGCAATTTGAAGAGCAGCTTTACAACGAAGCCGTGGAAAGCTATCGTCGTCTGCTGGCGGCCAGCGGCAACAACGTAGACGATGAGACGTGGCTGGCCTACGGCGACGCTTTGCGGCTGGCGGGACGTAAAGACGAGGCTCGCGCCGCTTATCAGAAGATCGGTGCTTCGGCTTCCGCCGCCGTGGCGCAAGAGGCGCGACGCCACCTGACGGAGCTTGGTCCGCCCCCCGTCACGGTCAACACGGAGCGCACGAGCGAGGAGCGCGCAGGACAGGGGCGCGAATCCGAAGCTACAACTCCGTCGCCCACGCCGCAGCCCTCAGTGACGCAGACGCCGGCCGCGACCAGCACCGCGACTCAGGTGGATTATGACGCCTACTACTTTCAGGCCGTGAACATCGTCAACGGGCGCGACCCGAAAAAGATTGAGCGGGCCGAGCTGCTGCGCGCGCTGGCCCTTTTTCAGCAGGCCGCGCTCGGGGGCACGCACCGCGCCGAAGCGCAGAGGGCCGCCGACCGCCTCGGCAAAGAGTACGACCGACGCAGGAAACTATGAAGTAGGAACGATGAACGCGGAAGTAAAGACACTCTCTTTTCAATTCATCGTTCATCGTTCCGCGTTCATCCTTTCATCGCTATGCCCGATCTAATAGTCAAATATCCTGACCGCAATCCTGACACGTTCCCGCTGGGGCGGCTGCGCATCACCATCGGCCGCTCGGCGCGCAACGACCTGTGCATCCCGGACCCGTTCGCCTCGCGCGTCCACGCGGAGGTCCGCAGAGAAGGCGACCAGTACATCCTACAGGATTTGGGCTCGGCCAACGGGACGCTCTACAACGGCTCGACGGTTGAGGGCGCGATCACACTCACCTCCGGCGGGCGCATCCAGATCGGCGAGACAGAGATCGTCTTTAACGACGGCAACGCCGCCGCCGGCATGGCGACGATGATCACGGACCCGACCGCCTCCCCGGTCCCCGAAGCGACCATCGCGCTCAACTCGGCGGACCGCACCACTTCCGGTTTACTCGAAGCCATCGAGGGCGCGCGCACGCAGCCGGACCAGGAGTCGCCCGTCCGCCGCACAGTCAAGCAGAGCGACCTCCTGGCCTTAATCAGCAAAGTGGGCGTGACCCTGCTCGCCTCCGCGACGTTGAACGAGACGCTGCACCAGGTTGCTTCCCTGGTCTTCGAGGCCGTCCCGGCGGAGCGCTGCTGCATCATGCTGCGGGACGAGGGGAGCACGGAGTTGCGCGTGGCTGTGGCGCGCCTGCGCGAGCGCCAGGGCGAGGTGGGCGAGATTCGCGTCAGCCGCACGATCATGGAAGAGGTCGTGGGCCTGGGCAAATCCGTTCTGACGGCGGATGCGCAACAGGACCCGCGTTTGATGAGCAGCACGATGACCCTCCAGGGCATACGGTCCGTGCTGGCTGTACCCCTGGGCGTCGGCGAAAACGTCTTCGGCATCATCTACGCCGACTCGCCTCTGGCCGAAGGGAGATTTACGGAGGACCACCTGAAGGTCCTGACCACGCTCGCGTCTGTGGCGGCCATCCGCGTCGAGAACGCGCGCCTCATGGAGGAACAGATTCAGCGCGAGCGCCTGGAACAGGAGCTGCAACTCGCGAGCGAGATTCAGCAGCGCTTTCAGCCGACCCAGGCCCCGAGCATCCCCGGCTACGAATTGCAGGGCATCAGTTTCCCCTGCTACGAAATCGGCGGCGACTATTACGATTTCATAGAGCGCGACGACAACCACCTGGTGGTCACGCTCGGCGACGTCTCGGGCAAGGGAACGGCAGCCGCGCTCCTGATGTCGAGCCTGCATGCGGCCGTGCACGCGCAGGCCTCTTCACACAACACGCTCACGGAGACGATCGGCGCGGTCAACAACTACCTGGCCGCCAACATTCCTTCCAACCGCTTCGTCACGCTCTTCTACGCGGAGCTGGACCCGAAGACGGGCGCGCTATCCTTCATCAACGCCGGGCACAATCCTCCCCTGATTGTGCACGCCGCTGGGACTGTCGAAAATCTCTCCGCGGGCGGGCTGCCGCTCGGAATCCGCTCCAACGCCGAATACCGCGAAGGCCGCACGCAGATTCACCCGAACGACGTGCTCGTCATCTACTCGGACGGCGTCTCGGAAGCCCAAAGCCCGCAGGGCGAAGAGTTCGGCACAGATCGCCTCTACGACGTCGTCTCACGCAACCTCGACGCCTCGGCCGCTGGCATCCGCGACCGCATCGAAGCCGCATTGACTAAGTGGGCGCAAGGCACGCCCGCCGCAGACGACATCACCCTCGTCATCGTCAAACGCCAGGCCGAAGGCATGCGTGTCTCGTCCAGAGGCTGAGGCAGCGTCCGGACGGCTGCGTCCGGCACATAGGTCTCACCAGTCAAAGAAGCTGTGAACGGCGACACCGCAGATGCCGCTGTTTGATAGTCGAGCTGCGATAGAGAATCAGTCTTCGGGCGGGAGGTGAACGAAACAATGTATTGTCCGTCGTGTGGCGCGGAGTTGTTGCAGGAGATGAGCTACTGCAACCGTTGCGGGGCTAGCCTGAAGCCTGTCTCGGGGCAGGCAGTAGTAGCGCCTCCGCAGAGATGGACCGGGGCCGCCTGGGCCATCTCCGCGGCCGTCGCGCTGATCACGCTCGGCGGCTTCGTTCTGGTCTTCTCCGTCGTCATGGCCCTTGTGACCAGGGGCATTGACCTCTCAAAAGGCGGCTTCGCTCTGGTCTCTTTCGCCCTCATGGTCATCCTCGCGGTTGACTGGATGCTCATACGCCAGTTGTCGCGCGTGATCAGCAAGGCTGAGACGGCGGGCGACTCCCAGCAAACCAGGAAGCAGAAAGCAGTCGCCGAAAAGACGCCCGCGCAGCTCGCAGCGCCGCGCACGCCCGCTTCAAGCGTCACGGACCACACGACGCGCACCTTCGAGCCCATTCACAGAGCGCGTGATTCGCAGCAGTGAATTTAGAGCCAGGACCTCTCGCGCGCGGCCGCGCTCAATTCGCCGCGAAATCGGTCAAGTAGTCCTGGACTTCCTGCGGAAGGTCCGTGTACTCGCCTTTGGAGCCGAACCAGCGTACTTCATCCCCTGCTTTCATACGGACGTAAATGAAACCCGTCGTCAGGTTGATGGCATAGGCTCCCTGCTCAGTGTCGCAATCGTGCGGGCGGCAGACCTTGATGGCCAGATAATCGCCAATCAGTTTGATGGGCGACTCGACTGTGTATTCTCTGGTCAGCAGGTTGTAATCCCCCCGCTTCAGGAGCTTCGACAAGGGTTGCCGGATTTCCGGGAGATTGAAGAACTTTCTGGTTACTTTGCCTTTTCTGTCCGTCGGATATTTGCCCGCCCAGCTCTTCAAACGGCCCAAACCCTTTTGCGCGACGACCGCGCCACTAAAGCAGAAAAGTATCAACGCAAATGCGATCAGGTTTTTCCGTTTCATCAAAGGTCTCCTCCCAGGCTGATTTGAAAACTGCATATAAGGCCGCCGCGTCAGCGGCGCGTTGATTTTAGCCCGGCCTTTATGGTCTTTGACAAACCAATCAGGTAATAAAAGCGCAGGAAAAATCTCTCCACGAAATCACACGAAACTGCACGAAAAGTCGTTTCGTGTGGCTTCGTGTTGATTCGTGGATCGGTTTTCTCCGCATTCGTTTATTACCCA
>DASVXV010000120.1:0-27171 GCA_036392495.1 Pyrinomonadaceae bacterium | reverse complement strand
AAAGCATGAGAGACTGCCTCTAAAGATCATGAGCCCCTATGCTCCTTTTAACTCCCACACTTGTTAAGTTTACAGAGATGTGGGTAATGATAAGGGCTGACGCCCTGGGCTTTAGACGGTCGCCCCTAACGGGGCTGACTGACCACTGACCACTGACCACTGACCACTGCCTTCTGCCTACTGTTCATTTGACTTTGTCGTGGATGCGTAGCCGGACGAGCTCTTCGACGTCCAGGTCCGTGTGGCCGCTGGCGCGGGCGCGCTGTATGAAATCTGTGTCGATCTTGAAGATTCTGAGTTTGACCAGGTCCTCTATCGAGAGGTTCTCAAGACCGGCGGTGCGCATCTCGCGCAGGAATTCGGGCGTGACTTTGAAGATCCGCATCTTGACCAGCGACTCAAGCGTCTCGCGCCCGAAGCCCATCTCACGGACCTCTTTCGCGAATGCGGCGTCAATTTGGAAGATGCGGCCTTTGACCAGCTCCTCCAATTCGAGGTCCTCGAAGCCGAGCGACTTCATTTCGCTGATGTACTGCGGAGTGATCTTGAAGATCGTCGCCTTGATGACGTCTTCCAGCGACAGGCGTTCGAAGCCGGCTGTCTTCAAATCGTCAATCGTCTTCGTGCGAACGTCTATCATCGCCAGGGCGTACAAACGCTCTTCCGACAAATTGTCGTAGCCGCGCGCGCGCATCTCGCCGATAAAGCTCTGGCTCGGCGTCAGCGTCCAGATGCCAGAGCCTCTGCCGCCATTGAACGTGCCTTCGAAGTCGAACGTCCCTGCTTCGCGGACCAGGCGAAACTTCACGTCCGCCTTCTGGCTGAACGCCTGCTCGCGCGTCAGGCCCTGAAGCTCCGCGAGCTGGATGTCGTTGCCGGACGTGCTGGTGTGGTCTTTCTCGGTCCGCCGGACGAGCTTCAGGTGAATCTTGTCGGCTTTATCCTTCGAGAATTCGGCGGTCCAGACTCCGGTCATCTGCGCCTGCGGCGCCGCGGCGCTGCTTCCTGTCTTTGCGGAATAGGACGAGGCGGCCATCAACGAAGTTAAGGCGAAGAGCCCCGTTAAAATCAGGACGTTGAGAGAGCGGCGCAGTTTCGGCCGGGGAAAAGAGCCCAGGGCGGTCGTCTGAATCTTGTTTTCCATAAAAAGTCTCCTCCGCTTGCGAGTTCGATTAGAAGGTCAAAAGGATTGCGACGAAGAAAGTCCGGCGGGAAGTCTTGAGATTCCCACACGATTTTTTGCCGTCGCTATCTGGAAAACACCGCCGGACGCCTGTTTGTGACAGATATTTGCCAGACCGAATAATAAGTATGAAGAGCGAGCTTAATTAACATTTGATCTTTCAGCCACGTTAGTGGCGGCATGAATTTAGCCCGGCCTTTTAAGGCCGGGTCATAACGGACCGACAGTTCATAGCGTCGCGTTAGCGACGCTTGAATCCGGGTCGGTTCACCCGTCGCTAACTGCTAACTCAACCGATTATTTTGTCCCGGCCTTAAAAGGCCGAGCTAAATTCAAATCGCCGCTGACGCGGCTGATTCCTGAATTGTTTTCGAATATAGATAGCCTGACCCGGTCAACCCGTGGCGTAACGGGCGTAAACGGTCTTCACCTTTTCGAGAAAATCGCGCCGGTCAACGACGTGGTAGAGTTTGACAGCGCCTTCGCCGCCCGTCAGATGCTCGACCAGCTTTTCCAGAACATCGAACTGGTCGCGCTCCGTGATGCCCTGAGCGTCCAAATGCCCGCTGTAGCGCAGGCGGCGCACGAGCTCGATTAATGTCAGCCGGCCTTCAAAGGTGCGCCCGCCGTGTTTGTGTGAGCGGCTGACCAGATACTGCACGAACAGAACCTCGTTGTAGAGCGCGGGCGCCAGAAACAGACGGTCCCGCTCTCGCTCCCACCCAGTCTCCAGGCGCTGCGAGCGGCGCACGGCGCTGACCCCTTCAAAGACCTCTGCCCAGTTCGTCTTCGGCTCAACCCGCTCAAGATAGCCGCGCGTCGCTTCAATCAGCCAGGCGTCATCTTCGAAATCAAGATTGCGCCCCATCGTGTCGAGCCATTCGAAGAGCAGCGTTCGCCGGTCCGATTTGGTCTCGATGATCTGAAACTGGTCCTCGGCTTTCGGGAGCGTTTTTATCAGGGCGCGGCGCGCGGCGTCCGTCGTTTTTCCGCCTTCGATGCGATAGGTGTCAAAACGCGCGTGCCAGCGCTTCGCAGAATCGCAGTAGGGGCAGTGTGGGTTCTTCTCCTCGGAGTCGAAGTACGGGCGCGTGGCCTGTGGCGCGGTCAATTCCTGAACGGACGGCGAGTGGCGCTTGATTTCGGAATAGGCAGTGCGCGGGGCAAGCCCCAACTGCTTGGTGAAGATGTCGAAGATGCACGCCAGGCAGACGAGCGTCGTGTACTCGGCCACAGTGCCCGGCGGAAAATCGGAGAAGGAGAGCGCGCGATTTTTGGCTGCGGCAGGCATACAAAAGTTTTCAGGCGATGGAAACGAGCGTCGGCGCGAGGCCCTCGTCCGTGTGGCCCACGGTCAGATCAAGCTCCGCCTCGACGTCGCCCGCCGCGGCCGAGAGGCTCTTGAAGTCGAAGAGCAATGGGTCGAGCAGATGCGTCGGCACAGCGTTGCCGAGCGCCGTCAACATGGAGCTACGGATGTTCGGAATCTCCCTTTCGAGTTCCGCGACCAGCCGCTTGACGCGCGCTCGTTTCAGATTCGTCTGCGAGCCGCAGAGGTCGCAGGGGATAATCGGAAACTTTTTCTCGGCTGCAAACTCCGCTATCTCCTCTTCGCGGCAATAGGCGAGCGGGCGAATCACCGTGTTACGGCCGTCGTCCGAGCGCAGGATGGGCGGCATCGCCTTCAGCGTCCCGATGTAAAAGAGGTTGAGCAGGAAAGTCGTCGTGATGTCGTCCGCGTGGTGGCCGAGCGCGATCTTGGTGCATCCTTCCTCGACGGCGACGCTGTAGAGAATGCCCCGGCGCAGGCGCGAGCAGACGGAGCAGTAGGTCTTGCCTTCGGGAACCAAACGTTTGACGACCGAGTAGGTGTCGCGCTCGATGATGCGAAAAGGGACGTTGCGCCCCTTTAGGTAATCGGGCAGGACGTGCGCGGGAAAACCCGGCTGCTTCTGGTCTAAATTGACCGCGAGAAGGTCGAAAGAGACGGGGGCGCGCTCGCGCACGTCGAGCAGCAGGTCGAGCAAGGTGTAGCTGTCTTTGCCGCCCGAAAGGCAGACCATCACACGATCATTGTCTTCGATCATCCCGAAATCTTTAATCGCCTCGCCCATACGGCGGAGCAGGCGTGTCTTGACCTTACTCTCCACGAACATCCCTGACTCTCTTCCCTCCAAAATCTCTTCAATGGACGACCCTCAGAATGCCACGGCGCGCGCATGATTGACAACCATTCAGGACAGAATAATTTTGAGTTTTGAATGTTGAATTATGAATTGAAAGCCGTAATTCAAAATTCAAAACTCAAAACTCAAAATTCATATTGGCAGTGGTCTTGTGCGCTTGACATCAGGGCGAGTTGTCGCGGACAATTGGCCCGCGTCAGTCGTCATCCGATGCTGTCTCGCCAGCATTCTCAAATCAATCGGACAATTGCTTGCGAAGTGAATTGGATGCGCTACCCCTGCGCCTCCGTTTTTTATACGAGCGCGCGTGGTCGGACGGACTCTCGGTAAGAGTTCCGGGCGCATGCTTGATGTTTTAACCCCCGTTGATCCATAAACCCCTGCGGACCCCCAGAGGGTTTCGCCCCTGTCTTATTATGAGGTTTGAAATAATGTCTTATCGAAGAAAGTTCCCTATCCTTCTGGCGCTCATGCTGCTGGTGACGCCGCTGCTCCTGGCTTACGCTGCCGGAGGCAGCCTGGCGGGCACTGTGAAAGACCCCAAGGGCGCGCTTGTCGCCAGGGCGCAGGTGACCGTCACCGCGCCTGCGACCAATCAGACGTTTACGGCGACGACGGACCAGCAGGGCCGCTACAAAGTCGAGGGCCTGCCCGCGGGCGTGTACGTCGTAACCGTTTCGGCCAAAGGCTTCAGCGAAATGAAGCGCGAAGGCGTCTCGATCAGCGAGGGCCAGACAGCGACGCTGGACGTCAATCTGGAGATCGCCCCGCTGGCGAATGTGGGAGTCACTGTTGGGGAGAGCAGTATTAAGGGGAACACCGACCCCTTTTACATGCAGCTCCGGCAAAGGTCCACCGCACAGGACTCTTTTAGCGGCGACTACGCCACGGTCAACAACCTCGTCCTCAAGCGCGACGCGGCGACCTTCACCTTGAGGAGCGGCGAAATCTATTTCATGACGCCGGTCGAAGGGCGCACCGTCGGCGCGGTCTTCATCGGGGAGGGCGAAGCCACTCTCACGCCGCCGACCGAGATCGAGAAGAATGCCCTGGCGATCTTCACCAAAGAGCCCGGGTTCAAGGAAGAGTTCACGCAGCTGGTTCTGAGGTTCACCGATAAGACGTTTGAAGAGATCAAGCAGTCGCCGAACGCGACGATGCGTAAGGGCGGAGCGCAGGCCAACCAGGCCCGCGATGCTTACCGCGACAAGGAGTCGCTGCTGCGCAAGCAACTGCGCATCAACCTGGACACGCGCACGCTCTCGGACCTCTACACGGCGGACCGCCCCGGCTACTTCTTCGGTTTCATCAACGGGCGCCGCTGGAGCAAGCTCATCTACATGATTGACCCGCTCGGCATCCCCTTCGTCTCGCCCGAAGAGGTTGCGCTTCTGAGCTACGGCGACACGGACGGGGGCGTCTGGACGGCCTTCCACCTGGGCGAGGAGTACCAGAAGGGGACGGCCACCACCTCTCACGACACGCGCCATTTCGACATCACGCATCACCAGATCGAGGGCGCGATCAAGGGCACGAAAATCATCGCCTCGGACCGCGCCACGTTTCGCACGCTGATCCCAAACGCACGCGTGTTGCCCTTCAGCCTCTTCCGCACCTTGCGCGTCAAGACTGTGCAGGACGAGCAGGGCCGCGATCTGAACTTCATTCAGGAAGATAAGGACGAGGACGCGGCCTTCGCGGTCATCTTCCCGCAGGCCCTGGAGAAGGGGAAGGATTACAAGGTCCTCATCCAGTATGAGGGCGAGGGCGCGCTGCGCGACTCGGGCGGCGGCAACTTCATCCTGCTCCCACGTTCGAGCTGGTATCCGAATAACGGCGGCACGCAGTTCGGCGACCGCGCCACCTTCGACGTCACTTTCCGCTACCCCAAGGGCTTCACCTTCATCGGCACGGGAGCGCTGGCTGAAGCAGAGTCTCAGGACGGCGACTCCAAGATCGCGAAGTGGACGAGCGGACAGACGGAACTGGCCGTCGCGGGCTTCAACTACGGCAAGTTCAAGAAGAAAGAGCTTGCCGATAAGGACTCCGGCTACAACCTGGAGTTCTATGCCAACGAAGAGCTGCCAGCCGAAATGAGGGCGCTGCAACTCCAAATTGAGCAGGCCGAAGCCCGTGGGGCGATTACGGGCACGACGCTCGGCTCCATGTCAACCACTGGCATGGCCGGCATGGCGCTCAACGACACGCAGAACGCCGTGCGCATCTACAACGCTTATTTCGGGAAGCTGGCCTACTCGCGCATCGCCATGACGCAGCAGCCGGCTGGCAACTTCGGGCAGGCCTGGCCGACGCTCGTTTACATGCCTTACATCGCTTATCTGGATTCCACGCAGCGCACACAGTTGATGGGCGTTCGCGGCGGCACGGACACCTTCTGGCGTTACGTCGGTCCGCACGAGATCGCGCACCAGTGGTGGGGACACATGGTCGGCTGGACGAGCTATCACGACCAGTGGATGAGCGAAGGGTTCGCGGAGTTTTCGACTTCGCTCTACGTGCAGTACGTTCGGCAGGACATAGGCAAGTTCATAGAGTTCTGGGAGGATCAGCGCAGGCAGATCGTCGAGGCGACGCAGGCGACCAACGGCATCAAGCCCTACACCATCGGCCCCATCACGCAGGGCTTCCGCCTCTCGAACGCGAAGACGCGCGCCGCTTACCAGTTCCTGGTTTACCCGAAGGGCGCGTACATCCTGCACATGATCCGGATGATGATGTACGACCAGCGCGGAGGCGGCGACACGAAGTTCCGCGAGATGATGACCGACTTCATCAAGACGCACTACAACAAGGACGTCTCGACCGAAGACTTCAAGCGCGCCGTTGAAAAGCACATGACGCCCCAGATGGACATAGACAAGAACGGGCGCATGGACTGGTTCTTCAACGAGTGGGTCTATGGCACGGACGTCCCGGCCTATCAGATGGACTACTCGATTGCGCCGACGGGCGACGGGAAGGCCGTGGTTAACGCCAAGATCACGCAGTCCGGGGTCTCGAAGGATTTCGTGATGCTTGTGCCGGTCTATGCCGATTTCGGCAAAGGCTGGGTCAGGCTCGGCTCTGCCATGATTAACGGCAACTCGACCGCAGACCTGAGCAACCTGAAGTTGCCGCAGGTGCCCAAGCGCCTGGCCGTCGCCGCCATGAACGACGTGCTGGCGACCGGAATCGAGAACAGCAAGAAATAAACGATGAACGCGGAACGATGAACGATGAACTGAAAGGCAATCGGCTTTTCATTCATCGTTCATCGTTCCGCGTTCATCGTTAAAAATCTCTTGCCAGCCTCGCACTGTTTCTTTATGATGTGCAGGCTTGACACCAGGTGCCCGTTCGTTAGGGGCGGGCCCGCGCGCACGGCCTAGCCGTTACGAAGCTAGCCTTTAACTGAATTGCCCCTCGAAAACAGTTTTTCTGCCGCCTCGTTACGGCATCACCGTCGCTTGTAGGCGGTCTGCAAGCGACCACTTTAGCGGAGGTATCTGTTATGCTCAGGATGGGAAAAACCACAAAGGATCAGACGGAAAGCGAACAAACTACGGACAGCCAGACGACCCAGTTCAACCAGTCACGCTACACCTCTTCGTACCAGAGCTCGGAGCCGCAATACAGGCCGCAGAGCGAAGCCTCTGCTTCGACGACGCGCGCCGTCACCGAAAGCGAATCCCTGGCGCGCGACATCAAAGAGGGGCTCCTCAGCGGTTTTGTCGGCAACGGCACGACCCTGACGGGCGAGGCCAACTTCAAAGGAATGCTGCGCGTGGACGGCCACCTCTCGGGGCAGGTCAAATCCGAAGGCGGCACCCTGATTATCGGCAACAACGGGCAGGTTGACGCCGACATCGAGGTTGCCGTCGCCACGATTCACGGTGCGGTCAACGGCGACATCATCGCCACGCAGCGCTTGGAGCTCGGCCGCGCCGCCAAGGTCAACGGTAACATCCAGACCCCTTCGCTCGTCATCGAGCAGGGAGCGGTCTTCGAGGGCAGTTGCCGGATGTTCCAGCAGAAGGCCGCCGCCGAGAAGCAGCGCGAGGAAAGAACGCACTCTGACGCGAGCACGCTCGACACCACAGGCATGGAGCCGATCACAGACAGCTCATCCGAAGCATCTTCCTATTCAGATGTCTCGGACGTGGCGAGCTAAACTTTGCTCTGGCCCTGACCGGAAGATTCAAGAGGCGCTTCGGACATCTATTCCGAAGCGCCTCTTCTTCTGTTCAGATGAATGTTAGATAGCTGTCAGGCGCAGCTAGAATTGGCTGCTACCTGACGCGCCGTCATTTATTCATCCACGAAGCCACACGAAACGACACGGAAACGTTGCGGCCTCTTCCGCTTCGTGTCGTTTCGTGTGGCTTCGTGGATTTTCTGATCTCTCTTCTCTGGAAGAACTCTCATTCATTTGCAGTCCGCCATAATCTGGTAAACTATCTCCGCCAATAAGTTTCATAAGGCATCTCGAACAGGCGCGCCCCGATAGAGACAGATTGATGACTCGATCAAGTAAAGAAAACGGAGATTCCGCAGGCGGCCAGACAATCGTCCGCGCCGCCTGCCCGCACGATTGCCCGGACACCTGCGCGATGCTCGTCACCGTAGAGGGCGCGCGCGCCGTGCGCGTCGCCGGTGACCCCTCGCACCCTTTCACGCGCGGATTCCTCTGCGCGAAGGTCGCCAACTACGAACAGCGCACGCACAGCCCTGAGCGCGTCCGCACCTGTCTCAGGCGCACGGGCGCGAAAGGCTTGGGGCGATTCGCGCCCGTTAGCTGGGATGAGGCCCTGGGCGAAATCAGTTCCCGCTTCAAAGCTCTCATGGAATCGAGCGAGGGCGCTGAGACCATCCTGCCCTACAGCTACTGCGGCACGATGGGGCTGGTTCAGTCGCAATCAATGGACAGGCGATTCTTTCATCGCCTCGGCGCGTCGCAACTCGACCGCACGATCTGCGCGTCAGCGGGCGCGGCCGGCTACAAAGCCACAATCGGCGCGAGCATCGGCACGGACCCGGAGCGCTTTGGCGACGCGCGACTCATCATCATCTGGGGGAGTAATACTCTCAGCTCCAACGTTCACCTCTGGCCAGAGGTCCTGAAGGCGCGGGCTGCGGGAGCACGCCTCGTCTGCGTTGATCCGCGCCGCACGCGCACGGCGGACCAGTGCGACGAACACGTCGCGCCATTGCCGGGCACAGACGCCGCGCTCGCGCTCGGACTCATGCACGTCATCTTCGCTGAAGGTTTAGAAGATGAGGATTACCTTGAGCGCTACACCGTGGGCGCAATTGAATTGCGCTCGCGCGCGCGCGAATACCCGCCCGAACGCGTCGCCTCGATCTGCGGACTCGAAGCGGAGACCATCAAGCGCCTCGCGCGCCTTTACAGTACCACGAAGCCAGCGGTCATCCGCATCAACTACGGCCTGCAACGACACGCCGGGGGCGGCATGGCGGTCCGCACCCTTGCCTGCCTGCCAGCGATCACAGGCGCGTGGCGAGACCCTGCCGGGGGCATCCTGCTCTCCACGAGCGGGACCTTCCCGCTCAACTATCAACGGCTCGAACGCCCGGACCTGATGCCGACGCCCCGCCCGCGCGTGCTCAACATGTCGCAGCTCGGAGACCTGCTGACGAAGGTTGATGACCCGCCGGTCCGCGCTCTCTACGTTTACAACTCGAACCCCGCGGCGATTGCGCCCGACCAGCGAAAAGTCCTTGAAGGTCTCAGGCGCGAGGACCTCTTCACGGTCGTCCACGAGCAGTTTATGACGGACACGGCGGATTACGCGGACCTGGTTCTTCCCGCGACCACGCAGTTAGAGCATTTCGACCTGCACAAGGCGTACGGCCATCTTTATCTGGTCATCAACGAACGCGCGATTGAGCCGCTCCACGAGGCGAAAAGTAATTCAGAGGTCTTTCGGCAGCTCGCCGCGCGCATGGGTTTCGAGGAAGAGTGTTTCAGGGACACGGACGAAGAGATCGCCCGGCAGGCCATCGAGACTGACCATCCGGCGCTCGAAGGCATCACGCTCGCGAGCTTGCGTGAGCGCGGCTGGATGCGCCTGAATCTGCCGGAAACTTTCGCGCCGTTTGCGGAAGGAAATTTCCCGACCGCTTCGGGCAAGTGCGAACTCTTTTCCGAAGCTCTCGCGGCCCAGGGTCTGCCCGCCGTGCCGGAATTCATTCCGCCGTCCGAATCGCACGAAAGCGCTCCGGCTCTTTCGCGCCGGTTCCCGCTCGCGCTCATCAGCCCGGCCGCACACGCCTTCCTGAATTCGAGCTTCGCGAATCTTCCGAAGCATCTGCGTCAGGAGCTACGCCCGTTCGTGGAGATTCACCCCATGGACGCAAAAGCGCGCGGCATCGCAAATGGCGACACGGTGCGCGCCTTCAACGAGCGCGGCGCGTGCGAGCTTCACGCGGTCGTGACGACGCGAGCGCGCGCGGGCGTCGTCGTCTCACCTTCAGTCTGGTGGAACAAGCTCTCGCCGGGGCGCGCGAACATCAATCAACTGACTTCGCAGACCCTGACGGACATGGGAGGAGGCGCGACCTTCTACGACGCGCTCGTGGAGATTGAGCGCGTCGGTTAAGCGGCGTGGCCAAGCTGGAAGTCAGTCGCCTAGTCGTCCAGCGACGCAAAGACGATCAGGATCACTGCGAGGAAGGCCCCCGCGCCGATACCCACCCCGAGGAGGACGTTTCTTAATGTGGAGTGGCCGCTGTTGTCATCAATCTTGGCAACATCGGTATAGAGAATCGTTGTCGGCTGGCCGTTTGACTTGTCACGCACTGTAAAATCGTCCGTCCCCGCCTGCGAAATGAAGCCTTTGATCTTCGTGCCGTTCTTCGTCCAGACGGTGACGCGCGCCTTCTCGCCGACTCCGGCTTTGGCGACCTTCAGTTTGACCTTCTCGACCTGTGGCGAGTCGGCTGTCTGCTGCGCTGCAAAGACCTGCGCGGGCTGAGAGCACAATACCAGCAGCCCCGCAAGCATGAGTGATAAAAGAGTCCTGAACATTCGAGCATCTACTCCTCGGGTGGAAATTAAAGCTGATTACGGTTGCGTGCCACGGCAATACTTACGCCAGAGGCGCGTGCGGCGTGAATCTCTACGGGTTTCAGCCCGGACGGCCACACGGATCCACATCGCGCGCTCCACCGAGTGCCGCAAAGGCCCGACATCTGACGGTTTTTTGCGGCGAGCGGGGCGACGTGAATGGCCGGGGCGTGGCTAAACTATCCGGGCCTTCCGCCATTTGGACTGATACTTATTCCCCGGCCACATTCTATCACGCTTGACATTCGTCGCCGTCTCCCTGATAGATAACTAAATTCCTTCGTGCGCCGGGCCGCGCGCAAAGTATATTATACGAGTTCCTTTCGTCGAGCCTTTGAGCTCGCACCCGGAGATTATTCGCCTATGGCCGATGAGACAATCACATATGATCGTTACCTCGCAGGCTTACCGGAGGAGCGGCGCGAGACCATCAAGCGCGTCTGGCAGACAATTCGGGAGAACGTCCCAGCCGGCTACACCGAAAAGATCGGTCCGAAGTTTCTGACCTTCATGGCCGGCGACGAATGGTATCTGGCGTTGGCGAATCAGAAGAACTACATCAGCCTTTACCTGATGCCGGTCTACATGTTCCCGGAACTGAAAGCTAAGCTGGACAATTCCGGCAAGCGACTCAAGTGCGGAAAGGGCTGCATCAACTTCAAGCGGGTCGAAGATTTGCCGCTCGAAACTATCGCGGAGATCGTCAGCGCGTATGATGCCGAAGATTATCAGGAAGAGATGCGGCGGATTCGTGATGACGCCAAACGTGCGACGAAAAAGTCCGCCAAAGCCTGAGTCATGTAACTCATCATTCCGGTAGATAGAGAAGAATGATTTTCAAGATGAGAGAGAACAGAGCTAAACGATGCCGGAAACTGGCGCGCCCGAGAGGGCTGTTGATTCTCTTTGCAGGCGCGTGTGCGCTGCTGCTGCCGCCCCTTGCGTCATCTGTGTCCGGGCGGGGCGGGGCAGTAGCGAAAAGCACGACGAGCCAGCAGCACACTGCGCCCGCTAAATCAGGCCGCCCGTCTCCACAGAAATCCGCCGCCGATACGGATGCGAGGCAGAAGATTCCCCCGATCCCGGACGACATTATGCTCGCAATCGTGCGCGCTGAAGACGAGCGGCGCTGGGACGAAGAGCTCGGCAAGCTTCTCTTCGACAAAGATAGCAGGGTGCGCTCGCGCGCGGGCCTTGCCGCCGGGCGCATCGGAGACGAGCGCGCCGTCTCCTCGCTCGTCACTCTGCTTCAAACGGACAAGGAGGCGAGCGTGCGCGCACGCGCGGCCTTCGCCCTCGGCGAGATCGAATCCGCGCTGGGCGCGACCGCGCTCGCGGGCATTGCGGAAAAGTCAGGAGAGACAAACGAGGTCCGTGCGCGCGCGGTCGAAGGGCTCGGGAAGATTATTGCCGCGATGCCGAAGTCCGAAGAGACGCGCAGCCGAGCCCTCGGCGAAATGATCTTGAAGACGCTTGAAAGCGAACTCAGCCGCAGCCCGAAAAGTCGCGAAGTGATTCTACTGGGCTTGACCGCCGCACTGCGCGCGCGCCCCAGTAACACCGGTCCGGTCGTCGCCAAATTCCTTTCTTCGACGGATGCGCGTGTTCGCGCAGATGCGTTGAATACCCTGGCGCGCCTGCGCGCGAAGGACGCTTTGGAGCGCGTGCGCGAGTTGCTGGCAGGCGACCCGGACGCGGTCGTGCGCGCCAACGCCGCGCGTGCGCTCGGCGCGGCGGAAGATGCGGCCTCGCTCGACGCCCTGGCCGCACGCGTCGGCAACGACGTGGACGAGCGCGTGCGCGTGAGCGCCATTCGCGCCCTCGGCTCTTTGAAAGAGGCGCGCGCGGCCGGGCCGCTCCTCCAGCGTGCCGGCCAGCTGATGCCCGCCTTCCGCGCCGCGAAAACGAGCAGGGACGTCCGCCCGCGCGAAACAAACGAGCTGCTGGAGATTGCCACGAGTCTCGGACGTCTGCTCGCCAACACTGCTGACGAGCGCGCCGTCGCATGGCTGCGTGCGTTTCGCGAATTGGAAATGACCGCGCCCGAAGTCGAGACAGCCTTTGCGCGCATCGCGCCCTTCATCTATTTGCGCGAGGCGCCGTTTGATAAGATGTCGGACGAGCGGACCAGGACAGAAGTGCTCAGAGACTGGCGGCGCGTCTCCGCTCTCGTCCAGGGATTGTCTGAAATCGCCGGCATCAGCGCGGCCACGGCGGGCAGCGGCATCGTCGGACTTCAGGCCAACGCGCAGATAACACTGCGCTCCTGGCTCGACGACCCGAACCTGAGCGCGATGGCTGCGCCGGACGTTTTAAGCGCGCTCGCAGCCTTCAAGGCGGACGACCTGGCCTCGATCCTGCGCAAGCAGCTGGGAGCGAAAGATGTGATCGTGCGCGCCACCGCCGCAGGTCTTCTGGGCGACGTTCAGCCCGACGAAGCCAACACACGCATCCTGGCGGAAAGTCTGCCCGCAGCCTCGCGCGACGAGCTGAACGACGCCGCGCTGGCGATTCTCGACACTCTGGCGAAACAGAAGACGCCAGCGGCCAACGAAGCTATCAAGACGGCGCTCGATTCCCCGGACCATCTCATACGCCGTCGTGCCGCCGCCCTCTTGAAGGCGAACGGCGCTGGAGACTTCTCGGCTCGCATCGCGAACGTTCAGTCGCGTAATACGGCGGACGATTACGCGCGCGTCCTGGGGCGTTTCAATAAACAGGTGCGCGCCATCGTCACGACCGATAAGGGGGCCTTCACCATAGAGCTGCTCGCTACGGAAGCTCCTCTGAACGTAGATAACTTTGTCCGGCTCGCGCGCTCTGGCTACTTCAACGGAATCACTTTTCACCGCGTCGTGCCGAACTTCGTCATTCAGGGCGGCGACCCGCGCGGCGACGGTAACGGCGGGCCGGGCTACCAGATTCGCTGCGAGATTAACGAAGTCCCCTACGAGAGGGGCGCTGTCGGTATGGCCCTGTCCGGCAAAGACACCGGCGGCTCGCAATGGTTCGTGACGCACAGTCCGCAGCCGCACCTGGACGGCGGCTACACTGTCTTCGGGCGCGTCGTCGCGGGGCTTGAAGTGGTTGACCAGATTGCACGCGGCGACATCATTCGTAACATCAGTGTGACGGAAAGCGCACGGGACGCATCTAAAGTGGAGAGACCAGCCGAAACAAAGAAGAAGCGCACGGGAAGACCTTGAAGAGATTTTGGGGACAAATCGGCCTGGCGGTTGCGCGTCTGAGCCTCGCGGCCCTGGGCGGGCTCATTCTGCTCGCGAGCCAGGGCGTGCGCGCACAGGACGCCGCATCGCCTGGGCCAGCGGGAGCACCGGCCCAGGAGGCGACCGACAGAGAGGCGCGCTCGCGCTATCGCATCAACCTCCAGCTGGATTTTGACGGGCGCAGCTATGCTGGCACGGAGCGCGTCCGCTGGGTCAACCGTGCTGAGCGCCCGGCGTCAATTATCTATTTCCACCTCTACGCGAACCTGCGCAACCCTGCGCAACGCAACGCCCCTGCTTCGGCCGCGACGGACGAGCCGCGCCTTGAGATCGGCGAAGTGCGCGACGCTGTGACGGGCGCGCCGCTGGCTTTCTCGCTTGACGATCAGGGGACCATCCTGCGCGTCAACTTGCGCGAGGCGGTCGCCGCCAATGCTTCGGCGGAGATCGAGATCGGGTTTAAAGGGAGCGTGCCGGAAATTGACCCGGAAGAGACAGGGCTCTTCGTGCACGTCCTGCAACAGGTCGGCGCGGCGCTTCGCAGCGAGCGCGAGATGCGTCGCGCGCGCGACGTGAACTTCCGTTGTCGCGGTGTGATGCTGCTCGGGACGAGTTATCCGGTGCTCGCGGCCCGCGACGGCGACGACTGGCAAAGGAAAGTCGAGACGACAATCGGCGACATGGTCTTTGCGGAGACGGCCGACTACGAGGTGACGATTGACACGGCGACGGACGTCGCGCTTTTTACCTCCGCCCCGGCGCGCGAGACTTCCATCAAGAGCGAGCGCGCTGGATACACTGTCCGTGAGTTCTCCGGGGAGAATTTACGCGACTTCGCCATCGTCGGCGGGCGCTCGCTACGCTCTCTTGAGCGACAGGTCGGCGACGTCCATGTGCGCTCCGTCTTCAAGGCGGACCACGAAGCGACAGGGAAGCGCGTGCTCGCAGCGGCGGCTGATGCGGTCCGTGTTTATAACGCGCGTTTCGGCGCGCTACCGTACAAGCAGGTGAGCGTCGTGGACACGCCGCTCGTCGCGGGCATCGGGAGCGTGGAGTTTTCCGGACTCGGGGCCATCGCCAGCGCTTTCTACGTTGATTTTGATTCGCCCTCGGTGCGAAACCTGCCGGAGATCGTGCGCGAGCAGCGCGCCTCTCTCGAAGACAGCCTAGAGTTCTCCGTGGCGCACGTCGTCGCGCAGCAGTGGTGGGGCGTGGCCGTCGGGAATAATCCAGAGCGCGACCCTGTGCTTGACGAGGCCCTGGCTAACTGGTCCGCAGTGCTCTACTACAGGGAAGTCCACGGCGAGGAGCGTGCGGCAGCCGCGCTCGACGACCAGCTGCGTGGCGTCTATAAAGTTTACAGAACGTTCGGCGGCGAGGACATGGCCGCGACGCGCTCGGCGCGCGAATACAGGAACTTCTTCCAGTACGCGGCCATCGTCTCCAGCAAAGGCGCACTGATGTTCATCGAACTCAATAAACTGATGGGCGAGGAGCGATTCTTCGCGGCGCTCCGAAGCTACTACGAGACGAACCAGTTTGAGATCGCCGAGCCGGACGATTTGCGCGGGGCGTTTGTGGCGGAGACGCCGCGCCTGCAGCGTCGCGCCGTAATCCGCACGTTCAACCGCTGGCTTTCGGGCAAACGCGGCGATGAAGACATAGCGCCGCCGGACCCGCGCCTCGCCGCGGCGCTCGGGATCAATCCGAACGTCTCAAAGAATGACCGCAACGCTTTCTCGCGCCTGGGAAGATTCTTCTGGCAGCAGATGACCAGGCTCCGCTGAAAATCCGCATCACACTCCCGGTAAATTAAACTAATGAACTCCTAATCTGAAAATCTTAGGTTGAGATGTTAGGATTAACCTGGAGGAGTCGGCTCTCCATATTTCAAATTCGTCAAACTCGCCTCTGTGTCGCTATGCCGGACGAGAACGAACAAATTGTCGAATACACAATCATTAATGTCAGGCAGAGACGGCCCGCCAAGCAGCCTTATCAATTCGGGAACTGTGTTGGCGTGCCCTACGACCAATACGGTTTCCCCTTGGTGATTCTCTAAAATATGATCCCTGAGGTCTGGGGCATCGCGTAACTGCACTACAGGAAGTTCGGGATGCACGAAAGAAAAAAGGCTTGCCGTCATTATCGCCCGTCTAGCATCAGATGTATAGATGGCTCGTATATCTGCCGCGCTTAATACATGGACTAACTCTCGCGCACGAGTCATCCCCCTGTCGTTCAGAGGAGGGTCGGTCCCAATCATGGGAATATCTCTGTCCCCATGGCGGATGAGAATCACTGTTGTAGCCATCACATTATCCTCCTAACAATCATTTAAGCTGTACGCCGGCCAAAACGGCCCGGCGATGGAATCCGTGCCGCCGCAGACGCCAAGAGAGTGCAGCAGATGACGCCCAACTACAATTAGACCGAATCTTTCGGTCTATTACCCGTAATTCATGACTTTGACCGCTGACAGGACGTGGCAGGAATGCAAGGTTTGAGAACGGACGCACTCTATTCCCGTTAAGAGGCGAATGTCAATAGTTAGATGTTCTGACCGCTTATCACTTTTGAAAAGTTGCGCGCAGCATGTTAAAGCCAAGTCTTTGTTTTGCTTAGAGTTCTTCCTTGATTTCCGAAGCCACTAAAGGTGCGTATTCAACCTGGTCGTGGCCTTGAAATTTAGCGGGCGTAGTCAGGAAGGCTCATGTTTACGGCTCTTTCAGCGACTTCTCCAAAATTACGGGCGTTCTCGTTCTCAAAAATGATAAGCGGTCAGTAAAACCTAATATTGACATTCACCTTTCAACGGGAATATCGTTCGCGCGGTCTCACTACTCGCGCGTCCCGGCTTATGAGAGATTTTCCTCATTAGCCTCACGCCAACCTGCCGGGCGTCTAATAGGCGTCAGGCATCCACAGTTGCTTCAGTGGAGCCTCATATGTGGAAGTGTCGAAAATGTGATGAATCCGTAGAGGACGACTTTGAAGTTTGTTGGAACTGTCAAACCGCGAAGGATGGTTCTTCGCCGGGGGAACAAACTCTTCCCGAAGAAATGGATCGGCCGGCAGTCGATATTATCTGCACCGCCGACGGAAGAATCATACCGGTACAGCAGGTCGCCGACCAAATGACCCCGGTAGCGCCGGACCTCGGATACGGCTTAGCTCTGCTTTGCGCCCTCGGTGGCCTCGTGGTCGCGTTCTTCAACCTCGTTCTTGGTCGCGAACGAAGAGGATTTCAAGCGATTGTTATTCAGTTGGGAGCTGCCATTTGGTTTCTTGTAATGGGCGAATTCTTGATGAAGGTCGTTAACCTCGGCGACGAGCTCTCCGTGATCCTGCTGTTTGGGACGACGCTGGCCTTCCCGCTGCCGGCGTTGTGGGTGCTGCGGCGGGTGCCGTGGCCTGCGCCGCCATCGCCTGCTTCGCTAGCGATGGAGACAAATGTTCCGAAAAGAGGCGGTTGCCTGACAGCTTTTCTTATGTTTGCGTTGACAATCAGCCCACTAATCGGCTTGTCCTATTTGCTGATAGCCTCTGAGATACAACGACTGCTCCCGTCGGTGCCGGGGTGGGTGGTCCCGGTATATAGTTTTGTGGCGATTGCTGATTTTGTTTTCGCACTTGCTATTTGGAAGTGGAAAAAATGGGGCGTCTACGGATATGCTGCGACATATATTATTGTAATCATAATTAACCTCAGCGTCGGCCTGCCGATTTACGGCGCGTTACTTGGTCTGGCGGGTTTGGCAATCTTCGTTAGCCTGATTCGCCCCGTGTGGGCCCATCTAAAGTAAAGAGCGGCACAGGCATCAATGAGTCAATATTATTTCAGCGTTTCGTCCGTCTGGTAGATGAGGCCAAACGTAATGAGTTCATTTTGCTTTACGTTGAAGAGACAGGCGCAAATGCTTCGTCCGAAAAAGAGAGGGCTATGCAGGAGTCTTCAAGAAGAGCGTTGAAGGGTTTTACCATTCTAAGATAAAGAAGCCTTTTGTCTATGAAGTCGCCGCCCAACACCTCAAATTGAAATCCCCAATTACAAATACCCTCTTTTTCAGGTTTGTCCATTATGTATTTATATATAGGGTGGACAAACACTCGCTTGGTGGAACGATTCGGGAACGACTTTTCTCTCGTCTTGCCGCTTGGTGCTTCCAGTTCCTTCCTCTATGATGGCTGCAACCTCGTTTAATTTGTTGGTTCCTGCATGTTCATGCAAGATGCTTCAGGGGCGGGCGCAGATGACCAGGCTCCGCTGAGCTGTGAAATCACTGCTGAACTTAGCCTCATTCGATATCGTAGTAACCCTCAGGAGGTGTGAAAGGATGTATTGCTCATCTTGCGGCGTAATGGTCGCGCAGGGCTTGAACTACTGTAACTTTTGCGGCGCAAAGTTGAGTGGAGCGAAAAGCGATAACGCCGACAAATCATCGGAAGTTAAACCCGAGCTCCTCGTCTCCGCGATGGTGGCGCTCTTCATCCTCGGCCTCGCAGGCATCATCGGGCTGATGGCAGTGATGAAAGCCGTGCTCGACTTAAGTTCGGGGCAGATTCTAGCTGTCACGCTGCTGAGCTTTCTGATAATGCTTCTACTCGAAGGTGTGATCATTCGACTGTTATTGGGTCGGAAGCGTGGCGGTGAGGACGCAGGCGATGCTGTGCTATCGAAGGGATCGGCAACAAAAGAGTTGGACGCGGCGCAGGCGCGAGTGCTGCCGGAACCCGTGCCGAGCGTAACAGAGCACACGACCCGCGCGTTTGAGCCGATCTATAGCGAACGAAGATCAGAATAAAGAATTCACACTTATCAGCCACGCCGCGCCTGACAACTCATTCAACCCCCGAGCCCGCCGTCAGCATCCTTTGCTCCTTTGATGTAGATTGAAGCTGCATGTGCGGGCCGGTTTGATTCGGGCGTTAGCCGCACGAAGCGATTCGGGCAAAAGTTGTACGAAAAGATAATGCCAGCTTCAGGGACAGTTTAGATGACAGGGAATCGCCTCCTCGATTTATTAATTGTGTTAGCTGTCCTGATTTCGGCGCTGGCCTTTGCCGGGGCGATTTATCAAGTCATCGCCACCCGGCGAAGCGCGCGGAAATATCCGCCGCCGGGAAGATTGGTGGACGTCGGCGGCTACCGGTTGCACGTCCAGTGCTCCGGACCTGAAGGCGCAAACGCCGGACCCACAGTCATCATGGACGCCGGCATAGGCGAGTGCTCGCTCGGTTGGGGGCCTGTGGTGCCGGACATCGCAAAGTTTGCGCGCGTCTGCACCTATGACCGCGCTGGCTTAGGGTGGAGTGACCCGGCGCCGACCGCCCGGACCAGCCTGCAAATGGTCTCTGAGCTGCACGCGCTTCTTGCCAACGCCGGAATCGAACCGCCCTATGTCATGGTAGGTCATTCGTTCGGGGGACTAAACCTGCGCTTGTATGCCAGCCAGTTCCCGGAAGAGGTGGCCGGCATGGTGCTGGTTGATTCGGCCCATGAAGATTATCCTTTCCGTTCTCCGCTGCTCACACGAGTCGGGCTGCTTACTGCTCCATTAGGTATTCCTCGCCTGTTCGCGCGGTTTGTTGTCTCTGAAAATCCAATATTCAACCGTGATTCGAAGTACCCTCCAGCTTATCGGGCCATTGCTACCAGTACAAAATATCTGTATACGGTCATGCGCGAGTATTCGGCGGCGGATCAAAGCTGGAGCCAGGGCCGCAGTTCAAAAAAATCTTTGGGCGACAGACCGCTTGTGGTTCTTCTGCCAACGTCCAATCATGAACTCTTCCCGGTCGCCAGGAAACTCCAGACGGAGTTGGCGAGCAGGTCAACCAGAGGCAAACTGATCTTGGTCGAAAACACATGGCATCACATACAGCATGACCGACCGGACGCTGTGATTGATGCCGTGCGCGAAGTCTTCGAAGCCGTCCGGCAAAAGACAAACAACGCCTGACAGTTGATTCCGCAGGAGCGCGGAGATTGAATATTAGGGTGACGATGAAGCGGAAAAGGTTTCTGGACCGTGAAGAGTATCTGAGCGGATTTGGCGACGAGTTCCTCGTCGTCTGCCCGCGCTGCTCTCTGTGCGCGAAAGTCACTATCGCCGTTCGACGGCAGGATGCTTCGCCGGACTGGCGCTCGCCGAGAAAGGTCGTTTGCCCGAACTGCGCCTATCATCAGATTTGGGAAGGCGACTCCATCAGCTACGGCGACAATCGTGACTGGTACTTTCGCCTTCCGCTCTGGCTACAGGTCCCCTGCCGCGGAGAAATTCTCTGGGCTTATAATGAAGAGCATCTGAATTTTCTGGAGGATTATGTCGGCTCCTTTTTGAGAGAGCGTCACCCGAACAAAAACGGAACCCTGGCCAGCCGGTTACCGACGTGGATCAAAGATGCAAAGAATCGTGAAGAAATCTTGAAATGCATCGGAAGGCTCAGGGAGAAGATCGGTTGAAATCAACGCGCCGCTGACGACCCTTTGTGCGCGTTGGCTCCGAGTTCCAGGCCGCACGCGAGGCAAGCCATGCTGTTTCACGTCAGCGAAGAATCCGGAATCGAACGGTTCGAGCCGCGGCCGTCCGCATATGCCAGCGAGGCGGTCGTCTGGGCCATCGCCGCGGAGCGCCTGCGCAACTACCTTCTCCCGCGCGAGTGCCCACGCGTGACCTACTACGCCGGGCGCGAGACCACCCCGGCCGATGTGGAGCGGTTTCTAGGGTCGAGCCCCGCGGTCATCGCGGTTGAAAGCGGCTGGCTGGAGCGCCTGCGGTCCTGCCGTCTGTACTGCTACCATCTGCCGCCGGAGACGTTCGAGTGTCTTGACGAATGCGCCGGCTATTTCGTGAGCCGGGTGGGGGTGGTGCCCGCGCGCGTCGAAATCTTCGATGACCCGATAGCCGAGTTGCTGAGGCGCGGGGTCGAGCTGCGTTTCGTGCCGAGCCTCTGGCCCCTGCGCGACGCGGTCGTCGCCTCCAGCTTGCAGTTCTCACTCATCCGAATGCGTAATGCCTCGGCCGCAGGCAGCGAACAGCATTCTACCTGAACGCAAGGAAAGAACTTGAAAGAGGTACTACCGGGCGGGTTGAATGCCTTGTTAGGTAGGATTGAATGCGCTTGGTAACATGCCTATAGCAGAGCCAACTGTGAAACTCTCGCAGGTATTCTCAATTCTGCTTCCGCAACTACAGATAATGGAAGTGGTAATTTTTCTAAAGCACGAGGCTCTACTTTGATAGCTCCATCACCGTAAGATTTGCCGACTAAATTTAAGTTAGCTACCGTTTCAGGATGGCGGAGAACCTTCCATAACTTATCGATAAAATTATTTTCTTCCTTATGAGGATACACACAAAGAAAACCAGTCAACGGAATAACGCCTGCAAAATTGCGAATGAAGCGCGCGTTTCTGCGGCCCAAGTAGGCAAATAAGATGGGCGGCACTCGGCGCTTCTCCATTTTATACCAAGGTCGGCGTTGGGCTATTAAAGGCCTTTTATTTAATCCCGCTTCTTGACCTGTGAGCAGATATTCGCGCATCGAGGAAGTAAAGGACTTGATTTCCCGGCCGTTAGGCGCGAAAAGTAATGTTGGTCTTCCTGCTTTATCCAAATCTTCAAGCAGCTGAGGAGTGATTTGGTCGGCGCTTATATCTCGTGTACGACCGATGGCAGGTAATAGGAACTCTGAAGGTATATTAAGTTCGCTCGCTCGTTGGCGCGTGAGGAAGAAGAATTCATTTGCTCCGGTGGCGATCCCTCTTAACACACTTGCGAAATCCGCTAAGACCAACCCTGTATCTGTGATTCTTGTAGGTGGACGGGATAATCCTGTGGTTATTCCTTCAGATATGTCTCTATAACAAATATACAAATCATCGTTGGTTGTTCCGGTCAGCCCCTCGGACATCCACTCTTTAAGTTGATCTGTTCCGGCTCGTCGCACTTGCGCCCATTTGAAGGTGGCTTCACTAATGCTATTACGGATCAAGAATATCAACGGATTGGTGTCCACGTTCGGGAAAGGCGAGGCTTCTGGTGTGAATGTGATTACTGCTTCAAGACGATAGTTAGTAGTAATCCATTTCCACAAAACGGGCGCGAAAATCCCCTCGCAGGTATCCGCAGGCATAATAAACGCTAATCGCCCATCCTCCTTCAATAAGCGCAAAGCACGAATTAAAAAGTAAACATGCAACCCGGCGCGACCATCCAAACTTACGCCGATTGTCTGACGACTAAATATCTTTAATTGAGATTTGACGGATAAGGGAAGGCGATGGTGTCGAATGTAGGGTGGGTTAGCGACAATCGCCTTATAGCTTCCTTGCGGGGGAGATAAGACGAAGTCTGTAATCGTTACATTTGCAAGATCGCCCGTCGCTAATTCTCCGCGCTCTGCCTGATGAAGTGCGTCGGGGTCAACCTCCGTTCCATGAAGGTCAAGCCGCAATCCGCGCTCTCTTTCAATCTTTTTGGCTGCTCGGAAGAAAGCCCCAGCTCCGACGGCTGGGTCGAAGATACTATCGCTATCACCTGAGATCGCATAAGCGACCATCGCTTCCGCTACCCAATCAGGTGTCCAGAACTGCCCTTTTGAGCGTAGGGCCTCCCGTTTGGGACCTGATGCGGGCAGCCTTTGAAATTCAACTTGCGGCTTCATTCTTCATCTTCGATATACGATCCAAGGTTTCCAACGCCTGATCGCTCAAGGTCATGCTGCCTCCCTCAAATTTAACATAAGGCAGTATATGACCATTTTTATCTATAACGTAAGCGGCGGCAAGTGACGGCTGCTCTCGTGCCTCTCCAAGTTCATAGGCGTAATGGTAATAGATATTATAAGTCGTTTTAGTGGTCGTCTGTCCGCCAGTTGCCTGGAAAACTTGTTCTCTTGGCTCGATTAGTCCCTGAGCTATTAATTCCTCTGCATAATCTAAAGCGATGCCAAAAGCCATGTCGTAGAACACATGCCAGACGTGAATCTTAATCTTATGCTGCGCCTGCCATTGCCGTAACGGAAACAAGTCTTGTTCTTTAACAATAACGGTAGGAACGACCGGATTCTTCTTCAAGCCCAGTTTCCCGCCCAATCGTTTCATTGGCTTCAACGGCTTGCCGTATAAAGGCATCTTTCGTGCGACCCAAAGGCTATTCTCACACTCAATTGCCAGGGTTGCTTTCGCTAGTAGAGCTTGCATCAAAGGCTCATCCTCGGAAGTGAAAGGCAGTTCTTCAATCCCGCCTAAAGCGGCGATAATGCCATCAACAGCCGCTTGATCGGTTCGACGAAAAATCAGCAGATCCGGGCGTTTTAGCTGTCCTAGTCCGGCTTTTTCGAGACGCAGAAAGTAAAGCTCTACTGCTCGTGGATCGTCCTCTGAGGCTGTCCCGCTTGGGCCATATGGAAGCGCATAATAGTTGCTCGTTTTATTGACAGCTTCTTTGAGTCTCTCTTCGCTCCAAACTCCTTGTGACCATCTCATCAAAAAATCGCTGCCACGTAAGGAGCGGGGGTTGAGCAAATAATTTGCCCAAGGAATAGGCGAACACCCTCTCAACTCAAACTCAAGTTCCTCTTCCGCAACACTAAAAACTCTATCGAATAAATCCACCTATCGGTGTTCTCCTTTAGCTCGGTGTTCTTGAGGAACAAGAAGAGCGGACTCCTTAAAAACGCGTGCGTCCAATATCTATGTGAAAGAGGTTTTTTGCAAGCTTGATAAGCTAAATGGCCTTGATTGAATATTGGTCAGGGCGGCCAGTCTAACTACAATTGGATTGCTGTCGCCTTCGCTTGATTATGTCGCTGACGGTAAGACTCTGCGAAGGCGACGGCGGTATAATCGGGCAGGTGGCTTCTAATTGCTAACGCCGGTGAGATAGTTTGTCCTCCCTGTATTTAACGATATGAGCAAGGGGATTGTGAATGGTTGATATGCTGGGGGCGCGGTTCGCTTGTAAACTGCTGCGCGCAAGGAGCGTCTAGATTATGAATTCCGTTTTGAGTGAGGTGGAGGTCCGGGTCCTGGGGGCTTTGGTCGAGAAGCAGATCACCACGCCTGAGTATTACCCTCTGACACTGAACTCGCTGACACAGGCCTGTAATCAGAAGAACAACCGCAATCCTGTGGTCGCGTTCGACGAGACGACCGTGGCGCAGGCCATCGAAAGCCTGCGCGGGAAAAATCTGGTTTATATCTTCTACGGCAGCACCAGCCGCGTGCCCAAGTACAAGCACATGATGCCGGAGGTCTTCAGCCTCAACCCGCGGGAATTGGCTGTGATGTGCGTGCTGATGCTCAGGGGGCCGCAAACCCCTGGGGAACTGCGCGGGCGGACCGACAGGCTTTACGATTTTTCGGGCCTCGGCGAGGTCGAGGAGACGCTCGATTCGTTGGCGTCAAAGGAACCGGAGGCGCTGGCTTTGAAACTCCCGCGCCAGCCGGGCCAGAAAGAGGTCCGCTACGCGCACCTGCTCTCAGGGGAGATCAGCATGGATTACCTTTCGGAGAAAGAACCGGCACAGGCCGTCGCGGCGAATAAGGGCGACCGTGTTTCGGCCTTGGAACATGAGGCGGCTGCGCTGCGCGCGGACCTGGACACGCTTCGACAGGAGTTTGAAGAATTCAAGAAACAGTTCGAATGATAGAGGGAGGGGCCGGGCCCGCGCCGCTTTCACTGAGCGCGGTCGGTCCTTGAAGCGGGACGCACCCGTCGTCTCAATTTCCGAACCTCTGCCTGTACTCGCTGGAGTTGAGAAAGCCATTGATCATCACGCGGTAATCTCCACCGTTCCCGTTCATCGTATTGATCCATTCCAGGTAGAGGATGTCCGGGTCTCTTCTCAAGTATCCGAAGTACTGCATGACGACGAACGCCTCGTTGTAATACTTCTGATAGACTTCGGCGCTTTCCGTTACCCCCCGCAGGACCTGCGCCCGCGTCATGGTCCCATTCGTCAATCCGGCGATCCACGCCCCACGGGTCGGATGATTCGGCAAGCCCAAAGTCCGCAACAGGGCATCAACATAACTGGTCGGGTTAGTCAGCGAGCCGTACTTGACCAGAAACTCCTGCCTGCTCATAAACTCGTTGACGAAGGCGACCTTGTTGGCCTCCAGCTCCGCTGGACTCAGAAAGCCGCTCAGCTTCGCGAAGTCCGGCATAAACTCCGAGTAGTGTGGGACTCTGCCCAAGGTCGAATAGAAGCGGTAGATGAAATAGCCGCGCGACTGAAACTCCTCTGAGCGGAAGAAGGCCGACGAGACCTCTATCCGGTCGCAGGGAGGCTGCACGGTCGTGCCGCAATTTCTCAAAATGTTCAGCCAGCCCTGGAAGCCCGCCGAGTCCGGCTCGCGCCCTAAGAAATCTATGTAATGCTGGCGAATGAAGAAGGTGTCCTGTCCCAGCGGATTCGCGCCGTTCGCAGTGTCGTTGTCCCTGATCGTAATGTTGAATGAAAAGATCGGGCCTATGTTGAAGCCGTTGGGGTTGCTGAACGTCAAAGTGAACGTTTCATCTCCCTCACTGTAAGCGTCGTCCACCAGGGGGATGTTGATCGTTTTGGTAGTCTCGCCCGGGGCGTACCTGAGCGTGCCGACGGTGATCGCGTAATCACAGCGCGAGGAGGCCAGGCCAGTGACGCTGCTGCAGGCGTTCAGACCGGAGTTGTCCGAGGTGGCGTAATCCAGCGTCTCCGTGCTGTTGGTGTTACTGTTGCGCAGGACCTGTAGGGTTACTCGCCCACTGCCTTCCCCGACGGAGATATCGAAGCCCGACTGCGGGCTCCGTGTCGGGCTACTCAAGGTGGCTGAGTATTTGACGCTCGTTAGAGAAGCCTTGAACGGTGTGCGCGGGGCTGCTTTCGCGCCGGAGGCGAAAGCCACGCACAAGCCCATCAATAACGCACACTTTTTCATCACAGGCCTCCCCTGACAGGCTGCTTTTTATTGCAACTCCGGGCAGATGTCAATGCTTCGTGCGCGATTATCAGCCTCTTGCGCTATCTACGGAGGCATTGACTTCCACTCCGCGCAAGAATATTTTCTCTAGTGTTCTTACTCTGAAACTAACTCCTGTTAGTCGGCCTCGCACCGGAAATCGTTGCCTTAAGACCGGGGCCGAAGAATCATCCGAGTAGAAAGTTATGTTACTCCGGACCTGTCAGGCTCAGACGGCAACCTGAAATGGGAGTCGAGAATCGTAAGGCGGCAAGAAATAACGGAAGAGAAAAAAGGGGTGATCTTAATGGGACAGAACCAACAGCTTATCAAGGCGGGCCTGAAAATCTCTATCATTTTAATTCTGGCTATAGTCGCGGTCTTCTTCGTGACGTGCGTCTGATTCGGAGCGTCGAATGAGCGCTGACTAAGAAAGGCGGCAAGAAGTGAGCACGCGCAAAGGGATAATCGGTGCTCTCGTGCTGAGTGTCGCGGCGGCGCCGGTCTCCGGCCAGACCGGCGCGAGCGCTACGGCCCAGCCACAGGTTGCGGCGGCGCGCTCGCGCGCAAACATCCTGCGTGGTGAATACGGTCGCTACCGCGCCAATAACGACCTCCTCTCTTATCATCTGGACATACGCGTTGATCCGGAGAAGAAGTTCCTGAGCGGGAAGAACACCATCCGCTTTAAGATGCTCAGGGATGACACGCGGATTCAGCTTGATCTAGACCAGGCTCTCAATATTGACAAGATTCTCCTCGGCGACACGACGCTTCGTTACGAGCGCGAGGCGGGCGCTGTCTTCGTGGATTTTCCAAAACCTCTAAAGGCGGACCGCACCTACGCGATAGATTTCCACTACTCCGGAAATCCGCGCGAGGAGGGGCGATTCGGCGGCATCGCTTTCCGAAAAGACCCTATGGGTCGCCACTGGATAAATACGGCGTGCGAGGATGAGGGCGCGAGCGTCTGGTGGCCGAACAAGGACCAGTGGCGCGACGAGGTCTCGGAGATGAGAATCAGCGTGGCGATTCCGAACGACCTGGTGGATGTCTCCAACGGGAAGTTCCTGGGCAAGACGGACCTCAAAGACAGCTACACACGCTGGGACTGGCTGGTGCAGTATCCCATCAATAACTACAACGTCTCGCTCAACATCGGCAAATACGCGCACTTCAGCGACCGTGTGGGCGATCTCGCGCTGGACTTCTACACGCTTCCCGAAAACCTGGACAGGGCCAGAAAGCAGTTCGCGCAAGCCCGTGGGATGATCGAGGCGTTCGAGCACTATTTCGGCGAGTACCCGTTCAAAAGGGACGGCTACAAGTTGATCGAAGTGCCTTACTCGGGGATGGAGCACCAGAGCGCCGTGACCTACGGCAACCGCTTCGCGAACGGGTATCTGGAACGCGACTGGACGGGCGTCGGCATCAGCCAGAGGTTCGATTTCATCATCATCCACGAAAGCGGGCACGAGTGGTTCGGCAACTCAGTCTCCGCCGCAGACAAGTCCGACATGTGGATTCACGAAGGCTGG
>DASVXV010000119.1:0-5976 GCA_036392495.1 Pyrinomonadaceae bacterium | reverse complement strand
AGCCAGCGCAGGGCGGAAACTCCGACGGGGTAATTGACAGCAGGGATGCCATCTTCTCAAATCTTCGACTCTGGCAGGACGTCAACCATAACGGTATCTCAGAACCGGCGGAGTTGCGCACCCTATCGTCTCTTGACGTGGCGAAGTTGCATCTGGACTACAAAGAGGCGAAGCGTGGGGACGAGTACGGCAATCGTTTTCGGTATCGGGCGAAGATTGACGACGCCAAGGGCGCTAAGGTGGGGCGCTGGGCCTGGGATGTCTTTCTAGCCAAAGCGCCATAATTCTTGGATTTTAATCCCCGGAGACGAGATAGGCCGCTTTAGTAGGGCGGTCTGTTTCGTTGAGATGTCTCTTCAAAACTAAAAGCGCCTGACATCCTTTTCGCAGGTATCTGTCATCTCAGGAGCCAGCAACGGATAGTTTGCTTGACATGCTTCGCAGGGATGGCGGAAAATATCGTCTTCTCAAGCGGGGGTTTGGCTCATACCTGAAGATAAAAGTAAAAAGGCAAAAGGTAAAAGTGGCGAGATATGATTATTACTTCTGACTTTTACATTTTTCCTTCTACCTTTTGCCTTTCAGATGTGCTCGTGTTGAGGCGCGCCGTTTCCTCGCAAGGCCAGCGCCCGGAGGTTTTGCCGCGATGAGGAAAACTTTGCGCGCGAGTCTGGCGCTTCTGGCTCTCGTCTTTGTGTGCGGGGCGGGCGCGACGCAGGTATTGGCTGGCGGGCGTGTGGCGACCGTCAGCGGCTCTGTCCGTGACAGTAAAGGCAACCCGATAGCCGGGGCGATTATCTCGCTTCTCAAGGACGGGGCGGAGGAAGTAATCAAGCAGGTCAAGAGCGCGGCCGACGGCAGCTTCGTCGCCAAGATCGCTCCGGGCCGCTACTCTTTGCGCGCCATCGCCGACGGTTTCAACGCGGTCCTCTTCGATTCAGTCCAGGTCCGCCCCTCCGATGAAATCATCTACCGCTTCAATCTGGAACCCATAGGCGCTGGCCGGACCGCGCCCGAACGGCGCAAAGACCGCGACGACCGGAAATGGTTATTACGTTCGCGCTCCGGCAGTCGCTCGATCTTTCAGGCGGGCGAAGGCGAGGACGCGACCGTCAGCGCCGTGCTCGCGGCCTCGGATGCCGCTGACGACTCGGAGGGCGAACTCTCCGATGATGTGGGGATGCAGACCGGCAGCGCCGAGGATACGGATTCCGAGCAGGCGCGCACGCAGGGCGTCATCGAAACATACGTCGCCACCTCTTCGGCTTCGGGCGGCTACAGTTTCGCCGGACTAAACTTCGCCATCAGCCGTCCCGTCAGCCAACGCATTGATCTCATCTTCGCTGGGCAAACGGGCGCGGGGCCAAACGCTCCGCAGCGCCTGGAGACCAGGGCCAGCATCCGCGCCGCGGATAAACATCTGGTCCGTCTGAGCGCGACGGCCGGACTTCTTAACAATTTCACTCCGAAAGATAGAGCGGATGGGGAATCGCTCGGGCAGGTATCGCTGCGCGCGGTTGACGAGTGGGTCGTGCGCGACGGTGTCGTGATCGTGCTCGGGTTGGACTATGCGCGCTTCCTCGGCGCGAGCCGCGCCAGCTCCGTCAGCCCGCGCTTCGGCATTCAGTTCGACGCAGGCCCGCGGACGCGTGTTCGTGCGGCTTACGCGCCCGCGACTGATTGGGCGAGCGCGGCGCAGAGCGTGGCGGAATTCGAAGGCGAACAGGTCATCTTCCAGGAGCCGGTCTCCACACCTGTCGCTCTAGTGGACGGGCGCGCGGTGATGGGGCGCAGCCGCCGTCTTGAGTTCGGCGTCGAGCGCGTGATTGACAACGAGTCGAGTGTCGAAGCGACTGCGTTTTTCGACACGACCTCGAATCGCGGCGTGGGTTTCTTTAGCATGCCGCTCTCGGCCTTTTCGGGCGAGGGCGGCGCACCGCTGATGAAAGTCGCCAACCAGCAGGGGGCCGCCCGCGGCGTGCGCGTCGTTTACACGCGCCGCATCAGCCGCATCCTCAGCGCTGCCGCCGGGTATTCGATGGGGCGCGGGCAGCAGCTTTCAAGCAATGGACTCAACAATCCCTCAGAGATTTTCGACAACGGTCTCTTCCAGACAGCCGCCCTTGAGATGAGCGCGAACCTGGACACAGGGACGCGCGTTCGCACGGTCTTCCGTTTCTCACCGAGTGCGACCGTCTTTGCGATTGACCCATTCGCCGGGCGCCTCGCCGTTTATGATCCGAGCCTGAGCATTCAGGTGACGCAGGAGTTGCCGACCTTCGGGCTGCCCGTCCGCGCGCAGGCCGTGATTGACGCGCGCAACCTGCTCGACACGCAAGTCACGACCGATGACGGCGAGACCCTTTGGTCCATTGACACAGCGCGCCGCTCCCTACGCGGCGGCATCTCTGTCAGATTCTGAAGAAGGCAAAAGGTAAAAGTAAAAAGGCAAAAGTGTGGACATAGGTTTCCAGCCTCTTTTTACTTTTACCTTTTGCCTTTTACCTTCTCCAAAATCTCGGAGGAGTCCGAGATTTTGGAGATTGCTCCCTTCAAAATTCCTGTTTCCGCCTCTATTGAGAATATGCTTGAAATAATGGAAACAGTTTGGGCTGCAAGGCTATGCTTTGTGCGGGTTGAGGCTGATAGTAAAAGGCCCCGGAAACGTCCCGGATATGGAACGGCTTGGAACATTGATTGCCTGAATCGAACCGACGTTGGAGTGTGCCCTTGTGGCGGGCGGGGTTACGAATAGTGCAAGAGCGGTGCTGATAAGATGAAAGGCTCAGTGCTGACAACAAAGGCTTGGGTGCTGCTGATTGCGGCGGCCTTGTTGACTATCGCCGGGGCGCTCAACTTCCAGCAGCGCCTCAAGCACAAGTCCCCGCCGACGGACGGCATCCGCTGGGTTCAGACCGAAAACGGAATCCTTGCCGAATCTGTTGACCCGGATTCCAGCGTCGGACGTGCGGGCATTTTAAGCATTCTGCCCGGCGATATTCTGAGGGGCATCAGCGAAGATGGAATTCAATTCGATGAAGTCCGCTACATTCAGGACATCCCGATTTATCTGGAAGAGGCCGGAGTCGGCGGGCATCTCGTTTACCGGATTGAACGACCGTCAAACGCGGAAGAGATCCGAAGACTTGATGCGGACATCTACCCCGAAGAAGTTACGACCTGGAAAACGCACGACCTCTACATCAACTTCATCGGCATCGTCTATCTCTTCGTCGGACTCTTCGTACTCTTCAAGCAGGGCGGGCGCGCCCCCTTCGTCATACACTTCGCCACTCTCTGCCTGACGGCTTTCGTCTTCCACTTCTTTAAGGCGACGGGGCAATATGAAGACCTGGATGTGGCGATTGCTTTCCTGGACGACGCCGCCTACATCTTCTTCGCGCCGCTGCTGGTGCACTTCTGCGCCCGCTATCCGGTCCAACGACAGATCGGCAGCGGAAGGCGCTGGCCTATCTTTCTCATTTACATCCCGGCGCTCTTCCTGACTCTTACGGCGACGCTCATCTACAACGTCACGACGCTGACGCCCCCCTCGCGCCTGCCTTTTTCGGCGAGGTTCATAGACGGCTACTACGCAGCAGCCTTCGTGCACTTCATGCTGGGAGTGCTGGCGAGCGCGGCGATGCTCGTCTGGACGTTTGTCAAAAGCGAGTCGGCCGTTATCCGCCAGCAGCTCAAGTGGGTCGTCTGGGGCTCGGCGCTCGCCATCACGCCCTTCACCCTGCTCTACGGGATTCCTTATATCTTCGGCATCCGGACGCAGGGCTGGCTGACGGACGTCGCGGTCCTGCCGCTCATTCTGATTCCGCTCACCTTCGGCAACTCTGTGGTCCGCTACCGCCTGATGGACGTGGACATCGTCGTCCGGCGCGCGGCGGTTTACGCGCTCACGACGCTCGCCATCGCCGTGATGATCGGCGCCGTGGTTTACCTGGCGGGACTCTATACGCTCGTCGGCGAAGTCAGCATTAACGAGCTCACCCTGCGCGTTATCGGTGCGGTTGTCGCCATGACGGCAATCGTGATGATCGCCGCGCCGATAAAGAAGTTCTTGCAGGAGCGGACGGACCGTCTCTTTTACGGCGAGCGCTACGACATGCGAAACGGCCTGCTCGATTTCGGTCGCACGCTTTCGGCGACGACGGCGCTTGAACCGCTGCTCAACGCCCTCGTCAGCCGCCTCCAGCAGGTCCTCAACGTCAACCGCATCGCCATCTTCATTGAGGACGTGGACTCGCCTGCGGGCTACCGCGTGGCGCGCTCGCTCGGTTTGTCGTCGGCGATGATCGTGCCGCCGGATTTCCGCGAGATGATCCGCGCGCGCTCCGCCGAGACAGGGGTGGTCCGCGCGGACGATCTGGACCTGGCGCCGCAGACGGCGACCTTCGTGCGCCGCGCGCTCCATTACTATGTGCCCTGCGTGGTGCGCGGGCGGATGGTCGCGGTCATCGGCCTGGGACGCTCGGCCGACGGGTCGCTGCTCTCCTCCGAAGACGTCGAAATCCTGCGCACCGTTTCGGGCTACGTCGCCGTCGCCATCGAGAACAGCCTGCTCTACCAGGAGCAGCAGGAGCGCGCCGCGGAGCTGGAGCTGCTCAAAGAGTTCAACGAGTCCATCGTCGAGTCAATCAACGTCGGCCTGCTCGCAGCTGATCTGGAGGGGAGGGTGACGCGCTGCAACTCCGCGCTCGAACAGATGCTCGGCGTCCGGCGCGACGAAGTCATCGGCCGCCGCGTCGAGGACCTTTTCGCGGAAGACTTCGGCGAGACGCTAGACCAGGTCCTGGGCGCGAACGAGTGGAATCTGACGGAACTGCGCCATATCTACAAGCTGCATACGGCGACGCGTGGAGGGCGCTCGCTCGTCGTCAACATCGCGCTCGCGCCTCTGCAGGCGGATTCACAAGGGCGCACAGGCGTGCTCGTCGTCCTCGAAGACGTGACGACGCGCATGCGCCTGGAAGAGCAGTTGCAGCAGCGCGAGAAACTCTCCTCCATAGGTCTCTTAGCGGCGGGAGTCGCGCATGAAGTGAACACGCCGCTCACGGGCGTCTCCTCCTACACGCAAATGCTGATGGGGATGCTGCCCGAAACGGACCCGAAGCACGCGCTCTTGCAAAAGGTCAGACGCCAGGCGGACCGCGCCTCGGATATCGTCAACAACCTGCTCAATTTTTCGCGCACGGGCGGCGCGACCGAATTCACGGAGCTTTCGGTCAATCAGGTTTTAGACGACACGCTCCAACTGCTTGAGCCGCAACTGCGCCGCAGCCAGATAGAGATCGTGCGCGATTACGACGCGGACCTGCCGAAGACTTTCGCCAACGCCGTCAAGCTCCAACAGGTCTTCACCAATCTGATTCTCAACGCGCGCGACGCCATCCCAGAGGGCGGGCGTATCACGCTTTCGACCTCCGCGACCGATGACGACACGCTCCAGATCGAAGTCTCTGATACAGGCATCGGCATTGCGCCCGAAAACGTCGCCAAGATTTACGACCCGTTCTACACGACCAAAGGGGTGGGTCGCGGCACAGGATTAGGACTCGCAGTCTCCTACGGCATCGTGCAGGAGCACTCGGGCCACATCGCCGTCGAGAGCACGCCGGGCAAGGGAACGACCTTCCGCATCACACTTCCAACCGTCAACGCGCGCGCGCACCTTCAAGCCGCGAGCGACTAAAAGCAAGAAGAAAGACCAAAGTATGTTTTAAGCCGTCTTTAGACGGCGGCAGCATAAAGCCCCGTGCGTCAGCGCGGGGTTAAGATCGCAACAAAAAGAAAAAGCCCGCGCTAGCGGGCGGCAGCATACAGCCCAGGGCTTACGCCATTAGTATCTACACAAGTATTGATAGATGTTTGGGAATCATTGAACTATCTCGAAAACCTGCAAAAATCTTAGGAAAAACGGATCGAACAAATTCAGGTCTGATCTTTGCTGCGCTCTGGTCACTT
>DASVXV010000118.1:0-18507 GCA_036392495.1 Pyrinomonadaceae bacterium | reverse complement strand
GGCTGTCAAGCTTCTCTGTCGAGCGCCTTTTCGATATTCTGAACCGTTTGGGGCATAACATCGAGGTACACATCTCCGAGGAAGAGTATGCGCCCGACGAGACACACACAGTTGTAGCATAACTTTACGCAATGACTGTTTGAGGACGAATTAATTGAAGTCTGACAATTCGTAGAGTTCGCTCACTTCTTTTACACTTTGGGCAAGCAGTAACCCAAGCTGTGCAACACCTGACGGAATTTCTCTTCATCCGTAGCCGCGACGACGAGATGCTTTTCGCCCGCGCGCAAGCACAGAGGCTTCGTCTTTTCGTGTTGCGCTAAGGTTTCAGCCAACTGAGCGTCCGCGCATTCGACAAGCACCGCCGGGCCGCGATCTCGCAGCCGCTTGACATTATGCTCCGCGCCTTGCAGAAAAGCCTCGACCGTTTCCGGCAGCGGCTGTTCGTCGCGCGCCTGTAAGAACTCACGCAGCGCAGCTATTTGGTGACCATTTTCCAGCGCGGCCATAATCCTGGCGCGGTCCAGATACCAGACTGAGTCGGACTCCTTTTCGGCGTATGTTTCCAGCAGCAACATTTCTTCGGGCAGGAGCGGTGCGCCCGTCACGTTGATCCTCAAGCTAGGCAGCACGCTGATCGAGGCGCGCGCTGTCACCTGGGTTGGCACGTATTTATCCGTCAGACCTAAGCAGTACGCGCCAAGCGGAGTCAAACGAAAATAGAGCAGGCCATCATAGCGACTGAAGAATTCCAGGTCGTCTGCGCCCCACAGGTCGCTGAAATCCTGTCGCGCTCCGGCGGGCGGAACATACGCCACGTCAATCACGCCGAGCGTCGCTGCATACTCGAACAAAAAGCAGAGCGCGTAGCGGCCTTCCAGGATGCTCCATTGTGCGTAGTCATTCTGGCCGAGATTACCGTAGCCGTACTCTTCTATGTACAACTCCCAAGGGTCGCGCGTCACCTCAAAGTCGAAGCCTGCCGCGCGCATGTAGCGGAAGAACTCGTCCACCTTGATCCAACTTCCTATCGGACACTCTTTCAGCGCGTCTGCGATGACAGTGCGTCTGAGGGCTGTTACAGTCAGCCCGCGCGCTCCCTTGCCTGTCTGCCCTTTGATGACATCAATGCGCCGCAACTCATCGAGCAGCTTCGTCTTCAACCAACGCTGCCAGCACAAACGCAGAGTGTCTGCTGCGGAACTGCTCAGAGCCTTGCGCCCGGCTTTGGTTAAAGCCAATCGTTTGCCATGTAGTTCGGTCAGTCCGGCGGCTTGTAAGAGCAGAGGCCATGCAAACGCCTTAACGGGGCCGACCTCCTGCTCGTACTTTTTCTTCTTCGGCTGATCGGGCGCGTAGTAATAATCACCACCTCGCAAGAGCGCCGCAATTTCGTCAATCGTCGTGGCGGAAGGCAGCAGGGTTTTGTCGCTCACGCTAAGTTTGCCCCGTTCAATCAAGCGCAGGACGATGTGCAGATCATACGGCGCGTGATGCTCCATCGCGCTCTGCACCACAGGGATCTGTTTGACTTTCACTTCTCGCCGACGCGCTTCAAAGTCGAAACTCTCTTCGCGCCAGTTGAAAAATTCCGGTATTTCGTCCGCGATCTTGAGCTTGGGCGCGGGCGGCTCTGGCACAAACGCCTTTAAGCGTTCCTGCAACTCCACGGGCATCAGGCCGTCGCGATAGATGAACAGGCGTAACAGCGAAGGCGTGCGGTTATAACCCCACTGGTCGCGTGCGCCCCAATCGGGCTGTCGCCCGTATCTGGCCTGAAAGCGCTCTGCGCGAAATAGACCATCGGGCGAGTGGACGACTTCAGAGACAGCCGCCTTCTGCGTTTCATCCAATTGCTCCCACAGCCTGAGCAGGCCATCGCCTTCGAGATGCCGCGCAATCTCTATTACCAGTTCAACCTTGCGCGTAGGTTTATCTGCCGTCGGCAACAAGGCCAGATGCTTCTTCAAATCGTCCACCGTTAAGTGGTTCAACGCTTCGACGATACTTTGCAGTTTTAACTCTTCTTTGTGATAAGGCATCTCGGCTACTTCAACACTACATGATGACATCAGTTCTCAGTCCATCTTCTGCCGTCGGCATTACTTCTATTCCATTTTCTCTTCAGGCGGGCCCATGTAGCAAGAAGCCCGAAACATGAACTCATGTTTCGGGCTTCTTGATGTTATTTGTGATCCCCTCAAAAGTTGATCTTGACGCCGAACTGAAATTGGCGCGGGTCATAGGCTGCCGTCGGGCGGCTGTAGTAGCGCCCGCCGGGGCCGCGCTGGTTGAAGGTGTTGACGTCCGTGAAGAATGGGGACGCCGCCGCCTCGTTGAAGCGATTGAAGAGGTTGAAGCCCTCCGCAATCACGTCGAGCCGGATGCGCTCGCCGATGCGGATGGCGCGGGCCACGCGCAGGTCCATCGAAGCGTAGGAGTGCGTGATGCCGCGGTTACGTCCCAGGCTGCCGTCCGACAGGAACGTCGAGATGAAGAGCGTGCCGTCCGACGCCACGCTCGGACGATCGTTCGAGCTTTGCAGGTCCAGGTTGTTGTCCGTGCCGGTCAGGATGTTGAAGGGACGCCCCGAAGAGATTTCGACAATCGGCGCGATTGTGAAATCCGAAAAGAAGCGGCGTCCGAAGCTGCTCGAATTGCGCCACTCTCCGGGCGATGCGATCACCGCGCTGAAGACGAAGCGGTGGCGCTGGTCAAAGAGCGAGTCGGCGCGGTCGCCTCTGAAGTTGCGATTGTTCTGCGGCTTCAGAAGCGTCTGCAGGTCTGAAGAATCGTCAATCGAGTGCGACCAGGTGTAAGAGGCCAGGAACTGGAAGTTGTTTGAGAAGCGGCGCTTCAATTCCAGGTTCATGGCGTTGTAGTTCGAGTTGCCGTCCGAGAGCTGAGCGCTCACGTCGCCAAACGGCGTGATGCCGCCCGGCGTGCGGACGCTCCCCACTATCGCCGCGTTGAAGGCGGCGGGCGTGACGGCCCCGCCCGTCGCCGAGACGACGAAGAAATAGTTCGGCGCGTTCGGGCGGAAGAAGTTGGCCGCGAGCGGGCTGACGATGACCTGGCCGTTCGTGTTGTTGACTGCCACAAGACCCGGAATGCGGACCGTGTAGAGCGCGTTGCTCGCGGTCGGAATCGGGAAGAGCACCGCCTCCGAGAGACTCGTCGGGTTGCGCCCGTTCGGGCAGCCCGTCGGGCAGAGCACAGGGTTGTTGGCCGCGAACCGGCGGAAGTTTTCCGCCAGGAGATTTGTCTGCGGCGCGTTCACGTCCTGCGGGTGCGGCAGATGATGCGCGCCGACGAAAATCCAGCTCGCAGAGAGCGACAGGTTCTTGCCCAACTGCCGCTCGATGGAGACGTTGGCCTGATTAGCGTAGGGGTACTCGAAGTCTTTGCCGACGGCGAGCGTGAACGGGAAGATCGGACCGAAGCCGACGAAGGTCTGATCGTTGAAGACCAGACGGCCCGGCAGATACTGCGCCGAGGCGGCAGCGCCCGGTGTGGTCACGCCTGCTGGGCAGAGCGGGTTGGTGGTTGCCGCCGTGCAGACCGTTCCCTGGAAGATGTTCAAAAGGTTCAAGGTCGCATTCGGGGCCGGGCTGATGGGCAGCACGTTCGTGTATTGCTGCTGCTGCGAGCCGTCTGCGATGTCAGAGTTGAAGGCGACGGCCAGAAGCGGGTGGTCGTAGAAGATGCCGTAGGCCGCGCGAAAGACAGTCTTGCCGTCGCTGTTGATGTCCCAGGCGAGACCGAAGCGCGGAGCAAAATTGTTCTTGTCGCGCGGGAAGCCCTGCTGCACGTTGACCACGTCCTGGGCCGTTTGCAGGTCCGACGCCGAAAGGCTGATGCCCGTGAGCGGGTCGCGGAACGCGACGGGCGCGATGGTGTCCGTCAGCTCCACGTCGTAGCGCACGCCGTAGTTGAGCGTCAGGTTTCGCCGGGCCTTCCAGGAATCCTGTCCGAAGAAGGCGAGCGGGCGGTTCTTGATGGAGCTGCGCGGGTCGCCGAAGCCCTGTATGAAGACGCTCGGGATGCCGAGGCCGTAGGACTGCACAGGGGTGAGCGGCGGCGCGTTGGCCGGTAAGCCCGTAATGACCGGCTGCAAGGCGAACGTGCCGAAATTGAAGAGGCCCGGGAAGTTCAGCTCGAACGTCGCGTCAATGTCAATGAAGTTGAAGTCCGCGCCGAACTTGGTCGTGTGATTGCCGAGGACCCAGTTCAAGTTGTTGGCAATTTGAAAGCGGTCCTCAACGCGATTGACTGGCGAGAAGGGGTTGGAGCCGATGAAGGCCGCGCCGGAAATCTGCAGGGCCACGCTCGGAATCTGAGAATCGAAGGTCGCTTTGCGACGTCCGAACTGGAAGCGCGCCTCGTTGACCATCGTGTTCGAGAGCGTCGAAACGATGTTCGCGGCGAACGTGGTGTCACGAATCGTCTGAATGCCCGTGCGCGAAAAATCGTTCTGGCCGAGCGTCTGGTTCTGCGATTCGTCCTGAATGCCCGTGAGGTCGCTCGGGTTGTAGCTGAAGCGCAACGTGAGCTGGTTGTCCTTGTTAATCCGGTGGTCGCCGCGCAGCGAGAAGAAGGTCGTGTCTTCCGAGATGGGGAAGATGCGCTTCAACTGGTTGAGCGGGCGGAAGCCCACCGGGTCGCCGTTCCCGTCAACGGTCACGAAGCCGGGCAGGATGTTGTTGTTAGCAATCGTCGGCACGGGCGACCCCGAGAGCAGGAAGCGACCGCCGATCGGGGTAGTCGGTCCGGTGATGGGGGTGAAGGCAGGGCACATGCTTCCGTCGTTCGGACTGGTCAAAGGATTGAAGCCGTTCAGACCAGTTGAACCGCCGCTTGAAACAAAGTAGGCGTAGGTGCGAGCCAGGCAGATGTTCGTGGGCGTGCCCGTTGCCAGCAGGCCGCCAATGAATGAAGCCTGCGTTGCCGAGATGTTATTGAAGGTCCGCGCAATCGGGTTGAGGCCGGGGATGACTGGTATCGTCACGGAGCTGCCCAAGCCCGCAGCCACGTCCGAAGTGAAGAAGCCTGATTCCTGACGTTTCCGTTGTTCGACCGCGGCGAAGAAGAAGGTGCGGTTTTTGACTATCGGGCCGCCGAGAGTTGCGCCGTACTGCGCGCGCGTGAATGGCGGCTTCTTCTCTGGATCGTTGTCAATGATGGGCGCGAAAGCGTTGCGCGCCTGAATGGACTTGTGGCGGATGAAGCCGAAGACGTTGCCGCGAAAATCGTTCGTGCCGCCTTTGGTTACGACGTTGATGATGCCGCCCGTCGCGCGCCCGAACTCCGGGGCGTACGAGTTGGTCGCGACCTGAAACTCCTGCACGGCCTCCTGGCTAACGGTCGAGCGCGCGGCGTTAACGGAGTTGTCCGTGTTGTCCGCGCCGTCCACCTGGACGAGAGTGGAGCGCCCGCGCTGGCCGCCGATGTTCAGGCCCGAAGAGGGGGCCGGACCGATGGGGCGGTCGTTGCCGCGATTCACGGTCGAGATGGTGGTGGAGAAGCCCAGGTAGTCGCGCTGGTTAATCGGCAGGTTCTCGATGCGCTGCTGTTCGATTGTGTTGGCGACCGTGGTGCGCGTCGTCTCGACGATGGGCTGATCTTCCGTGGTGATGTTGACGATCTCCGTCAGCTCGCCGACTTCGAGCGTGACGTCCAGATCCGCGCGAGCCCCGACCGTCAGCTTGTAGGAAGGCACGACCGCTTTCTTGTAGGTCTTGGCCTCGACCGTGATCTCGTACTCGCCCGGCGGCAGATTCAAGATCTGATAGTAGCCGTCGGCGTTGGTGACGGCGTCGCGCGAAAAATTGGTCGCGGGGTTTCGCGCCATCACGCTTGCGCCGACGACGACTGCGCCCTGAGCATCGCGCACGTAGCCCTGCAGGTCGGCGGCATTCGATTGAGATTGGGCGAAGGCCGCGCCCGCGCTGGCGCACATAGCGAGGCAGAGGATCATCAGTCGGGCAAAAGCCGAAAGCTTTCGTGGAGGGAACTCGCGCATCATGGTCTTCTCCTTAAGAATTCAAAAATGGACGGCCCGGCAATCTACCGGGCGACAAAGAGAACGATTCGCAACGGGTGGACAGGATTTAATCGCGTCCCGTTGCGAGAGTGGATAACGGTTTCGTTGTTCAGCTACGGACAGGCTCCGGGGCGTCGGGAGTGACTCAGGCAAAGCTCGAAATTTATGATTTCAAAGCGTCGCTGGAATTAACGCCGGGAGCAGACTTTTTCGACATACCGCGCCGTCTTTGTACCGCAAAACACGTGCATGTGGCAAGTGGATTATCAGGTGGGGCGGATTTTTCGCCCGGGCCTCGGAGACCGGCGCGAGCCGTCGGCTCCTATTGATATTCTCCGACCAACTTGCAGGGCCGCATTTGAGGATACTCTTTATCCCGGACGAAAGTGCCCTTAACGAGGACGCCCGTGTCGAGAAAGTTTCTTTTCTTCATACTCAGCTATTGTGGAGTAGCTTCGAAGACCTACGCCCGTGTCGCTAGAATCTGGGTGCGATGGCCGGGCCTTGAATGCGCAGAGCACGTAAAAATTTGAGCACAAAGCCGGCCCCCGTCCCTGTTTTGTACGCGACATTGCGCCAGTCCACGGTGCTCTTCTGGCCTTTAATCTGCGCGACATCGGCGTAGGCGATGACGACGGCCGTGCCCATCTGCTCGTCCGTGCGTACGAGATAAAAATGGTCGTCTCCGGCCCGGTCAATAAAGCCCTTGATCTTCGCGCCGTTCTGCAACTTGATCTTCACGCGCGCCGTGATGCCGACGCCGAAGCTTTCGACCTTTTTCTTAATCTCTTCGGCCGACGGTTTCTCTTTCTCATCCAGATCGGCCGCCAGCGCCGCGCGCGATAGAGTGACAGGAGCCATCAGGCAGATGAGCCCGAGCAGCAATATTTTCTTGAACATAAATCCCTCCCGTTAGAATCGAGCAGGCAAAAATTAAGAGGTGGCGTACAAAGCGGGCGCGGCCTCAGTAAATGTGTGCTGATGACCGCGCCCCATGTCCCCTGTGACTGCGAGGCTCAGAGGACGCAACGGCTCTGGCAATCAAAAAAGTTGTTTCTCTCATGTATAAATATCAGGACCAGGACCACAGCCACCGCGACCCCAACTATCAGCCCGATCTTTACGCTCTTGGAGAGACTGTTACTTTGGCGCGGCTGAATCTGCATGCTTGAGGCAGGCGTCACCTTGCCCGCTCTGGCATCAGCCACTAGCTTGAAAATCTCCGCCCGCAGCTTCTCATTCGGCTTGATTTCGCTCGTAGTGGCAGGAACCGTGGTGGCGGGCTTAGTCTTAGCCGCGTCCGTTTTAGTCTCCGGGTCCGACGGTGGGTTGGCAAAGGCTGAAGTCCCGCCGAGAGTAGAAATCAACGTGATGGCGAGCGCGAGCGATGTGAATCTTTTGAACATGGTTTCTCCTTAAGGTGAATTTTCGGATTGGCCTCCCCCTTGAAAACGGCTTATCAAGAGCAACTGCGAGGACGCGACATTCAAATCGGGACACTGACCCGATTCTTGCTTTGATTCACACTTAACACTAGAATAGGACGCGACTACTTTTAAAGACCCGTTTGTTTATCTGCACTTAGCGGCGAACGATACTCGCCTGAGCAGTGGAAAGTCCTTTAAGCGCGCTAAAAGAGTTCTTAAAAATTCCTTAAAGAAGCTATGAGCAGGCTGAATCCTCAGGTCTATGAGTTTGGGCGTTTTCGTTTGGACGCAAAGGACCATCTTCTGCTGCGTGAGGGGAAGCCCGTGCCGCTCACGCCCAAGGTCTTTGAGACGCTTCTGGTGCTGGTTCAGAATCGGGGGAGGGTTGTCGAAAAGGAGAGTCTGATCCGCGCGCTCTGGCCCGACACCTTCGTCGAGGACAACAACCTCGCCGTTAACATCTCTATGTTACGGAAAGCTCTCGGCGATCAAACCAACGGCGATCATTACATCGAAAACATCCCGAAGCGCGGCTACCGCTTCGTCGCCAGCATCAGAGAGGTCTGGGAAGCGGACGATGAATCACAGGCCATCAACGGGCAGGCGACTACCGAAGCGCTTAGCGCACCGCAGGAAGCGGTCACGCCAAATAAAGTCATCAATTCCCTGGCGGTCCTGCCGCTCGTTAACGGCACCGCCGACGCGAACGCCGAATACCTCTCCGACGGCATCACCGAAAGCATCATCAACAGGCTCTCGCAACTCCCGCAACTGCGCGTCATGGCGCGCTCGACCGTCTTCCGCTACAAGGGGCGCGACATAGACCCGCAGGAGGCCGGCCGTGAGATGAATGTTCGCGCCGTGCTGACGGGAAGACTGCTTCAGCTCGGCGACAGCCTGATCATTCGAACGGAATTAACGGACATCGCAGACGGCTCGCACCTCTGGGGCGAGCAGTATGATCGCAAGCCCGCGGACCTGCTGGCGGTGCAGGAGGAGATCTCCTGGGAAATCTCCGAAAAGCTCCGGCTCAAATTAAGCGGCGACCAGATAAAGCAACTGACCAAACGCTACACCGAAAGCACCGAAGCCTACCGGACGTACCTCAAGGGGCGTTACTACTGGAACAAGCGGACGCCGGACGGGCTGAAAAAGGGGATAGAATATTTCGAGCAGGCGATTCACATTGACCCGAATTATGCGCTGGCCTACGCGGGCCTGGCCGATTCCTATCTCCTGCTCGGCTCCGTCGAGTACAGCGCCCTGGACCCGCAGGTCGCGCGACAGCATGCCAGAAAGTCCGCGCTCGAAGCGCTCAGGATTGACAACTCGCTGTCGGAAGCGCACGCCTCGCTGGCCTATGTCAAGATGTTCGATTGGGACTGGACGGACGCCTTGAGAGAGTTCTCGCGGGCGATTGAGCTGAACCCTGGTTACGCGACAGCACATCACTGGTACGCGCTCTACCTGATGGCGATGAATAATCAGGCGGAGGCTTCCGCCGAGATCGAGACGGCCAGGGAGATTGATCCGCTTTCGCTCCCCATCATCGCGGGCGTCGGCTGGCACTTCTACTTAACGCGCCAGTACACGGAGGCGATAGAGGAATGCCGCAGGGCTCTGGAGATGGATTCCAACTTCTACATGGCCCACTTCGTGCGCGGCCTCTCGTACGTGCAACTGTCGAGATACGCGGAAGCCCTCGAAGAGTACGGGCAGGGCTCACGCCTCTCAGGAGACACGCCGCTCCTGCTGGCGGCCCAGGGACACGTTTTCGCACTGCTCCAGAGAATTGATGAGACGGAGAAAGTGCTGGACGAGCTGTTCCGAATGTCCAGGCGAAGATACGTCTCGCCTTACTACATAGCGGTCATCTACACGGGGCTCGGCGAGGTTGACAAAGCATTCGAGTGGCTCGAACGCGCCTGCGAGAGCCACTCGGAAGGGTTGATGTGGCTGAAAGTTGATCCGACTATTGATCGCCTCCGCCTGGATGATCGTTTCACAAATCTGGTGCGCCGCGTCGGCCTCGCGCCCTGACCTATTTCATATTAAAAGAGTCCAGGTAAGCCTGCACTGCCGGCTTATCAAGTTCTGACCTGTTGTAAGCGAGGTAGCCGATCTGGTAGGCGCGCTGCTTATCCATGATGAAGTAGTAGCGGAGGTAAAAGGACCTCCCCTGCGAGGACGCAGAGGCATAGACGGAGATGCCGGGTCGTCCCTGGACCGTAATATTATTTTCCTTCTCTAAGGTCGCGTTGATGTTTCGCATCGCCCCATCGCGCCCGTCTTCGAGCAGCTTCTGCGGCGAGCGTCCCTGATTCGCCGCTTCGGGCATGTCCAGATAGCTCACGACGCAGGCCCCGTTGGGATTCTCCGACTGGAGGATGTTCAAATCAATCGGGCCGACCGGCGTCGGCTGCGTCTGTTTCTGTGAGACGAACTGGCTGAAGCCAGGGGGCAGCGTGATGCCGAAACGCCCGTCCGGCGAGCTGTAATTGATGCCGGAGGCGGTTGGCGTCGGGGTGGCCGACGTATTGGTGCCCCTGTTACCCGTCGAGGTGTTGCCCGTCGTAGTGGTCCCGCTCGCGGTGGAGCCGCCGTCTCCCCCGGAGTTGCGCGTGAGAAAGAAGACGGCGACGGCGGCCCCTATGAGCAGGACCGCCCCGACCAGAATCCACGGCAGCGGGCTTCGTTTCTGCTGCACGGGCGGCGCATACATCGGCGCGGGCTGCATCGGCGGCGCGGTCGGAGTCGCATACATCACCTCCGTAGGGGCAGCGTTTCTGCCGTGTGGAAGGTTCGCGGTCGGCGTGCCGTAGTCATATGAACCCGTGGCTTCGCTCACGAGAGTTGTGCCATCATTGAGGCAGAAGTTTTGTTCGTCTCCGTAGGTGGTATTGCAGGCAGGGCAACGTTTCATTAGCTTTCCTCTTCTCTTTCGCTAAAAGAATTTCATCTCGGGTCTGACCGGGACGGCTTCAACTTTTTTGCCGAACGCGCGCCAGATTAACACATGCGGACTGATGAAGTAGAGCAGGCCCGCGCAGGTTTTCCTTCATCCTTCATGTCTCGTCAGAGCTTTTCTCAGCCTCGTTGAGCGGGCCAGGCGCTTGCGTGCGCGGCGGCTCGCGCCGAGCGCGAAAATCAAGGTCTCTGCCAGGCGCGGGACGAAAGCCGCCCGGCGCATCAACGCGCAGACGCGCAGGCGCGCCCCGAAAGTTTGATCGTAACGGGCGCGATACTCACGCGCCAGGTTATCAAACGCGTCGCCGCTTCGAAGCGCACGGAGGTGACGCGCAATCGTTTGCGCCGCCAACTCGCCGCCCTCCAGAGCCATCAACATTCCGCTCCCCGTGAACGGGTCAATGAAGCTTGCGGCATCTCCGACACTCATCATCCCGCGCGCCGGAATGAGCGGCCCGCGGCCGAAGCCTTCGAGCGCGACTGCCAGCCAGCCGGAGATTGCGCGCGCATGCGCCAGCGTTTCGGCCGCACGTAGATTCTTTGTGACGACCGCGCGCATCACCCTCTCCGCATCCCCACCGCAAGCCCTGACGTCACGCGCCCTGGCGATGAAACAGAGATTGCTGAGTCCGCCTTCGACGCGGCTCAAGCCGCCGTAGCCGCCGCGATAAAAATAGATTTCGCAATGATCGGCCGCCCCGCGCGCATCTTCCAGATGAGCTTTGAATGCTACGAGCGGTGCGCTTTTGCTTCTGTGATACCGCCCATTCGTTTCCCTCTCGACACGCCGCGCCAGGGCGCGCGACCTCCCCGTAGCATCAATCGTAAGCGGCGAGAGGAGTTCAAAAGGCTGGCCGTCTCTTCCTTTCAGGCGGACGCCGCGCACATGGCCTTCGTCAATTAAGAGACCTGAGGCCTGCGTCTCTTCCAGAACGCGGACGCCAGCCTCGCGCGCACGCGTCATGAGCCGTGCGTCCATCTCCGCGCGGCTCAGGCCGAGCGCGCCCGAGTGCCCTGCGCCGAACCAATCGGAGGGCACGTTGACGCTTCGCCCGCTCCTCGAATAGAAGACCGTCTCGGTCAACTTTGCGCCGCCCGCCGCCATCATTCGTTCCGTGACCCCCAGGCGCTCGAAATGCTCAAGACACTCCGGGGAGATGAACTCTCCGCATAACTTCGCGCGCGGGAATTTCTTCTTTTCGGCGAGCGCGACGCGCGCCCCTCCTTTTGCCAGATGAATCGCAGCGCTCGTCCCGGCCGGTCCGCCGCCGACGATCACCACATCAAAGCTGTCCGACGCTTCGTTCATTCTTTGCTTCCGTTTTTACTCCCGCTCAAAACCAGTCGAAAAGGGAACCGGCGCTCCACGAGCACGCCTTCAAGCCGGGAACGCGAAGCGAGGCTCAGCAGCTCACTGGGTTTGAAGGAACGCAGGATGGAGAGCGCGCCGTCTTCGCGTATCAGGCGATTGTGCAGAAAAAGTCGTCCCACAGTCTTGTAGAGATAGTATGCGAGCGGGTGGCGGTGCAAGTCTATGACGTAGGCGCGGCGGCGCGAGACCCTTGCCAACTCATTAAGGACGCGGACGACCTGCTCATCCCCGAAATGATGCGTGAAGAGCGAGCAGATAGCGTAATCGAACCGGTCGTCGGCGAAAGGAAGATGCAGGGCGTCGCCGCGCACGGCCTCGATGAAAGGGAAATCTTTCGACTCTTCGAGGATGGCTTGAGCCGAGCGGGCGTTGATTTCCAGCCCGACAAGAAAAGCACTGCGCCCACTCGCCTGCGCCCAACTATTGGTTGCGCGCAGCAATTCGCCGGAGCCCGCGCCGACATCCAGGACCGAAAAACTCTTCAGCCCCTCGCGCTCGACCTCCGCCAGCAATGAATGCTTGAGCGCGCTCGTGTCGCCCAGGAAGCGGTTGATGCGCCGCAACTCGACCAGGCAGCCCTCGTACTCCTCAGGCGTGTAGTCGCCCTTGTCCAAGTGCTCAAGCTCGCGGCTGCGTTTTCGGAACCGACTAAACATGAGATTGTGAATCGTGAATCGTAAATCGTGAATCGTAAAGAGGCGACCTGTTTTTTGTCGATTCACGATTTACGATTCACGATTTACGGCTTTTCAATGATGAGAGCGCTGTTTTTAGAGCCGAAGCCGATGCAGTTGCAGAGCGCGATGCGGACGCTCGCTTCGCGCGCGCGGATTGGAACGTAATCGAGGTCGCAGTCCGGGTCCGGCTCATCCAGGTTGATCGTCGGAGGAATCATATTCGTGTGCATCGCGCAGAGCGCCGCGCCGAGACCCGCCGCGCCGCTCGCGCCCTGCGGGTGGCCGACCTGCGATTTGGTCGCTGACATCGGAACACGTCCGGCCCTCTCTTTGAAGGCGAGTTTCAGCGCGTGAGTTTCGATGCGGTCGTTGAGGATTGTGGACGTGCCGTGCAGGTTGACGTAGTCAATCTCTTCCGGCGCGAGTCCGGCGTCCTGCATCGCCAAGGTCATCGCGCGCGCAGGCTCGTCGCCGCTCTCTTCAAGGCGCACGCGGTGATAGGCGTCGCACGTCGCGCCGTACCCTGTAATTTCAGCGTAAACGCGCGCCCCGCGCTCGCGCGCGCGCTCGTACTCTTCGAGAACGTAGATCCAGGCCCCCTCGCCGAGCACGATGCCCGAGCGGTCGCGCGAAAAGGGGCGCGAGGCGCGATGCGGCTCGTCGTTCCACTCAGTTGTCAAGACGGTCATCAGGTTGAAGCCTGCGAGAATTCCGGGCGCGAGCGGCGCGTCCACCCCGCCGGCGATCATTACCTGCTGGCGGCCCAGCGCGATATGCTCTGCAGCATAAGCGATGGCGTCGGTCGAGCTGGTGCAGCCCGTGGAGATGATGTGCGAGAGCCCGCGCAGGCCGAAGGCCATCGAAAGCTCTGAGGAGAGTCCGCCGTGCGTTGATGAAGGAATCGTATAGACGCTCGCTTTATGTACCGGTCCGACGTACCAGTATTCGTACTGCTGCTCGGTGAAGGCCAAACCGCCGCCGCCCGTGCCGAGTTCGACGCCGATCTCGCGCCGCTCATTCAAAGAGAGATCGCTCGGATGAATCCCGGCATCTTCCAGGGCTTCGCGCGCCGCCGCGAGCGCGAGCGGAACAGTGCGCGGCACGTGCTTACGGTCTTTCGGATTGAGCTGCGCTTCCCAATCGAAGTCGCGCACCTCGGCGGCTATCTTGACGGGCGAATCCGAGACGTCAAAGCTCTCTATGCGCCGCACGCCGCTCTCGCCCGCAGCGAGAGCGCGCCAGTACGCCTCGCGCCCGATCCCGATGGGCGTCACACAGCCCATCCCGGTGATGACGACCCGGCGTGCGCCCTTTACATGTCTCAGCATAACGAACTAGATTTCCTCGACAGTCGTGACTCGAATCGGCCCGGAGAGTTCCCGATTAGGATAACACCGTGCGCCTGATGGCGGCTAATCATAAAGAGCGTCAGCGCGCCGACGGAGTTGACGTCAGGATTCCAATCAAAAGGCGGAGCGAAAAGGTGAAACTTATAGTCTTCGGTGCGGCGGGCAAGAGCGGGCGACAGCTTGTCGAACAGGCGCTCGCGGGCGGGCATGAAGTGACAGCTTTCGTGCGCCAACCCGACGCCGTTAAAACCAAACACCCCGGGCTCAAGGTCGTCAAAGGCGATGCGCTTGACGCCGAGAGTGTGTCGGAGGCAATTGCGGGGCAGGAGGCTGTATTGTTCGCCATCGGCACCAATCGCCGCTCGACGATGACCGTCTGCGCTGAGAGCACGCGCAACATCATCAAGGCGATGAAGCAGCACGGCGTGCGCCGCTTCATAGTCCTCTCCGCCTACGGCGCGAGCGAAACGAAAGACACGGCGCTTTACAGCAAGGTGCTGCGCTCGATCATAGGCAAGCGCGTCGAGGACAAAGACCGCCAGGAGGAGTTAGTACGGGAGAGCGGGCTGGATTGGGTGCTGGTGCGCCCGCCGCTTTTGACGAACGGCACGCGGCGCGGGCGCTACCGCGCAGGGTTTGACATACCCATCAAGCTTTTCTCTTCCGTCTCCCGCGCCGATGTGGCCGAGTTCATGCTGAAGCAACTGACGGACGACACGTACCTGGGCAAAGCGCCGACGATCACCAATTAGTTAATGCTGGTCGGCGAAATACTTTAATGCATTGCTAGACGGGTTGCTTAGCGTTATTCCAGGCGCAGATGAAAATCCACGTGCTAAGCTCTGAAAACATATTTCATCAATCATCCTCGTGGCTAAGTGCCGGAGTTTGGGGATCACGGGATTCATATATTATCTCCTCGGGCGGCTTCGGCGGCGATGTGGCCGGCAAAGCTTGTTACGAATGTTGTAAGGCTGGTTATCTCGCTGATCGTGGAGTAATCGCCAGTATCAACTGCCGTTCGTGGTGAAGCAAGCACCGTAGCCGTGGTATAGAGTTGCTCTTGAACGAGTTTCTTTCCAAGAATGTTGTATCGCTCAATATAAGAAGCCCCCTGAAACTCTGGAGACACTGGGAAGTTAGGTGCTGCATCCCGTACAGGTATCCGCGAGCCAGGTGCGTCCTCAACGAGTATTAGCCAACCAACAAACGGGCGGGGTATTTCGCCAAAGGCGCCTTCCCGATACGCGGTCTGAAAGTCAACGGACGTTCCTATTGCTTCCTCAGCTCGATTATTGAAATTGTTTCCGAATGAAGGCCCGACGTGCGATTTAAATTCGAGCGCGGCGACTAGACGGCCTTTGTTAAGTACAAGCAAGTCCCAAAGCTTGGTAGGCCGGAAGAAACCCGGAAGGGTAAGCGTGCTTCGGCTACGTCTTACTTCGGCGTTGACTAGCCCGTTGCTCTCTACGAGGTGCAGGACGAGCGCGATAAAGCCGTCCATGTTTTTCCCACTAGTGACCGCTGCACGCTCTCCCTGGTCAACCCTCCCGACCTCGATCTGCTTTCGGCGGGCAGCATCACGATTTCCCCAAAAGGCTTTTACCGCCTCTCGGGCCTGCTGCTCGTAATTGGCTAGGTCAATCGGCATCTTCTTCTTTTTCCCCGTTTACTCCGATGGCTGACTGCTCGACTTTCGTTAGGCCGTACATTTCAGAGACAACCGCATTACAGGCCGTTGCGTCGTCTTGCTCAGCAGCTTCAATAAGAGCCGCCTTTATGCTCGGCTGTATATCCCGCCATCGAGGGATGCGGATACGCCGAAGGTATTGCGCTTGAAACCGCAGAAAGCCGCCGTGCATCTTGGTCGAGTAAATGGAAACGAACAGGCGTGCGATTCCTGATTTAAGCACCGCCTGGAGAGCCTTTAGATTCCATTCTTCAGAAATAATGTAATACAGATTGTGATGGGGATAGAGCTGTCCATCCTCATACACTATGTTAGCTTCGCCTTTAATATCCGGGATCAGAAGCTTTGGCCGCTTCGCCAGGCAGGGGTAAATCCGGTCAATAGTTCGATACCAACTCTCAGGGTTCCGTTTCGAGACGTGCCGCTTTTTAATTTCCTCTCCGTGCTTCTCAAGATAAGCGGCAAGTTTCGGATACTGCGAAAGAGGTACAAGCCCTCCGCTTTCATCAAAGGGATTTACAACTCCAAAGCCGCGCCAGGCTACTTTTCCTGTAAGAATGTCGCGCGTCATTACTAAGGGAAGTTTTCTATCCTGCTCAACGTCCAGCTCGTCGAAGGGTGCAATAAAGACTTTATCGGCTCCTGTTGCGACGCCGATTCCGACTTTGCAGCCCGCTTCTTCCAAGGTGGGAAAATCCTTTTCAAGGCGTCTCACCACGGAGAGCTGATCCCAAGATTCTAGAATCCACGGCTCTCTGTCTCTCGCAACGCCTTGCAACTCCTTTATCTCGTTAGCTGAGGGCTTGTCGCTTAATAGTTCAAGAGCGAGGTGTGAAAGGGCATCTCGGCAAATTTCTGGTCGGTGTGTTAATCGCGTGGCTCCGGGCTTTTCGTTCTGAATGACGATGATAGCGGGATAGGCTATTACCTCTGAATGAAACGCCGGAGTATCTACCATGTCCACAATAAATTTTAGGTGGAAGCGCTCGGCTACTAAGCGCCGGAGCGGGCCGCCGTATCGGTTTTTCATCCATCTATCAGAGCAGATAAAGCCAAGAGTCCCGCCAGTGTTGAGAAGAAAAAGCGATCTCTCAATAAAAGGAATATACAGATCGGCTCTGTCGTAAATGGTCTTGAAACGGTTGCGGTACTCAGCCATCAGCGCGTCAGGAATAAGCTCCTGTCGGACATATGGCGGGTTGCCGACGATATAAGAAAAGCTCTCCTTTAGCGGCGTGAGGAGGAAGTCTCCTTGTGAAAGCCAATGGTCGAGTAGCGTCAGGACCTCCGACGCATTAAAGCCGTTCTCTTTTAATAGTGCTTCCAAGCGCTTCCGCGTTTCGGTGAAGGTCGGGCGGTGCAGTTCAATGGCGCGAATGGCGTGGAGCAAATCAGTAACATCTTGAAGGTTAGCAGAATGCTTGCGGTAAGACTGTAAGAGGCGTTTAACGACAGGGACAAGAAAATCTCCGTTTCCAAATGACGGCTCGAGAAGCGGTAGCCGGTAAAGGGGTTTATCCGGCGTATAGCCGATAAGGTCCAAGATAAAATCAGCAACTTCCTGACGGGTAAAGACCGCACCGCGCGCCTCAATTCCGGCGTTGGATAATGACTCTACGGCTGCCTTTACAGATGGTTTAATTGGTAGATCGATTAACTGATCCTGCATTGTCACACTTTTAGTCTCGCACTTCCCAACGTGCGAAGCAATCCAGCAGAGACTCATTCGACCTCTCGCTGGCGTATCTTGCCGACGCTGGCTAGATACCCATCATCGGCGCATGAGATTTGCTTTCATCACTTGCTCGTATGGTTAGTACATCGAGGCGGCAGATACGAGTAGCGGCGCAACAGCGCAGGAACAAAAGGCTGCTGCCTACTTAACAGGATTTCCAAAAAGAGAAAACTCAACGAGGTGCGGAATGTTCTTGCGTCGTTTACATTCCGCACCTCGTTGAGTTTTCGGGGTCCGCCGCCCCTACGATTTAGCTAACGTCTGCCGTTCGTTTAGCGCTCGGTTCCAGCCGTCTTCGAAGCGTTCTGTTCAAGAGCGGTCAGGCGCTTTTCCATCGCGGCGTTGAGAGCGCGCAGCTCGTTCACTTCGGCGCGGAGTTGTTCGACTTCCGCGCTCTTCTCTTTCAGCTCGGTCGTGCGCTCGTCGAGTGCCTTGATGGCTGCGAAGCTGACGCCCGCCAGGTCCTGCACGCCGATTGAAGTGTTGCCGGTGCCGAGTCTGAACTCCTGGTAGAAGTCTTCGGCCATCGGTCCCATGTGGCGAACCTTGTTGCCTTCGGAGATGTAGTTCCAGGTGCTCACGGGAATTTTGCGCAGGCTCGCGAGCACGTTCTCGCCGCTGACGAGCAGAAAATTCTCTTTCGTGGTGCGGCTTGAAGTGCAGTTGAAGACGCCGGAGCCTGCCGGAAGATTACAGCCAGTCGTGCCGCCCAGGTTCGTGCGGAAGCGGAAGCCGCCCGTCGCGCGAGCCGCGAACTCGTTGTTCGCAGTGTTGCGGAACGTGTCGGCGCTCTGCTGGGCCGAGCCGTCCGACCAGATGAACGTGCCCTGGAAGCCGTTGTTCGAGGCGAACTTGCCCATAGCCGTCGTGTGGTCCTGGTCGGCGGTGACGTTGTAGCCGATGGCGACGGCCGCCAGGCCGCGGATGTTGAAGGTGTCGGGGTCGCAGCGGCCGTTGATGAGCGGCCCGCCCGACTTGGCATTGTTGCCCAGCGCCACGCCGTAGGTGTCGCAGACGCGGTTGCCCGCGCCGGCCGAGAAGCCCGCGGCGCCCTTCACCTGGTTGCCGCTGCCGAAGACGATTGAAGACGTGCTCTCGGCGGAGTTCGTGTCGCCGAAGGCCAGCGCGTAGAGGCCGATGGCGGTGGAGTTCGAGCCACCGGCCCACGAGAAGAAGCCGACGTTGGCGTCGTCCCACTCGTTGTCGGCGTAGCCGGAGCGGAAGGCGCCCTTGTAGGAGTCCCAGGA
>DASVXV010000117.1:0-12655 GCA_036392495.1 Pyrinomonadaceae bacterium | reverse complement strand
AGCCAGCGCAGGGCGGAAACTCCGACGGGGTAATTGACAGCAGGGATGCCATCTTCTCAAATCTTCGACTCTGGCAGGACGTCAACCATAACGGTATCTCAGAACCGGCGGAGTTGCGCACCCTATCGTCTCTTGACGTGGTGAGGTTGCATCTGGACTACAAAGAGGCGAAGCGTGGGGACGAGTACGGCAACCGTTTTCGGTATCGGGCGAAGATTGAGGACGCGAAAGGGGCTAAGGTTGGCCGCTGGGCCTGGGATGTCTTTCTTGTCGTGACGCGATAGCTGCACGATAAGCAAATCAAATAGAGCTTAATCGCCTGTAGGGTTATAGTCTCTCAGCGGCAGTGCGTAAAGCCAAGACGCTATTAAAAGGCAGATGAAAGGCGCGCTTCATTCCCTCCTTTGCCTCTATTTTTCCGCTCCCAATCCAGTATTCGCCCGCACGGTTAGCTCCGCAAACCGGCTTTCGGCCTCCGGCTCGCGCCCAAGCCATGTCCCTATGACGGCCCCCAGAAAGCCCAGGGGGATGCTGATGATGCCCGGATTCTCTAAGGGGAAGATGGGCGGGCGCTGTATCAGGTGGCGCGCCGCCCCGGTCACGCTCGGCGGGTCAACCGTCATGATGCTTGGGCTGAGCAATATCAGGATGATCGAAGATGCCAGCCCCGTAGCCAGCCCCGCAATCGCTCCCTTCGTGTTAAAGCGCTTCCAGAAGAGCGAAAAGATGATGACGGGCAGGTTGGCCGAAGCGGCCACGGCGAAGGCCAGGCCGACGAGAAACGCCACGTTAAGGGACTGTCCGAGCATGATGGCGATGAGGATACTGACCACGCCGACGACAAAGGCCGTGACGCGAGCCACGCGCACTTCTTCACCGGGCGTGCGCTCTGTCCCTTTATGAATCACGTTTGTCCAGAAGTCGTGCGCAAACGAAGTCGAGGCGCTAATGGTCAACCCGGCGACGACAGCCAGGATGGTCGCAAACGCAACGGCAGAGATGAAAGCCAGGAAGAGGTCTCCGCCAAGTTTCTGCGCCAGCAGCGGCGCGCTCATGTTGGTGCCGCCGTTCGCGGCGATGAAGTCGGGTTTGACAATGTCAGCTGCCCCGAAGCCAAGAAACGTCGTCATGATGTAGAAAGCGCCAATTAAAAACATCGCCCAGACGACGCTGGTGCGCGCCGTCTTCGCGTCCGGCACCGTGTAGAAGCGGACGAGGATGTGCGGCAGTCCTGCCGTGCCAAAGACTAAAGCCATGCAGAGCGAGATGAGGTCAATCACGCCATAGGGTTTGTTCGCTCCAAAGTAATAATGGCCTGGCCTGAGGAAGTCGCTCTTCCCTTTATAGCTCACATTACTGATGGCATCGAAGAAGCTACCGAAGCTAAAGCCATAGTGATTGAGCACGAGGATACTCAGGAGCAGCGTCCCTGACATAAGCAGGATGGCTTTAATGATCTGCACCCAGGTCGTCGCCAGCATCCCGCCGAAAACGACGTAAACGATCATCAGCACACCGACGCAGATGACGGCCAGATTGAAACTGACGCCCGGAATCAAGAGGCTGACGAGCGCGCCCGCGCCGATCATCTGCGCGATCATGTAGAAGGTGCTGACAGTGAGCGTGCTCAAAGCGGCCATCGAGCGCACGGGTCGCGGGCTGAGCCGATAGGCGAGAACGTCCGCCATCGTGTACTTGCCCGCATTGCGCAAAGGCTCTGCGACGATCAGCAGGACCGTCAGATAAGCGACGAGAAAGCCGACCGAATAGAGAAAACCATCGTAGCCGTTGAAGGCGATCAGCCCCGCGATGCCGAGAAAAGATGCAGCGCTCATGTAGTCGCCCGCGACCGCCAGGCCGTTCTGCCAGCCGGTGATCTGGCGATTGGCGGCGAAGTAGGCCGCGGCCCCGCGCGAGCGCCGCGCGGCCCAGTAGGTGATCGCTAAAGTTATGGCGACAAAGCCGAGGAACATCAGAAGCGAAGCTGACATGCTCTATTTGCCTCCTCGCATCTTGCCGAGATCGTCCACAATCTTTCGGGCCATCCTGTCATGACGACTCGCCGCGCGCACGTACAGCAGCGCGATAATCCACGCCATAAAGAACTGCGAGAGCGCGAACAGGTAAGCGACGTTGACGGACCCGATGACACGCCTGTTCATCAAATCGGGCCAGTATCCGACCAGCACGGGCAGCGCGAAGAAATAGATAATGAAGAAGATTGTCGCCGGAATGATAAATTTCAGCTTCGCCTTAATCAGCGCCTTGAAATCAGCGCTCGCCGCGACGCGCTCCCAATCAACCACATCTTTCTCTTCGTCAGCCGTGAGCTCATGCGCGGGCTTCGCCGCATCCCGCCCGAGCGGCGTTACGTCCGTCTCCGCTCCGACGACCGGAGTGGGATCGCTTATTCTTTCGTCCGATTGAGAATCGTCTTGTGCCATTCATTTTCCTCCTAAACTGACGCAAGTTCGACCAAAGTATTAACCACAGAGGACACAGAGGAACACAGAGGACTGAATAAAATGAGAAGAGTCATGTTAATTCATCAAACGTTTGATTCCATCTCTTAGATGGTGTACATGAAAGTTAATAAGTAATCCCGCCCGTTTATCGCTGAGTTTTAGATATGAAAGTAACTGAGCTTGATGAACAGGCAGCAGCCTTTCGACAGTTTTCAACTCTACGATCACAGAATCATCCACCAGAAGATCAATTCTGTATCCTGCATCTATCTTGACTCCATCGTAAATTACCGGAAGTGGCAACTGCGATTTAACGTCAAGCCCATTTTTACGGAGCTCATATATGAGACATGCTTCATATGCGCTTTCTAGCAAACCGGGCCCAAGCGCCGAATGCACTTTCATCGCGGCAGTTATAATCGCGCCGCTAATCTCATTTATCTCCACCTCTGTGTTCCTCTGTGTCCTCTGTGGTTAATTCCTAAATTTTTCCTGCATGCCTATCCAGATAATCAAGCAGAACGTTCGACATCACTTTGACGCCGACCACCAGGCTCTCCTCGTCAATGTCGAAGTCCGCCGTGTGCCACGGCGAGTTGATGCCGCGCGCACGGTTGCCGACGCCGAGGAAGTAGTAGAAGCCCGGCGAGACCTTCTGAAAGTAAGAGAAATCTTCCGCGGGCATGAAGGGCTTGATTGAAAGCGTGTTCTGCTCACCGACGACGCGCCGGATGGTCGGCAAAGTCTCTTCGACGAGCTTCGGCTCGTTGAAGGTCACGGCGGCGTTCTCTTCAAACTTGAGCTCGAAGGTCGCGCCGTAGGCCGCAGTGATGTTAGAGAGCGTCTCCCTCATCAAGGTCTGCGCGCGCCCCCTCACCTCTTCGTTCAAAGTGCGCATCGTCCCTTCCATCTTCACCTCGTCGGCGATGATGTTGTTGCGCCGGCCCCCTTGAATCAGTCCGATGGAGATAACCAGAGGCTCCTGCGGGTCTATCCGGCGGCTGCGCACCGTCTGGAGGGACGTGATGCACTCGGCCGCGACGACAATCGCGTCAATGCCCGTTTGCGGCTGCGCCCCGTGGGAGCTTTTGCCGCGAATGGTGATGTAGATGCGGTCCGATGACGCCATCGCCGGACCGGACTGGTAGGCGATCTGCCCGGCCTCTATGCTCGGCAGCGTGTGGAGCCCGAAGATGGCCTGGGGCCTTGGATTGTCCATCGCGCCCTCTTTAACCATCAGGCGCGCGCCGCCCTCTTCGCCCGCGGGCGGTCCTTCTTCAGCAGGCTGAAAGATGAACTTGATCGTGCCCCGAATCTCGCCGCGCATCTTGCTCAAGACTTCCGCCACGCCGAGCCCCACGGTCGTGTGCGCGTCGTGCCCGCAGGCGTGCTTCACGTTCGGAACCTGTGACTTGTACGGTACGTCGTTGACTTCCTGAATCGGGAGCGCGTCCATATCAGCGCGGACCGCGACGACCGGTCCGGGCTTTGCGCCTCGCAACAGCGCCGTCACGCCGTACTTGGCCACGCCCGTCTTCACCTCTTCGAGACCGAGCGCACGCAGACGTTCGGCCACTACGCGCGAAGTTCTCTCTTCGCGGTTCGACAGTTCCGGGTGCATGTGAAAGTCGCGGCGCTGCGCTATGAGCTGCGGGCGCAGGGCTTCGGCAGCCTGCGCGATCATCTGGTCCCGCGACGAATCCGCGCGGGTATGGCTTTGGACTGCTTGCTGCGGGGCAAACGTGTAGAGCAGCGCGACGACCAGGGCGAGAGCGCAGAGTGGAGTAATCCTTCGTTGCATCAAGGGCCTCCGGAGAAACATTTTCGGTTGATGCGGTCCCACTTTGAGCGCGCATCAAGCTCTCATCTATCTTACGGACAGCTTGCGGACAGGCTGGAACTACTGTGGCGAGGTTATGCGTTTCTGGTAGGTTAAGTCAAACAGATTATTTCTTAGGTAGTGATGAAGTTTTGTTTGGGATCGAATTTTAGGACGAAGGCTCTGAGATGACTTCAGCCACTGCCTTGGGCTTGCGGGCGTCACATATCTTGCAACTACAACCTCGGTCTGCGTAATGCCTCACTCCAACAACTAAATCAAACCTACGGTCAGCGCGCGGGAAAATCAGGTCAAATAGTTCTTCCTCCTGATTTTCAAGATAGCGACGTAGAGCATATCCGCATAGGTCGGAAATTTGAACCATGCTTGTTAGCTGACTATCTACAAAAAGCGGCGTTTCTATAATCTGCGTGATTTTAGTCCATAAAGTGCCACGTTGATGAAACCGCTTCATAATTTGTGTATGCTTCTTGGCAATGGTTTGATTGTTGTCGTGAATCAATAAGCCACTAACAGTAGCTTCACTTGCCTTATCAAGGTTTTGCAGATAATGCTCGAAGCGAGAAACCAACTCCTCAAAAGCCTGCTCGTCAATTGGCCAACTTCGACTGAAATATACCTTGTCTATACATTCCGCAAAGAGGCGCGCGAATCCCCAGCCGCCCACACGTTGAGCAACTTCTTTAATGAATGCTTTTCTTTCGTCTTGAGTGAGGTGGATATAGGCATCCGTATGGTTATAAACCTTCTTTGTTTTATGATAAAGCTTAGGATTACCAGCCCTTTGAAGCCTATATAGTTCGGCGGTGCGTAGTGCGCGAACGCGAGTTCTACGCTCTCCATAGTCCAACACCTCAAAATCCGAGATAGATTCTTGCTCCCGATACTGCCGTAACATCCATGCCGTGTGAATCTCACTATCTTCTAGGCCATGCCTTTTCTTAATGCCGTGAATTTGACCATCGCAGTTTTTCCAATGCCATATCGGAATGGTAAAACCTGCAAGGACGAAATGAGAGGTATTTCCAATATCAGGAGTGCCAGATTACAAAGATACATGAGGATGATCCTAGAGGAAAAAAAAGCGACTGGGGTTAGGGCTAAAAGCCCCATCACGAGCTGCAAGCAACTCATCCCAGACGCGAGCCTATTCTATCATCCATAGAGTGTCTGTCAAGTATTTCCAGGGGCGTTTTATGTTGTCCTTTTATTGCATCATCTCTATCATTTCTTGTCGGATTTCTCGTCCTTGAAGAGGATGTTGAAGACCAGAAAGAGGCCGGCCCCGGCGGCGATGAAGAAGAAGATGACGGCGATGCCCGGATAGCCGAAGATGGTGAAGCTGGTCTCGACCTTCATCATCAGCGCCGCCCCGACAATGACCGCCGCGAGCACCAGGCCCATCGTGATCCGGTTGGCGATCTTCTGGAAGCCCTCCATCAGCTTCGTCTCGTCAATCGCGTCAATCTTGATCTTCATCTCGTTGTTGGCGATGGCGTCCAGCAGCTTGTTGATGCGGCCGGGCAGCTTTTCGACCAACCCCTTGACTTCGATCATCGTGTTAAAGAGGTTTCCGGGCGAAAGACTTTTCTGGAGGCGCTCGCGCAGCATCTCCGAAGCGTTCTGCCGGATCGAGGCGTTCGGGTCGAAGGTCGGATCGAGCGTGTGTACGATCTGATCCAGATTGAGCAGGGTCTTCGCGATCAAAGTGAACTCGGGCGGCAGGCGAAAACCCGTCTCGCCCGAGATGCGCGTAATCTCCAGAACGACGCGGCCGGCATCTATCTCCTGAACGTTGGTGCCCTGATGCTGCGTCACAAGGTCCGCGACCTGGCGGCTGAATTTCTCCTGCTCGAAGCTCTCCTTCGGCTCTCCGAGCTTGATCGTCAGCGATGCCGCATCATCACCGCGCCCTTCGCTGATCGCGATCAGCAGTTGCAGGATATTCTCCTGCGATTGCGGCGTGATGCGCCCGACCATGCCGAGGTCAATCAGCGCGATTCGGTCGTCGTCCGTGAGAAAGACGTTTCCGGGGTGCGGGTCCGCGTGGAAAATCCCGTCAACCAAGATCTGTTTGAGATAGGCGCGGAAAAGCTCTTCGGCCAGAGCGTAACCGTCAATCTCCATCAAGGCGAGCGGGCCCAAATCCGTTATCTTCCTCCCCTTGATGTAGTCCATCGTCAGGAGCCGCGCGGTGCTGTAGTCCTCTACGGGACGCGGGAAGACGAGCCGGTCGGATTCGCGGAAATTTCTGTTGAAGGTGCTGAGATGGCGCGCCTCCTGCCTGTAGTCCAGTTCGCGCATCAGGCTCTTGCGTAGTTCCGTGAGGATCGCGCCGAACTCATAGCGGCGGCCCGTCTCCGTGTGGTTATCCAAAAATTCCGCGATGCCCTCCAGAATCTCCAAATCCTTGACGACCGTCTCGCGTATGTTCGGGCGCTGAACTTTGACCACGACCTCGCGCCCGTCACGAAGGCGTGCGCGGTGGACCTGCCCGAGCGAGGCCGCAGCCATCGGCTGCGCCTCGAAGTGCTCGAAGGCTTTCGACATGCGCACGCCCAACTCCGAAGTGACTATCTCTTCGACCTCTTTGAACGAGAACGGCTCGACGTCATCCTGCAAGCGTGCGAGGGCTTCCAGGTAGGGGACGGGCAGAAGGTCCGCTCGCGTGGAGAGAAGCTGGGCGAGCTTGATGAAGGTCGGCCCCATCTTCTCCAGGTCTTTGGACAGCTCCGCCGCTTCAGGCGCAGCCGTTTCCGTCTCCAAAGTCTCGTCGCTGAGCACGTCTTCAAGCCCGGCCTGCTTGACCAGATCGGAGCGCCCGTACTTCATAAAGAGCCAGGCGATGTCGCGATAGCGTTTCAGGTGTTCGGGTTTGAGCGAGATTCCCATTGAACGTTCCCTTGTTTGATGACCGACGCTGCTATCTCTTATTCTCTTCGGCCCGGCGCAATTCCGCCTTGACCAGCCATCCGAGACGTTTCATCTCAGACTCTTCCGCGCCCGTAAAGCAGACTCCGAAACCGATCTCGGGCATCTGGTAAACGACCTTCGCCCAGAGGTACAAGGTCCCGCTTCTGGGCTGCTCGATCTCCAGACGGATCAACTCTCCGTGCTCGACCTTGTCGTCCGTGAGAACGAAACACCCGGTCGTGCTGAGGTCCACTATCTCCCCCTTCATGATGGCCAGCACGCCCTCCCAGGTGACCTTCAGGTTCACCTTAACGCGGTCTGCGGCTCTGCGATCTTCCATCAATAGTCCTAACTCTCAGGCTCTCGTGGCGGTCCACTGACTTTACTTGATGTTCGAGCTAATTAAAAGAGGTAAAAGTCGCCCCTCTCATCCTTCCCACTTGTGCAGATTCCCGAACTATCTCTCCAGCGCCGCGCGGTCCCATCGGGCCAGCTCCGCCCCCGCTTCATATGTGCTTTGCAGAAACTCTGTGAGCGCTTCTTCGGGAGAATCGGCGCGGCGCGCTTCCGCATAAAGAAGGATGAACTCTTTCATGGCCGTGCTGTAAAACGCCTGTTGCGGGCGAACGCGCGCCTGGCCGAAACCCTCCGGCTCCGGGGCGGCGTAAGCATAGAAGGCAGGCTCCCGGATCGTGCCAACTGATTCGGCGGACTCAGCCGCGCCGGAAGCACGCACGCCGGGCCAGAAGCCGTGGCTGATGACTTCATGCGAGTAGGCCTCGCGCGTGATCGGGTCCGCACCTTCACGCTCAGGGGCGCGCCGCCCCGAAAAACGCGTCACGGCCAGATCGAAGCTTCCCCAGAAGAAATGGACCGGGCTGCATTTACCTATGAAGCGGGACCGAAACTCTTCGAACACTTTGGCCGTCCGCGCCAGAATGCGCCAGAGACGACTCACGTATTCGGCGTCGTACGAGGCGTTTCGCTGATCCAGCTCGAATGGCACAGGGTCCGGGACCTCGACCGGCACGGGCCAGATTTTCACTTCGATGCCGAGGCCGCGAAGCGTCTTTATAACTTCATGATAAAAATCCGCGACCGAGCGCGGGACCAGAGCGACCGCAGCGGTCGCCCCGTCATCCGCTTTAATCAGCAGCTGGTGTTCGATAAAGTCGAAGTCAATCTCAAAGCTACGCTTCCCGTAGGGCATGATTGAGGTGGTCAGCCCGCGCGCCGTCACGTAGAGGGGAACGTTCCACCAGTGATTGACGAGCGGCGTTTGAGCCAGGCGGATTTTGCCGACGACCTGCGTCCACATGTGCAGCGTCGCGTAAGTGTCCTGCCACTCCTCCAGCGGCAGTGTGGGCCAGGAGTCATCACTCATCTATTTTAGTCTCCATAAAAAGCTAAGCGCTCGATGAGAGGAGCCGCATCATCTCCCTGTGAGCGAAGACGACGTCCGGCTCGCTCTGGATGGCGGCGAAATATTTTCTCTCGAACTCGCTGCCAGTGTCCGATGGCCTGAGAAGAGAGCGCGCGTGCGCGACGAGCGACTCGGCATCACCGATGGTCAAAGGCTCGTCCGCATCCAGCATCTCGTCAATCCGCACGATCAGCTCGGAGATGGAGTGCAGCCAGGCGAACTGCTCATGATTGATGGCGAGCCGCAGCAATTCCCCGCTTGATACGCGCCCGTGCGCCTGCTCGTACCAGGCGCGCTCCAGGTCAAGCAGTATCTTGTGAAGACGCAGCAAGCCGCGACGCAGATCACGCAAGCGCTGTCGCGCGGATTCAGTTGCAGGGCTACCGGGAGCGCTCTCGGTCATCTCTATTTTCTGTCCTTGATTATCCGCCACATCGCGTCAGCGACGATTGAACTCAACCGTCGCTGACGCGACGAGAATCCGGCAACCTGTGCGTTACCCGCCGCTTATGGTCTTTGAATGATTGATTAGGTAATAACTTTGTCAGTACCGCCTGCGGTAGCGGGCGGGTAAATGTTGCCCAGACCCGCCCAGCTTAAGCAGGCGGTACTGACCAGCCGTCGCCTCTCAGCCGGAAGTTATTACCCAATCTAATCGTCAAAGACCATAAACGCACGGCTAAATTCACGACGTCGCTAACGCGACTTTTGAGATACGCTCTTACTTAATTTTTTGATCTCAGTCGCTCAACGATTGACGGCGCGCATCGCCTCCTCCGGGTATCTTGTGCCGGACGCGACGCCCTTGGGCGCAATCTCTTCTATCCGCCGGAGGTCTTCGGGTGTCAATTCCACATCGAGCGCCGCGACGTTCTGCTCAAGATACTTGCGCCGCTTCGTCCCCGGAATCGGAACGATCTCCTCACCTTGCGCGAGCACCCAACTGAGCGCCAGTTGCGCGGGCGTGCACCCTTTCTCTTCGGCTATCTCCTCGACGCGACGGACCAGCGCCAGATTCTTCTCAAAATTCTCGCCCTGAAAGCGCGGGAACATGCGGCGGCGATCCGTTGCGGCCAAATCCTCAGGCTTCTTAAAACCGCCCGTCAGAAAGCCGCGACCCAGAGGGCTGTAAGGGACGAACCCTATGCCCAGCTCGCGACAGGCGGGCAGGATTTCATCCTCTACGTCGCGCGTCCACAGGCTGTACTCGCTCTGCAACGCGGAGATCGGGTGCACACTATGCGCGCGCCGGATGGTTTCGGCGGAAGCTTCGGACAATCCTAAGAATCTGACCTTGCCCTCCGCGATTAGGCGCGCCATCTCGCCGACCGTCTCTTCGATGGGTACGTTTGGATCAACTCTATGCTGGTAGTAAAGATCAATCTGCTCGATGCCCAGACGGCGGAGCGAAGCTTCACAGGCGGAGCGAACGTACTCGGGTTTGCCGTTGACGCCGAGAAAGCTCCCATCCGGCCCGCGCATGTTGCCGAACTTGGTGGCGATGATGAAAGAAGCGCGCCGCCCTTCGATGGCCCGCCCGATCAACTCTTCGTTGTGGCCGATGCCGTACATGTCCGCCGTGTCCAGAAAGTTGACGCCCAGTTCGAGAGCGCGCCTGATTGTCGCGATAGATTCCTCGTCATCGCGCTCGCCGTAGAACTCTGACATTCCCATACAGCCCAGGCCGAGGGCCGGGACCACCAGACCTTCTTTCCCGAGTTTGCGCTGCTGCATCTCTTTTTCTCCTTGAAGTGGTTAATGACTCTTTTACCATTAAACAGGGCCTCAGTTATAGTGAAGAGCAGAGGACAAAATAATTATGAGTTTTGAATTATGAATTATGAATTAAGGCTTTCAATTCAAAACTCAAAATTCATAATTCACAATTAATCTGTCCTCTGCGGTTAATCCGACTTCGCCTCAGCTTGCAGCATGAGGAGACCCTGAGAGGCGCGCGGGTTTACTTTCTTTCACCTGATTGTTTCATTATTATTCCCGAACTCCGGCATCGCCAGGTTCAACCGTTATGACTTTTCAGCAGCAGCCCCCGACGCTCGGCAACCAGTACGACGATGATCGGACCTTGCGCTCCTTTCTGGCTCGCATCCTTCCAACGGAGGTGCTCGCGGAGATAGAGCCGTCGCTAAGAGAGATGGGCCGTCTCGCAGGAAGCGACCTCTACCGGATGCAACTCGCAGACAGATTGAACGAGCCGGTGCTCACGCAATGGGACGCCTGGGGAAATCGCGTTGACCGGATCGAGTTGACGCCTTTGTGGCGTCAGGCCGAACGAATCGCAGCCGAATCGGGCGTCGTCGCCACAGCCTACGAGCGCAGGCACGGGCGTTTTTCACGAATTCATCAGTGCGCGCTCGCCTTTCTTTTCACACCCTCGACGGACATCTATAGCTGCCCGCTGGCGATGACCGACGGCGCGGCGCGCACCCTTCTGGGCTCCGGCAATCAACCCCTCATTGACCGCGCAGTGCCGCACCTCTTGAGCCGCGACCCGGAGAAGTTCTGGACTAGCGGGCAGTGGATGACAGAGCTGACCGGAGGCTCCGATGTCGGATTGTCGGAAACAATCGCGCGGCGAGATGCTGAAGGCGCGTGGCGACTCTACGGCAGAAAATGGTTCACCTCCGCCACGACTTCGCAGATGGCCTTAACGCTCGCGCGCCCTGAAGGGAACAGTGTAGGCGGGCAGGGGCTGGCCCTCTTCTACATAGAGCTGCGTGATGATGCCGGTCGCCTTCGTAACATTCAGATCAACCGCCTCAAGGACAAGCTCGGCACGCGAAAGGTGCCGACGGCGGAATTGACTCTGGACGGGACGCCCGCGCAACTCGTCCGAGGGACGACGGACGGCGTACGCAACATCGCGCCGATGCTCAACATCACGCGGCTGTGGAACGGCATCAGCGCCGTCGCCCTGATGCGGCGCGCGATGGCTCTCGCCATTGACTACGCGCAGAGGCGTGTGGCTTTCGGCACGACGCTCGCCGAGAAACCTCTACATCTGGACACGCTGGCAGGTTTGCAGGCCGAGACGGAAGCGGCTTTTCATCTGGCCTTCTTTGTGGCCGAACTCCTGGGGCGTAGCGAGGCGGGCGAGATAAGCGAAGAGGAGACGCTGCTGCTGCGCCTCCTGACTCCCGTGATGAAACTGGTCACGGGTAAGCAGGCGGTCGCGGTGACAAGCGAAGCGCTCGAAGCATTCGGCGGCGCTGGCTACGTCGAAGACACAGGGCTGCCCCTGCTCTTGCGCGACGCGCAGGTCCTGCCGATCTGGGAGGGGACGACGAATGTGCTCTCGCTCGACGCCCTGCGCGCACTGGGCACGGAGGGGCGCGCCTTTCAAGCCCTGAAGGCGCAAATAAGCGGCTGCCTCGAAGCCGTCAGCGACGGACGCCTCGCGGAGGCCGTGCGCGTCGCGCTGAGCGCCCTGGAGCATGCGGAGAGCTGGCTGCGTCAGGCGACAGAAGATGGACCGGAATCTTTAGAGGCAGGCGCGCGCCGCTTTGCGATGACGCTGGGCCGTGCAACGGAGTTAGCGCTCCTTCTCAAACACGCGCAATGGTCGCTCGCTCAGGAGAGCGACGCGAGAGCAGCGGCGGCGGCGAGACGTTTCGCCAGCTCCGGCATAGATTTAATCAACGACCGGAAGATAGATGAGGCGCGCGTCTTACTCGGCCTCCCCTAAAAGTAAAGGTAACGGAGCCCCGATAGGGGCGGAAGAATTTAGCCCAGGGCGTTCGTCCCTGGGTTACGGCCAGCAAGAAAAACAAAAGCCCATGAAATGGGCGATAGCATAAAGCCCAGGGCGCAAGCCCTGGGATGAGACAAGCATTTAATCGCCAAGCCCGCGCCAGCGGGCGACAGTCTAAAGCCCAGGGCGTCAGCCATTAGTATCTACACAAGTATTGATAGATGTTTGGGAATCATTGAACTATCTCGAAAACCTGCAAAAATCTTAGGAAAAACGGATCGAACAAATTCAGGTCTGATCTTTGC
>DASVXV010000116.1:0-36280 GCA_036392495.1 Pyrinomonadaceae bacterium | reverse complement strand
ACCATCCAGATTGAGATCAAAGTGGACTCCGGCGGAAGCACTCGTCAGAGAGAAGCCATCGCCTGCAATGTCAATCAAGATGGGTGAATAACAGGTTCTGTTCGGTGAAGTCTCGCCGGTTTCCTGAGCGATATTATTGCTGCCGGTTGTCCAGTCTCTGCCCTCACACGGTAATGAGTCCTCGCCATTGCCATCGAGACTACAACACAGCCCGGAGCCATTGTCTTCAGTACCTGGAGGACAACTGCCATCCCAACCCGGCGTAGTGCAGTTCTCAGCATATTGCTGATTTGTGTCGCAACACCCTGTCGTATTATTTTTGTGGCGACCGCTTGGGCATAAGCCGTAAACGTTAGGATCGACCTCACATTTCCAGCAAGTATGTGGGCATACCAATTCTACTAATACGATTCTCTCGGCTTCTTCGTTAGTTACATATGCATAGCGTATCTTGTACGGCTTGGTACTGGCGTTACAAGTTATATGCTCTGTGACTGTTCCCCAACTTGGCGGTTTTTCACACAATTGTACACCTAAGAGTCTGGTATCAGTGCCAGCCATACCGTCGCTGCCGCCAGGTGTACCATCGCACCTCTTGTAATTTCCATAAGCGTCGCTGCTAACACAATTCAATTGATAGCAATGATCCCCACTCGCGTCATCGAACGCCTCACAACGCGGAGTACCAAGTGTCTTGGTTACAATCTGAGCTAAACCGGAGTAAGTGAGAAAGCACGAGGTGATCGCAATCGCCAAGAGGAGAAGTATAAGCAGGAGCTGGCGTTTCACGGCTCTTGTCTTCCTTCCGTAGAATCGAAAGGCTTATCTAATTCCCGCTTGACTTCCTCCTGCCCTCCCCTCGTTTTTGCCATAGACAATCGGCTTTTGACACGGCTGATGCCCGAATTGAATCCACTCAGCCACACAGACGACTTAGTTTGATCGTCGGGCTGTACCGAACCCTGACTCGCCAGGGCCTGCTCTAAAGCATCAGTGCCGCCGCTCGCTAAAATCTCACGATACCTCTTGATCGCGGCTTTCCCGCCAGCCCGATAACCGTCGAGCTGTTCCCCCGATTTGCTTGCGTCATCACCCCACCTTGTACCGTCCGCGAATTCAACGAAATCAACAACCAACTCCACCTTGTCCGGGGGCGATTTGTAAAGTCTCCCGACTCCTCCCTCCTCCTGTCTTGATTCATGCGGCTTCAAGAACAGTCTCACAGCAGGGAAATGAGTTAGACTGGTGCCAACGGCCCCCCCCTCCCCACCTGTGCTGACGCTGTCCCGGATTGAGTATGCTCTGATCGGCTTATCGCTCATATTCGTTACTGTATATCCGTAGCGTGGCCGCAGCGGGTCTGATGAATCAACATAGGTTGAGATCACGAGTATTGGTGAATCGGGTTGTTGAGCAATAACGATGCGGAGCGGTGCGATCTGAGAAAAGCCATAATTGTTGTGGAAGAACCAGAGGCTCCCCGTTAGAATTCCCAGTACTAAGAATTTGAGAGAAAGTCTCACCATTACTTTACTCATTTTTACACCTCCGCTCGAAGGTCTTTTAAAAGCTTCGCTTCTTCGAGACCTTTATATGCTTTCGTAGGGTGCTGACTTGATGTGTCCAAAGGGAAGGCACGCCCTCCGGTTAACTCATAGCCAGTGTGAATGTAGAGGCTGAAATCTTGCGGATTTCGCACAAGGAAGAAGGCATAACGTTTACCAACGCGAGGCATTCCAGTCCCCGTAACCATCGAAAGGGTAATATGTCCAGATGGAAATCTAACGCGACCACCTAGCCGTTCAAGTGTGACTGTTTCACCCCCTATGAAAGGGGGCTGCCCATCGCTTTTAAGTACTTCTTCAACCCGCACTGTAAATTCGGAATACACACCGGTATGGTCATTTGAAAGCACTGCCTCTGCGTCAGTCACTTTACCAATGAGGACTACGCTGCTTGTTTTAACAGGTAAGGCTGTTAGCGGTTCACCCTCATTGATGTGAGTTATTTGCTCTGACGAAGGATCGATAGGCAAGCTTGCTTTGTCGTACTTTGCGCCTACTGCTCGTCGCCTGGCCTTCTTTCCGGGGTCGGTTGATTCCGGCGCATTGCAGTCAACAACTGGGAATTGACTTTCGAAGTCATTTTTGTTGCTCGAATTACTTTGTTGGTTAGCCTTCTGCGTATTTTGCAGCACCGGTTTGAAAGCATTAACCACAACGAACCCGGCCAATATAAGAAATATTGCCGTAAAGAGAAGAGATAGCCATCCCTTACGATAATTCATAGAGATACCTCCTAAAATAGAATCTCAGTTCTATAGAGTATAGATTACATAAGTCAGAATATAGCTTGCTACCTATAAATCTTCAGGGCAGATAAATACGCGTAATTGAGACTAACAGGAGCGAGACTTATTGAGGAGTGAGGCTCCTGCTAAGAGTTACAAAATACGCGGCCTATATACGCCTCCGGCTCTTGACCGTCAAGAGTTATTTGCACCATCAACAGGTCTCTTTAATAGACTTAGGACTTACTGTCACTTTATTGATAACAGCGGCATTTAGGACTAGCCTGATTGCAAGCGCGAGACCAATGAAAGAGTCTGCATCTCTGCCTCGTCGCTTATCACAATAGCAAGGCCGCCGCGCCCTAACCTAAGCGCGGCGGCCTCAAGGCGGCACTGTTCGCCATTGCTCGGGCGAGCGTGCCTGCGTGAGATACGCGGCCCACCCTATCCGCGCATCCCGTCTCGTAAAGATTGGTTAGCGTCGCTTGCTGCCACTTCTTGCTTTTCGGCTCTCGCCTACGCCCGATCTCCTTCTGGCGCGCGACACACGCATGATGGCCTCATTTGATCCGGCGAGACGAAAGACCACGTAATCGCCGGGCTGGGCTTTCAGCGCATTGAGAAGCGGACAGGGGACACGGCTTCGGGGCAGACCATTATCGTCTGTCACTTTAGATTGATACTGGGCCACATCCTCTTGTCTCATTGGCAGTGCCCTTTACTAATGTGGTTTCGATTTACGCGCAAGCAGCCGCGCGACTGTTTCAGCTATTGCATTCATATCTTCCGGCTTCCTCAAAAACGCATTGGCCCCGGCTCGTCGCGCTTCCCTTTCAACATCGCTTGCTGAAAACATGATGATCGGCGTCTGCTGACGATGAGGGAGTTGCCGTGTCTGACGAATCAACTCGACACCGTTCATCCCCGGCAGTTCGTTATCGAAGATCAAAACATCGTAATGCGCCTCGCTTGAGATCAGCTCCAGTGCGGCCATTCCATCACCGGACGCTTCGACATTCCAGCCCTCCATCTCCAGCGCCTCTTTCACAGCGTCCGCAACGAGTTTGTTATCCTCTACGTGGAGGATCACGAGAGGCCGTATCTCTTCGCTGGGATCACGAATAAATATCAGGCTGCGCCGGCGCGGTTTGGCCGGTGTGCGTTGAGAGAGCAGATCTGGATATTGATTGTTCAGCTTTTGTATCAGGGTATTATGGCTGTATCCGAGCAGGTGGGCCGCGCGTGTGACGACACCTCCAGCATCTCTCAGCGCGCGTTCGATGATGCGCTTCTCGTAGCGGCGCACAGCGTCTCTCAATGAAAAGTTCTCCCAGACATCAATAACAGGAGAGGCCCCTGCGAAGTTGAGCACACGACACGCGGCCCTGCTCAAGCGCAGGAGAGTTGCCTGGTCACGCGAATTGTCTAGTAGGTCCAGGGCGCGCTCAAACGTGAAGCTCAGATCGTCAGGTGTTAGGTGTTCGGCTAACTCTTCGATAATGGTCAGCGCGGCCCTTCCGGCAGTCTCCGTGTCTCCAGCGTTCTGCGCCACTTCGACAGCCGACTGCAACGTAAGACGCGCCTGCTGCTGGCGATCTAATCTGGCGAGCGCCACGCCGCGCGTGATGAGAGCTTCGGCGAATAAGAACTGCTGGTCGCCTCCTTCAAGGGCTTGCACCGCAGCGCGGGCCAACTTCTCGGCCTCCGCTATGCGCCCTTCTTCGAGCAGCACGCGGGCGCGCGTGTCATCCACCTGCGCGATGTGAGCTTTATCCTTGAGGCTGGTAAAGAGCGCCTGCGCGCGGTCAAGATGCTCGTGCGCTTCCGCGAATTTCTTGATTGTGCCGAAGAGGAAACCTAGATTGTTTTCAACATACCCCTGATAGCGTGTATGCCCTGCCTGCTCGAAATGGTAACTGGCAGCCGCGAACTCAATTAGGGCGCGATCTATATAATCCTCGCGGCGCTCTGCTGTACCGAGATTTTTCAGCACTGTGCCGAAACCGATGTGAAATCTTCCTTTGATCCCATGATTATTACTTCTATCAAAAAGAGACGCTGCCTCAGTATATATACGAAGCGCATCATTGAGTCTCTTAGCTAAATGCTCAACATTAGCGAGGCGAAGTAAGGCCACTGCCCTAACCTCATTCCCCTCCTCGCCTGTATTAGCAGGCAGACGATCTAACGCCTCTCGTAGCCACACACGCGCTTCATTAAGCGCGCCCTGACGCCAGTAGCAGTAGCCAAGCTCCATCTGTGCTTCTGCTATCTTTTCCCTCTCCCCTAATGCCTCGAATCTCGTCATGCTTTCACTGATGAGATTCTTGGCTTCCTCTTGTGCCTCTTCAATCTGTTTACAGCCGCCAATCCAACCCGTCAGCACTCCGGCTCGGAGGATGACTTCTGCTGCTGTCCGCTCGTCCAGCCCTTCGATCATGGGTCGGTGGCCGACACCTTGCCACAACTCTCCCATGATCTCGCGTGCCGCCTCATAGTTTCCGGCCTCCTCCAACTGCTTGGCGGCCTCGCATCGGAGTTTTGATCGCTCCTCATGCGTGAGGTTTGGATCGCTTATCCTGTGAAAAAGCTGATGGGCTAAGTTCACGTGAGGACTACCTTTCTATAGCGCTGACCAAAAAGTGACAAGCAAATGCATGAGGAGACGCTCTTGCCTGAGCCGGAGTGCTAAGATGTGGCGCGCACTGGCTCATCCTGGGCGGTCCGGTAAGAACTCACGTCCTCACCGACCACCTGTAAGAGCGTAAACACTAAAGCTCAAAACAAGACAACTGGAGAACGCAATGAGAAACCTCAAAAAACTCTGCGCTGCATGCGTGTTGACTCTAGTCCTCGCCCTGCCTGCTTTTGCAGGTGATATGCTAGCTGGCGTCGCCTCGCCACCTCCGCCACCTCCTGACACGTCTTCAGCGACGACGCAAGGAGATATGCCAGGGGGCATCACGGGCGAGATGGGAACTGGCATCACAGGCGATATGTCGGCTGGAGTTGCAACCACAGACCCGGCGACGGATGTCCTGCTGAGTCTGCTGCAAAGCCTGCTGTCGCTCTTCTAGGCAGCGTGCGAGCACAATTTGGCTCAGAACAAGCTGCTGTAAATTCCAAATCACTGGCGGCTAAGGTGTAGTGTGTCTGGGCTAGCGCCGGACAGCCGAGTGTCTGTAAGGTGGCTCGACTTGGGAGGGCGCTACACTTTACAGGGTGGGAGATTAGTCCTCTGTTACCTCTAAATCAATAGAATATCTCTCGCAAATTAGTGCTGACGCTGCGGATTTATTGAGTTTATGGCTCACTGTAACTTTTTTGACAGTGCGGGAGTGCTTGAATCTCACCGTAGAGATCGTTTGCCAGGGGACGCAGACGTTGAAGGCGCAATAGCTACAGAACGCTGTGGGTGAGATTATTACGGCAGATATAGAAAAGCAAAGAACACAGCAGATAACAACGAGTATTCTACGCATCGTCGCTGTTCCTCCTACTTGTTCACAGAAGTGCTGGGTTGCTTGAGGTGTTTAATCAAACCTTCTGCGCCTTTAGTTTTGTAGGTCTTACGTGCGTAGTTTCGATAAAATATAACTCCCTGTTGCTGGTCACCGTTTCGAATATCCAGATCGTGTGGTATCGGTTGATCTTTTTCGAGTAGCGGTACGATTGCATTTATCGAGTTACCGCTTTGATTATATTTCCGAATCAACCATTCTTTATACTTTACCGCTCCCTCTCGGATATTGGTTATTATTCGTAAGCCAGCTTGATTAAGACCCGCCGTGCTATTGTCTGTGAACTCTACATAGTCAACACGTATTGTTACCCCCTTTATTACAGCATCACCATAATTTGTCGGTAGGTCCTGAAACGGTCGTTCTCCTTTTGGTGGGATGAGATTATTTCTATATTCACTGCGGAAATCTGGATGCACTAATGTTTCAATTGTAAGAAAGCTCGAATCTATGGATGTTTGTCCTTCCTTCTCAAGAGTGATGGAAATATTCATAGCTGCTGCCGCAATGTGTTTGTCCGTGTTATTTTTTATTACGCAGGATAACTTCTTGAGTGCATTTGGTGCTGATAGTTCTGCATCTTCACACTTCAGCTCAACAGGAATTACGCCACTTTCCGATGGAAGTTGATTAGTTACGATTGGAATCCGTGAATCTCCAAGCTGCTGAGTTGTTTGATCGCTCCGCGCTCTTAGTACAGCCGTAGAAATGACGATTAAACCTACTAACGCTGCTAATAGGATAACAATAGCAACTCTTGAACGCATGGTGTTGTCTCCTGATAGAAAAGAGAAAGTGAGTGTGAGTTCAGCAGAAGCGAGACTCGATGAGGAGTGAGGCTCTTGCCAACTCAAAACCATAAGCAGGCTGTCAGCTATATACGCTCGCTCGTTTAAGCTGTCAACGGATTTTTAAAGAGCAGCGCCGGATGGCCGAGTGTCTGTAAGGTGGCTCGACTTGGGAGGGCGCTACACTTTACGGCGCAAGACATTAACCCTCTATTACGCCTAAATCAATAGAAGATCTCTCGGAAATTAGTCTTGACTCTGCGGATTTATTGAGTTTATGGAGCGCTGTAACTTTATTGACAGTGCGGGAGCGTTTGAATCATGGCAGTGAAGGCGCAAAAGCTACAAAATGCTTTGGGTGAGAATCAAAGATCAAACCTCATACGTTTTCCAAGACCACGAAGACATAAGAGATTGTTCGCCAGGAGGTGCAGATGTCGAGGGTGCAAAAGCTACGGAGCGCTTTCAGTGAGATTATTAAATACGAGTATTCACTTTCTGACGAATAACCGCTTATTTTGCTGAGTACCGCGAGGACCTTTGACTGTCATCTCGATAGTCAGCGATTTGCCATCGGCAGAGATCGTCCACCTACGAGCGGTTTCGAGCGGAATTAAACCGCTCGGAGTGTCAATGATTGACCGCTCATTAACTTCAATACCCATACGGTCGGTAGTCCACCTCGCCACACGTCGGCCTTTTAATATTCCTCCGCTAGATGCTTGTGCGAAGAAATCAGTCTCCTGCCCGTTCAGCGTGTAGCCATCAGTGACCGTTTGTTCACCCCGCTCATTAGTAAGTTCAGTCTTAACTTGGATGACATTCTCGGTCTGAGTTACCGTCATCACTTGGTTCCTGCCCGACGAAAGCCCTTCGCTTCTGGCTGGGTCAAGCACCCATATGCCGCTGAACTTATCTGTAGTGGACGGCGCAGCGGATATGGTTTGAGAGGGCATGGGCGATGCGTTTGCAGAGGGTTGTACTATCTGCTGAGAGGCGGCTACATCTGCGCTTATTTTTTTCTCAGAAGTCTCACTGACTTCTCTAGGAGACAAACCAGTGGATGGCGCTTCTTTCGTCGAGCTATTGACGCGCTCTTGCGAGTTCTGCGTCGGCGCAGAGCTTGTACGTAAATTGATGATTGCGGCATACAAGACAACGCTCACCCCAATGGCGGAGGTTAGAACCACTACACTGACGAGAACGGTCTTACGTTTCATCCCCAGGATTCCTCCTGATCCTATTGGCTCTTCTTTTCCATTGCTCGCCGCTCGTCTTCCTTTTTCTTCAGCTCACTTGCCCTCCACTCATAGGTAGCGGAGAGTGCAGCAACCTGCCGCAGAGGGTTGGTTATACCTACTGCCAACTGCTGCGCACGGTTCTCATCCCTCCGCGCAATCGTTCTGAACAGATCTACGTCGAAACCTAACTTGCCCAGATCAGAATCTACGCTAGTACGATTTACCGCTCGGATCATTTCATCGAAAACGGCTTGCATTAAGTAGTCGTCTGCCGAAGCAGCCACTACCGCTAGCTTGTTCAAGGCTGATAGTTTTGGATCTACCTCCCGTTTGGTTGATATTAACTCCGTCGGCGCGTTCGCTGGGGGAAGGGGCGGTAAATCAGCAGCATCTTTGATCTGATTAAGAGCTTTGTAGATCAAAGGATTCTTACATGGTTGATCTTTGCCACACTTGTTGATAAGGGAGAGATACACCTCAAGAATCTGCGGGGCCGCACGTAGTTTTTCAGCTAACCTTTCGGCTCTCAAAACGTCTCCCTTAATAATAAGACTGATAGCTTCTTGCGCATCCACGAAGTCTGTGAGCTGTGTTTTACGATCTCCGTCCGGGAGGGTTTTGAGTGCGTTACGAGCTTTATCGAACATCCCGCGCCGCGCGGCAACATCTATGAGAGACACGTCCGGCGTCTCTTGATTAAGAGACGCATTCAATTGTCTCTCCCGATCACGTCGGTTCGACTCTGCTAATTCCTCAGGCGTCTGGAATGGACTTCCTTCATTCCCACTGCGGCTAAGGCTCTCCAACTCCAGATAAGCTGGCATCAACTCCGGCGCGTACTGTCTAACTGGCTGGCCGGCTGTGAGGATTATCCCCCGGAGTCTTACTAAGCTACTAGGATTACTCTGTCTTAATGGTAAAAGACTCTGTACAACATAAGTCGCATACGCCTTCATTACCGCAGGGCCGGGAGGCTTGACTTGCTGATCTTGCAAGAGGGTCGGGAAGATAAGTCGCATCAAGACAAAGTAAACCCGCACTGTACCCTGTGTGAAGGAGAAAGGGATGTTTCGCAGTTGATCTATGTACCTGATGATTAGGGCGTCGGCGGCGGCACGATCCTTCTTAGCGAGTTCCTGAATCAGCAAGCCCGCCATAGTCTGAGTCGGTTCTGCTGCTATCGCGTCAGCGAGATACTTGCTGGCCGCCTCTGTATCGCCTTTACTGAGGGCTTCTCTTGCAAGGGTAGCATTGATGTAATTGGCTTCATTCTTCCCTAAGCTTTCAGTTCCTAATTTGACCAACTGTTTAGCGTAAATATGATCTCGTTCGGCGATTTGTAATACTCGGCTGCGCACCTCTCTCCTCGCACGCTCAAGCTCAGTCGGGAATGAAAGATCTGCGCCGATGGCTTGAGCGCGGCTCTTTTGCTGTTCAGTCTCATCGGGAAGAGTAAGCTTATATGCATCAGCTAGCATCCGCTTAGCTCCTTCCGTATCCAGATACCACAACGCGCTGGCAATTTCCGCCTTTGCGCGCGCGCGTGCCAAAGGGCTGGTGAGTCTGGCGGCCTGCGCATCGAGAACTTGTAGCTCAGATATAAGTTGCTGCCTCTCCGCGTCTGTCGAGTTGACGCGAGGCTCCTGATCGAGAGTTTGGCTACTACCAGCCAGCGTAAATGCCAGCAGTATAACTAAGAGTAATGCAGGTCTGTTCATCGGGTGCAGTTCCTCCTCTGTGCCCTATTTGCTGAAAGCGCAACAGCACTGATCGCCAAGCGATGAGATCGCCGCGCTTCCAGCGCACGCGTGTACGAACCCTCTTAAGTTAGGGGAAGCGGCGACTTCCACTCTTTACCTTAATCTCTCGGCATTCCTCTTAACATTCGAGAAAGCAGAGGACGTTAGTCAAAAAGTCCGCATCGCGAGTGACCCATCCACTGCTGGTTAACTCGGCTTCATAGTTTCCTGCGGTGCTACCACAGGATACAAAGCCGGTGTTGCCATTATCGTATGTAACGGCGATAAGACAGTTGGCGTAAGTGGGTTGGGCGACAATGCCCATCCCAATCAACGCAAAGGCCACGAGGAGAAGTTTTGCTATCGGATTCTTGAAGTTCTTCATGATCGGCTGTCGCTCCTATTGAGGGGGTCAGAGTCAAAGACTCTGATCAGATTGATGATTTTGGTAGTCACCCACGAACTGAGAGACTGCAAGGAAGCTCGACTTGAGAGGGCGCTACACTTTACGGTGCCAGAGATTAAACCCTCTCTCACGCCCAAATCAATAGAATATCTCTCACAAATTCTCGCTGACTCTGCCGATTTATTTGGTTTATGGAGCGCTGTAACTTTTTTGACAGTGCGGGAGCGTTTGAATCATGGCAGTGAAGGCACACACGGGGAATTGAGGACAAAAACCTTTTTTCCAGGAACAGGATTCTCCCACCAGCAGATTTGCCAGAAACTATCCTGTCTGCGTCGCCGAGCCCCATCAGGGGCGGCATAATCTATGCCGCCCCTGATGGGGCTCAATTCATATTCTCGCACCCGTAACCCGGGGGCTCACGCCCCGGGTTACTGATATTGCGCCCCTGACGGGGCTGAAAACCCCGGCCTACTCTTAATATCGAACTCACGTTAAATGCTGAAATAAAGTAACTAAGCCTATCCGGCCACCATATTCTCCTCAGATTTGTTCAACACCTCAAGAATTCCTCAAGTCTAATTTTTTAAACTCCTTAACAGTTCATGCCCCGCGGATGCAAAAAGGGGCATGGACAAAGCGTTCGGCAGGCGTCCTCGCTCTTTTTACGGCAGTGTTCGGACTTGAACCCCAGACCAGGACCCGGCTCCTGTTAGGCCGGGAATTGGAGAGTGCGATGCGAGTAAAGGAGATGAAAGAGTGCGGCGTTTACGCGCTCCCGGACGGAAGGGAAGTGGTCGCACACAGCGGCGGCCGTTTCGGCTTCTTCAAGCTATATGACCCGTTGGCTTGGAAATATCAGGGGCCGCCGATGTACGAAACCGACGGGCGGGGGATGATTACTTCGTTTGGCAGGCCCACCCCCTGGCGCGTCGAAGATTTGAAGGAAGTGGGAGTAACTGAGAAATGATGAACGCGGAACGCGGAACGATGAACTGAAAAACATTGGTCTTTAATTCATCCTTCATCGTTTCGCGCTCATCGTTTCCTTCCTCATCGTCCGAAATTGAAGAATCTCAGGAACCCTTAGAACTATGCAGATCATCCTCGACAAAATCACCACCCCCAGTGAGCAGCCTCGCATCTCGCGTGCGCGCCTGCTCAATACGCTTCACGGGAGCCTCGCCAACTGCACCTCGACCATCATCAACGGGCGCGCGGGCACTGGCAAGACGCAACTGGCTGCGGACTTCGCGCGCCGCTGCGGACGGCGCACCAGCTGGTACAAAGTGGATGCCTCTGACGGCGAGCTTTCAGTCTTCTTCAAGTATCTGGTCGCCAGCGTCGAGCGTTGGCGTCCTGGCTTCGGCCAGGAGACTTTGCTGAAGATGGTCGAAACCGCAGGGCTCGACGACATCCCGATGCTCGCGGAGGCTTTCGTCTATGAGTTGTTGGAGCGCAAAGGCGAGCCCTTGCTGATCGTCATAGACGACCTGCACCTGATTTACGACGCAGAGTGGGTCGTGCCCTTCTTCCGCCGCCTGTTGCCGCTCTTGCCGGCGGAAGCGCACATGTTGATTACGGGCCGGAGTCTTCCGCCCGCCCCACTCTGGCGCATGCGCTCCAAGCAGACGCTCTGTGTGATTGAAGAGCCGACGCTGCTCTTCACACCGCTTGAGGCGACGAGGCTTTTTAGCAGCTACGCTTTGACGGAAGCGCAGGCTGTCGCCTCCTTCAAACAGACGCACGGGCGCGCCTCGACTCTCGACGCGATGGCGCGGATATTGAGCGAAACGGAAAACGCGGTTAAGAAAGAACATCTCTCCTCGATTGCGCAGAGGCTGCGCAAGCGGACGGCGCGGCGCAGGCACGGCTACGCGCTTTAAGACCGAAAAGAGAATTGCATGCCCCCAATGCAGCGTGAGAACCAGACTACCTCGCACGCATCTTTCCCGGAGATAGCGGCGGGCGGTTGGGGCGTGCTCTCTTGGAATCGTGGATTGCGCCCCGCCCGCTATGATAAGCTCACGGAAAATCCCGCGAGACCTGCGAGGCACAGGTTGATGGCAGAAGGGCCGCATCGTCCCGATACATCACAGTCCGCCGGAGCGCCGCCGCCGCTTGCCCAGGGGCTGGTCGCGCCGACGACATTCTTCCTGCGCACAAAACTGCTGCCGCCGCGCCCTGCGCCGGCGCTGCTCTCTCGCCCACGCCTGACCGAACGCCTGCTCGCGAATCTCGCGCACCCGGTCACACTTGTTACAGCCAACGCGGGCTCCGGCAAGACCACGCTCGTCGCCGACTTCGTCCGCACGCACGCACGCGAGTTCGTCTGGTATCAACTGGATCACACGGACGCGGACCCTTACGTCTTCCTGGGTTACCTGACACACGGCATCAAGCAGATAGTGCCGGGCTTCGGCGACGTCCTCTTCTCTTATTTGCAGCAGTCCGCGGATCTGCTGGCGCGCCAGCCCGAGCGCGCCGTGGACGTCCTGCTCAACGAAGTGCTGGAAAACATCGAGCAGCAGCTAATCATAGTCCTCGATGATTATCATCACCTGGGCACGGAGACGGCCGTGCACGCGGTCGTTGATCGCCTGCTCGCTTACCTTCCGGACGTCCTGCACATCATCATCATTTCACGCGATCTTCCACCGCTCTCTTTAGCGCGCCTTCGCTCGCAGGCTTCGCTCACGGTCATAGACAGGTCAGAACTGCTCTTTACGGATGAGGAGACGCAGGAACTTTTCCGCAAAGTCTTCGACCTGGAATTAACGCCCGAACAGCTCTCCGAATATAGAGAAAGAACGCACGGCTGGATTACAGCGCTCCAGTTGGTCCGCCAGGTCGCGCAGCGCCAGGCTTTCACCGGAGGGAGCGCGCACGAGGGCGACGGCCCGGACCTGGTCGAAATCCTGCGCCAGTCCGAACGTGACATCTTCGACTACTTCGCCGAAGAGGTTTTCGCAGACGAGACGGAAGACGTGCAGCACCTGCTCCTGCGCGTCTCGCTCCTCGACCGCGTCGAAACGGGCATTTGCACAATCGTCTACCCGGAGGCGAACTGCCGCTCGATTTTGCCGGCGCTCGTGCGTCGCAACGTCTTTATGACGGTCGCCTCAGACGAGCGCGGCGAAGAGTATCGCCTGCATCCGCTCTTTAAAGGTTTCCTGCGCCGCCGCCTGCGTTCCGAGTTGGGGCGCACCGGCATGAGCGCGGAGCACGCGCGCTTTGCAAACTATTTTCTGGAACGCGGCGCGTGGGAGCAGGCCATGCATCACCTGCTCGAAGCGGAGGATTTCGAGCGCGCCGCTCAAGTGATCGCGGAGCACGGCGGCGCGTGGATAGAGTCGGGCGCTCTCTCCTCGCTCGTCTCCTTCTCGGAAGCGCTTCCCAAAGCCGTGATCGAAGCGCATCCGCGCGCTCTGGCGCACCGCGCCGAAGTCGCGCGACTGCGCGGCGAGTACGATGCGGCGCAGGCCCTTTTCCGTAGCGCCGCGACGCTCCTGCACGAGCAGGGCGACAACGAGGGCGAGGCCGAAGCTCTGCACTCGCTCGCCACAATCGCGCGCCGCCGTGGCGAATACACGATGGCTTTCACCTACCTGGACCGCGCCATAGAGCTGACGGACGAACGCTCCGCCGTCCGCATCAAGTGCAGCAACACGCGCGGCCTGTGCCTGACGGCCACGGGCGAGTGGACGGCCGCCGAGCGCGAGTTTCGCGAAGCGTTACAACTGGCGGAAGAACGCGCCGACGAGCACTACGCGCGTCTGATCGCGCACAATCTGGGGCTCCCGGCGCTGCTTCGCGGAGACTTCGGCGAGGCCCTCAGGTGGCTGCGCCGGATGCTGCGTGACGGGGAGAGCGTCGCGCCGATGCCGCAGGAGGCTACCGCGCATCTCAACATGGCGCGCTGCTATCTCTATCGCGGCGAGATCGAGCCTTGCGAAAAACATCTTGAGGGAGCACTCGAATGCTGCCAGCTCTTCAACCTCGTCGCCTCACGCGCCGAGACTTTCGAGACTTACGGCAATCTCTACCGCGAGCGCAACGACGCTGCGCGCGCGACGGAGTTTTACGCGCGAGCCGCACGCGCCTACGACGACGCCGGAATTGATCTCACGCGTTGCGAGCTTTTGGAGGAGCAGGCGCTGCTTCATCTGCAACTCGGAAATCTGGGCGCCGCGCGCGGGTTGATTGATCGCCTCGTTGACGCGCGCGAGGCGGCCGAGGACGAGCGTGGAATCCACACGGCGAAGCTCTCGCGCGGTCGCATCCGGCTGGCGCAGGGCGAGAACGAGGCTTCACAGTCAGACCTTCAGCCCGCGCTCGAATTTTTCCGCGAGCATGGGTTCTACTACTACGAAGCACAGGCCTCGATGGCGCTTGCCGCCTCTTATTTCAATACGGGCGAAGAGGGGTTGATGCTCGAACAGCTGCGGCGCGCTCTCGATCTGGCCGCGCGCTACGATTATGAATACTGGCTGCAACGCGAGGTCGCCAATAACACGCGCTTCTTCTCCCAGGCGGAAGTCGCGGAACTTTTGCCGCCGGACGTGCGCGAGCAACTGGCGGCGGGCGCCGGGCGGGTCGAGGCGCGCACTCATGCGCCCGCGCGCGCCGTCGTCGAGATCGCCTCGCCGCAGCCCGTCACGGACCTGACGATTAATATGCTCGGTCCAGTGGAGATTTTCCGCGACCCCGTGAGGCCGCTGGCGGCCGACGCCTGGACGACCAAGCGCGCGCGAGACATCCTGTGCTTCATAACCTCGCGCCGCCACCGCCGCGCCTCCAAGGACACGATCATAGATACTTTCTGGGGCGAGGCAGACTTCGAGGCGGTCGAAAAGAATTTTCACCCGACCGTCTCTCACATACGCAAGGCGCTCAACAGCAATCAACCGTTGAAGCAGAATTTTCTGCTCTACCGCGACGGCGATTACCAGCTGAGCCCGGATTTTTCTTACAGCATTGATACGGAAGAGTTCGACCGCCTGGTTACGGAAGGCGAAACGGCGCGGCGCGCCAGAGAATTCGAGCGCTGCATCAATCTTTACGAGGCCGCCGTCAAGATTTATCGCGGCGAGTTCATGCAGGGAACTTACGACGAGTGGGTCGAGGAGCAGCGCTCTTATTACCGTGAGCAATACCTGCGTCTTCTGGAGGCTCTATCCGCTGTCGCGCAGAAGACGGAGGACTGGACGCGCTCGCTTCACCTGGCTCAGCAAATCCTGCGTGAAGACCCGTATCGCGAGGACGTGCATTGCATGATGATGCGCGCCCACGCCGGGCAGGGGAACCGCCACGCCGTCAAAGAGCAGTACGAAACGCTGCGCAAGCTTTTAAAGGAAGAGCTCGGCGTCGAACCTGCGGCCGAGACCCAGAAGGTTTACAAAGAGTTAATTTCATGACCCGGAGGGCCGCGTTCGTCTCGCGAGCCCTTTTTCTGGGAGCGATTTGCAGTTTTAATTGATGTCGGCCTAAGCCGTCTCGCATTGACTGGTCGGGCCTATTGACCGACAATCGAAAATATTACAGGAATGCAATGATCGTATTCCTGAACCGCAATCAACAATGATGAAAGCTCAATTAAAATCAGGAATTTCGTGGAGGCCGTCAAAGGCCTTCCGGCCTCGCAGAAGGGCCGCCGAAGAGGTGGCCGCATCCGTGAATCTCCAAAGTTTGAGGAGCCTCTTCCCGACGCACATGGTGAGCCTTCGCCCTAAACTTCGTCAATTCATCGCTCTGGCGCTCGTGTTTCTGCTCGCGGCCGCTCCTGCGAGCGCGGGCATCACGATCACTGGAGCGGACGGCATTACTGCCACGGGCGCCGACGGCATCAACTACGTAGGGACCTCTGGAATCACCATCACTGGCGCAGATAGCTTTCTCTTCTTCGCTCCCAATGGAATAACGGCCACGGGCGCGGACGGCATTACTGCGACGGGCGCTGACGGGATCACGGCCACAGGCGCGGACGGCTTTACTTACACCGGCGCAAACGGCATCACGGCCACGGGTGCCGACGGGATTACCATCACAGGCGCCGATGGGATTACAGCCACGGGCGCGGACGGCATCACGATTACGGGCGCGGACGGCACGATCTATAAAGCGGACTCTGCCGTCATACGCAGGCCCAACGGCATCACCATCACGGGCGCAGACGGGATCACCGCCACAGGCGCTGACGGGATTACAGCCACAGGCGCGGACTCGCGTCAGGTAACGCACGCCGACGGGATTACCGCCACGGGAGCGGACGGCATCACGGCTACAGGCGCGGATGGAATTACTGCGACGGGAGCTGACGGGACGATCTTTCAGATTCCGCCCACCGGAATCACCATCACTGGCGCGGACGCGATTACAGGGGCGGCTGCCGACGGTATCACCATCACTGGCGCGGACAGCATCGTGGACAGTTCCTACAGCGGCATTATGGCCGCCGCCGGGGACGCTCAATCCAACGGCATTCGCAGCATTGATCCGGAGCTGGCCATCTGGCTCAACGAGATGACGGACGACAGCAACGTTGACGCCATCATCGTCTATCATCAAAAGCCTACAGAGACGGACATCGCGGACCTGAGAAGCATAGGCATTCTCGGCGGCACGCGTTTCCGCGAGCTTCCCGTGATAGCGGTCACAGGCTCGCGCCGTCAAATCTTCAAGGTCTCGCGCTTTAAGTCCGTGCGCCACCTCGCCAAAAACCGCACGTTGCAGGCGACGGTTGATCCGTACCTGCAATTGACAGGCTCCGAGCGCGTGCGGCGCGATGCCGATTTGACGAAGAGAAACCTGGGGCTGCCTCTTTCGGGCCGCGGCGTCACGGTCGCCGTGCTCGACACGGGGCTTGACGGAACTCATTCCGATCTTTCGGGGCGCGTCGTGCAGAACGTGAAGCTCGCGGACACGCAGAGCCTCAGCGTCGGATTTATAGAACCCGTCAGTGTCGAAGGATTGCCGACGACCGACCAGGCGTACGGGCACGGAACGTTCGTCGCCGGCCTGATTGCCGGAAACGGCGTGCGCTCGGGCGGCAAATATAGCGGGATCGCACCCGGAGCAAACCTTGTGGGATTGAGCGCCGGCGATTTGAACCTCTCATACGTGCTGGCCGGATTCGACTACGTGCTCAGTCATAGCGCGCTCAACGTCCGTGTTATCAATTGCAGCTTCTCGGCCAACACGCTCTTTGATTTAAACGACCCCGTCAACGTCGCCACGAAGATGCTGACGGACAGAGGCATCAACGTCGTCTTCTCGGCCGGCAACACTGGGTCTGGCGAGCACTCTTTGAATCCTTATGCCGTCGCCCCCTGGGTCATCAGCGTCGGCGCGACCAACGAGCTGGGGACATTGGCTGGCTTCTCCTCGCGCGGCGATTTCGGAAGCGCATTGTTCCGTCCGACGATAGTCGCGCCGGGCGTGAACGTTATCAGCACGCGCGCGGCGGGCACGAACGTGACCGGAACGGTCGGCGTCATTGAGGCGGATAAGGCTCGCCTGGGCGCGGGCGAGCTTCCTTTCTACACGACCGCCAGCGGAACGAGCTTTTCGGCGCCGCAGGTCGCCGGGACTGTCGCCCTGATGTTGGAGGCGAACCCGCAGTTGACGCCGCAGCAGGTCCGCGACATTCTCCAACGGACGGCCACACCTCTTCCCAACTACTTTCAGCACGAAGTCGGCGCGGGCATGCTCAACGCGCACGCAGCCGTTCTAGAAGCGGCGTTTCCGGCGCGCCGCATGGGTCTCTGGCGTGCCACGCTTGACCACGGTCAGGTGACTTTCCTGAACGAGCAGGCGCAGCAGATCAATGCTTTCGTTCCGCTCCTGGGCAGCTACGACGTCACCATCAACATTCCGGCGGATGCCGTGCTGGCTTCCGTGCGTGCGGGCTGGGGTCCAGTCTCGGGCACGTCCGACCTGGCGCTCACTGTGACGGATGCCGCAGGGGAAAAGCTTGACGGAGCGAATATGCAGAACCAGCCGGGGCTGACCGGTAAGAGCGAAGGGCTTTCACTCAGAGATCCTGCGGAGGGCCTCTTCCATCTTCGCCTGGCTAACGCCCCGAACACGGTCGGCACGTCGTCGCAGCCAGCCTCCGCGTTGCTCCAGGTGACGCGCGTCCAATACGCGGGCCTCAGCGATGTGAACGAACTCAGCGCGGGTGTGCGCGCAGACATCTACCGAGCGCTGCGTATGTTTGCGATGTCGCCTTACGGCACGCGCTTTCGCCCCGCTTTCGGAGTGACGCGCGCCCAGTTGGCATCCGCCCTCGTTATGGGTGGGAAGGTTCCGCAGTATCTTCCGGCGCAGGCCAGATTCACTGACGTGCGCGACTCTTCAACGATGCTCTTCGTCGAGAGCGCGCAAAGTGCGCCCGGAGGCGCGCTCTTTACGGATGCAGCGCCCGGCGGGAAGTTCCGGCCAGACGATTACGCCACGCGCTTCGCTGCTGCGGTCGCGCTCGTCCGGGCCGCAGGGCTTCAGGGGGAAGCAAACGCGGCCTCAGGCCAGCCTTTGAATTTGAGCGACGCGGGCGAGATTCCGGTGGCGATGCGCGGCTACGTCGCGGTCGCGCTCTCGCGCAAACTGTTGACGGCTGATAGTGGAAGCTTCAGGGGCCAAAGCCCTCTGACGCGCGCCGAGCTGGCGCACGCCATAGTCGCGATGTCGAAGTAAGCCGCGCGCGAAGAAAAGATTCAGGCCAATAAGATTCGGGGCAGGCGGCGCGTGTGCGTGGGGGGCGCACACGCCTGGGGCGGAGCCTGTCCATTGCGGAATGCGGATTTCGGATCGCGGATCTGTTTTTAAGCCCTGTCAGATGCCTGAGGAGATCATTTCTCGGCGTAGGGAGGGTGGATTCTCCACGCGCCGTTTTCCTTAATCAGTGGGATGGGGAACGGTCCTGAACCCGATTCGCATTCAACGGTCGCCCGGTCCCCTTCGATCTTCTCGTTGCGACATTGCGCCGGCGATTTCAGCCCCACCGCTGTTTGCAGCATTATGACGCCGGGCTCGTTCTGCTTCTGCTCCTGCTCCACCAGCTTTTGCAGCGCCCTCTTCGAGAGCAATCTCTTCATCGCCTCGTTGTCCTCTTTCGCCATCGCCTCGGCGAAAGCTTTGGCTACCTCGGTCGGCGTAGCCTTCTTGGCGCAGGCGACCGCGCCCAGCGTGATTGCGAGGAGCGAAGCGAGTAAAACGTTGAAGCGTCTCTTCATCCGCGTTCTCCTCTTAAAAACAGCGCTTCAAACCGGTCCGGCGTTCTCCTCTAGCACCTTGCTGCCTATTGCTTCACGAATAGCTCCTCGGCGTTCCAGAGCGAGTAGGGAAGAATCGGGCCGGGGCGGTGGTTGCCGACCCTGTTGTTGGCGGCTGTCGTGATGTGGCGCGCGACAATCGGGATCACGGGCAATTGCTCCGCCATGATCATTTGAATCTCGCGGAAGCTGGCTTTGCGGCGTTCCAGATCCGTCTCGTGCGCTTGCTGGGCCATGAGCTCATCAATTCGCGCTTCCCAGGGGGTCGCGGGCTGAGGCTGTTTCGGATACCACTGGTGACTGCTGCTGTTGCTGAGCAGCATGTTGGCATACGAGGACGGGTCCGTGTCCGTCAAACTCAGGCCGAGCAGCACGGCGTCGTAGTCGTAGCTCTGCATCCAGCGCGCCGTCAGCGCCTGCGTGTCTATCGGGGCGATCTGCATCCTGATCCCGAGTTTAGCGAGGTCTTCCTGAATCACTGCGGCCATCTGCTGGCGGGGCTTAGTCTCCGCGGGCACTATTAATGTGAACTCGACCCGATTGCCCTTCGCGTCGTACAACTCCGGCGCGTCCGCAGCGCCGCGAGTCGTGAAGCCTGCTTCCGTCAGCAGGGCACGCGCCTTCTCCAGATCATATTCCGTGGGCGGAATGTCCGCCGCCGCCCAGGTCTTATTGCCGGGCGAGACGAACCCGTAGAGCGGTGTTGCCAGACCTTGCAGGTTCGACTTGAAGATTGTGTTGCGGTCAATTGCGTGAGAGACGGCGCGGCGAAATCGCACATCCGCGAACCAGGCGCGCTTCACGGGGTCAACTATGGGCTTGCCGTTCTGTGTGCCTTCGTTGAGATTGAACCAGAGGTGGTCCGTGCTCAGACCAGGACCCAGGTCGCGAACGCGGACGTTGCCCTGCGGAGTGCGCATGGCGGCGTAGTCCGACGGGGGGATGCGGTCAATGATGTCAATGGCGTTCTGCTGGAGGCGTGTGATCGCGTTGTTGGCGTCCGCGATGAATTCTATCAGAATCGAATCCAGGTACGGGAGCTGGTTGCCGGCGCTGTCCTTCTTCCAGTAGTTCGGGTTGCGCTTGAGTTTGACGCTCTCGCCGGGCGTTGCTGATTCGACGGCGAAAGCTCCCGCCGTCACGATCCTTTGCGGATCGGACGCGATATTCCAGGCGTCTTTGAGCGTGCCCTTATTGAAATCCTCTTCGAGCGCGTGACGCGGCAGGACGACGACGTTGAAAAGATAGCCTTCGGGCGCGGCGACGGTCTCGGGAAAAGTCATCTTCAAGTGGCGCGCGTCCACTACGGTCGTCTCAATCGGGCGGTCATTAATCAGCATCGCGTCGCGGAAGAGCGGCGACTGTGTGCGCTCGTCGTAAAGGGCGCGCATCGTGAACAGCACGTCGTCGGCCGTCAGGGCGTGACCGTCGGAGAATTTGAGACCGTCGCGCAGCGTGACCTCGATGGTCCGGCCGTCGTCGGCGCGCTTCCAGGACTCCGCCAGCCCGGGGACGTGGCGCTGCTGGTCCTGGTCGAAATCAACGAGCCGCCCCCCGATCAGGAAGAAGGCGACCACCAGCCCCGTCTCCTCTTTCGCCATCAGGTAGTTGAAACTTTGCGCCGGCGTCGTCAGCCTGTAGGTGATCGAGCCGCCGCGCGTGCCCGTCGTGCGCTCGCTCGGCAACTCCTGTTTCTGCGGAGCTTGCTGGCGGCAGCCTCCCGCGATTAAAGAGAGGGCGAGCGCGGCGAAGAGAATCAATCTCTGGAATCTTCTTTTCATCATCAACATTACGTGTTCGGTCTCGTTGGATTCGGACGATCTTCACGCGAGGTCGGGCAAGCGGATTCAAACACGTTAACGAACAGATGTCCAGAGCAGAGTCTGATTACTCATTTAAGTCTGGCATAGATTCCCGGAGAAGGAGTGTCGAAAAGTGTGATGCTTTTCAACGCTGGCCCATCTCCAGTATCAGCCGGTGGCGGGTCGGGTCGAAAATTACGATCTTGAAACGTTTTAAGATTTTGCCGCCGATGAAGCCTGCTCCGACCGAAGAGGCGCTGTCGCCCTTCGCCGCTTGAGAAAAATGGGCAACAGGATTTTCGATCACGGAACGGCCTATCTCGACGCTCGTTGCGTAGCCGATTCGTATCTTGCTTGCTCCGCCGATGCCTAACGAAGAGGCTTCCGTGGTTTGCTGTGTGGAGTTGAGAAGTTTGTGCCGCTTAACGAATGGACTATTGAAGAACAGGTCCGTGTCCGCGCCGCTGTCTATCAAGAACATGCCCGCGACCGGAGCCAGGCCCGGCAGCTTCACTCTCAAGAACACATGCGGATTATTATCCAGCATTCTGATGGGAACAATTTCACCGCCCCCGCGGTAACGATAGCTTCTCGGCTGATAGAGATTGATCGTGCGGGTCGTGTAATCAATCTCGACGACGAACCGCTTGAGGAAATCATAGCCGAGAAGCCCGCCGATAGTTTCGCCCTTTACCGGAGATGGAAATTCAAGAGGCAGAACGCCGACTTCTCTCAGAGAAAACTTAACGCCGGAGAGATCGAATGAAACATTTTTCGCCGTAGCGAAATCAACCAACTCTTCGCCACCGCCAGCGGCTTTCGTCTCCCCCTGAAGTTTGAGGTTGAGCGCTTGCGCCTGACGCGCGCTAATCATCGTCTCTTCCGCGCCGCTGTCGAGTCCGAACCAGAGAGGCTCAGAGCCGTTGACCCGAACGCGCAGGAAAATATGTCCTCCATCAGTGATCTCGAAAGGGATTTTCGAGACCGTTTGCCTGCTGGCGGACTGCTGCGCGAGCGGGGCGGGAGTTTGCGTTTGCTGATGAGCGCCGCGCGACGCAAGTCCGAAAGATAGAATCGAAGCCGCGACGGCAACCAGGCGGAGCGGGAGACCTAGGGTAAGGTTCACGTTTGATTTTCCTCGCAATCAGAGAAGTTTAAAGGCTTAGACACCAGATGGACAATAGTTGTTCCTGGTGAAATGGTGCCGCCAGGCTCTTGTCGCCAATCATTATAGATGATAGATAACCTTCGGACTTTTTCTCAGCCTTAGAAGCTGTTTGGGAATTCTGTATTGTGCGCCGAAGGCGCAACCAGAAGATAGCCAGACGTGCAACGTCTGGAACTCTCAAGCGCACCACGAGGTGCCGCACTGAAGGTGCGGCGAGGTCTGTGCGCCCCTTCAGGGCGCGATTGCGTGTGCGACCTGTCCCAGACCTTTCAGGTCTGGCTACCTTCTGCGTGCCGCTTCGCGGCGAAATGATTTTTCTTAGATAAAGGCTGAGAGCTGACCTCGACCTGTCATTTGAGGCTGCGCCCGTGTCGAAACTGATACTCTCAAGATTACTACAGGGAATCGTCGTCCTGCTGGTCGTCTCGATGCTGACGTTCTGGCTGCTCGCGGCGGCTGGCGGCGACGCCGTCTCGTCGCTCGCCAATGAGCGGTCGGTGAGGAGCGAGCGGCTGGAAGAGCAGCGCCGTATCTACGGGCTGGATCAACCGCTGGCCGTTCGCTACGTCCGCTGGCTCGGGAGCATTGCGCGCGGGGAGATGGGCAAATCCTTCATCTCTGGGCTGCCCGTGTGGCCGGATATTCGGCGTGCGCTCGGCAACACGCTTTCGCTGGCGGTCGTCTCTCTCGTCATCGCCTGGGCGGTGGCATTGGCGCTCGGCTCGCTGGCCGCGCGCCGCCCGCGCGGCTGGTTAGATAAATTGTGCGGCGCTCTCATCCTGCTGGCGTCCTCTACGCCGCGAATTGTGCTGGCGCTCGGCGCGCTCGCACTGGCCGCGAGCACCTCTTTGTTCAATACCAGCTCGGGCGGCGAGCGCGACTCGGCCACGGACATCATCCTGCCCGCGTTTGTCCTGGCCTTCCCGCTCATCGCGCTCTTTCTGGCGCAAGTTCGCGACGGGCTGGGCACTGCGCTCAGGGAGGAGTTCGTGCAGGTGGCGCGCGCCAAGGGCTTGTCGGAAAGGGTCGTCGTCCTGCGCCACGCCCTGCGCGCCGCGCTCAATCCGCTCATCACGATCTTCGGCTACTCTCTGGGGGGATTAATCGGCGGCTCCGTGATCGTCGAGTCTGTGCTCAACCGTAAAGGGCTTGGAGAGTTGAGCGTCATGGCTACGCGCAGCCGCGACGTGCCTTTGATAATGGGCATCGTGCTGGTGACCGCGACGGCCGTGCTCCTTGGCAATCTCATCGCGGACATCCTGCTCAGAGTCAATGACCCGCGCCTGCGCGAAGACGAGACGCGGCGCGGCATTTCCGCGAAGAACATAACGACCTCGAACGCCGCCTGAGACTGATGAGCGAGAAGACGACGCAAACCGAAAAAGGCGCGCCGCTGTCGGAAGAGTTGCGCGAGACTGTGAGGCGCGGACGCCTTCGCCGCGGAATACGTTTCGTGCGGCGGCGCAAGAAATTTGTCGCCGGACTCGTCATCGTCGTCTTCTTCTACGCGGTCGCCCTCTTCGCAGATTTTCTGGCGCCTTATGATTACCGCACGCAGTTTCGGGGCGAGCCCGGCGCGCCGCCGAACGCTGTGCACTTCGTTGACGAGCAGGGCAATTTTCACCTGCGCCCCTTTATCTACGCGCGCCTGATGGTGGACCCGCTTGCGCGCCGTTACGAAGAGGATACGGCGCGCGCCTACCCGCTCGCGCTCTTCACGAAAGGCTACGCCTACAAGCTTCTGGGAATCTTCCCGGTGAGCACACACCTTTTCGGCGTGCGAGAGCAGGGAGAACGTGGCGCGCCGCGCATTCAACTGCTGGGCACGGACAATCTCGCGCGCGACCGCTTTTCAAGACTCTTGATAGCTTCGCGCTTCTCGCTCGTCGTCGGACCTCTGGGGACGCTGCTGGCGAGCGCGCTCGGCATTCTTTTGGGCTGCCTTGCGGGTTTCGGCGGGCGGCTGGTTGATTCCGTACTGATGCGCGCGGCGGATGTCATGATGGCGCTTCCGACGCTTGTCCTGGTGCTGGCGGCGCGCGCGGCATTTCCGCTGGATCTGCCGCCGACGCGTGCAGCTATCCTGCTGATCTCTATTTTCGTCGCCGTGGGCTGGGCCGAGATGGCGCGCCTTACGCGCGGGCTGGTGCTCTCTTTGCGGAAACGCGAGTTCGTGCTCGCGGCCGAGAGCATCGGGCTTTCAAAGGCGCGCATCCTCTTTCGTCATATTCTGCCGAACGCGGCGCGGCCACTCTTGGTGCAGGTGACCTTGATGCTGCCATATTTCCTGCTGACGGAGACGGCGCTCTCTTACCTGGGCGTAGGCTTGCAGGAGCCTGAGGTAAGCTGGGGCTCGATGCTCCAGGACGCGAGGGAGATCAGCCTGCTGCGCGATCAGCCCTTCACGCTGCTGGCCCCGGCCTTCGCCATCTTCATCTTCGTTTTAGGCGTGAGACTCCTGAGCGACGGGTTGAAGGCTAAAAGCGAGAGAGGTCTCTCGTAATCAAATCAAGGCTTCTGACGAAGGAGCGCAAACGTTACCGACCTTCCAGAATGAATTATTGATCAAGAGTTTCGCGGATAAAGAAACCATTGATTTCTGATATATAGAGATGGGGTTGATCTATTGTCTAATGAAGAAAAGAAGCATCTGTCCCCATAAAGGACGTGTTCGAGCAGACGTGGCACGGCAGGACTGGCCTGCGGAAAGAGAATATCAAAAGCAGGAGGGTGTAGCTAAGTCTTGCGGGTGGGTTTACCTGGATAGTCGCCGGGGCGCATTATTTACTTTAAAGGCTTGTTATAACACGCCTTTTACAGAGTCTATTATTTAGTTATGCTGCTTCACAATTTAGTTACAGTGATAATGGGGGCGAATCCCGAAGGCAAAGAAAATAAATTGACTTGCCAATTGGCTTACCTTATGGTCACATTTCATGAAAAAGCCAGGATTAAAGTCTACACCACTCACTGAGCCTCCAAGGTATGATGCTAAGCATCGCTCCGGTCATCTAAACTCTAAACGTTCGCTGCCTAGACTGAAACCAATAGAGTCTTTTATCGCTTTGGTCGTGCTGGGGATATGGCTCAACTTGTTTGCAGGCGGCATTCTCATAGAGACGAAGCAATACCGTTGTGCAATCAGTCCCGGAGGGGTTGAGGCGCTGCAACCCCGTTCAGCTCCACCGAAGCCGTGCGGCGATGCTGAACCAGCCCCCCCGTTTTCTAGTCGGTGGTTTACATCATGGTTCTTCGTCCTGTTTCTATTCCTTCCTTTAAATCTTGCCTTGATCTGTGTTACTGCGGGTGCCCTCGGCACATTCGGCAGCCTAGCCAAATTACATGATGACCAATCGCGTAACTCTCCGGCAGATTACAGCAATCCATACGTGTCGGGATTGTTGCGCGGCTTCTTTGTTTACCTGTTCTTAATCTCCGGTCTGCTTCTGTTCGATGATGATCCTTTTTCTAGTCCTTCGCCCGGTCAGTACATACGTCTCGCTGGTTTCTTGTCCCTTTTCAGCTTCATTGTAAACTATCAACCTCGCACCTTTAGCACACTGATTGACTGGGCACATGCTCGAATACACGCAAAAGGCCGTAAGAGTGATGAAGAAACGGGTTCGCCAAACACGGCCTCTGTTACAGCACATGTGGGCGCAATAACTGATCCCAGAGATGGAAGAATGGCTGTACATGCTGAGATCGCGGCGACGTCTGAAGAAATAAATGAATCAAATCCAAAAGAGAAACCCAACGATATAGGAGATGCGCGGCAACGCCTCAGTGAATGACGTGTCGAAACAGAGCTGTATTCGGGCGAACGCAGCATAACAACTCATTCAACCGGAGCGGAAATCAGCTTGTCTTTCATTCGCAAGATTGGATGCTTGATACAATAGTTCCCGCCCGGTTAATTCAAGCGTTGGGCGGCTAATCTTGAAAGGAGAAGAGATGAGACCCTTGATCTTAGCAGCTATTATCTCGGCCATCGGATTGATCGGCTATGGCTCTCAACAAGCAGCCGGTGATAGTTCTAATTCGAATGATTCGATCTTCCAGTCCTATGAATTCCCTAGTTACCCTAAGCTGACACATTTATGTCAGCAACGCGTTTACGGATCAGGTCACGAAATCACATGGGATGCTTTTGCTTCATCTGCCAAGCCGTCTCAGCTTGTGGCTTACTATCGTCGGAAGTTGGGAGATGCCGGATTTACCAGAGACGGTAAGGGCGGCTTCTGGAGGCGTCCCGCTAATGCTCCTCGCCCGCAGGGAGTCTTGGATATTAAGGCTATTGGCACAGACAACCCTGCTCGCGATTGTGAGAAAAAGCCGCCTTCTAATTCACGCGCTATTATCATCATCTCCAGAATGTATTAGGCGCTAGCTGTTTCGGCTCAGGCGGCCGCCCAACAAATCGCTGAACCGGACGCGCAATCGAGCACCCTTCTCAACTTCGGAGGCAGCAGCGCGCTGGTTAGCTCCGGCGTTATGCGCTTCATTCCACCTTTACTAAATTTCTCTACTGTTGGAGGATTCACAGTATGAGAAAACGTTTGACAATCATCGTACAGGCATTCTTTTGGAATATTGCTTTAGTGATGACCTGCACGGCGCAGCAGTCCCCGCTTCCTAAACTTGATCCGAAGATATACGACCAGTATCTTGGTACTTACCAAGTAGCGACTAATGAATTTATTGTCGTCGGGCGTACCGAGCGTCGCCTTTATTTCTATGAACCTCAAACGGAGCGCGTTCGTGGTCTCAATCAAACATCAGAAACCGATTTCTCTGCCGGACAATCTCTGTTAGTTTTCTCCCCGATAGAATTTCAAATCACATTTATCAAAAATGAAACAGGTGATGTGACAAGCCTTGTCTTAAAACAAACAGGTGCGCCTGACAGGATTGCAAAGAAAGCTAAGTTGTATCGAGAAGAGAAAGTAACTTTCCGTAACGGAGACGTTACTCTTGCCGGAACCTTGCTGTTGCCCTCTACAAAAGGCTCGCATCCGGCTGTCATTCTGCTTCATGGTTCCGGCGAGCAAGATCGCAACGGATATTTATCCCTGATGCGATTCGCTGCCGACAATTTTGCCCGTCACGGCATTGCCGCGCTCATTTACGACAAACGCGGCGTCGGCGCATCAACCGGAAATTGGGCGACAGCCGGTTTTGACGATATGGCTAAAGATGCCGTTGCCGCTTTGAAAATGCTTCAAAGTCGCCGAGACATCAAGCCGAAACAGATCGGATTGTGGGGCAGCAGCCAGGCTGGTTGGGTGATGGCGAAAGCGACATCACTGTCAAATGATATTGCCTTTATTATTGCCGTCTCTGCTGGCGGCAGCGGTTACACCGTTACTCAGCAAAACAATTACAACACGGCGACCGAGATGCGCGTCAGAGGTTTCTCGCAAGATGAAATCAATCAAGTAATCACGGTCTGGAATATTTTTTACGATGTTGTCCGTGCGGGTGAAGGCGGTGGCGGTGAGAAACTCGATTCCGCAATTCGGCAAGCGCAGCAAAACGCAAAACTCAAAGATTGGCTCCCGCCTATGTCAAGCGAAATTGATTGGAAGAAGCGCGACCAGTGGTTTCTCGCGCTCGATATAGATTTCAATCCGGTGCCGCTGTGGGAGAAATATAAGGGTCCAGTCTTGGGAATCTTTGGGGAGTTGGACGCTTCCACTCCGGTTAGACAAGTAGCCCCTATTTTTGAGAAGGCGCTCGCAAGCCGAAAAAATAAGGATTACACAATCAAGATATTCCCTAAAGCTCACCACAATATTTTTGAGGCGGAGACAGGCAGCGATGAAGAACTTCCTCGCTTGAAAAGATTTGTTCCCGGATACTTCGATATGATAACCAACTGGCTCCGAAAACGGGTGAAGGAATGAGAAATATTTGTTAAGCAGAGCGCTATTTCTTCCACGCCACGCATAACAACTCATTCAAGTGCGATGCCTCAATAGTATTTCTTTCTGAATTGAATCCTTAATGCTCAGTGCCGATTAGTCGGGGCGTTGGGCTGGCACGTTTATCAAACCTGTAATACCCTTATGCGCGGAGGGGTAGGATGGATTCAAAGTTCCTCAAAGCTGAAGAATTCGGAATCAGGTTGGAGATTGTGCGGGGGCTTCCGATCTGGGAGCCGTATCCTATTTATAAGCACCAGAAAGCTATTGACCGCATCCGCGCAACTATCGCTCCGATTGAGCCGGGTTCCGAACGAGAGGAAAGACGTCCCTGCGTACATACCTCAGATGTTTACATCAGTTTTCCCGACGGCTCTTTGAAAAGGCCGGACATCTCTATTTTTTGCCGGGAGCCTGAAGAGGAGGAAGAAGCGATCAAGCTTGTGCCTGAGGCAGTGATTGAAGTGATTAGCAAAGGCTATGAGGCTAAGGACCTTGAAATCGGACCTCAGTTCTATCTTTCCCAGGGCGTCAAAGATGTGGTCGTCTTCAATCCTTATACGTTATTAGTTTTGCACGTGCGCCGAGATGATGTCGCCAGACATATCTCACCCGTCGAGCTTCAATTGCTGTGTGGTTGCCGTTGTCAGGTGTAGCCATCTCTTTTTGACAGTAGTTAGCAGAGCAATCCGGCCGTTCGCATTCGTTCCCACGTCCCTCAATTCAAACGTATTCCCCCGAACTCACAGCCTTTGCGTCGCGTATGTTAATAAATGGTCTGTTTGACCGTTTTTCATTTTGAATGTGACGGTCTATTATTCTGTCCGAATTCCGACAACCTTGCGAGGGACTCTTAATGGAGAAGCTCACAGCCAGAGCCAGTCAAATCATCGCCCTTTTCACGCTCTGCCTGGTTTTGGCGGCAGGCGCAGCAGCTCAAACCGCCCAGTCCAACCGGGAGCTGACGGCTCGCGTTGACGAATATTTAAACGCTCTGGTTAAGCAGAACCGCTTTAGCGGCGCAGTCCTCCTGGCGCGCGACGGCCAGGTGCTTTTGAGTAAAGGCTACGGGATGGCGAACCTTGAGGCGGAAGTCCCGAACACGTCGCAGACCAAGTTTCGCCTGGGCTCAGTCACGAAGCAGTTCACGGCCGCCGCGATTCTAATCTTGCAGGAGAAGGGAAAACTGAGCGTGCAGGATTCCATCTGCAAGTATGTCGAGAACTGTCCGCAGAGCTGGCAGCCCGTCACGATTCATCACCTGCTGACGCACACCTCCGGCATCCCGAACATGACGAGCTTCCCGGACTTTCGCAAAGTGAAGATGTTCCCGTCCACGCCGCTCGAAGCCATCGCGACATTCAAAGACAAGCCGCTGGAGTTCGCTCCCGGCGAAAGATTCAACTACAGCAACTCCGGCTACATCCTCCTCGGCTACGTCATCGAGCGCGCGTCCGGCAAGCCTTACGCCGATTTCCTGCGCGAGAACGTTTTTCAGCCTCTGGGCATGAAGAACACCGATTACGACGTCAACGACGCCATCATCAAGAATCGCGCCAGCGGCTACTCGCGCGGGGCCAGCGGATTGGTGAACGCGGACTACATCAACATGACCGTCCCGTACGCAGCCGGCGCCCTCTATTCGACCGTGGAAGATCTCTACCTTTGGGACAGAGCCCTCTACACGGAGAAGCTCGTCTCGAAAAAATCCCTCGGGGCCATGAACACGCCTTTTAAAGAGGGCTACGGTTACGGCGTCGGCATCAACGAGGTGTTCGGCTTGAAGAGCATCGTACACGGCGGCGGCATCGAAGGCTTTTCAACTTTCCTGGCGCGATTCACGGACAACGACGCCACCGTCATCGTCCTGAGCAACATAGACGCAGCCAATACGGGATTGGTAGCGAGGCGTCTGATCGCGATGCTCTTTAGCGACAGGGTTAGCCCGGCCACGATCATCAAGGTTTCCCCGGAGGTCTTGAAGCAGTACGAGGGGCGTTACCAGTTGGCGGACAACACGCCGACCGAAGATGTCTCGGTCGAGGGGGACCACCTGAAAGTCATGGTCTCGGGCAGCCAGGACGCCGTCAACTTGCTGCCCGTAGGCAAGGACGAGTTTGTGGCGGAAGCTGACCCGGAGGTCCATTTCATCTTCAACCGGGACGTCTCTGGGCGCGTTGAGAGCTATAAATTCAAGGTTCCGCGCTTCGAGCGCGTGCTCAAGCGCCTGACTTTGCAGCCGCCGAGTTTGCAGGGCAACACGACGTTTCGTCTGAAGGGCCACGCGGACGCGAAGATCGTCAACCTGGCGGGCACTTTCAACGACTGGAAACCGTCAACAATCATCTGCGGCAAAGAGGGCGCGGAGTGGGTCTGCCGCGTTGACCTCAAGCCTGGCAAATACTTTTACAAATTCATCGTGGACGGCAACTGGATAACGGACCCGTCCAACCCGGCGACTGAGGGCGACGGGCAGGGCAACACCAATTCGGTGCTGGTTAAGGGAGATTGAAGGCTCTTTAATTTTCGGGGGCCTCAATCAAAGGAGAATTATGAAAAGAGCGATTATTTTTCTATCGTTAATGTTGTTCACCTTGAGCGGGTGCAAGTTCTTCGGTCACGGTCACGCGAACGGATCGGGCTCGATGAAGCAGGAGAAGAGGACCGTCCCTTCATTCACGGCGCTCAACATCTCCGGCGCTTACGACGTCGAGATAGTCGCGCAGAAAGAGCAGAGCCTTGAGATCGAAGGCGACGACAACCTGCTTCCTCTGATTACGACCGAAGTCAGGAACGGCGTCCTGGAGATTGATAACAAGAAGAGTTTCAACACGAAGAACAAGATACGCATTCGCATCTCTGTTCCGGCGTTCAATGCCATCAACACTTCGGGCGCGAGCGACATCGTCATCAAGGGCATCAGGACCGACCAGTTCAAAATAGATTCCTCGGGCGCTGGAAAAATCAGAGTTGAGGGCGAAGCGCAAACGGTTGAGATTGAAACGTCGGGTGCGGGCGGCGTGGACACCAGGGCGTTACGCGCGCAGAAGGTTAATATCACCTCCAGCGGCGCGGCCAGCGCGGAGGTTTATGCTTCAGAGGAGTTGACCGCCAGCGTCTCAGGCGCGGGCAACGTCAACTACTACGGCAACCCGAAAGTAATCAACGAAAATAAGAGCGGGGCGGGTTCGATCACGCGTATGGATTCGACGGAGTGATTGAGGTGATGAAGCGGCAGCTTCATCATTCTGGCGGGTTCTCTTCGGCAGGTTCCGAGTCTTCGAACTCTTCGGCCACTTCCTCGACCGCGTACGGGTCGGGCAGTGCAGCATCGGGCGGGATGGCCCAGGTCTCCAGTTGTGCCGGGCTGAATTCTGCCTGCATGGGAGCGACCAGTACGACGATGCGGTCCTGGCCTATGCCGTAATCCTGCTCTAAATCCCTTTTCCACTTCTCGACAAGCTGTAGGAGATCAATGTCCGGCGGTTCCTCAGGCGCGGCCGGCTCATTGATAGCCGCATCGCTCGCCTCGTCCGCATTAACTTCGGGCGCAGTAGTAGTGGCGACGTCGGGTCTGATGATGACGCAGGCTTTGAGACTTCCGTCACTGCGAAGCACATCTGCGAGCGCCTTGAAAATCTGCTGCGCGCCGTCCTCATACTTCAGTTCAAACTGGCTGAACGCGCCCAGTTGAAGGGCCTTCGCCAGCTTCCGGTCCTCCCTGGCTTCCGCGACCGGCGGCGGCGCGTCCGCCGGGAGAATCCAGAACTGGATTTTCGCCTCCTTGTCGTAGCCGCCGAAGATAATCTTGATTCGCTCGGCCTCTATACCGTAATTCGCGCGCAGGTCCTCCGCCGTGCGCGCCGCAACCCTGCGCCAGGCGCCGGGCGCGCTCTCCTCGCCGTTGTACGTGACCAGAAAAGCGCGCGTCTTTGGTTGGAGCCGCAGCATCTCCGCGAAGTTCGCCATGCCGACAAAGCCAATGGGTGGTCCCATTGATTCGTCATAAACAAAGAGCCTGTCCGAAGTTTCGTAGTCGAGAAACTTTCCGGTGAATTCGCCCGCCTTGTTCTCATATTTAACGGGCACGGGCGCGGGCGCTCCCTTTGGAGCGAGCCAGAGTTCCGTGGCGGATTCGTCCAGATTCTTGTACGGCCCTCCGTAAATCGTCCTGATCCTCTCTTCGCTTATGCCGCGGGAATTGAGCAGGTAATCCTTCGAGACGCGCAGCCGGAAATTTCCCGTCCCGCTCCCTTCGCCCCCCGGCCCGTAAGTTACAACGTACCCGACAAGCTGTGGATTGTTCATCAGCTCGATGGCGAAGTTGTCGAGCCTGGCGCTGTGGTCGCAACCGCCGAGGATGCCATATTCGTCAAATTTGCGCGGGGCCTCTGCGAAGTTCGACTCCTCTTCGCCTTGCGCGCGCGCGTTCGGAGCAGCGACGGCGAGCATCACCAGCAGACACGCAAACGGAATTAACAGATGTTTCGCTTTTCGACGCCGCGTCACGATGTCACCTTCTCTTCAAATCGGCTTCCCACAAAGGGGCTGGAAGACCGCGCCAATCCTCAGATGTGCTCGCAGGGGAGAGATGGCTGATTGTATCTTCAGTCCCGGCGGCGGACAAGGAAATCTTTGGAAGTTATGTCTTTGACGCACCCACGTTGACATTCACTTTCACGGCGCATATATTCCGCGCGCAAGCCAACCCCACCTTGGAGGACAACCCAAATGTCTTATGTTAGCGGAGCAGAGTCATGGTCAAAAGACCGCATCAGGCAAGAGATTCGTAGTAGAGAACGTGAGATTGACAACATACGAGAGAACATAGACGAGAGAGAGGCGTATCACGAAGGCACGGGGTATAGGAATGCCGAACCTGGTTGGTCGTCACGTCTTTACGAGGAAATGGGTGACCTACAAGGTGAAATAGATTACCTCACGTCGCTACTTTAATTCTTCTGGTTTTTACTGCCTGTGCGGTGTGCTTACGCGGCTTTGGTTCAGACTTCGGCAGCAGGGTATTTAGCATCATTCGGACAGCGTCATCAAAGGATATAGGAACGGTGATCGGGTTCCCCTAACTGTGAGTGTGTCAAGGGCATAATTCCCAAATCTTTCGGGCCATCAGGGTCTATTCATTCTCAGCGGAACAGGGAACTATCCACGAAATAACACGAAACCTCACGAAATGGCTGTAGTTTGTTTCGTGTCGTTTCGTGTGGCTTCGTGGACAGTGCTGTTTCTCTACTTTCCTCTGTCTCGAAAATGAATAGACCCTGTTCGCGCCATAAAAAGAGTCCGGCTATTGACTTAAACGTCAAAGTAAAATAAAAGCTGTCTCTCAGCCATCCTTGCGCCGTGCTTCAGCTTTAGAGCCAGGTGGCGTGCAAGAGAGCTTGATTATTTCAAGGTTCGGACTCGAAAGCCCTCGGCCCGTCTTTGCCGGATTCTTTCACCCATCTTCTGAAAGAGAGGAACGAAGCGATGAACTTGACGACCTTTAAGAAAGGGAGCGTGCTCTTAACCCTCCTGTTTCTTCTCGCGGTGGCGACAGTGTCAGACGCCGTCGCGCAGAATCTGCCCAACCCTGTGCTTGTCTTCGCGGGAGCGGAGGAATTCAAGGCAAACGGGAAGCAAATGATACGCTACAAGTACGAGGTCTTTAATTCGGAAACCTATCCGAACACGCTGTTCGCCGCCTCGCCGGAGCTTCCGCCGTGCGGTAAGAACACGAAGGCTGCGCGCACCTGGGTGGATGTTTATGAGCAGAGCGGAAAGCGGCTCAACGGGTTCTGCGCCTTCGGGTCCAACGGCGATCTGCGTAAAATCTGGTTCGCCCTGGAACCGGATGCCCTCGCTCCGAGCTGGATTTACATTGAGATGAATGACAGGAAGACGAATACCAAGTACAAATCAAATCTGGCCGAAACCACTATGTAAAGGGAGAAAAGAGAAGCCGTGGGCCGGCGCGCCTTTTGGCCTCCCTCGACGCTTGACCGATGGCGCGTAGGGCAGGCAAGATCATGTGCTATGTTTTTGCAAGACTCCGCCGCGCCGAACGTCTCCACGCGCGCCCTTCATCTCCGCCGTAAACTCTTTTTAATGCTCCTGGCGCTGGCGTCGCTCCTCTACGCTATGACCGCCGCCGCTACTGCGCAGGTCCTGGAGCGCGAGCTGAACGCCACCGAGAAGGTCACCGTCTCGATCAGGAATCGCAACGGGCGCGTCGTCGTCACCGCCTCCGACGAGCAGCGGAGCGTCTTCGTCAAAGCCACCTCGCCCGGCCTGGCCGTCGCCGAATCGGATGTCCTCACAGCCGCCAAAGGCAATCTGGTCGAGATAGACGTGCGTGCGCGCCGCGAACAGGACCGGATTGACCTGGAGGTGCGCGTGCCCGCGCGTTCGCGCGTGAAGGTCACGAGCGAAGCCGGGGCCGTTGACGTCGTCGGCAATTTAGCCGTTGCCGAGGTCGAGACCAACACGGGCACCATCCGCGCGGACGTCCCCGTCGAGGCCATCCGCCTGAACCTGCTCTGGCTGGCCTCCCGCCCGCGATTCTTCGGCGACCTCGAATTGCCGAAGGTGAAAGAGAAGGCCGGGGGCCTGTTCGAGATCAGCGGGAAGATCGGCGACAAAAAAGCCAAGAAGGAAGAGCGCGTCGAGCTTAACTTCACGACGCGGCGCGGCGTGATGCTCTTTAACGTCGAAGAGAACATGGTCCCGTCGGACCTGCACGAGCGCCCGCTGACGGAGGCCGTGCGCGCCATCGTGCGCGGCGGCGACAGCGGCCTGGTGGACGCCATACGCAAGGTCAGCCCGCGTTATTTCGGCGATTACGCCAAGACGCTTCCGCCCCCGAAAGAGCCGCCCATCCTCGTCCCGCGCAAAGCGCTCGGCACGGTCGCCACCCCGGCCGGGGCGCAGCTGATGCGCCTCAACGTCAACGTCACGGACCGACACGGACGCGCTCTCTCCGGCCTGAAGAGGTCCGATTTCACGATTTACGAGAACGGACAGGCGCGCGAGGTCAGGAACGTCGAGCCGGCGAACGCCCCTTTCAACGTCGTCCTGCTCCTGGACGTTTCCGGCAGCGTCGAAGAGCACATAGATTTCATGCGCAAGGCCGCGCGCAACTTCATCAAGACCGTCAGTCCGCAGGACCGCATCGCCGTCATCTCTTTCCGCGACGACGTCCAGGTCATCTCGGACTTTACGACGGACCGCGCGCTCCTCTCCGAACGCCTCAAGGACATCGAAGCAGGCGGCGCGACCGCGCTCTACGACGCCCTGGCTTACACGCTCGTCGAGCAGCTCCAGCAACTGCGCGGCGAGCGGACGGCGGTCGTCGTCATGTCCGACGGCGACGACAATAAATCGTTCGTCCCCTTCGGCGCTGTGCTCGACGCCGTGGAAGAGTCAGGCGCGCTCGTCTATCCGCTTTACGTTCCTTCGGGCCTGATCCGCGAGGCAAGCGTGCCCGCGCCCGAAACGACGGTTGACCCCTTGAGGACGCGCTACCTGACGCTGACGACGCGCGCCGAAGCCGAGGGGCAAAAACTGGCGAATGTTTCGGGCGGCGTCTATTACCCGATCTCGCGCCTGGAAGATTTGCAGCGCGCCTATGACGACATCGTCTCCCAGCTGCGCATGTCTTACACTGTGACTTACGCCTCGAACATCGCCGGCCGTGAGCGGCGCGTGCGTGTGCAGGTCAACCGCGACGGGGCGAGCGTGCGCCTGAGTCCGGCGGTCGAAACGTCCGCGCCTTGAATTCAAACTGTTTAAGCCCGCGTGAGCGGGCGGCAGCATATATTTAGCCCGCGAATGCGGGCGACGGTATAAAGCCCAGGGCGTCAGCCCTGGGTCACCAGCGGGAACAAATATATAAGCCCATGAAATGGGCGACAGCCCAATATGAATTGCGGGCGTGCCTCTACGGGCTGTCGCCCGCTCGCGCGGGCTTGATGGTTAAATGCTTGTCTTGTCCCAGGGCTGACGCCATTAGTATCTACACAAGTCAGAAACCTCCATTTTTCTTAGGATTTCTGACTACTTGGGAAAGTGACCAGAGCGCAGCAAAGATCAGACCTGAATTTGTTCGATCCGTTTTTCCTAAGATTTTTGCA
>DASVXV010000115.1:0-13429 GCA_036392495.1 Pyrinomonadaceae bacterium | reverse complement strand
TTTCCAGCGCTCGAAGGCTCGAATATTACGCCGACGGCGAGCGGCGCGCGCGTGGAGGTCCGGGACGAGCAGGACGTTGACGCCGCGCTCGCTGCCCTGCGGCTCGCGGGAGGTCGTCTGGTCTCTGTGCAGCCCGTCAGGCAATCGCTCGAAGAACTGTTCGTGCGCGAGGTGGAAAGCAAGGACGCCGAATGAGGAGATCGCTGCTCTTTCTAATCGCCTCGTTTTTCGTCTCTTATTCGGCCGCTCTGGTTCCCGCACTGGCTCAGAGTAACGAGCGCGACGCTCTCGTTAAAAGAATCGAAGCGCGTTACGGACAGATGCGCGGGCTGGCGGCAGAGTTTGAGCAAAGCTATAGCTCACCGGGCAGGCGCGCGCGCACAGAGCGCGGGCGACTCATCCTCCAGCGCCCGCGGCTGATGCGCTGGGAATACGAGACCAACCCGGCCAAGCTTTTCATCGTCAACGGGCGCGACGTCTGGTTCTACATCCCTGCGGACCGCGAGGCCACGCACGCGGATGCGAGCAAGGTCTCGGACACACGCTTTCCCTTCCTCTTTCTACTGGGTCAGAAGAATTTGCGGAGCCAGTTTCGCTCAATCACTCTGCTTGACGAGGGCGCCCAATCCGACACACGGCAGCTACGCCTCGTCCCCCGCAGCGCCGCCTCGGGCCTGCGCGAAATCTTCCTGGAAATCTACACGGACGGAAGAATCCAGAAAGTGAAACTCGTGGACGAAGCCGGGGCCGCTTCCGAAGTCACCCTGTCGAATGTCCGCGAAAACTTCATCGCTCCAGCCAGTGCCTTCGAGTTTCACCCACCTCCCGGAGTGACTGTGAGAAGGCAAAAGTAGAAAGCAGTAGGCAGAAGGCAGTCAGCTCCGCCAGGGGCGACAGAATGTAGCCAGGGGCGTCGGTCCCCTGGAACATGCCATAGATTATCTAGCCCGCGCCAGCGGGCGGCAGCATAAAGCCCAGGGCGTCAGCCCTGGGTAACAGACAGGAAGAAATATTGAAGCCCATGCGAATGGGCGACAGCCCGTGAACGCACGCATGCAATTCAAGGGCTGTCGCCCGCTCGCGCGGGCTTACATTTCAAATCGGCGCTGTGACCCAGGGCTTGCGCCCTGGGCTTTATGCTATCGCCCGCTGGCGCGGGCTAAATATGCTGGACGCCTGCATTCGTGGGCTAAATTGATGCTGTCGCCCGTTTCATGGGCTTCAACATCTTTTCCATCTGTGACCCAGGGACGGACGCCCTGGGCTAAACTCTTACGCCCCTGGCGGAGCTGACTGCCTACTACTTTCTGCCTACTCTCTACGCATTTCGCCTCTCAGACGATTCGGGTTATCATGTGAGTTTGCCGCAGTCCGAAATTTCTACGCTGTGTGGTGCGGCGAATGATTTGAGACATGATTGAAGAAGCCATCGAAGTGCGCGGGGCGCGCGTCAACAACCTCAAGAACATCTCTTTCTCCATCCCCGTCGGGCAGTTGACGGTCGTCACGGGCGTCTCCGGCTCCGGCAAATCGTCGCTCGCTTTTGACACGGTTTACGCCGAAGGCCAGCGCCGCTACGTCGAATCGCTCTCGGCCTACGCGCGCCAGTTCCTGGAGCGCATGGATAAGCCGGATGTTGACGAGGTGCGAGGCATCGCCCCGGCCATAGCCATCCGCCAGAAGAACTCAACGCGCAACCCGCGCTCGACCGTTGGCACGCAGACGGAAGTTTACGACTACCTGCGCCTCCTGTACGCGCGCGCTGGCATCACCTACTGCCGCGTCTGTGGCCGCGAAGTTCATCACGACTCGCCCGAATCTTCCGCACAGGAGACGCTGGACGCCATTCCTGAAGGCACGCGCTTTTACGTTCTCTTTCCGGCGGAGGCGGGCCTGCGCCCGGAGACCAACGGCGACGGCCAGAAGAAGAACGGCTCGGGGAGGAAACGAAAGGCTGAGAAAAAGTCTCGGGAACTGACGCGCCAGATGGTCACGGCGCACGTCATGAGCTTGATGCAGCGCGGCTTCACGCGCCTCTACGACGGGGCGTCGCGCCGTGCGATTGACCTCAGTTCGCCTGACGATTACACGCGCCCGGATTTCGATAACATCTTCGTCTTGATTGATCGCCTGGTGGCGCGTGCCGACGTGCGCGAACGCCTGGTGGACTCTCTGGAGACCTGTTTTCAGGAGGGGCACGGTGCCGCCCTGATCGAAACGGTCGAAGACGAGCCACGGCGGCTGCGCTTCTCGGAGCGCTTCGAGTGCAAGTATGACGGGACCATCTATGCCCAACCCGAGCCGCGTCTCTTCAGCTTCAACAACCCCTTCGGCGCGTGCCCGACCTGTCAGGGGTTCGGCAACACCATCGGCCTCGATCTGGACCTGGTCATCCCGAACCCCGCTCTGACCTTGAATCAGGGCGCGATTGAACCCTGGACGAAGCCGCAGTTCGAGTGGGCGCGGACAGAGCTGCGCCGCTTCTGCAAACAGGAGCGGATTTCGATGGACGTTCCCTACATGGAGCTGCCCCGCGCGGACCAGCGCGCCGTCATCGAAGGCAGGGGGAACTGGAGCGGCGTGCGCGGATTCTTCGACTGGCTGGAGACGAAAAAATATAAGCTGCACATACGCGTCTTTCTCTCGAAGTATCGCGGCTACACTTTGTGTCCTGACTGTAACGGCGGGCGCTTGAGACAGGAGGCGCGCGACGTGCGCGTCGGCCACCGAACGCTGCCGGAGATTTGCGCGCTCTCCATCAAAGATGCCGCGAGCTTCTTCGACACGCTTGAGCTTTCGGCGGAGCAGGCGGCCATCTCCGAGCGCGTGCTGTACGAGATCAGGCGGCGTCTGCGTTTCCTGGTTGACGTCGGTCTCGATTACCTGACGCTGAACCGCCTCGCCTCGACGCTCTCGGGCGGCGAGGCGCAGCGCATCCAGCTCGCCACGAACCTCGGCTCCTCGCTCGTCGGCGCGCTCTACGTTCTGGACGAGCCTTCGATAGGACTGCACCCGCGCGACAGCGAGCGCTTGATTCGACTCCTACACAACCTGCGTGACATAGGCAACACAGTGCTCGTCGTCGAGCACGACGCGGAGATGATGCGCGCTTCCGATCACATTCTCGACATCGGACCTGCCGCGGGAGAACTCGGCGGCCAGGTGATTTACGAAGGCGATTTCAAAAACCTCCTTGCGGAGAAATCCTCCTTGACCGCACGCTACCTGCGCGGCGAGGCGGAGATCAAAGCGCCCAAACAGAGGCGTGCGCCGCAGAAGCGCCGCCTCAGTCTGCGCGGCGCTTCCGAGCACAACCTCAAGAATATTGACCTGGACGTGCCGCTCGACATGCTCGTCTGCGTCACGGGCGTCTCGGGCTCCGGCAAATCAACGCTGATTCACGACTGCATCTACGCAGGGCTCAAGAAGCAGCGCGGCGACTGGCAGGGGCACGTCGGCGCATTTCAAAAGCTGGACGGCGGGCAGTTGATTGACGACGTGATCCTGGTTGACCAGTCGCCCATCGGGCGCACGCCGCGCTCGAACCCTGTCACTTATATCAAAGTTTACGACGCGATTCGTGAAGCCTTCAGCTTGACGCGCGAGGCGCAGGCGCGCGGCTTCGATCCCTCGTTTTTCTCCTTCAATGTTCCCGGGGGCCGCTGCGAAGTCTGCCAGGGCGACGGGACCGTCACGGTTGAGATGCAGTTTCTGGCTGACGTCGAGCTGGTCTGCGAGGAGTGTAAGGGGACGCGCTTCAAGCCGCAGATTCTGGATGTACGATACCGCGGCAAGAACATCAACGACGTGCTCAGCATGACCGTGCGCGAAGCCATGACCTTCTTCCGCGACGTGACGAAGATTACGAATCGCCTGCGCGTTTTGGATGATGTGGGACTTGGTTATTTACGTCTCGGCCAATCCGCCACCACTCTTTCGGGCGGCGAGGCGCAGCGCGTCAAGCTGGCGGCGCACTTGTCGAAACGCACCGGCGCGAAAACCCTCTACATCTTCGACGAGCCGACCACGGGTCTGCACTTTGACGACATCAACAAACTGCTGGCGGCCTTCCGCGCCTTGCTCGAAGCGGGCGGGAGCCTGCTTGTCATCGAGCACAACCTCGACGTCATCAAGACAGCGGATTACGTCATTGATCTCGGACCGGAGGGCGGCGACGCGGGCGGGCATGTGGTCGCCACAGGTACGCCGGAAGAGCTGATGCGCGTGAAAGAGTCTCACACCGGAAAATATTTGCGAGATTATCTGGCGCGTTCTAACGGACACGGCTCTTGATCTGGCAGGCATGAATATCAATTACTCTATGGAATCCACATCTTCAGCATAAATAGTGATACGCGATCTCCGCCCACGCCCGCCCGCGCCGACCCCTACAATGAATTGCTGCTTTTCATAGCCGATTACTTGCCCGCGAATAATGGAGCCGTCTTTCAGCCTGATAGTATTAAATCCGCCCCTCGTCGCGTCCAGAAACTCTACTTTTTCGACATCCTCCATGTAGAGTGAGACGCTTGACCTGCCGGTCCTGACTTTAAAAGACTGGTCGTTAAATTTATACACCTGGCCGGCTACAATAGAACCATCCTTTAAATAAAGCTTGTCCTTGGCGGCGGCAGTGACCTCTGGGGCTTTCTTTGCTGCATCTCCAGACTCAGACTTATTGCCGGAGGCGCCGGGCGAAATCGGCGTGGGCGTTGTGCTGGCAGGCGTGGGTCCAGGTTTCGCTTCGGCCTTAGTATCTTTGCCCTGATTTCCGGGTAGTGTAATAACAATCTCCAGCCTGTTGAATTTTTGATTCACTCTGGCGTGGACCCCTGTCTTCAGGCGCAAAGAGATCACGGCGCTGTCGCCGCGCTGCTGCGTCTGCAGGTCATCAAAACCGCGTCCGCGCAAGCTGCCGCCAGCGCGCGGCGCATCCGCTTTTGGAATCACCACGTAGTAGCGTCCTTCGCGCGTGTAAGCCTCATAATCATTGAGGGGGCAGCCGCATGTAATCGTAACGAGCGATCCTTCAGGCATATCGCTAATTTTGAGTGGAGTGAGAGCATTTCTTGGCGAATTAGATGAAGCCACGGAGGTATTAGCATTGGCAGCCCCTGGCCGGGTTGAGTTTGAGGTCGCGGCTGGCTTAGCCTTGCTTGATTTTGAAGAGCTTGTCCTCTTTGGTTGCGCTCTTTTCGGCGGGCCGGATGTTCCCCTCTCACCTGATCCGTTCTGCGCCGAGACTACACCGCCCAAACGCGGCGTTGATGGATAAGCCAACAGCAGCAGCACGGTCATCATTAGCGCCGCACTGATCAGGCAGATTCTCAATAAGAGTCTCGTCGCCCTCATCTCTCGCATCGAAACACCATTATGATTCTCACTTTGGAGAACCATCAATCTCTCTGACGCAGCGAAAGCCTGTGTTGCTGTAATCCTTTTCTCCGGTCGCACTCCAGCCGCGACGGTAAGTTGTTGTCGCCTGGTTGGGTTTGCTCGAATAGGTGCCGCCGCGGATGACCCTCAAATCCTCATAGTATGTTCTGGGACGTGTTCCGGTATACGGGAGCATAGTGGTCTCGGTCCACTCCCAGGCGTTGCCCACCATGTCGAATGCGCCGAAAGGCGATGCCCCTTTGAATGTGCCGACGTCTGCCATTCCGTTTGCCGCGCCGTCCGCGTTGGCGAGTCCTTTGCGCCACTCATTGCCCCACGGGTAACGACGCCCATCCGCGCCTCGCGCCGCGAACTCCCATTCCTCTTCGGTCGGCAGGCGGTAGATCCCGCCGTCGCGCTCCGAGCGCCACCTGACATAAGCTTTCGCTTGATCCCAGGTCACGCCCGTGACCGGCTTCCGGTCCGTGCCGGGAGGATACGTTTGATTAACCCAGCCGCTCGGGGCAGCACACTGCTGAGCGAGCACGCACTGGCGATACTCTTCGCGCGTGACTTCATAGATGTCTATAAAGTACGGCTTGACCGTCACCTTATGTGCGGGCCGCTCTAGCTCATCCGAGTCGTTGCGCCCCATTGTGAACTCGCCGCCGGGCACATAAACCATTCCCTGAGGAGCTTGAATCGGCGTAATCCCCTGTTCGCCGCTTCCCGTCGGCGATTGAGCAGGCTGCACAGGTTGGCTCCCCGGCTCAGCGCTCAGTGGCGCTCCATTATTATTTGCGGTCCGCTCGCTATTGCCCGTTTGCCGCATCAGGAAGATAAGAGCAACTGCGCCGAGGACCGCTATGAAAGCTATGACGACGAAGAGCATTGTGCGCCTGCTTTTGCCGCCAGGCGACGGTGTTGCCGCTTCTTCAGCGCCTGTGAGCGGCTGGACACTATAGGATGGCTCAGGAGGGCTTGGGACCGGAATAGTTTTGATAGCGAAAGGGTCGTGCGGCTCTGTCCGTTCCTTCGTGGGCTCCGTGCGCGGTGGGATGACGGGAGATGGTTGTTCAGCGTCGCGCTTCGCTGCTGCCGCTGCTTCCCGGTCGCGCCTCAGGCGATCCTGCTCTTCAAGCCTCCGAGCCTCAGCGAGTCGCTCAGCTTCAGCTTGCGCTCTTGCAGCCTCTTCCTCTTCCGCACGTCTGCGCTCTTCAGCCTCCGCGCGCAATCGCTCCTCTTCTTCCGCGCGCCGTCTCGCGGCTTCTTCCGCCTCCTGACGCGCAGCCTCTTCAGCAAGTTGGCGCTCCTGCTCCTCCTTCTCAGCGCGCCGCTGTTCTTCTTCGCGCCGCTTCTCTTCTTCGGCAGCGCGCTTACGCCGCTCCTCCTCTTCGGCCAGGAGCAGAGCCGCTTCTTCGCGCGGGCGCAGTCGCGTCGGTTCTTCCGCGAAGCGCCTGGACGCTTCACGAAGCATCTTGCGCATCTCCGCAGCGCTCTTCGGGCGCTGGTTGCGGTTGAGCGCCATCGCCTGATTAAGGACGGTCGCAATCGCTTCGGGCACGTCCTCGTTCTTCTCGTGGGCCGGCAGCAACGGGTCCGGATTCCCCTCCTCCCTCTCGCCGACGCGCGCCAGGGCGTCTGGCGGCAGCTCTCCCGTCAGGAGACTCCAGAGCGTGGCGGCCAGACTGTAGAGGTCCGAGCGCGGGTCCGTGCCGGCTCCCGTGATCTGTTCGAGCGGCGCGTAGTGGCGCGTGTAGCCGTACATGCTCTTGGCGGAGCTGTCCGCATCAACCGTTGACATCTGCCCGGCGGTCCCCTTCGCCAGCCCGAAGTCGAGCAAAATAATCTTGCCCTTCGGCGTCAGCTTCAGATTCGAGGGCTTGATGTCGCGGTGTATGATGGGCGGCCGGTAGGAATGCAGCTCTTCAAGCGCGTCGAGCAGGTTGTCTGCCCAATCCAGAACCCGCTCTGTTGGGAAGGGCCTTTCGCGTAAGGTGAGTAGTTCCGCGAGGTCGTTTCCGGGAATGAACTGCATCACCAGGAACTGCCCGTTGTCGTGCGTGAAATGATCCATCACCCTGGGCAGGGCCGCGTGCGTCAGGTTTGCCAGCAGCTCCGCCTCACGTTTGAAGGCGCGCCGGTGCTCCTCATTGTCCGCGAAAGTCTCCTTGACGGCGACGATGCAGCTCAAGTTCTCGTCCATCGCCTGATAGACGGCGCCCATCCCTCCGACACCCAGTTGCTGGATGATGCGATAGCGATTGTTCAGAATCGTGTTGGGAGCGACCATTGGAATCAAGCCCGGCGGAGCTTAATATAGCGAAAGAATGCCAAATTAAAAATGTAAAATGCAAAAGTGAGGGCGAGAGAGAGCCTCTAATCGTCAATTCTGCATTGTAACTTTTTAATATGGCAATAATCTGACGCGGTAGATTGTGAACTTGCCGACCTGCTCGACCAGTTCGCGCTCGTACCAGCGGTCAAGATTCGCGAGTCTGCTCCTGATCTCACCTTCATCCGCCGTTTCGGTGACGACGTATGAGAGCGTCGGGTTGGACGCCCGCTCGCGGTCGAAGCTGGCGACGTATTCCGCGTAGTAGCCTATCTCGGCCATGATCTCTTCCCCGCGGACCGGATCGAATTTCGCCGAGAGCGCCGAGTTGGTCCGCTCCCAGCCGAAGATTGCCAGCATGGCGTAGAAATCTCCACCGCTCAAGGCTTCGCCGAACTGCTGCTCCGTGACGCCCATGTAGTACAGCGCCTGGTAGAAACGCTCCTTGTTCTCCTTCAAGCTCACGCCCGAAAAGACGTGCATGTGCGGGGCCCAGAGCACAGCCTGCGGGGCGTAAGTCGGAATATCGTCGTCGTGCATCAGGTTCGTGTGAAAGACCACGGCGCGGCCGCCCCCTGCCTCTTTCGGCGCTTCACGGTCCAGGCTGGCGAGACGCCGGCCGACGGGCGCGGCCTCGTCTCTCACTTCGTTATACGGGTAATAGAAATCGGTCGCCTGCTTCGTCTCAAGCCATCCCCAGCCGAAACTCGCGAGCGCCACGAGGATTAATGTGATATTTGAGAAGATCCGGGTCTTTTCCGCTTTCCCGCGCCGCAGGAGGGCAAGGGTCAGGACCACGCCGACGAGCGAGACGTAATTGGCTATGAACTGCTCGTAATGAATCGGCTGGAGGCTGCGCCCGGTGATGACCTGCTGGTTGAAAACCACTGGCGGCACGAGCGCGAACGATGCCGCGAAGAGCGTCTGGCGGTCGCGCCAGTTGATGCGACCGCGCCAGGCAGCGATTCCGAGCGCAACGAGCGAGAGGATGCCCAGCCACAGGGGGGCGCGCGCGAAATCGGGCGCGTGCGTTCGGACCAGCGCCTGAACTTTATCCATCGTCTCGGCGCGGTGTGAGAGCAGTATGAAATATGGCACGAGCGCGGCCAGGGCCAGGGCAAGGGTAATGGCAAACGATTTTCCGAGCCGCTTGATCTCTTCGCGCCGCGCGACGACCCAGAGGAGCGCGAGGCAGAGCAACCACGTCGCGGCAGTCGTCCAGAGATAGAAGTACGAGAAGACGAGCAGGACGAAGGCCACTCCCGCCCCCACGGCGGCGCGCCGCCGCCCCCTGTCGTCTTCGCTCGTGAGCAAGCGCCAGACGAAGGCGCACATCACAAAGAAGAGGTGAAACGGCAGTGCCGGGATGTAGCGCCTGAGAAATGGAAGATAGTTGTAGTTCATCCCGTTAGTGACCAGATACGCGAGCGCCCCCTGAAACGAAGCGAGCGTCCCCAGGCAGAGCACTATCAGGACCGAAAGGGCCGCGTACCGGTCATCGCCCGTGACCCTTCCGACGAGCCAGAAGATCGCCAGCGACGTCAGCAGCGCCACAACAGGCAGCATCCAGATAAAAACGGTCGTCGTCTTGAGATTGAAGAGGCGTGCCACGCCCGCAATCACGTAGGGCGGAAGGAACTGCACGGAGAAGAGCGATTCGGGCTGCTTCGCGCCCGCCTGATCGTCGCGCCCCGTGTAGGGGTCGCTGCGGCGCGGGCGATTATCAACGAGCGCGTTGAGGTAGGCCGAATAGGCAGGCTCGTCCGTATCAATGTAGGCGTATGCGCCACCCGCCTGTTCGCCGCGCGTGAACCACAGATGCAGCTGTGGGAAGAGCGCCAGAAAGATGATGGCGATGGATGCTGCCAATCCCAATCGCCAGCGGAGCTTCGTCGTCGGCTTGAAGTCCAATCAGTCCCTCTTTGGAGTCGAAAGCATTATGGCTTGCGGTGTTCAGAAGAGCGCGTGATAGAGCGGGCCAATCCTAACTATTCTGCGCCGCACTTGTAAACCATACGCCTTTCGGCTTACAAATTAATTAGCCACAGAGGCACAGAGGCACAGAGAAATGCAGTAGGCAGTAGGGAGCAAAGAGGTGCTACCTTGTCTGCTTTCTGCCTACTGCCTTCTGCCTACTGCCTTCTTTCCTCTGTGCCTCTGTGTCTCTGTGGCTGAATTTTGATATAAATTCCTGGTGAAAGGAATTTTCAAGCCATGAGTCTTAAAGAGAGAATCATTTCCGACATGACCGCCGCGATGAGATCGAAAGAGGCTGCGCGGCTCTCCACCTTGCGCATGGTCAAGGCTTCGATCATGAACCGTGAGATCGAAAAGGGCGGCGAACTCAACGAAGAAGAGATGACGAAGGCTCTCCAGTCGTTGGTCAAGCAGCGGCGGGATTCCGTAGAGCAGTATGAGAAGGCCGGGCGGCAGGAGTTGGCCGATAAGGAGCGCGCGGAGATCGTAGTCATAGAGGGGTATCTTCCGCAGGCAGCCTCGCGCGTAGAGATCGAGCAGGCGGTCCTTGAAGCGATTACGGAAACGAACGCCTCGACGATGCGCGACATGGGCGCGGTGATGAAGGCCGCGCAGGCGCGCCTCGCTGGCCGGAGCGCGGACGGGCGCACCGTCAGCGAGATCGTGAAAGCGAAGCTCGGCCAGACAGAGTAGCTTTCAGTGAAACGGGATTTTGGAAATCTGAGGACGACGATGAAGATCAATAGGACCGATAGACCGACGAGGCTTTTTCTACAGCTTTGCGCTTTCGCGCTGATGCTTCAACTGGCCCTGCTGTCGGCGTGCGCTCAAAAGTCCGGCCAGACTTCAGCGCCCGCGCCCGAAGCCAAAAGCCCTTCGTCCGAGCTTATGCATTACGAGATTAAGCCAACGGACCTGCCGCCCCCGAACGCTACAGCCGACGCTGTCAACGGGCCGCAGGTCATTGCGCAGCCCCCGGACGCGCGGCTCAATCTTCCGCCGGGCTTCGAGGCCAAAACTTTCGCCGAGGGCGATTTCCAACGCGCGCGCTGGATGGCGCTCGCGCCCAACGGTGATGTCTTCGTCTCGGACGCCGACGCCAACAGCATTATCATCCTGCGCGGCATGAAGGAGGACGGCACGGCGCGCGAGCGTTTCATCTTTGCTAAGGGTCTGAACAAGCCTTTCGGTATGGCCTTCTGGCGCGACTATTTCTACGTCGCCAATACGAACGCCATCGTGCGCTTCCGCTACCAGACGGGTCAGACAGCGGCCGCAGGCGAGCCCGAGAAGGTCGCGGACCTGCCCGGACGCGGCTATCGCGAGCACTGGACCCGCAACATCATCTTCAGCCCTGATGGGACGAAGCTTTATGCGACGGTCGGGTCGGAATCGAACGTCAGCGTCGAGCCGGAGCCGCGAGCTTCCATTCTGGAATTCAACCCGGACGGGACAGGCCGCCGCATCCTCGCCGCGGGGACGCGCAACCCCATCGGCCTGGCCCTTCGTCCGGGCACGCGCGACCTCTGGGCCGCAGTGCAGGAGCGCGACCGTATGGGCGACGATCTGGCACCGGATTACGTGACGGCCATCCGGGACGGAGGCTTTTACGGCTGGCCTTACGCTTACGCAGGTCCGAACGAGGACCCGCGCCGCAAAGGAGAGCAGCCGGAGTTGGTGCGAAAGACCATCGTGCCGGACGTTTTGATTCAGGCGCATTCGGCGGTGCTCGGCCTGGTCTTCTACGAGGGCAAGATGTTTCCGGCGGAGTATCAGGGCGATGCTTTCGTCGCGCTGCACGGCTCCTGGAATCGCGCGAAGCGGACCGGCTACAAGATTATTCGCATACGCTTCAAGAACGGGAGGCCCGCGGGCGGTTACGACGATTTTCTGACTGGCTGGATGCTGGACGAGGACAGGCGCGAGGTCTGGGGCCGCCCCGTCGGCCTGCTCGTCCTTCAGGACGGCTCGATGCTGATAACGGACGACGGCGCGAATAAAATCTGGCGCGTCACCTATAACGGACCGAAGGGCTCGAAAGGCAAACGGGAAGAATAGCCCTGAACACTTTACAGAGAGAGGTCAAAATGGCGGACGAAGAGATTCAACTGAAAGCGCAAAGCAGCCTCCAGGAGTATGACGACGCGGTCGAAAATTTACTCCCGAACTACGCCGAGTTAGGGCAAAAGGCCATCGCGGCATTGGACGAGTTTCTGGACTACTGGAAACAGCGCCCCGAAGCTGAGGAGGGCGAAGCTGCAAGCGAAGACTTCGACAGCGACATGAGGAAATTCGTCGAGAGGCAACTGGAGTGGGCCGAGCACGAGAAGCAAAGGGTGCTCGCCCAGCTTCCGAAAGGAAGCACCAAGTAGGAACAATGAAACAACCGATAGACAGCCAGCCTAAAACATACCTGACTCCCGAAGAGTATCTGGCTATTGAGCGGAAAGCGGAATACAGGAGCGAGTATTTTAATGGCGAGATGTTCGCCATGACCGGGGCGAGCAGAAAGCACAATCTGATTACGCTCAACATTGCCGGGGAGTTGCGGCAGCAATCAAAAGGGAAGCCTTGCGAAGTATATGTCAATGACATGCGCGTCAGAATCCCTCTGACCGGTTTATATACCTATCCTGATGTTGTCGTCGTCTGCGGCGAGCCGGAATTCGAGGACGATTTTGTTGACACGCTTCTGAACCCCACCCTGATTGTCGAAGTGCTTTCCGAGACCACGGAATCTTATGATCGTGGCAGGAAATCCAGCTACTACCGAACGGTTCAATCTCTGGCCGAATATCTGCTCGTATCACAGGACGAATACAAAGTCGAGCAGTATGTCAGACAAGCGGACGGGCGCTGGCTGTTGACCGATATTCGCTCGCCCGAAGGTGTCATTGAACTGGCCTCAGTCCCGTGCGTCCTTGCACTCAAAGAGGTGTACGACAGGGTCACACCGTCCTAACTCCCACTTGTTGTCTTACCTTTGATAATGTCCTAAATCCTGCATTTCGCGTTCTATAACTTTTGCTGGATTCATTCTACAATCCGTTGTACTCCGGCAATGGAAGCGGGATTGACGGAACACATGTGGACTTTGAAAGAACTGCTCACAGCATAAAGCAAGGCCGCCGTGTCAGCATTCGGGCTAATGCACGGCGGCCCTGCTTGCCGCACAAGTCCCGCCCACCCCAGCGGAGACGTGCGAGCAACGGGAGCGCGCGAAGCGGCTTTATCAGGTACGCTCCCGAAGGTTGTTAGCGGCGTTTCTTTGATTTCTTTCGTGAGCGTGATACGCGCAAGGTGACTTTGCCCGCACCTGATACTTGAAAGGCGACGTAATCAGAAGGTCGTGCGCCGAGCATATTGAGAATCGGAACAGGCACGCGGGCGCGAGTCAATCCGGCATCGGCGATGACTTTAGATCGGTATTCAGTTTTGGTTTTCATGTGAAGCATCCTTTGATGAGGTCGTAAGGAAAAGCGTGTTATATTGCGCTGTCTTTGAAAACTAACAACGGCTTATGCGTAGCTCAAGCCTCAACCTCAAAGCTGAGTAGTGAGCATCGCCGTTGAGAAAAGGTCAATTCTCACGGCGGACAATTTGAGCGAGCGCATTCTATATTCATATGATTATAGTTGCAAGCCGTTTTGTGCGTGCTCTGTCCTGTCGGGAGGTAACTCCTGATGGGCGGCGAACGTTTAAAGCCGAAACGCCTTGGCGAAAAGTTACGGCAGATTCGGG
>DASVXV010000114.1:0-13650 GCA_036392495.1 Pyrinomonadaceae bacterium | reverse complement strand
AAAAACGGATCGAACAAATTCAGGTCTGATCTTTGCTGCGCTCTGGTCACTTTCCCAAGTAGTCAGAAATCCTAAGAAAAATGGAGGTTTCTGACTTGTGTAGATACTAATGGCGCAAGCCCTGGGTCACAGCGCCGATTTGAAATGCAAGCCCGCGCGAGCGGGCGACAGCCCTTGAATGGCATGCGGTCGTGCACGGGCTGTCGCCCATTCGCATGGGCTTTTCTTTTTCTTCCTGCTGATGACCCAGGGCTTGCGCCCTGAGCTTTAGACTGTCGCCCCTACCGGGGCTCGAATATTTTGTTTGGGTCTTTACCCAGGGCTTGCGCCCTGGGCTAAACTCTGTCGCCCCTGACGGGGCTGATGCATGCAGACAGCCCTTAAGCCGAACTCACGTTAACCATAAGGCGATTGCAACATATCTGCAACCAAAGGCCTGCGGTCTGACTGTATCCTCTCGCGCAATCATAACTCTCCTTCAATCTTGAACGAGTGAAGGATGAAAGCGCAGGGTTTGGGGGAATCCTGCGCTTTCAGCTTTTTCTTTCCAAACTAATTTTTATTACCGCACCCGCTCGAACTCATTCCGGTTGTGTTCGCCCGCGACGCCTTCCAAAAGAACGCGATCGCTCGGCAACAACTCCTTAATCCGAAAAGTTCTTTCCGAACCGTCGCGGCCCGGCATCAGTTCAGCCCGAAATGTGACAACCATCCCAGGGCGCGCCCAGCGGTCACCGTTCCGCGTCTCCCTGCTCTTCACTCTTTTCTTAACGAGGAATGCCGCGCCGAATGTGCCGGCGGCCACCGCGATGCTGCTCAACAACCGCTTCGTTTCCTTTTTCATGTTCCGCCGGTTCTCCAGTGTTAACCCCTTGATCTGCATTGAGAGAGTGTCCCTACCCTTCCGTTCTTTGCAAGCTATGATGAGCCGCGTGTGTGATTGGATGTCGCCACGCCTTTACCCAAAGAGCGGCCGGCCATCGAAGACTACTTCCCAACCATTTCTTTTGCTCGTACTCAGACTTCGGTTGAACCACTTCAGGGCCGCCGCACGGTCCTCGTAGCTCTGCGCCGAGGGCAAATTCTCGCGCGGGTCCACGCGGACGATGACTCCGGCTTCCGCCGACTGCTTGAGACTCAAGAGGGCCAGCATCTCATTTTTCAGGAGCAGGACGGTACGCACTTCCGCCTCCTCTTCGTCTTCCATCTCATCCATTTCGGAATCATCAAACTCCGGTTCGTCGCTGATAATGTCGTCAAAGAAATCTTCCTGATTATCCATTTCGTCTCTTTTCTGTAAGTATATTTATTCCTCAGGCGCGGCCCGCGACCTCGCCCGTCTGCGTGTTGACGCGCACGACCTCGCCCTCTTTGATGAAGAGTGGGACGCGCACGCTGAGTCCTGTTTCTAACTTCGCCAGTTTAGTGGCCCCGCCCGCGGCCGTGTCGCCGCGCTGCCCCAATTCAGTTTCCGCGATCCTCAGCTCGACGTATTGCGGCAACTGTAGGGAGACAGGCGCGCCGTTGTATTTTAAGACTTGCAGCGAGACGCCTTCTTTCAGGTAGCTGCGATCATCGCCGATCTGTTCGTCCTCGAAAGAGAACTGTTCGTAGCTGCTCTCATCCATGAAATGAAAGCCGTCGCCGTCCGCATAGAGGAATGAGGCCGAGGCCAACTGGACGTCCGGCTCCGCGAACTTCTCGCTCGATTTGAAACTCTTCTCCTGCACCGTGCCCGTCAACAGGTGGCGAAGTTTCGTGCGCACCATCGTCGCCGCCCCGCGCGCCGTCGGCGAAGCGAAAAGGACCTCGACCACCGTGTAGGGCTGGCCGTCAACACTAATCAGCATCTTGCGTTTGAGCTCGTTTGCTCCGATGAGCGCCATTATCTTTTCTTCCTGGGCGTCTCGGAGGAACTCGGCGAGGTCACTCTCAGGACGCCTCTGTCGTCTCTGGACAGTGAATACGTGGCCTCTTTTATCTGGCCGTCTTCGCCCTGGACCCGGACCGTGAAAGTTTTGTTGTCGCCCTGCCCTTCGACTTTGAGGGGAAGGTATCCTCTTATGTCCTGGCTGCTGCGGAAAGCCGTGTAATGCTCCTGCCTGTACTTGTCATAGCCGAGGACATAGATACGATCGAAATCGGGCTCATCCGCCGTGTGCGGTCCGCTGGTGCTCCCCTTTTCCAGAATCACCCAGCTCCCCGGCTTCATTTCTTTAGCCGCATCCTTGCCTTTCGCTCCGGTCGTCGTCGCGGCGCTTCCCTCATCGTCCAGCCGACGCCAGGCCACGAACTCGCGTCCGGTTCGATAAAAGATAATGTCGCTCGGGACGGTCAATTCGACCTGCTTGCCGTAAACCCAACCGGCGGGGGCCGGTGAAACCGAAGGCGAGAGCCTGACCTTGTACCAGAGCTCGTCCGTCTCCTCGACCACCTGCTCCTCTGCGTCCGCGTTGTTCTGGGTCTTCCCCGGACTCCTCTGGACGCTCCCGGCCTTCGGCGCGTCATCGCTCTCTGTGGTCTCCGTCTCCCTGGTCTTAGGCACACGTTTCCACCCGACGATCTCAAAGCTCGAACCGCTTTCGAGCTTCATCATGATGTTGTCTTTGCCGCTGCGGTCCGGTGTCAGGCGTAGGTTGGAGCTGGCGCGGAGCTGCCCGGTCGCCTGTGCCGGGACGTCTTTATCCTCTTCGGCGAGTTTGCGCGCTTTGTCCAGCACCTCCTGCGTCATGATGTAGCGCGCCTCGATCCAGCCTTCAGTGTTCTCAGTGTCGTGCGCGCGGACGAACAGCCATTTTTCGCCGTCCACTGTGTCGGAATCCAGAATATCAACCACGTCGCCGCGAGTGACCTCTACAAGATCGGCCGCGACGACCGCCGTGGAGCTTCGTACCTGCGCGCGGCGGGCGATCACCCTGCCAGTGTCATCTTTCTTGGACCCGAACGTGCTGCACCCGACCAGCCCGAAGGTGACGGCGCAGATTAACAGTATTCCCAGGCAATATCTCTTTCGCTGAAATCTCATCTTAATCAAACTCACGATCATTTGCGCTCCCGACGCCCGTGTCCGACCACGCCATAGGTCTTCTCATTGTAACCGAATTTCTTTAACAAATCGCGTTGCGCGCCGCTCACTGAAGAGGCGACGACGACGCGCGTCCTCACTCCGCCCGGATCAACCTGGAGGCCGAACGGGGCGATTGCCGCCGGAAGCTCGATCACGTTCGCCGTCTCGACGTAGCGGCGCGTCAATTCTTGCGACTCCCCCATGCTATTCAGCACGGCCAGAATTGCGCTGTTCCCGTCCTTCCTCGACGCGGGCGACTGGTAAAGTCGGAACAGTTCCCTGTAAACGTCATTCAGAGAACGCTTCCCTTTCGTCTGCTGCCTCAGCGCGAGGTCATAAATAAAGGCGACCAGCATTCCCTTGTTATAAACGAGGGCGGGCGGAAGCGTCCAACGCCGGCTCGAAGCCTCAATCAAAGAGAGCTTGTCGCGCTCGCGCAGAGCCTTATAGGCGTCGAAGGCGCGGCCCATGGCTGTCAGGTAATCCTGGAATGTCAGAAGATTCAGACTCATTCCAGCACGCAGCGCCTGGTAAAGAGTGAACCCTTCGTAGAACCAGTCGTAATCCCCGTCCAACTTGATGCCGTTCGGAATCCACAGGTGAAACAGCTCGTGTGCCAGCGGAAAACTGAGCTGTGCGAGGGCCGCGGTTTTAGACGGCGATCTTCCGGAAAGGAGCAGGACCGTGTCGCCACGCGTCTCCGCGCTCCAGTGGTCCGAGGCCGCCGGGCGCGGGAAAGCAGAGAGCATCAACATCGCCCGGTCCTGCGGCACGCCTCCGAAAGTCTGCGAGTGCTCTTTGAGAAGGTTTGAGGCCGTCGTCATTATCTCCTCGTCGGAGAAAGCCCACTCGCCCGTGGTGACGAGCGTAAACTCCATGAGGCCGACGCGCTCGCGCTTCTGGCGCAAATTCTGCCCGACGAAGAAGACCGCGCTTACGGCGTCCCTCACCTGATAACGCCCTTCGGCACCCACGCCAGCGGTCGAAGAGATAGTCCACCCTTCGGGCAGATTGAAACTGACGACCGCGCTCGGCTTTTCGCCCTCCGGCACGGTCGCGAGAGGCAGCAGATCGCCGAGCATCAGAAAACCGCGGTCACCGCTGAGCCAGGAAGCGTGTGCCGCATCCCCTTCCCAGGCGGGCGTATCTAATCTCACCTCGTAACTGAACCGGGTCGCCGCGCTCGCCGCTTCATACTCCCCGGAAGCCAGTTTTCTGACCGAAACGTTCGCGCCGCTCGCATCCTTCAGAACTAAATTCTCAATCCTCTCGCCTAAATTGATCACGCCCGCATAGTTGTTCCGAAACGACCAGGCGCGGGAATTGTCTGAACGCTCCCCCTCGACCTTCAAGCGCGCCGGCGCGAGCGAGACGACGCTGATACTCGCGCTCAAGGTCTCCGCACGCGCCGCGCAAACAGAGGTCGCGATCATTAGTGCGAGCAGTAAAAGCCTGAAGCGTTGCGCTCTCGGGTGGCTCGATGTTGCCTGAATTCGATTTTGGAGCTGCGGCTTGAAAAGTCCCTTGTGAAGAATCATGCGTTTATTAATTCGGAGAGCGAATGCGTGCGGCGCGCAAAAGTTGGGGTCGGATTGACACCGACGCGCGCGGGCGCTTAATATTTCACTCTTGAAGCGAACTGTAACATAACGCTCAATCAAGTGACCAGCAAGACCACACAAGCTTTACGTTCGAGACACGGGCTCATGTCGCGCCTGCTGGCTTTCGTCCTGCTTGCGCTCGTCTTCTACGCGGCGACCGCCGAAGCCACGCACAGACACGGCAACCTCCTGGTTAATCGCACCGGTCACGCTGTAACGTCTCCGGGAGCTTCCAGCGGCACCGACACCTCGCTCAAAGATACGCGCGCGCTCGGCGACTGCTTAATCTGCCAGCTTCAACAACAACTCTCCGTCACACTCTTTAATTCACCGCCGCAAATCACGGCGCCGCCCCTCCAAGCGCCGCCTTATCTTGCGGCCGAAATCTCTTATCTCTCGCAATCGGACACGCCCCGACGCGGTCGCGCGCCCCCTCTCGCTTCTCTATTTTAAGCCGCAGCTAGCCGCGCTCGGGCCATATCGGCCTGCGTGATTATTCCAGCAAACAAAGGTTAGCCAGCGCTCTCGCTACACTAAGACATCGCTCCGCACAGACCCGGCGGGCGACCATGCTTTCAAGCGTCGCAGGCAATGTCACAACTTTACTGCTATTAATAGAGAGGTAAATCCAAATGATAAAGAGAATTCTTAATGGAGCCGCGTTGCTAATCGTGGCAGCATTGATCTGCTGCCTGCCGGCAGTCAGCTTCGGTCAAGCCAATCTGCCGACATCAACCTCCCTGATCCCTACAACGGACGCTCTATCAGGCGGCCCCGCCCAGGCTAGTGGGACGCTGCGCGGGTCGGTCGTTCTCGGCGAGAACGGAAAGCCCGTCCACAATGTCCTGATCACGATCGTTCAACTCAAACGGACGACTAATACTGATGAGGAGGGCAAGTACGAATTCACAAACGTTCCGCCGGGTAGATACGAGGTGCTCGCACATCTGGACCGTGTCCCTGACGTTGTGCAGACTGTTGATGTCACAGCGGGGGGCGCTGCCACTTTAGATTTTCAAATTCAATTATCGGGCGTGCGCGAGGAGGTCACGATCACAACCACCGGCTCAGAGCAGGCCGTTTCCAGCTCCATCCAATCCGTAGAGGTGATCGGCTCGCTTGAGCTTGCCAAGAAAAGCCCGGTCTCTCTCGGCGAAGCGCTGGACGGCGAGCTTGGCGTGGCTAAGCGGAGCTTCGGTCCCGGCACCGCCCGGCCCGTTCTTAGAGGTTTTGACGGTGATCGCGTGCTTGTTCTGCAAGACGGCAATCGTATCGGGGGGCTCGGCTTTGAATCAGGCGATCACGCGGAACCGGTTGACGTCTTGACAGTTGAAAGAATCGAAGTGGTCAAAGGCCCGGCCACGCTTCTTTATGGGAGCAACGCCATCGGGGGCGTCGTGAATGCTGTTTCCGGTCACGACACCGCTCATAAAGGCGTCAACGGATACCTGACTGCGATTGGTAGCACGAACAGCAGCCAGGCTGGCGGCAGCGCCGGGGTGGAATACGGCACGGAGAAATGGCTGATCTGGGGAAATGGCGGCGGCCAACGCTCGGGCGACTATGACACACCGATAGGCAAAGTCAGGAACTCATTTTCGCGTGAAGGCAATGTCTCCACCGGTTTCGGCTTTTATCCGACCAAAGGATTCTTTAGCGTCAATTACACGTTTGACAAGCGACGCTACGGCATTCCGTTCGACCCGGATGAGGCGGACCCCGAAGTGGTTTTTCTCAACCCGAGGCGACACAGCGTCGAACTCCGTGGTGGATTCCGAGATACAGGTTCATTCCTTCAGGGCGGAACCTTCTCGGCGCAATACAACGATTACGCTCATAGTGAAATTGACGCATTCACTAACGAGGTCGGGACGTCATTCAAGAACAAGACATTTCTTTATCAAGGCGTCTTCGACCAAAAAAAGAGGGGCAGGCTCTCGGGCCGCTTCGGTTTCTGGGGGCAGCATCGCGATTTCGCGGCTATAGGTGAGGAAGCCCTTGCACCGCCCACAATTCATAACGCCTTCGCGGTCTTTGGCCTTCAGACTTTAGATTTTGAGCGGGTGTCGCTCCAGTTCGGCGGGCGGCTGGAGACCAACAGGTACAACCCAGAGGAAACGGAGCAACACGGTCTCCTTCCCAGAAGAAGTTTTACTGGTTTCTCCGGGGCCATCGGCTTACGCGTCGCGACCTGGAAGGGGGGCGCATTCGTCGCTAACTACTCGCACTCTTACCGGGCACCGTCGCTTGAAGAGCTTTACAACAACGGCCCACACCCTGGGAATCTGGCATTTGAGATCGGGAACCCCACTCTCAGGCGCGAACTCGGCGACGGCATTGATTTCGGGCTGCGCCACTCTTCCAACCGTGTGAGACTTGAAGCCAATGGCTTTTACTATCACATTAAGGACTTCGTCTTTCTCGCCCCGACTGGGAATATTGTGGATGATCTGATCGAAGCCGTGTACAGCCAGGGAACCACTCGGCACGTAGGGGCGGAAGCACGGCTGGACGTCGCCCTCCACCCGAGCGTCTGGCTTAACCTGGGCACGGATTATGTGAACGCCGAGCTTACTGAAGATGGGACACCGCTGCCTCGCATCCCGCCCCTGCGCGGTAGAGTTGGCCTTGAGCTGAGATATAAGGGGCTGCTCTTGAACCCGGAAGTAGTCATGGCGAAGGATCAGAACCGGCTTTTCCCGACTGAGACGAGGACGGCTGGCTACACGGTCTTTGGCCTTTCAGGTTCATACTTGATTGCGCGGCAACACGCCGCCCATATCATCTCATTCAATGCTTTCAATCTCGGTGATCGTTTGTATCGCAACCATCTTTCGTTCATCAAAGAGTTTGCGCCGGAGATGGGTCGGGGTTTGCGGGTGACCTATACTCTGAGATTCTTCTAAGGTTTCGCTACCTTTTGGAGTATTAAAAAATGTCCTGCGGGCCCGGCGAGTTTGTTCGACTCGCCGGGCCCGCAGGACATTTTCGGAACCCAGTTCGCCTCACAGGCGTTTATCTACTTGAGATTGAAAAGACAGCGGCGGGCGGCGAGCGCTCTTCGCGTTGACAGGCACAATCAGAGACTACTAGAATGAGGCTCGTTCGCGCGCTGGTGGTCGTCGAAGACATTAACCTTCCTTAAAAGACGCATGAGGAAACGGCTGTGAGCCTGATTAAAATCATCGTCATCACGCTTGTCCTGATTCTGAGCGTACTCTTCTTCTGGCGCTTCCTGTTTTAAGCCCGGACATGATGCTGTCCCGCAAAGCGCCCGATCGAAGTAGACCAGAACTCACTTCCGTCTTCAGACTGTTCTTCATTCCCCTTTTAATTTTCCCCCTTCTCTACGCTTTTCCGGCCAACGTCTCAGCTCAAGACGATGTCTCGCCCGACGATGTCATGCGTGTTCGCACAGACCTCGTGACCGTCCCTGTGTACGTCACGGACTCGCGCGGTCGCCGCGTTGCCGGACTGACGCAATCTGACTTCTCCCTGCGCGACAACGGGCGCGCGGTCACGCTCTCGTACTTTGCCGCCGGGACAGAGCATGTGGCGCTCGCTTTCGCGCTAGACTCTTCCGGCAGCATCCGTGAGGTCATTAACGCGCAGCGCGAGGCCGCCTTCAAGCTCTTCTCACGCTTCGGACGCGGCTCGCGCATCGCCGTTCTTCATTTCGGAGAACGGGCAGCGTTTGCCCTGCCCTTTACGAGCGATGCGGGCAGGGCTGAAACGGCTTTCGCCGCACGCCCGCGGACTGGCGTGCGTACGGCGATATTCGATGCCGTCCAGGATGTGCTGCGTGCCTTCAATGCTACCGGAAGCAACACGACGGAGCGTCGCATTTTAATCTTAATCAGTGACGGGCTGGATACTGTGAGCAGTGTTCGGCCCGCGGCAGTGATTCGTCAGGCTCTGGACCTCGGCGTCTCAATCTACGCGATTCAGCTCCCGCTCTACGAGCCTCGCGATGGGCGTCTTGAGCCGCGCCCGGCCACAAAAGGATTCCGTGACATGGCGGAGAAGACGGGCGGGCGCTATTTTATGCTGGGCGACGCGAAGTCCGCGCTGGACCCGCAAGCCAGACCCGAGCTTGCTCCGATCTTTCAGGCGATTGAAGAAGATTTACAGGGACAATATGTGCTCGGTTATTACACGGACGACACGGCGCGCGCCACCGCGCTCCATCGAATCGAAATCAACCTGGAAGCGCAGCGTGGCCGCAAGCTACGCGTTCACTCGTTGCGCGAGGAATACAATTTAAAGCAGTGACGAGTGACAAGTGACGAGTGACAAGCAAGCACGCTTTAACTCGTCACTTGTTACTTGTCACTCGTCACTATTCTTATGAACCAAGGACTGAGAAAAATAGGCCGCGCGCTGGTAAGTGTTTCGGACAAGACGGGGATTGTGGACTTTGTGCGGGAGCTGCGAGGCTTCGATGTCGAGATTATCAGCACGGGCGGGACCGCAAAGACTCTGCGCGAGGCCGGAATCGAAGTGCGTGACATTTCGGAGGTCACGGGCTTTCCGGAGATGATGGACGGCCGCGTCAAGACCCTTCACCCGCGCATTCACGGCGGGCTGCTCGCCCTGCGCGACAACGACGAACACGTCGCAGCCATGCGCGAGCACGGGATCGAGCCGATTGACATGGTGGTCGTCAATCTCTACCCGTTTGAGGAGACAATCGCGCGCGCAGGCGTGACGCTCGAAGAGGCCGTTGAGCAGATAGACATCGGCGGTCCGGCGATGATTCGCTCGGCGGCGAAGAATTTTAAAGACGTGGCGGTCGTCGTTGATCCTTCGAGCTATCCAGCTATCTTAGCGGAGATGCGACAGAATGAAGGGGCGACTTCGCTGGCGACGCGTGCCCTTTTGGTGCAGCAGGCTTTTCAACGCACCGCAGCCTATGACGCTGCGATACGTGCTTATCTTAATTCCGCGCTCGCCCTGGAAAGCCACATTGAAGAAAGGCCCGCCGGTCAAACTCAGGAGCTTGGCTCTTTGCTTTCGGATCGCGTTGCCTTCAACCTTAAAAGAAAGTTTTCCCTGCGATATGGAGAGAACCCGCATCAGGAGGCCGCACTCTATGAAACGTCCGCGCGCGGCGGCGTCGCCAATGCAGAAGTCCTCTCCGGCAAGGAGATGTCCTTTAACAACTATATGGACGCGGACGCGGCCTGGCAGCTTGTCTGCGATTTTGACGGGACCGCCTGCGCGATCATCAAGCATATGAATCCGGCAGGCGCGGGCACGGGGGCATCCGCGGAAGAGGCTTACCGTCGCGCGCTCGCCACCGACCCCGTATCGGCCTTCGGCGGAATCGTCGCCTTTAATCGCGAGGTGGACGAGCGGGCGGCACGGGCCCTGACGGAGATTTTCACTGAAGTCGTCATCGCGCCCGGCTACGACGAAGCCGCGCTTGAAGTCCTGCGCGCGAAGAAGAACCTGCGCGTGCTCAGTGCCGGTGAGCCGGAACGTGTCGGGGGGTTGGATTACAGAACTATCACGGGCGGGATGCTCGTCCAGACTCGCGACACGCATCGCCTGACGCCCGGCGATTTAAAGGTCGTCACAAAGCGCCCGCCGACGGAAGAAGAGGTGCGTGCGCTTCTTTTCGCCTGGACGGTCTGCAAGCACACGAAGTCGAACGCCATCGTTTATGCCCGCGACGGGCAGACGGTCGGCGTCGGCGCGGGCCAGATGTCCAGAGTGGATTCCGTCCGAATCGGGGCCATGCGCGCAGTGCTTCCACTTCAGGGCTCTGTCCTCGCATCAGACGCCTTCTTCCCCTTTCGCGATGGTCTTGACGAGGCCGCGCGCCACGGTATCACAGCCGTCATTCAACCCGGCGGCTCGGTCCGCGACCAGGAAGTCATTGATGCCGCAGACGAGCACAACCTGGCGATGGTCTTTACAGGCATACGGCATTTCAAACACTGAAATGTCGTGAATCGTAAATCGTAAATCGTGAATAGACGAAACATGGTTTTATCTATTCACGATTTACGATTTACGATTCACGACAGACGATATTATACTTGCGCCACGAGCGGCCTCCTTCATTCAAGTCTTCCCGGCAGGCGCTCTTTTGGAAGAGATTGGAGAAGGAATTAAGAGATGGCAGAGAACGAAAACGAGCTTGCGGCTGAGAATGGTCAGGGATCTGTGCGATGTCGCTATTGCGGCCAGCGCAACAAGGCGCGTGCGGAAGGCGGCACGGCTAAATGCGGGCGCTGTCGCTTGCCCCTGTCCGACGAGCCGCACAAGAAATTCGCAGACCTGAACAAGCACGACTACATTCACCCTGCGGACAGCCGCGCGCTGGCAGCGCTTCGCGCTATCCCCGGCATTGATTCTGCGCTCAAGAAACTCCTCGCCGTCACAGGCGAATCCGCTATCCGCGTTATCTGCACGGCGAGCGCCGTCAAGGTTACACCGAAGCAGTGCCCGGACCTGCACGCCAAGCTACAGGTCGCCTGCACGACCCTCGGCGTTGACATGCCCGAACTCTTCGTCCAGCAATCCCCCATCGTCAACGCCTTCACGGCAGGCGTCGAACGCCCCGTCATCGTCCTTCATTCATCTTTGATTGAGCGACTCACGGACGAAGAGGTCCTTGCAGTCGTCGCTCACGAGGTCGGCCACATCCATGCCGAGCACGTGCTTTATCTGACGGCCGCGCGCCTGCTTGAGTTTCTGGCGAACGCGGCGCTCGCCGCCACTGCGATTGCGAAGATCGCCCTTGAGCTCATTTCAATGACGATGCGCTCGGCGCTTCTCGCCTGGGCGCGGCGTGCCGAATTGTCCTGCGACCGCGCGGCGCTGCTGGTCACGCAGGACCCGCACGTCTTCGGCCGCACGATGATGAAACTGTCCGGCGGCACTTACGCCTCGAAAGTTGATTACGAGCAGTTTCTGGAACAGGCGCGTGACTTTCAAAAGAATTACGACGAGAAGGCGCTCGACCGTTTCTGGGCCGACATCATCAACGCCGGGCTGTCGCACCCCTTCCCCGTCTGGCGCGTCGCTGAAATCCTGAAGTGGGTCGAGAGCGGCGAGTACAAGGCTTTGATGACGGGCGAGCCGCAGACGGCGGCAGCGTAACTTTAATTTCAGGTTTCAAGTTTCAAGTTAAAAGCTTACGGCCTGGAACTTGAAACCTGAAACTTGAAACTTGAAACTTGGACCTGAGACTCATGCTTGAAAACAAATTCGGCATCATCTTCGGTGTCGCCAATAAGCGCTCCATCGCGTGGGCGACGGCACAGGCTGTATCTGAAGCAGGCGCGCGCCTCGCTTTCACGTATCAGGGCGAGCGCCTCAAAGAGAACGTCGAAGCCCTGACGCAGGGCATGGCCGGCTCCCTCGTTCTCCCCTGCGATGTGACGAATGCCGGGGAGATCGAAGAGACCTTCAGGCGCGTTCGTGAGGAGTTCGGGCGTCTCGATTTTTTAGTTCACAGCGTCGCCTACGCCCCCAAAGAGGAACTGGAGGGCTCGTTCGTTGACACCTCGCGCGACGGCTTCCTGGTCGCGCTCGAAGTCAGCGCCTACTCGCTCGCTTCGCTCTCGCGCGCCGCCGCGCCGTTGATGACGGACGGCGGGAGCATCGTCTCCATGACTTACTACGGCGCGGAGAAGGTGGTCCCCAACTACAACGTGATGGGGGTCGCGAAGGCCGCGCTTGAGGCTTCGACCCGCTACTTGGCGGCCGACCTGGGCAAGCGCAACATCCGCGTCAATACCATCAGCGCCGGTCCGCTCAATACCCTTTCGGCGCGGGGCGTCGCCAACATGAGTACGATGCTCAAACATCACGCCGAACGCGCGCCGCTCGGCCGCAACGTCGAAGCGCGCGAAGTCGGCGACTGCGCTCTCTTTTTGTGCAGCCCGCTCTCTTCGGGGATCACAGGCGAAGTCATACACGTGGACTGCGGCTACAACATCATGGCACTTTAAGAGTCTGGAGTCTAAGAGTCTGGAGTCTGGAGTCAAAGGCTGAAAAGAAAAGCTGCTTTTGACCTCGGACTCCAGACTCCAGACTCCAGACTCTAGACTTCTTTATGGCTGAAACTAAAGACGAGCGCATCCCCGCTGCCCACGTTACGCAGGACGAGCAGCTACTCGAAACGCCCAAACCGGACGAGTTCACGCACACGGACACCTGGCGCGTCTTCCGCATCATGGGTGAGTTCGTCGAAGGCTTCGACGAACTCGCGACCATCACGCGCGGCGTCTCGATCTTCGGCTCCGCGCGCACGGCTGCTGACAGTGAGCAGTACAGGGCCGCGCAGGAGACCGCGGCGCTTCTGGCCCGCGCAGGCTTCGCAGTGATTACGGGCGGCGGTCCGGGCATCATGGAGGCAGCCAACCGCGGCGCGTTCGAAGCGGGCGGCCTCTCCATCGGCTGCAATATAGAGCTTCCCTTCGAGCAGAGGGCCAATCCTCACCTGACGCGCTCGCTCACTTTCAAATACTTCTTCGTGCGCAAGACGATGTTCGTCAAGTACAGCACGGCCTTCATCATCTTTCCCGGCGGCTTCGGCACGCTCGACGAACTCTTCGAAGCGCTCACGCTCATTCAGACGCGCAAGATCAGAAACTTCCCTGTAGTGCTCTTCGGCTCCTCATATTGGGCCGGCCTGCTCGACTGGGTGAAAGGCCCTATGCTCTCCGAGGGCAAGATCACAGAGGAGGATTTGCGGCGGCTTCACCTGACAGACTCACCCGCCCAAGTCGTCGAGATCGTAGTCAAAAGTCAGGACTCACTGCGCTCCCTCGACAAGCTGGTGGCCGACGATATCAGCAGGTAGGACAGACATTCCTGTCTGTCCTACTTATACCAAGTTGCAATAAGAAAAGAGGTGATACGATCCACGAAATCACACGAAACAACACAAAAGTGCTTGTTGTTTCGTGTCGTTTCGTGTGATTTCGTGGATAATCTCTTCCTCTCTTTTGATTGCATTTCGGTATT